>NZ_BOML01000018.1 GCF_016862175.1 Paractinoplanes durhamensis | reverse complement strand
GCGGGGCGGATGCCTTCCGAGACCGGCTCTTGCCCGCCGGGCGCATTCGCGGCCAACTCCGACCGACCGCGCCACGAAGCCGACACCGCGATGTTCAGGCCGACCTCTGCTCAGCGGCGGCCTTCGCGACCGTCTCCTGATCGCCGGGCTGCGAATCCGGCGCCGCTTCCGCCGGTCCGGCGGGGGCGGACGACGAAACCTCACCGCCAGGCGTAACCTCGCCGCCGCCCGGTCCGGGCCGGGCGCGGCCAAGGGAAGCCAGCCGGTCCAGGCCGACCACTGCCGCCCCCAGCACCACAAAGATCACGGCGAGTTCGACGAACTGGCCGGCCACCCAGTCGTAGCCGCGGGTGCCGGGGTCGAGGAAGAAGTATGGGTAGCGGATCGGGGCGCCCGGCAGCACGATCGCGCGGATCTCGATCGCCAGGCCGTATCCGAGCGGATAGAGGATCCACAGCGGAATCGACCGCCACCGCACGACCCGATGCGGCCCGAACGCCACCCAGTCGAGCAGGACCATCACCGGCACCACGTAGTGGATCAGGAACAGCGATCGGTTGGTGAGCGCCACCGCCGGGTCCGCCGCCGTGAGCCCGGGCAGCGGGCTCTTCCCGTGGTTGAGCATGAAGTGCGAGATCAGGCAGGTGATCAGGATCCACAGGGTGACCGCGCCACGCAGCCGGGGCGCCGGCGTCACGGTGGTCTGCCGCTTGACCATCCAGTAGAGCGCGCCGGCGAAGAACCCGAGCGTGATGACATTGCTCTGAGTGGTGTAGTAGATGATCCGGTGCTCGCCCATGAGCAGACCGGCCACCCCGCAGGCCACGATGACCGCACGCCACCAGAACTGTGGCGTCGCATAGACCCGCATGCTGTTCCCTCCGCCGGGCTTACCAACGGGTAACGAGTATGCCCGGCGAACCGCCTGCTACCAACGTGGCCAGGGCAGCAGCGTCCGGCACCGGCCCCGTCCACCAACGTCGCCAGGGCCGCAACGCCCAGTGCCGGCCCCGTCTACCAAGGCGGCCGGCGCAGCAACGCCCGGTACCGTTCCCGTCTACCAACGCGGCCGACGCAGCAACGCCCGGTACCGTTCCCGTCTACCAACGCGGCCGACGCAGCAACGCCCAGCGCCGGTCCCGCCTACCAACGCGGCCGGCGCAGCAACGCCCAGCGCCGGTCCCGTGCCAGGCCGAAAGAACCCAGCGGAAGGTCACCGCACCAGCGCGACCAGACCGTTGCAGCCCACGTCCTGCGCCGACGGCCGCGGCTGCGTTTCGTCGCCGGCGTGCCAATGCGCCACCGACACGAGCCCGGGCGGCACGAGGGAGAGCCCGTCGAACCAGGCCGCGAAGGCCGCCCCGTCGCGCGGCGCGAACCGCCCGCCCGGATTGTTGGCCTGCAGCTGCGCGACCGCCGCCGCCGGCACGTACTCCCAGGTCGCATGGCTGGCGACGACGTAACTGCCGGGCGCCAGCGCGGAGAGCAGGGCCTGCACGATCCCGGCCGGGTCCTCGTCGTCGCGCACGAAGTGCAGCACCGCCGCCAGCATCAGCCCGACCGGCCGGCCGAGGTCCAGAGCGCCCAGCGCCGGGTGGTCGAGGATGTCCCGCGGCGACCGCAGATCGGCCTCGACGTAGGCGTCCGGCAGCCCGGCGAAGGTGTCGGTGACCAGCGGGTCGTTGTCGACATAAACGATCCGGGCGGAGGGCGCGACGGCCCGGACCGCCTCCCCGGTGCCGCCGGGCGCCGGGATGCCGGTGCCGATGTCGAGGAACTGCCGCACCCCCTGCTCGGCGACGAACCGCGCCGCCCGGCCGAGGAACCGCCGGTTCTCGGTGGCCATCAGCCGGATCGTCGGCATCGCCGCCTCGATCGCGTCGCCGGACGCCCGGTCGGCGGCGAAGTGGTGCGCCCCGCCCAGCCAGTAGTTGTACCGCCGGGCGGGATGCGCCTGCGTCGTGTCGATCCGGCTGTCCATAGTGGAGATCCTAAAGTGCACCCTGGTAGGCCAGCACCCCCCGGTTGATCGCGGTGATGGCCTTGCGGGCGGCATCGCGGACCCCGGCCGACGACGCCGGCGCCTCCCGGATCTGGCCGAGCAGGTCGAGCACCTGCCGCGCCCACCGGACGAAGTCACCGGCCGGCATGTCGGCGTCGTAGTTGTGGCCGCTGGCCAGCACCTTGGCGAGCGGTTCACCCCGGGCCCAGCGGAACATCGGCCAGACGAACCCGGGGTCGGGCTCGCGGGTCAGGGTCAGCCCGTGCGCGGCCTCGTCGGCGGCGATCTCGCCCCACAGCTTGGTGCAGGCGTCGACCGCCTCGGTGATCGGGCCCTTCGGCACCGAGGCGCGGTCGTCGCCCTCGCGCCGTGACTCGTAGAGCACCATGGAGGCCGCCGCCGCGAGCTCGTCGGGGGCGAGACCCTCCCAGACGCCCTGCCGCAGGCACTCGGCGACGAGCAGGTCGGCCTCGGACCAGATCCGCCCGAGCATCCGGCCGGCCTCGGTCACCTCACCGTCGTCGGACAGGTAGCCGCGGCCGGTCAGCACCGCGCAGACCAGGTCGAACGTGCGGGACAGCGACCCGGTGCGCCCGGCCACCTTGTCGCGCAGCGCATCGGTGTCGCGCTGCAGCCGGTGCCGGCGCTCGGCCCAGCGGGCGTGTTCCTCGCGCTCGGGGCAGGCGTGGCAGGGGTGCTGCCGCATCCGCACCTTGAGCAGGGCGATCTCGGCGTCCTCGCCGTCGCCTCCGTTCCCGCGCCGGCGACGGCCGCTGCCGTGCCGGTCGAGGCCGGTGGCGGAGACCTGGGCGGCGAGGTCACGGCGGGCGGCAGGCGAGCGGTGATTGAAATGCTTGGGTACGCGGATGCGCTCCAGCACCTCGACCTGGCCGGGGAAGTCGGCGGGGCTGATCCGCCCGGCCCACCTGTCCTGGGTGAGCACCAGCGGCCGGGGCTCGCCGAACCCGCCGGTCGGCGCCTCGAGGACGACCGCGAGCCCGGCCCGGCGGCCCTGCGGCACCCGGATCACGTCGCCGACCTTGAGCCGCTCCAGCGAGGACACCGCGTCGGCCCGGCGCTGGTTGGCGCCCTGCCGGGCCATCGACTTCTCCCGGTCGGAGATCGCGACCCGGATCCCGAAATACTCGTCGAAGTCGCCGTGGTGGCAGGCCGCGTCCTCGCCGTACGTCCCCATGGTTTCGACGTTGCGCTGGACCTGCCGGGCCAGCCCGACCACCGACCGGTCGGCCTGGAACTGGGCGAACGACGACTCGAGCAGGTCGCGGGATTTGTCGGCGCCGACCGAGCCGACCAGGTTGACGGCCATGTTGTAGGACGGGCGGAACGACGAGCGCAGCGGGTAGGTGCGGGTGGAGGCGAGCCCGGCCACGTGCCGCGGGTCGACGTCGGGGCTCCACAGCACGACCGCGTGGCCCTCGACGTCGATGCCGCGCCGGCCGGCCCGGCCGGTGAGCTGCGTGTATTCCCCTGGGGTCAGGTCGACGTGCGCCTCGCCGTTGAATTTCACCAGTCGTTCGAGGACCACGCAGCGGGCCGGCATGTTGATGCCCAGGGCGAGCGTCTCGGTGGCGAAGACCGCCTTGACCAGGCCCCGCACGAAGCACTCCTCGACCGCCTCCTTGAAGGCGGGCAGCATGCCGGCGTGGTGGGCGGCGAGCCCCCGCTCGAGGCCGTCGAGCCACTCCCAGTAGCCCAGCACCGACAGGTCCTCGCGCGGGATGGAGGCGACCTTCTCCTCGGCGATACGCCGGATCTCGGCCCGCTCCTCGGGGTCGGTGAGCCGCAGCCCGGCCGTCAGGCACTGCTGCACGGCCGCGTCGCACCCGGCCCGGCTGAAGATGAACAGGATGGCCGGCAGCAGCCCGGCCCGCTCGAGCCGGTCGACCACCTCGGCCCGCGGCGGCGGCTGCCAGCGCTTCGACCGGCCGCCGCGCTGGCCCGGACCGTAGGACCGGCTGGTCATCTCCAGCCGGCGCTCCATCTCGCGGGTGTAGCGCAGCAGCTCGGGGTGCACGTCGTGCTTCTTGGCCGCGTCGGCGTCGTGGAACAGGTCGAACATCCGCCGCCCGACCAGCATGTGCTGCCACAGCGGGACCGGCCGGTGCTCGCTGACCACCACCTCGGTCTCGCCGCGCACGGTGACCAGCCAGTCGGCGAACTCCTCGTAGTTGCTGACCGTGGCGGACAGCGAGACCAGGTTGACCGAGGCCGGGAGGTGGATGATCACCTCTTCCCAGACCGCGCCGCGGAACCGGTCGGCCAGGTAGTGGACCTCATCCATCACCACATAGGCCAGCCCCTTGAGCGAGGACGAGCCCGAATAGAGCATGTTGCGCAGCACCTCGGTGGTCATCACCACCACCGGCGCGTCGCCGTTGATCACGTTGTCGCCGGTCAGCAGGCCGACCTTGTCGGGGCCGTAGCGCTCGACCAGGTCGTGGTATTTCTGGTTGGACAGCGCCTTGATCGGCGTGGTGTAGAAGCATTTGCGATCGCCGGCCCGCAGCGTCAGGTGCACCGCGAACTCGCCGACCACCGTCTTACCGGCGCCGGTCGGCGCGCACACCAGCACGCCGCTGCCCCGCTCCAGCGACTCGCACGCCGCGCGCTGGAAATCGTCGAGGTCGAAGCCGACATCCAGCATGAAGTCTTCCAGCGCCGGAAACTCGGCCTGCCGGGCCGCCCGCCGCTTGGATTCCGCAAATTTTTCGGCGGGACTCGTCATGACCACAAGGCTACGGCGCGGGTATGACAACTCGCAGCACCGGCGGCTGGGTCTCACAGGTCCGGACCGTCTCGGTATGGTTCACCCGTGCCGGAAGCCGTGGAATCGACCGATCACCCTCCCCATCGGCCGTCCCGCCAGGTGGATGCCGTGTTGTTCGACTTCCACGGCACACTCGCACAGGTGGAGGATTCGGTTCGGTGGGTGCTCCAGGCGGCTGCGGCCTGCGGCCGCGTGCTTGATCGGGCCAAGGCCACGATCCTCGCCGACCGCCTGGTGACGGCGGGGCGAGCCGGCGGGCCGGTTCCGCATCGCGTCCCACCCCAGCTCGCCGAGCATTGGGCCGACCGCGATCTGTACGCCCACAGCCACCGCGCCGCTTACACGGGCCTGGCCGCGACCGTGACCACGGACGTCGAGGGTCTCCCGGACGCGCTGTACGACCGGCTGCTGGACGCCGACGGCTGGCTCCCCTACGCGGACACCGAGCCCACGCTGCGCACCCTGCACGACGCCGGCATCAAGGTGGGCGTGGTCAGCAACGTCGGCTTCGACATCCGCCCGCACTTCGCGAGCTGGGGGATGGAACCGCTGGTCGACGCGTGGGCGCTGAGCTACGAGGTGGGCCGGCTCAAGCCCGACCCGGCAATCTTCCTGAGGGCGTGCGGCATGCTGGGCGTCGACCCGGAGCGCACCCTGATGGTCGGCGACACCCCGGCCGACGCGGGCGCGGTGCAGGCGGGATGCGCGGCCCTGGTGCTACCGGCCGCCGAGCCCGGCCGCCCCAACGGCCTGTCGGCGAGCCTGGCCCTGGCCGGCTGCCAAGCCTGAGAAAGATCAGGCGTAGGAGTCGAGGACGGTGCCCTTCCGGACGCCCTTCAGCTTCTTGGGCTCGGCCTCGGCCTTGACCGGCTCCGCGACGGCCGAAGCCGCGGCGGGACCGCCGCTCTGCGCCGTGGACGCCGCGGTGTCGGCCATCGACTTCAGCGTCGACCGGGCGGTGTCGAACGCCGTGGTGGCGAGCGAGGCGGCGTTGGTGAACGAGCGAAGCGAAGTCAGCGACATGCCATCACGTTCGGCCGCACCGGAAGGAACTGACCGCGAGGCCGTCCACGCAACCTGACCGCACCCGCAAAACGGTCAGACGAGCAGTCGCAGGGCACCCGGCACGCAGGTGATCTCCATCGGGAGCGGGCCGATGCGCTCGCCATCGGCGTACGCAATGATGTCGTCCGCATGGAGTCGCACCTGCTTTGCCCGAAATGTCCGGACCAGCGGGTCGGTCACGTGTGTGCCTCGCCGCAGGCGGGGTTTCAGGCGGGTCATCGCCCAGCGGCTCAGCGGCGCCGCGATCAACACGTCGAGCAGCCCGTCGGCCGGATCGGCGTCGGGCACGATGCGCAGGCCGCCGCCGTAGCTGGGGCAGTTGCCGATCGCGACCAGGGTGCCCTCGAAGCCGTGATCCGCCCCGTCGAGTTCCAGGGCGTAGACCCGCGGCCGCACCGTCACCATCTCCAGCACGATCGCCAGGTCGTAGCGCCGCGGCCCGCGCGGCCAGCGCATCCGGTTGGCCCGCTCGTTGACGATCGCGTCGAAGCCGGCCGCGAGGACCGCCCCGAACCACCGGGGCTCGCCGTCGGTCCCGACCGCCCGGGCCAGATCGATCGGCCGGTGCCGCCCGGCGAGCAGGGCGTCGGCGATCGCCGACGCAGCTGCGAGGGGATCGGCCGGCACGCCGGTGCCCGCCGCGAAGTCGTTCCCGGTCCCGGCCGGCACCACCCCGAAGCCGACCGGCCGGGTGGCCGCCGACTGCAACGCCTGATGAACGGTCCCGTCGCCGCCGACCGCGACCAGCGCCGCCGCCCCGTCGGCGACCGCCCGATGGCAGGCCTTCTCGGCGTCCTCCGAGCTGTGCGCCTCCAGCAGCCGCACCGGAAGCCCGGCCGCGCCCAGGCGCTGCACCACCCCGGGAAGCAGATCGCGGTGCCGGCCGCGCCCCGCACGGGGGTTGGCCAGCACCGCGATGTCACCGCTCGTCATGGCGGGTGACGTTACTACGTCATGTCGTCGAAGCGGCCCTCGAGCGGCTTCGGCTTGTTGACCGGCTCCGGAGCGTCCAGCGGGCTGGGTGCCTCGACCGGATCGGCGGCGCCGACCGGCACTCGGTCGTCGGTCAGCGGCGAGATCGTGTCGTCGTCGAGATCGGCGTAGATCTCCTTGCCGCGACCCTTGCGCTT
The DNA here is from genome assembly GCF_016862175.1 of Paractinoplanes durhamensis. Classification (GTDB taxonomy): domain Bacteria; phylum Actinomycetota; class Actinomycetes; order Mycobacteriales; family Micromonosporaceae; genus Actinoplanes; species Actinoplanes durhamensis. The sequence continues at coordinate 75,234 of NZ_BOML01000018.1, read as the reverse complement.
GTCGTAGAGGAACGCGACGCCGACCGCGATGAAGTAGAGGAGACACATGCAGGCGGCGAGGAGCGTCATGCCGAACGGGCCGGGGTCGGGCGTGGCGATCGCGGCGAACGCGAACGACAGGAAGATCACGATCCGCCACCAGCTCAGCAGCCGGCGGGCCGAGACCACTCCGGTGAAGTTGAGCATCAGCAGAATCAGCGGGAACTCGAAGGCGGCGCCGAACAACAGCAGCATGCTGGTGACGAAGCCGATATAGCTCGACACCTCGAGTTTCGTCGACTCGCCGAGGACGCCGGCCTGCATGATGAAGGCGAGGCTGTGACCGACCACCAGGTAGGCGAGGACGGCACCGACCATGAACAGCGGCGCGGCGATGGCGACGAAGATGTACGCCCATTTGCGCTCGTGCCGGTGCAGACCGGGGGCGATGAACGCCCACAGCTGGTAGAGCCAGACCGGCGCGCCGACGATGATGCCGACCCACAGCGCGATCTTGAGGCGCAGCATCAGGCCGTCGCCGACGCCGAGGACGACGAAGTCGCAGTACTGCGTGCCGTCGGGTCGCACCGCCCACGACGAGGGCAGCGCGCAATACGGCTCTTTGAGCAGGTCGAACACCCAGTTCGACAGGATGAAGCCGACGATCAGGCCGACGACCAGACCGAGCGACGCCACGAAGAGCCGGTTGCGTAGCTCCCGGATGTGGTCGATCAGCGTCATGGAGCCGTCGGCGGCCTGCTCGAACTTAGTGGGCTGCCCTTGACGGCGAAGGCTCAGCGCCATGACCCGGGGTCAGCGGTCGTTGGTGCGCTGCACCGGGTCGACATAGGGCTGGGCGGCCGGCTGCGGCGGCTGCTGGTACTGCGGCTGGCCGGGCGGCGGGGCCTGCTGGTAGCCGTTCGGCTGCTGCACGTCACCCTGCAGCGGCGTCCGGTTGTACTGCGGCTCGGCCTTCTCCGCTACATCGCTGTTCTCGTCGATGAGGCCCTTGGTCTCCGCCTTGATGATGCGCAGCGACCGGCCCAGCGACCGGGCAGCGTCAGGCAGCCGCTTCGCGCCGAACAGCAGCACGAGGACGACCACGAAGATGGCGATGTGCCATGGCTTGAGGACACCCATGGGAGAACTCCAGTCGGTCGGATCAGTTGTGCGGGGTCCATCGTACGTGTCAATTCTGGTGAAGTAGCCCACCGGGACCCCCGGGTTTTGTTCCGTTCCGCGAAGTCCTGGACAACGGGGAAGGAACGCCGCAGGCTACCGAGCGTTCACAAGATCTGTAAAGGTTAGTGCCGGTTGGCCTGGGCGGCGATGGTTTCGACGCGTTCCTGCAGGGCCTCCACCTTCGCCTGCAGGGCCAGCGCGGCCGCCTGCCGGGCCTGAAGCTTCCCGGCGGCCCGATTCATCTCGGACAGCCGGCCGAGCAACGGCACGGCCGCGGCGATCAGAATGATCAGAGCGACGACGACAACGGCGATCCACACCCAGAGCAGCACGGCGGCAACCTTACCGGGCGGGGCTGCTGTACTGGTCGAGCGCGGCCGCGGCCTGGGCCCGGATCCGGTCGAGCAGTTCCGGCGGGCCGACCACGGTCACGTCCGGGCCGAGGCCGAGCAGCAGTCGCTGCGCCCAGCCCAGGTCGGTCACCCGCATGGTGACCACCCATTCCTCGCCGGGCCCGTCCCGTCGCACCTCCTCGACCGGGTAGTACTCGGTGATCCACCGGCTGTGCCGGCCCACCCGCATGGTGACCAGCGGCAGGTCGGGGGTCGGCCGGAAGACGCCCTCGGTCACGTCCTGGGGCCGGGCCGACGGAGGCGGCGACGACCGCTCCGGAAGCGCGGCGAACGCGTCGATCCGGTCGACCCGGAACATCCGGGTGGCCTCGGCGCGGCGGCACCAGGCCTCCAGGTAGGCCCGGCCGCCCACCATCAGCACCCGCATCGGGTCGATGATCCGGGAGGTGGTCTCGTCCCGGGCGGCCGTGTAATAGGTGATCTCCAGTGCGTGCCCGCCCTCGACCGCGGCCCGGATCCGGTCCAGCTTCTCGGCGTTGGCCGGCAGCTTGACCGCGACCGGCGCGTCGGCCAGGTCACCGGCGGCGTTCTCGATCTTGGCGAGGGCCCGCTCGATGACGTCGCGGGTGCCGGTGCCGGGCGTCTCGGCGAGCATCCGCAGCGCCACGACCAAGGCGAGCGCCTCGTCCTGGGTGAGCCGCAACGGCCGGTCGATCCCGGCGTCGTGGCTGATCGTGACCCGGTCCCCGTCGAGGGCCATGTCGATGAGGTCGCCCGGACCGTACCCGGGAAGGCCGCAGACCCACAGCAGCTCGAGGTCCTCCCGCAGCTGCTTCTCACTGACCCCCTGGTCAGCGGCGGCCTCGGAGACGAGGATCCCCGGCCGCGCGAGAAGGTAGGGAACCAGATTCAACAGCCGGCCGAGCCGGTCGACGGAAGTCTTCGGTCCAGTCATGCGGCCACCACGCCGTCATGCCTGGTCATGACCTCCTTGAGGCGCTGGATCACGGCCTCGCGCACCTCGGGCGGGCCGTCCACCCGCACGTCCGGGCCGTAGCCGGCGATGGTGGCGGCCATCCGCTCGGCGTCCGCGTACGGAAGGGTCAGCCGGTCCCCCTCCGGACCCGGCAGCGTCTCCACCGCCCATCGCCGCAGGCCGGCGGCCTTGCCGTGCCGGGCCACCACGAACGCCCGGCCGTTGTGCGGCATGGTGCCGTCCCAGCCGGAGACGTGACTGATCAGATCGACCTTGTCGGGCGGGGTGAAGGCGCCGGGCCGGCCGACCGGCCGCACGTTGCCGACGATCCGGGACAGCCGGAAGCAGCGGGTGGCGTTGCGGTCGCGGTCGTGGCCCACCACATACCACCGGCCACGGAAGCACACCACGCCCCACGGTTCGAGACGGCGGGTGGCCGGGTCGTCGACCTCCGGCACCCGGTAGCTGAAGGTGACCGCCCGCCGGTCGCGGGCGGCGGTGGTGAGCGGCCCGAAGGCCGGGTCGACGGTGACCACCGGTTCGACGCCGAGGGTGGCCTGCGGGTCGACCTCGACCCCGGCCGCGCGCAGCTTGGCCAGCCCGGACGACGCGGCGGCGGCGAGGCCGGCGTGCTGCCAGAGGCGGGCCGCGATGCCGACGGCGGCGGCCTCGTCCGGCTCGAGGATGATGTCCGGCAGGGCGTACTCGCGGTGCGCGATGCGGTAGCCGGGCTCCTGGTCGAAGATGCTCGCCGTGCCGGTCTCCAGGGGCACCCCGAGGTCGCGCAGCTCGGCCTTGTCCCGCTCGAACTTGCGCTGGAACGCTTCGTGATCGCGCGGATCGGACGGGTCGTGCTCGTAGCCGGGCACGGTCGCGGCGATCTGCGCGGCGGTCAGGAACCTCCGGGTCGACAGGAGGCAGATCACCAGATTGACCAGGCGCTCGGTGCGGGTGCGCGACACGAGAGGCAACGCTAGCAGCCTCGACGCCCCGGCGGTTATTCGTAACCTGCCAGGGGAAGGATGGTGTTCGTGACATCTGAGGAAGAGGCGCCGGTGGGTCTGGCCGCGGCCGAGCCACTGGCGGTGGCCGAGGAGGCCGGCGAGGGCAACGAGAGCATCGGCACGGTGATCCTGGCCGGGATGGCCAACCTGGCGATCGCCATCGCGAAGCTGGCGGCCGGCCTGTTCTCCGGTTCGTCGGCGATGCTCTCCGAGGCGGCCCACTCGACGGCCGACACGATCACCGAGGTCTTCCTCTACGTGGCGCTGGTGCGGGGGAAGCAGCCGCCCGACGAGGAACACCCGTTCGGGTACGGCAAGGAGAGCTTCGTCTGGGCGTTCATCGCCGCCCTGTTCACCTTCGTCGGCGGTGCCTGCTTCTCGATCTACCACGGCATCACCAGCATCCTGGCCGACGAGAAGAGCGGCGAGTTCCTCTGGTCGTACATCGTCCTGGCCATCTCCTTCGTCGCCGAGGGCAGCTCCTTCCTGCGCGCGCAGCGCCAGGTGGCCGGCGAGTCGCGCCGCTGGGGCGTGACCCGCTCCCGGTTCCTGCGCCTGACCCCGGACACCACGGTCAAGGCGGTCTACTTCGAGGACTCGGCCGCCCTGGTCGGCCTGGTCATCGCCGCGCTGGGCCTGCTGCTCACCCAGCTCACCGGCGACGAGATCTGGGACGGCCTGGGCTCGGTGGCGATCGGCATCCTGCTGTTCCTGGTGGCCGTGATCCTGGCCCGCAGCAACGCGTCGCTGCTGGTCGGCCGCTCGGTGCCGCGCCGTATCCACAACGAGATCGCCGCCGAGATCAACGCCATCCCGATCGTCGTGGCCGTCCCGACGCTGCTCACCATGCAGCTCGGCCCGGGCGACATCCTGGTCGCCGCCAAGGTCGACTTCGACGACGACGTACGCGGCGGCGCGATCGAGGAGGCCTCCGACGAGGCCGAACGGCGACTGCGGGCCCGCTACCCCGGCATCCGTTATGTGTTCCTCGACCCGACCCGCGGCACGGCCGGTCGCAACCACGTCGACGGTGGCGTCGAGTAACCTCGCCGGTCATGGTGCGGTGGCGGTCCGGGACAGTCCGGGCAATTCGGCGACGCTGGCGGGGTGCGGTCGAGCTCGACGTGCAGATCGGCGACGAGCAGATGCGCGCGCTCGCCTATCCCGGGCTGGTCGGCGAGCCCGAGCCCGGCGACCGGGTGCTGCTCAACGTGGGTGCGCTCGTGATGGGCCTGGGCACCGGCGGCTACGCCCTCGTCGTGGCCCTGCCCGACCGGCTGCCGCCCGATCCGGTCGATGCGGGGACCACCCGCGACGCCGGCCACCTGGTCAAGGCCCGCTACACACCGTTGCAGGCGATCCTGCTCGGCGTCGACGAGGAGGCCTCCCCGCATCGCGCGGTGATGGAGCGAGCCGAGTCCCTCGACGGCATGCCGGTGGTCACCGCCGACCTGCACTCCGCGCTTCCGGCCATCCTCGCCGGCCTCCGCGCCGACAATTCAGGAGCCAGGGTTGCGTACGTCATGACCGACGGCGGCGCGCTTCCCGCGTGGTTCTCGCGCACCCTGGACGGCCTGCGTGATCATCTGGCCGGCACGGTCACCACCGGTCAGGCGTTCGGCGGCGACCTGGAGGCGAGCACCGTGCACACCGGGTTGCTGGCCGCCCGGCACGTCCTCGGCGCCGACGTCACGGTGGTCGCGCAGGGCCCCGGCAACCTGGGCACCGGCACGCCGTGGGGCTTCTCCGGGGTGGCCCTCGGCGAGGCGGTCAACGCGATCGCCGTCCTCGGCGGCCGGCCGGTCGGCTCGTTGCGGGTGTCCGACGGCGACGGGCGCCCCCGGCATCGCGGGGTATCGCACCACTCGCTCACGGCGTACGGAAAAGTGGCTCTGACCAGCGCCGACCTGCCGGTGCCGGACGGCCTCGAGCCCACCCTGGCCGCGACGGTCGACGCGGCGCTCGCGCCGCTGGCCGAGCGGCACCACCTGGTCCGCGTCCGGAGCGAGGGTCTCGACGAGGCCCTGCGCGCCTCACCGGTCGGTCTCTCGACGATGGGCCGTGGCCTCGACCAGGACCACGCCTACTTCCTGACCGCGGCCGCCGCCGGACGCCACGCGGCGTCGCTGCTCGGCTCCTGACCGGCCCTACTCCTGGTCTTCGCGGAACTGCTCGACCGCCTGGCGCACGGTCTCCTCGGAGAGGTTCTCGCCGGACAGGGTGACCGTGCGGGTCTGCACCTTGCCGTCCACCACCGTCTCGTCGGTCAGCGTCAGCGACCGGCGTTTGTCCCGGTGGAGCCAGAGGTTGGCGAGCCGCACGAAGCCGGCCACCGCCGCCGGCCCGGTCAGCGACACCAGCAGATCGCTCCACGGGCCCTTGACGCCGGGGGCCGCGGCACCGTCCCGCCGGAGCAGCCCGGCCAGCTCGGGAATGTCCCGGGCGAACTGGTCGAACTCGGCCCCGGCCGAGCGCACCGCGGAGTGGTCGGTAGGCAGGTCGAGCACCGCGAGAGCGATTGATACGTCCATTCGCGACACCGTATCCTCCAGCTGGACCGAGAGGCGGTCGAGTGTATCGAGCTCTCCTGATCTGCAACTTCACCTACCACCGCGAAGACGGACAGTCATTGCCCGCCCTCAAAGGGCCGCGCGGCGACGGCCCGCTGCTCGGGGATGCTCTCACGCACCACCAGTCGGGGCTCTTCGACGACGCCAACGTCGCCACCCACTTCGATCTGACGACCGATCAGATCCGCGATTACACCAGCCTGTTCTTCCTCGACAGCGCGGCCGACGACGTGCTGCTGCTCTACTTCAGCGGGCACAGCGTCGGCGGCAACGAGAAGCTCTACCTCTGCGGCACCAACACCGACCCGCGACGGTTTCCGGGCACCGCGGTCTCGAACGACTCGATCAGCGAGATGATCCGGGACTCCCCCGCCTCGGCCAAGGTCGTCGTGCTCGACTCCTGCCAGGCCGGCGCGTGGAAGGGCGAGGTGCCGCACCGGCCCGGCTTCGGCCGCGGCAGCTACCTGATCGGCGCCACCACGGCCACCCAGCAGGCGCCGGACGCGCACGCGAACGGGCGGCCCAGCCCGTTCACCCGGGCCCTGGTGGACGGGCTCGTCCACGGCGCGCAGAGCAGCAACGAGGACGGCCAGATCGACCTGGCCGATCTGTTCAACTACCTCAAGGGGCACGCCGCCGCCGGGCAGATGGACCCGTACCAGCGGTTCGAGGGCATCGGGCGGGTCCCGATCGCCCGCCGTGCCGTGCCGCTGCGGGTCGCCGCCCCGGCCGGCCCGGCCGAGCGGGTGCCGTTCCTCGACGAGACGACCGCCCTGACCACCGTCGACCCCGACCGGGTCGCCCGCTTCCGGGCCGACCTGCGGCCGGACATCGTCGCGAAGTACCCGGCCGAGCTGACCGACGCCGACTTCCTCGCCCGCGCGCATCTGCTGCGCGACGGACGGCTCACCCGGGCCGGGGTGCTGCTGTTCGGCGCCGCCCCGACCGCGGTCTTCGTCAGCGCCATCGTGCAGTGCCGGCAGATCCGGGGCGTCGCCAAGGACGGCATCGCCGAGGACCAGCCGCCGCTGGACGGCTCGGTGCCCGAGCAGATCATGCAGGCCCGCGACTTCGTGGCCGCGCTGGCCCGGCGCGGCGACCGCCCGACCGAGGACTCCGCCGCCGCGCAGCCGTTCTACGAGTTCCCGATGATCACCGTGCGCGAGGTGATCGCCAACGCGCTCGTGCACCGCGACTACGAGCTCGACGACAGCTGCGTGCACGTGCGCTTCTACGCCGACCGGATCGAGGTGGTCAGCCCCGGGCACTGGGTCGGTGCCGAGCTGCCGCCGGGCGAGCGCCGGCCGCTCGGCGACCTGGCCGCCGAGTCCAAGAAACGCAACTTCCGGCTGGCCGGCATCCTGACCTGGATCCGGGTGGTGGAGGGCGAGGGCAGCGGCATTCCGCGGGCGCTGCAGGAGTGCCGCCGGCTCGGCGCCCCGGAGCCCACGGTCAGCTACGCGAACGGCATGGTGATCGTCACGATCCATCCGGTCCCGCTGGACCTCGGACCCCAGGTGGCCGACGAGGTCCGGGACCGTACGCCGTACTTCCCCGGCCCGGTCACCGCCGGCTCCTACCTGGGTGGCAGCGGACCGCTGTTCTTCCTGAGCTACGCCCGCACCCAGCAGGGCCGGCGCCCGGTGACCCCGGCCGACGCCAACCGGCACGTCGTCCGGCTCTTCGACGACCTGTCCGAGAACGTCGCCGAGCTGGTCGGCATCGAGCCCGGCACGGTCCCCGGTTTCATGGATCTGAACCTGGTCGGCGGGGAGCATTGGGAGCAGGGCATCCGCCGGGCCGCGACCACCTGCCAGGTGTTCGTCCCGCTGCTCGCACCGCCGTACGTCCGCGGTGGCTGGACCGCGATGGAGTGGAAGGCCTTCGAGCAGCGGCCGGTGCGGGTGCGCGAGGGCGAGACCGCCGGCAGCGGCATCCTGCCGGTGATCTGGGCGCCGCTGCCCGAAGCGCCGCCGGACGAGATCGCCGCGGTCCCGCTGTTCCTGCCCGAGCTGGTGCCGCCGGAGTTCGACCATCTCTACCGGGAGAACGGGCTCCTCGGTCTCCTGCTGTCCCGCCAGGACGAGGTCTACGACATGATCCTGTGGCGCCTGGCCCAGGAGATCGCCCGGAAGATCCACGTCCAGTACGTCGAGCCGATCGAACTCGTTTCCCTGGACGGCCTGCCACGCACCTTCGGCCGCTCAGCGGATCAGGACGAGACGATCAAGTAGAGCCAGCCGAACAGGACCACCCCGAGCACGGCCGCCATCAGCCAGGTGGGGACGCGGTGACCGCCGGCCCGGTTACGCCGGACCTCGGCGCGGATACGCTCGCGGCGCCGCTGCAGGCGGCCCCACAGGACGTCGTCCGAGGTGCGTTCGGGCTGGTCGTTCGTCATGACCCGACCAGCCTAAACCCACGTCACATGCTGGCGATCAACCGCTCCACGCGCTCGTCGTACGCCCGGAACGGGTCCTTGCACAGCACCGTGCGCTGCGCCTGGTCGTTCAGCTTGAGATGCACCCAGTCGACGGTGAAGTCGCGGCGCTTCTCCTGCGCGTGCTTGATGAACTCGCCGCGCAGCCGGGCCCGGGTGGTCTGCGGCGGCGTCTCCTTGGCGGCGAAGATGTCCAGGTCGTTGGCGATCCGGTCGACCTGCTTGCGCTTCTCCATCAGCGCGTAGAGGCCCCGGCCCCGGCGCACGTCGTGGTAGGCGAGGTCGAGCTGGGCGATCCGCGGGTGCGACATCGGGATCTCGTGCTTGGCCTGGTAACGCTCGATCAGTTTGTACTTCGAGACCCAGTCGATCTCGCGGGAGACCGGGTCGAGGTTTTCACTCTCGATCGCGTCGAGCACCCGGCCCCACAGCTCGACGACCCGCTTGGCGGTCTGGTCGCCGCCGCGCCGCTCGACGAACTCGGTCGCCTTCGCCAGATACTCCCGCTGGATGTCCAGCGCGCTGACCTCTTTGTTGTTGGCCAGGCGGATCTTGCGGCGGCCGGTGATGTCGTGGCTAACCTCGCGGATGGCCCGTATCGGGTTCTCCAGGGTGAGGTCGCGCATCACCACGCCCGCCTCGATCATCCGCAGCACGATGTCGGCGCTGCCCACCTTGAGCAGGGTGGTGACCTCGTTCATGTTGGAGTCGCCGACGATCACGTGCAGCCGGCGGTAGCGCTCGGCGTCCGCGTGCGGCTCGTCGCGGGTGTTGATGATCGGCCGGGACCGGGTGGTGGCGCTGGAGACGCCCTCCCAGATGTGCTCGGCGCGCTGCGAGAGGCAGAAGACCGCGCCGCGCGGCGTCTGCAGGACCTTGCCGGCCCCGCAGATCAATTGCCGGGTGACCAGGAACGGGATGAGCACATCGGCGAGCCGCCCGAACTCGCCGTGGCGCGAGACCAGGTAGTTCTCGTGACAGCCGTACGAGTTGCCGGCCGAGTCGGTGTTGTTCTTGAACAGGTAGATCTCGCCCGCGATCCCCTCGTCGTGCAGCCGCTTCTCCGCATCGACCAGCAGACCCTCCAGGATCCGCTCGCCGGCCCGGTCGTGCGCGACCAGATCGGTGACCGAATCGCACTCGGGTGTTGCGTATTCAGGGTGGGAACCGACATCCAGGTAGAGACGTGCACCGTTGCGAAGGAAGACGTTGCTGCTACGCCCCCAGGACACCACTCGGCGGAACAAATAGCGGGCCACCTCGTCCGGTGACAGCCGCCGCTGCCCCCGATAAGTACACGTGACGCCGTACTCGGTCTCGAGGCCGAAAATTCGCCGTTCCATGTCGAAACACTAGCCTCATCCGGCATCCATTGGCAGTCACCAGCCGCGCATTCCCCGGCACTGCGCGTCCACCCCCAGGTCACCGGATCGAGTGCCGGCCACGACACCGGAGCTAAAATCGGCGATGCGATGAACCTCTTGATCACCGGCGGCGCCGGATTCATCGGATCGCACTTCGTGCGCGCGGTCCTGGCGGACCGGTTGCCGGGCCTGGAGGGTGCGTCGGTCACGGTCCTCGACAAGCTTGCGTACGGCGGAAGCCTCGCCGCCCTCGGCCTGGTGGCCGAGAGCAAGCGCCTCGATTTCGTGCCGGCCGACGCCGTCGACGCCCCGGTGGTGGAGGCCGCCCTGCGCGGCCACGACGCCGTGGTGCACTTCGCCTCGGCCGGCGCCGCCTCCGACGTGGCCGGGGTCCAGGTGCTGCTGGAGGCCGCCCGGCGGCACGACGTGGCCCGCTTCCTGCACGTCTCCACCGGCGACGTGTACGGCTCGATCGACACCGGCGCCTGGGCCGAGCGCGCCCCGCTCGCCCCGACCACCCCGGAGGCGGCCGGCAAGGCCGGCGCCGACCTGATGGCCCTGGCCTACCACCGCACCCACGGCCTGCCGGTCGTGGTGACCCGGTGCAGCGACAACTACGGCCCCTATCAACACCCCGGGCGGACCGTCCCCCGGCTCGTCACGAGCCTGCTGGACGGGCGCGCGGCCGCACTGAGCGGCGACGGCGGCCGGGTGCGCGACTGGCTGCACGTCGACGACCACTGCCACGGCATCGCGCTGGCGCTGACGGCGGGCCGGCCGGGCGAGATCTATCACATCGCCGGCAGCGTCGAGCTGGCCGAACGCGACCTGACCGAGCTGATCCTGGCCGAGTTCGGCCTCGGCTGGGAGCACGTCGCCACGGTCCCGGACGGCCGGACCACCGACCACCGCCGGGCCCTCGACGACGACAAGATCCGCCGCGAGCTGGGCTGGCGCCCGCACGTCGAGTTCACCGCCGGCCTGGCCGCCACGATCGACTGGTACCGCGCGAACCCCACCTGGTGGCGACCGCTTCTGTCATAGCCGCGTGCTACCCATGGACCCATGGATTCCGCACTCGTCCTCGGCGCCGGCGGCATCACCGCCATCGCCCAGGGCTGCCGCGTGGCGCCCGAGGTGCACGCGGTCCGGCACGGCTGGCTACGACACAGGGCGCGACCGAAGTCGCACCCTGTGTCGCTGATGTCGGGAAACGCCGAAAAGGTCAGGAACCGTCGCCGTTGACCTCGTCGGCCGACTCGTCGGTCGCGCCCTCCAGGTCGACCGACGCCGCCGAGATGGTCGGCTTGTCCTCGGCCGGGCTCGGCGGGGCCGCGTCGGTCTCGCCCAGGTCCTGCTCGGCGACGGAACCGTGGCCGAGCAGCGTGGTCAGCGCGGTGCCGGCGATCCGCCGGAACGTGCGGCCCTTGCGCCGCCGGTCCAGCACCGCCACCTCGAGCTGCTTGGCCTCCAGCTCGCGGGTCTGGCCGTTCTCCCCGCCGACGCTGCCCAGTGCCTTCGCGGCCAGCGCGAGAGCGGTCGGCAGGTCGGCCGCTTCGTCGTGCCCCTCGCGGAGCACGGTGGAGATCGCCTCGGCCTGGCCACCCATCGCCATGAAGCCGGGCTCGTCCATCACCGAGCCGTCGTAGGTGATCCGGTACAGCTCGTCGGCCTCCGGCGAGGCGCCGACCTGCGCGATGCAGATCTCCACCTCGTACGGCTTCTGGGTCTCCGAGAAGATCGCACCCAGGGTCTGGGTGAACGCGTTCGCCAGGCCCCGGCCGGTGACGTCGCGGCGGTCGTAGCTGTACCCGTTGAGGTCGGCCATCCGCACGCCGGCCCGGCGCAGGTTTTCGAACTCGTTGTACCGGCCCACCGCGGCGAAGCCGATCCGGTCGTAGATCTCGCTGATCTTGCGCAGCGTGGTGATGTTCTCGGCGACCAGCAGGATGCCGCCCTCGTAGGTCAGCACCACGGCGGAACGGCCGCGGGCGATGCCCTTACGGGCGTACTCCGAGCGGTCGCGCTGGACCTGCTCGGGTGATGCGTAGAACTGCATGGCCACGGCTGGCTACTCCCTCTCGTCCCTGAAGATGAAAGCTCGGTGCAAGGGGGACTCAGCCGCCCGGGTTCTCCATGCGGCCGGCGACGACCTGCTCGGCCACCGCCGTGATCTCTTCCTCGGTCAGCCGGCGGGTGCCCTGCGCGGTGGCCGACATGACCACCGGGTAGATCTTGCGGGTCACGTCCGGTCCACCGGTCGCGGTGTCGTCGTCGGCGGCGTCGTAGAGCGCCTCGACGGCCAGCCGGACGGCGTCCTCGGTGCTGACGCCCTTCCGGTACTTCTTCTTCAGCGCCGACTTGGCGAACAGCGAGCCGGAGCCGATCGAGTCGTACCCGGTCTCCTCGTAGAGGCCGCCGGCCACGTCGAAGCTGAAGATCCGCCCGGCCTTGGACGGGTCGGTCGGCGACAGGTCGTAGCCGGCGAACAGCGGCACCACCGCGAGGCCCTGCATGGCCGCGCCGAGGTTGCCGCGCACCATCCCGGCCAGGCGGTTCGCCTTGCCGTCGAGGGACAGCATGATGCCCTCGATCTTCTCGTAGTGCTCCAGCTCGACCTGGAACAGCCGCATCAGCTCGATGCCGATGCCGGCCGTGCCGGCGATGCCGATCAGCGAGTACGAATCGGCGGGGTGCACCTTCTCGATGTCCCGGCTCGCGATGAGGTTGCCCATGGTGGCCCGGCGGTCGCCCGCCATCACCACGCCCTCGGCGGTCGCGATCGCCACGATCGTCGTGCCGTGCGGCGCCAGGTCACCCGCGAGGCCCGGCGGCAGCGGCCGACGCCCGGGCAACATCTCGGGGGCCGCATAGGTCAGGAACTGCGTGAAGGAGGACGTCCCCGCATTGGTGAAGACATCCGGCAGCCGACCGGATGGATCAAAGTCCTTTGCCACGTGGTTCCTTTCAGATACGTGATCGCACCGGCTCCGGCATTCCCGACAGGACGCCGTCGCAGTTGAAGCACAATATCCCGCGCACGCGGCCGGTGCGATGAAGAAGATCGACGTGTTGAAGGTCTCCCGGGGCCTCAGCTTGCCCCATCTCAGGCGAATGCGACCACGCTTCGCCAGGCATTGCCCGGACGACCCGTTTACGGGCCGCCCGGACGCTGCCGATGCTCTCGAATTCGGCTGAAAGCGAAACCGTTGCCCGGCCCTTACCGACCGGACAAAAGGTTCTACTCCCCGCCCTTCTGGACGTAACCGCGGACGAACTCCTCCGCGTTCTCCTCCAGGACCGAGTCGATCTCGTCAAGGAGGTCGTCGACGTCCTCGGTGATCTCGGCGTGCCGCTCGGCTACCTCCGGGTTGGCCTCGACGGTGACGTCCTCGACCTCCTCGCCGCTGCGGCTCTTGCCGGACTGCGACTGACCACCGGTGTCTCTGGTTGCCATGGGATGTCCCCCTTCTCCGCCACCCGAAGTCGCACAACATCGGGTATCGCAAACCTACCGCGCGCCTGTGACAAAACGCCGCGCCGGTCGGGTCGTTTCTCAGCGCGAAGTAATGACCTCGAGCAGGTCCTTCGCGCTCTCACACTTGTCGAAGAGCGCACCGACGTGCTTCTTCGTGCCCCGCTCGGGTTCCATCATCGGCACCCGGACGAGCGACTCCCGGCCCACATCGAAGATCACCGAGTCCCAGCTGGCCGCGACCACTTCGGACGCGTACTGCGCCAGGCAGCGACCGCGGAAGTAGGCCCTGGTGTCCACCGGCGGCTCGTACATCGCCGCCTGGGTGTCGGCGTCCTCGAGCAGCGTCTTCATCGAGCCACGGGCCACCAGGCGGTGGTAGAGGCCCTTCTCCGGGCGGACGTCGGCGTACTGCAGGTCGACCAGCTGCAGCTTCGGCGACGACCAGGTCAGGTTTTCCCGCTCCCGGTAGCCCTCGAGCAGCCGCAGCTTGGCCACCCAGTCGAGGCTGTCGGAGAGGATCATCGGGTCGCGGCCGAGCTTGTCGAGCACGTCCTCCCAGCGGTCCAGCACGTCCGCCGTCTGCTCGTCGGCGTCGTCGCCCTGCCGCTCGTCGACGAACGCGCGGGCCCGCTCGTAGTAGGCCCACTGCAGGTCGAGGGCGGTGAGCCGGCGGCCGTCGCGGAGCCGGATCAGGTGCGTGAGGGTCGGGTCGTGGCTGACCGACTTGAGCTCGCTGACCGGGTCGGCGATGCCCAGGTCACCGCTGAACACCTTCTCCTCGATCATGGCGAGGACCAGCGAGGTGGTGCCCATCTTGAGGTAGCTGGCGATCTCGGAGAGGTTGGCGTCGCCGATGATGACGTGCAGCCGGCGGTACTTGTCGGCGTCCGCGTGCGGCTCGTCGCGGGTGTTGATGATCGGCCGCTTCAGCGTCGTCTCCAGGCCGACCTCGACCTCGAAGAAGTCGGCGCGCGACGACAGCTGGAAGCCCGCCCCCGAGCCGTCCTGTCCGATGCCGACCCGGCCGACCCCGGTGAACACCTGCCGGGTCACGAAGAACGGCGTGAGGTGGGCGACGATGTCGGCGAACGGGGTCTGCCGGCGCATCTGGTAGTTCTCGTGCGACCCGTACGATGCGCCCTTGTTGTCGGTGTTGTTCTTGTAGAGCTGGATCCGGTGGGTGCCCGGGATCGTCGCGGCCCGGCGGGCAGCCTCGGCCATGACCCGTTCGCCGGCCTTGTCCCACTTGACGACGTCGAGCGGGTTGGTGCACTCGGGCGTGCTGTACTCCGGGTGCGCGTGATCCACATACAGCCGGGCGCCGTTGGTCAGTATGACGTTGGCCAGGCCCAGGTCCTCGTCGGCGAGCGCGTCGGCCGGGTCGTAGGCGGCGCCCGAGTAGGTGAATCCGCGAGCGTCGCGAAGCGGCGACTCCTCCTCGTAATCCCAGCGTGCGCGCCCCCCGCGATTGAGCTCGGGACGGGCGCCGTAAGCGTTGACCACCTGCGAGGAGGTCACCATCGGATTGGCGCCGGGCTGCCCCGGGACCGAAATGCCGTACTCGACCTCGGTGCCCATAATTCGCCGAACACTCATGCGACCACTCCGCCCGCCCAGACAACGCCGCTGCTGCTCATGTATCGAGCCTAGACGCTCTGTCGCTCGTTCTCCCCCTGCCCCGTCGCGGTGGCGGCACGCTGGGTGGCGATCGAACTGGCCGGAATCGGGCGCGGGTCGAGCCGGGCGGTCAGCTTCCGGCCGAGCCGCTGGCCCGGGATTTCCACCATGCGGTACGCGACCCAGGCGACCCCAAGAGCGACGATCACGTACGCGAGCCCGACCGCGACCCTGATCACACCGGCGCTCTTCCCGATATCCGGGACGATCCGGACGACCTGGAACAGCAGTACGGCGTGCAGCAGGTACAGCGAGTAGCTGATCCGGCCGAGCCACGTCAGTAATGCCGGAACCGGCCGGTTTCGCATGGCGAACGCGAGGGCGAAGGTGACCGCGACGGCGCCGACGTTGGCCGCCCAGACGCGCAGCGCCGCGGTCGTACCCAGATGTGTCCAATGCGCACCGACGACGCTCAGCGTGACCGTCGTCAGCGCGATGGCCGCCGGCCGGCGGCCGAGCTGCCCGTGCTGCCACCGGTAGACCACGGTGCCGGCGAACATCACCGCGAGCAGCAGCAGCCCCTGCCAGGAGGCGACGACCGTGCTGTTCTTCGTGTCGTGGCCGTTGAGCGCGGGCAGCAGCAGCAACGCGATGCCGGCGGTCCCGGCCAGAAGAACAAACCGATCCTTGACGTACGCGAGGACGCTGAGCCCGATCACGACGACCAGGACCGCCGCCGTGGTCCGCCGCTGCCCCGGGTCGGCCCCGAAGAGGTTGTCGGGCGGCCCCAGGAAGGCCAGAACTGCCAACCCGGACGCCCACCAGGCGCTGTGCCGGTGCAACTTCCAGGCGAAGAGCCCGGAGACGACCAGGTAGAACGTCATCTCGTAGGAGAGGGTCCAGAAGACCCGGACGGCGCCGCGCTGGCCGAGCAGGTCCGGCATCATCGTGGCGTGCGCGAGGACGCCGGTGACCGTCTCCTGGCGCAGCGAGGCCGGCCAGGTCATCCAGCCGGCCGCGCAGAGGACCGCGACGAGGGCGATCGCGAAGAGGTAGGCCGGGTAGATCCGGCAGAGCCGGCCGATCCAGAAGCGGCGCAGGCTGCCGTGCTTCTCCAGCGACATCGGGATGACGTAGCCGGAGACCAGGAAGAACAGCAGCACGCCGTACTTCCCGAGGTCGATGTGGCGCATGACCGCGAGGTGCCGCTCGCTGCCGAGCACGAGCGGGCTCAGGTGGAAGCAGACGACGGTCAGGGCGGCGTAGCCGCGGAGCGCGTCCAGCCAGCCGAGGCGTACCGGAATGGGGGCGGTCATGCCCGGTGCAACGAAACCGCGGGCGGAAGGGTGATCCCCTCCGCCCGCGGCCTCTTGTCGCTACCGGTGTCGCTACAGGTACTGACCGGTGTTGCTGGCCGTCTCGATCGAGCGGCCGGCCTCGGCGCCCTTGCCACCGGAGACGAGCGTGCGGATGTAGACGATCCGCTCGCCCTTCTTGCCGGAGATGCGGGCCCAGTCGTCCGGGTTGGTCGTGTTGGGCAGGTCCTCGTTCTCCCGGAACTCGTCGACGCAGGAATCGAGCAGGTGCTGCAGGCGCAGCCCCTTCTTCCCGGAGGTGAGGAACTCCTTGATCGCCATCTTCTTGCCGCGGTCCACGATGTTCTGGATCATCGCGCCGGAGTTGAAGTCCTTGAAGTACAGGACTTCCTTGTCACCGTTCGCGTAGGTGACCTCCAGGAAGCGGTTCTCCTCGCTTTCCGTGTACATCCGCAGGACAACGGCCTCGATCATCGCGGCCACCGTGACGTCGCGGTCGTTGCCGTGCTCGATCAGATCGTCGGTCGAGAGCGGCAGGCCGGCCAGGATGTACTTGGCGAAGATGTCCTTCGCCGCCTCGGCGTCCGGACGCTCGATCTTGATCTTCACGTCGAGACGGCCGGGCCGCAGGATCGCCGGGTCGATCATGTCTTCCCGGTTGGACGCGCCGATCACGATCACGTTCTCCAGGCCCTCGACGCCGTCGATCTCGCTGAGGAGCTGAGGCACGATCGTGTTTTCCACGTCGCTGGAGACACCCGAGCCGCGGGTCCGGAAGATCGAGTCCATCTCGTCGAAGAACACGATCACCGGGGTGCCCTCGCCGGCCTTCTCCCGAGCCCGCTGGAAGACCAGGCGGATGTGCCGCTCGGTCTCACCCACGTATTTGTTCAGAAGCTCCGGGCCCTTGATGTTGAGGAAGTAGCTGGTGTGCTTCTCCTCGCCACGCCGCTCGGCGATCTTCTTGGCCAGCGAGTTGGCCACCGCCTTCGCGATCAGGGTCTTGCCGCAGCCGGGCGGGCCGTAGAGCAGGATGCCCTTCGGCGGGCGCAGCTGGTGCTCCCGGAACAGGTCGGCATGCAGGAACGGCAGCTCGACCGCGTCGCGGATCTGCTCGATCTGGGAGTGCAGGCCACCGATGTCGGTGTAGTCGACGTCGGGCACCTCCTCCAGGACGAGCTCCTCGACCTCGCTCTTCGGGATCCGCTCGTACGCATACGCCGAGCGGGGCTCGATCATGAGCGAGTCGCCCGCACGCAGCTTCGCGATGTCGAGCGAGTCGGCGAGGAACACGATGCGCTCCTCGTCGGCGTGCGAGACCACGAGGGCCCGGTCGCCACGCTCCCCGTTCGGCCCGGACAGGACCTCCTTGAGCAGGACAACCTCGCCACTGCGCTCGAACCCGAACGCGTCGACGACATTCAGCGCGTCGTTGAGCAGGACTTCCTGCCCGCGCTGGAGCTCCTCGACCTCGAGCGACGGTGAGACCGCCACCCGCAGCTTGCGGCCGCCGGTGAACACGTCGACCGTGCCGTCCTCATGTGCTGCCAGGAAAACGCCGTAGCCGCTGGGCGGCTGGGCGAGCCGGTCAATCTCTTCCTTGAGAGTGACGATCTGGGCCCGGGCTTCCTTGAGGGTCGCCACGAGCCGGTCGTTGTTCTCGGTCAGTCGGGCCAGCTGCGCCTGCGTTGCCGCGAGCCGTTCCTCGAGCTGCCGGACGTGTCGTGGGCTTTCGGTCAACTTTCGCCGAACAAGGGCGAGTTCCTCCTGCAGGAACGCGACCTGGCTGGAGAGATCGTTGGCCTCTTTCTCCCAACGTGCGGCGCGTGAATCCGCCTCGTCGCTACGTGCCACGTCCCACCTCCCCGGGGGCTCGAACGTCTTGCGATAACACTAGCTGCTGTGGCCGGGATTTCGACCCATGCAACACCCTCGTCACCGAGTCTTGATCCATTCGGTCAGTAGTGGCCAGTTGGTTGTCGGAGGGATCCGGTACCGTCGGCCGGGGCCATTTTCAGGAGGTACGTGTTGTCGGCGGAGACCGTGACGGACGAGTTGCAGGTCTGGGTGGATCAGGATCTGTGCACCGGGGACGGGCTCTGCGTGCAGTACGCACCGGAGGTCTTCGAGTTCGACATCGACGGCCTTGCTTACGTCAAGGATCCGGCCGGTGAGCTGCGACAATCCCCTGGCGCACGGGTCGGCGTGCCGGCTCGTCTACGCCTCGAAGTGATCGACTCGGCCAAGGAGTGCCCCGGCGACTGCATCCACGTGGTGCGGTCCGCCGACGACGTCGAGGTCGCCGGCCCCGACGCCGGCTGACAACCTTCCCGAAGTACGCATCCGGCGCGCGAAAACCTTTGCCGGGCGACGCGGATTCGCGGAAAATGTCACATGCCCGAAACGAGCCTCACAGGGTGGGTCGGCCCACCAACGAGGCAACAACTCGGGAGAACTCCTCAAGACGGGCGATCTGCCCCGGACCGCCGTCGTCCAGGGTCTTGCCGAAGCGCAGCGCGTCGTGCCGCAGCGCGCTCCGGCCCTCGCCCTCGTCCATGCCGGGCGGCGGGACGGCGTCGTCGATCGAGCTGAGCAGCAGGTAGACGTCGATACTGTCGACCCGGGCCTGCCCGGTCGAGGTGCGGGTGAGCCGCCGCCGGCAGCCCACCTCGGTCACCGTCGACAGCGGCACCACCCGCAACGACGAGGTCATCGAGCCGACCGGGCCGTCCCCGGGCGCCACATCCTCACCGTGCCACAGCACGAGGCGGCTGCCGTCACAGATGACGACCTCCTGCCAGACACCGTTGACCTCGTTGACGAAGCGCTCAAGGGTGAAACACAGCACCGAGGCGCCGCGCAGGACGCCGAAGAGGGCGTCCAGCGCCACCTCGGGGTCGCGCAGGTAGGCCCGGGCCGCCGAATCGAGATCCTGGTAAGGAGACCAGTCCGGGAAGACCGCCGGCATCTCGTTACTGCCGCCGAACGGCGGAGAACTCATCGCTCCCACCCCATCCTCCCCCGGTAGCGCGGCCTCCCGTGGTTTCAGGCCGCCTTGGAAGCTACCCGAATCCAGCGGCCCGAGTCACATCGCTTGTGCGAGGACCGTCATCGATCCAGGTCGGCGGCCTCCGCCTCGTTCGCTGCGGCGGCGGCCAGGGCCGCCTGTGCCGCGCGGCGAAGTGCGTACGCTTCGGCGCCCTTGCTCGGTTTGCGCCGTCGCGGCGGGGCCGTCACGCCCGGCGCGAGCTTGCGCGCCGACACCAGGAACGCGGTGTGCGCGACCATCCGGTGGTCGGGGCGCACCGCCAGGCCCTCGGCGTGCCAGTCCCGGACCAGGGACTCCCAGGCCCGCGGCTCGGTCCAGCCGCCGCGCTCGCGCAGCGCCTCGACCAGCTCGGACAGCTGCGGGGTGGTGGCCACGTAGCCGATGAAGACGCCGCCGGGCACCAGCGACCGCTCGACCATGTCGAGCGCTTCCCACGGGGTCAGCATGTCCAGGATGATCCGGTCGAAGCCGGTCTCGGCGTTGTCCGCGACGTCGCCGTTGTGCAGGTGCCACGCCGGGTGCGGGCCGCCGAAGAACGCCTCCACGTTCTTGCGGGCGATCGCCGCGAAGTCGTCGCGCAACTCGAACGAGTGCAATTCGCCGGCGCTGCCCACCGCCCGCAGCAGCGAGCAGCTCAGCGCGCCGGAGCCGGCTCCGGCCTCCAGAACCTTCGCACCCGGGAAGATGTCGCCCATCGCGACGATCTGCGCCGAGTCCTTCGGGTAGATCACCTGGGCGCCGCGCGGCATGCTCAGCACGTAGTCGCTGAGCAGCGGCCGCAGCGCCAGATATTGGGTGCCGCCGGCCGAGCTCAGGACGCTGCCTTCAGGCAGGCCGATGATCGCGTCGTGGTCGAGGGCACCACGGTGCGTGTGGAACGACTTGCCCGGCTCGAGCACGATCGTGTGCATCCGCCCCTTGGGGTCGGTGAGCTGGACGCGGTCACCCACCCGGAACGGCCCGGTGTGCGCGGGCATCGAGTCGTCGACGACGGTGGCAGGCGAACTGGTCACAAACTCTTCTCTCTACTTCATGCCTCGTGGGGTGCGTGGCCGGCGCGGCTCCAGCACCTCGGCGACATCGCCGACCCGGAGCACACCCACCACGTCCTCGCCCGAGGTGACCACGTACTGCCCGGCCGGCTGGGCCTGCAGAGCGCGCACCACCTGCTCGCCGCTGAGCCCGAGCGGCAGCGCGGGCACCGCGTCGCGGGAGCGGGACACGGAGTCCACGGCCACCCACGGGCGACGGTCGACCGGAACCCGCTCGGCGGCGACCGGGTCGACCAGTGCGGTGAGATTACCGGCCGAGTCGGTGACGGCCAGCACCACGTTCGGTCTCGGGTCCTCGGAGCGGCGCCGCTGGGCCTCGCCGAGCGGGGTGCCGGCCGGCACGGTCAGCAGCGGGCGGGCCATCGTGGCCAGGTCGACCAGGGGGAACCGGCGGGTCATCCGGGCCAGCCGGATCGACTGGCCGGCGCCCTGCCACAGGGTGAAGACGACCAGGATGACGAACGCCAGCCCGAACAGCGTGACGAACTCGGCCCGGTAGAGCCAGATCGCCGCCACCAGGCAGACGAACGCGATGATCCGGCCGGACCAGGCGGCCGCCTCGGTGGCCCGGTTACGGTCCCGGATCAGCGCCCACAGCCCGGCCCGCAGCGCCCGGCCACCGTCCAGCGGCAGGCCCGGCAGCACGTTGAAGAGCGCGACCAGCAGGTTGCTGGCGGCCAGCTGGAACGCCACCTGGTCGGCCAGGGTGCGGTCGGGCAGCGCCAGGGTGGCCGCGGTGGCGAGCCCGCCGAGCACCAGCGACACCGCCGGGCCGGCCAGGCTGACCAGGGCGTCGACCTTCGGTGTGGGGGCGTCGCGGTCCATCTCGGTCCACCCGCCGAGCAGCTCGAGGGTGATGCCGCGGACCCCGATGCGGTAGCGGCGGGCGGTCAGCGCGTGGCCCAGCTCGTGCAGCAGCACCGAGCCGAGCAGGCAGACCACGAAGGCCAGGCCGACCAGGTAGCCCACCGGGTCGGGCAGGTCGAGCTCGGCGCGGACCCAGTTGCCGTAGACCACCGTGACGAGCGCCGCGAGCAGCAGCATCGACCCGTTCATGTAGATCGGGATGCGCAGCACGTGGCCGACCGGCCGGGCGGCGCGGCCCGGACGCCGCTGCGGGGTGCTCTCCTGCTGCTCCACCCGGTCGATGCTACGGAGGCGCCGCGTTTTCGTCGTACCCCTGCCCTAGCCTCTCTCTCATGACGGCACAGACGGTCTCCTCACCCCCGCCCGGCGGCACCCCCACGGGTCCCTCGCTGTCGCCGTCGCGGGCGGCCGATTTCAAGACCTGCCCCCTGCTGTTCCGCTTCCGCACCATCGACAAACTGCCCGAGCAGCCCACCGCCGACCAGGCCCGCGGCACCCTGGTCCACGCGGTCCTGGAGCGCCTTTTCGACCTGCCGGCTCTTTCGCGTACGCCGGAGGCCGCGGCCGCCCTGGTCGAGCCGGCCTGGGCCGCGCTGCTGGAGGCCGAGCCGGCCCTGCTCGACATCTTCGCCGCGCCCGCCGCCCCGCGCCCCGCGGTGACCGACCAGGCCGCCCTGATCGCCGAGGCCGACGCGACCGGCCCGGTGGGCGCCGGCGACGAGGCGACCCGCCTGGCCACGTTCCTGGCCGGCGCCACCGACCTGCTGCAGGGCTACTTCGCGGTGGAGGACCCGCAGCGCCTGGAGCCCGCCGAGCGCGAGGCCCTGGTGTCCACCCTGGTCGACGACGAGCTGCTGATCCGGGGTTACATCGACCGCCTCGACGTCTCCCCCGCCGGCGACCTGCGGGTGGTCGACTACAAGACCGGCGGCGCCCCGCGCGAGGCGTTCGAGGGCCGCGCCCTGTTCCAGCTGAAGTTCTACGCCCTGGTCCTCTGGCGCACCCGCGGCGTGGTCCCCCGCGTGCTGCGCCTGCTCTACCTGAAGGATGCGGAGGTCTGCGACTACAGCCCCGACGCCGAGGAACTGGAGCGTTTCGAGCGCACCCTGGTCGCCCTGTCCCAGGCGATCGAGCTGGCCAAACGCACCCAGGATTTCCGCCCCAAACCGAGCCGGCTGTGCGGTTGGTGCAGCCACCAGGCCCTGTGCCCCGAGTTCGGCGGCACCCCGCCCCCGTTCCCGACCGCGCCGGTGGTCCGCATCGACCTGACCCCCGCCGACGACGATCGCCTAGGGTGACGCCCAAGCGCATTCGCCCCTGACCGCCCGCCACCCACCGAGGGCCGGCCGCGGGGCGAGACCGCGGCGGATCGGTGTGAGTGCGGAGGGTGGGTTCGGCGGGGTGAGCGACAGTAGGGCCAGGCCACTGCGCGTGCTGCTGGTCGACCCGGCACCGATGCACCGATCCGGCCTGCGCATGGTCCTCGCAGCCGGATCGGGCACCGGCCGCGACCGCGCGCGCAGCGGCCGCGCGGAGGTAGGCGGCCCGGACGGCGGCGGCCCGGACGGCGGCGGCCCAGATGGCGGCGGCCCGGATGGCGGCGGTGACACGGCCGGCCGTGGCGCGGGCGGCGGTCGCGCGGACGGCGACGGCTGGGCCGGCGACGGCGCGGACGGTTCGCTGGCGCCCGAGATCGTTGTGGTGGGTGAGACCGGGGACGGCGCCGAGGCGGTCGAGCTGGCCCGGCGGCTGCTGCCCGATGTGCTGATCACCGAGATCCCGCTGCCGCGGCTCGACGGGCACGCCGTCGCGCGGGCGGTGACGCAGGCCGGCCTCCCGGTGCGGGTGCTGATCCTGACCGCGCACGACAGCGACGAGGAGGTGCTCGGCGCCATCACGGCCGGCGCGGGCGGCTTCCTGCGCAAGGACGCCCCGCCCGGCGAGGTGATCGCGGCCGTGCGGGCGGTCGCGGCGGGCGGCGCGGTGATCACCCCGATGGTGCTGGCCCGCATCCTGGCCCGGGTGGCCGAGGCGCTGCCCGCCCCCGAGACCACCACCACGTCGAAGCTGGACGCGCTGACCGACCGCGAGCGCGAGGTCCTGGTCCACCTGGCCCGCGGCCACTCGAACGCCGAGATCGCGGTGGCCCTGCAGGTGAGCGAAACCACCATCAAGACGCACGTGGGCCACGTCCTCACGAAGCTCCGCCTGCGCGACCGCACCCAGGCGGTGGTCCTCGCCTACGAAACCGGCCTGGTCAAGCCGGGCAGCTGACCCCACCTGCGTTTCCACCCCGCGGTGCCGCTCTCGCCCACACCGCCACCTTCCACGTCGCCCGCTGCCACCCTCCGTGCCTGCTCGGCCACCGCGCCTGCCTATCCTCCGTGCTCCCACCCCTCTCCGCGATCTTGGAGAGTTGGTACCCCATAAACCTCCAGACTCGACAAGATCGCCCGGTGTCCGCCTGAAGGCGAGCGACGACAGTCGATCTTGTTGACTTCACGCCACGGGCGAACGCAAATTCGACAAGATCGGCCCGCCTGGCCCTGCCAGCACGGCACGCCGGCCGGGCGCCGCGATGCCCGGTGGCGGTAGCCACCGGGCTTGCGGTCAGCGACGTCGTGGGTTTGGGGTGGGGCCTCGGCTCCGGGGCCACTCCGGCGGGGTCATCGCGGCTGCGCGTGTGGAGGCCGGCAGCAGGCGGTGGCGGATGGCGTGGGCTCGGGACTCGAGGGCGAAACGGGAACCGGGGAGCATCAGGCGGCCTTTGCGGTCTCGGTGGTGCGGTGGACGTGGATGTTGCCGCTGGCGGTGCGGATCTTCAGCTCCAAGGACGCCGTGGTGCCGGTCGGGGGGATGTCGCCGGTGGCGGTCAGGTCGCTCGTCGAGCGGCCGGAGGCCGTGTTCAGGTCCATCCAGACGCCCGAACCGGGGGCCACGCCGACCTGGACGTCACCCGACGCCGTCTTGACCGATGCCTTGCCCTGGCGGAGCCGGCCGATCTCGATGTCGCCGCTCGCCGAGCCGGCCCGGACGCCGGATTCGAGGGCTCCGGTGCGGATGTTGCCGCTCGCGGTCTGCGCGTTGACGTCACCGGTGACGTCACCGATGCGCAGGGCGCCGGACGCGCTTTTCGCGACCAGGGCGCCACCGACCCGGCCGATCACGATGTCGCCGCTGGCCGCGTCGAGGTGGGCGTCGCCGGTCACCTCGGCCACGTCGACGTCGGCGGAGGCCACGTTGATCTGGGCCGAGGACCAGACGCCGGCGGCCCGCAGGTCGGCGGCCGAGCTCTTGGCATGCAGGGCGCTGCCGATCGGCACCCGGGCCCTGATCCAGAGTTTCGGGGTGCGGCGCCAGAGCCAGTGCTCGCTGCCGGGGGTCTGCACGATCAGCGTGTCGTCCTCCAGCTCGACGCGGGTCTTCTCGGCCGCCTCCCGGCCGGCGTCGCTGCTGTCCAGCGGCTGGACGTCCACCTCGATATGGAGGCGTTCCTCGGCGATGACCTCGACGAGGCCGCCCTGGGCGCGCAGGACGAGGGTGACGGGTGCGGCGTGGTCGAACTCGTACATGGTCTCTCCTCAAAAAGAAACGAAGGCCTCAAAAAGAAACGAAGGGGGATCAGGCCTGGAAGTAGCCGGTCATCCGCTTCGGGGACCGCTCGGCCCGGCCGGACGGCGGCTGGTTGCGGGAGGTCAGCGCCGAGGTCACCGCGCGGACCAGCCACGCGTTGACCGAGACGCCCTCGGCGGCGGCCAGCTCCTCGACGTGCGTCTTGAGCGACTCGGCCATCCGCAGGGTGAGCCGGGTGAGGTCGCCGGCGTCGCTGATCGGCGGGGCCGGCGGCGTCTCGGACTGCTCGGGGGTGGTGCGGGTGACCACCAGGTCGGCGTCGCGGCCGCGCAGCCGCACCTCGACGGTGGCGTCGCTGAGCCGGGTGGTGATCTCGGCGGCCGCGTCGGAGAGCGCCTCGAGCAGCGCGAGCCGGGCGGATGCCTCCAGCGAGTGGCCGAGCAACTCGGCCGCGCGAGTGGTCTCCGGGCCGCCCGGTGCCGCGGCGGCGGCGAGGTCGGCCCGGAGGGTCTCGAGGTACGGCGTCAGGTCCATGTCACCACTATGACGTCATCGGTGACGTCAGTCAAGCGTCAGCTAGGCGTCACTGATGACATCTCAGGGTCGTCCCTGACACCGGCTCGGGTTCACCCCGTACCGAAATCTCGCGTCCGGCTCCGACTGTGGGCGGACGTTTCGCGCCCGCCGCGCCGAAAGACTGATTCCTGCCGGCCGGGCGAAAGCCCGGCCGGACCAACAGACCAAGTGGGGATCGGACGGCCCGGCCAAACGGGGGCGGAGCCGCACGTCGAGGGGGCAGGACGAGATGACCGGGACACAGGCGCCGGAGCCGATGGCGGCGCGCGCCGAAGAGGTGTGGAAGGTCTACGGGAAAGCGGAGGCGCAGGTCGTCGCGCTCCGCGGGGTGAGTGCGACCTTCGGGCGAGGGCGGTTCACCGCGATCATGGGTCCGTCCGGCAGCGGCAAGTCGACGCTGATGCACTGCCTGGCGGGGCTGGACACGGTCACCCGCGGCACGGTGCACATCGGCGGCACCGAGGTGACCGGGCTGAACGACAAGGCGATGACCAAGCTGCGCCGCGACCGGGTGGGCTTCATCTTCCAGCAGTTCAACCTGCTGCCGACGCTGACCGCGGCGGAGAACATCCGGCTGCCGCTGGACATCGCCGGCCGCAAGCCGGACCCGCAGTGGTGGGACACGGTGATCGAGACGGTGGGCCTGCAGGACCGGCTCAAGCACCGGCCGGCCCAGCTCTCCGGCGGCCAGCAGCAGCGGGTGGCGTGCGCGCGGGCACTGATCAGCCGCCCGGACGTGATCTTCGCGGACGAGCCGACCGGCAACCTGGACTCGAAGTCGGGCGCCGAGGTGCTGTCGTTCCTGCGGGACAGCGTGCGCGAGCACGGGCAGACCATCGTGATGGTGACGCACGACCCGGTCGCGGCCAGCTACACCGATCGGGTGATCTTCCTGGCCGACGGCGCGATCGTGCACGAGCTGGCCAACCCGACCCCGGAGACCGTCCTCGAGGCGATGAAGTCCGGGGAGGTGCTGGTCTGATGCTGCGCGCAACGCTGAAGAGCCTGCTCGGCCGCAAGCTACGCCTGGTGCTGTCCGGCCTGGCCGTGGTTCTCGGCGTGATGTTCGTGGCCGGCGCGTTCGTGGTGACCGACACGCTCGGGCGCTCGTTCGACCAGCTGTTCGCGACCGCGTTCGAGGGCACCGACGTGGGGGTGTCGGCCAAGCCCAAGATCGAGGTCTCGGAGATGGAGGGTGAGCAGGTCGCCTCGACCCTGCCGGCGGCAGCAGTCCAGCAAGTCCGAAATGTCCAAGGAGTCAAGAGTGCCACCGGTGTGGTCAACTCCGATGGCGCCCGGGTGATCGGCTCGGACGGCAAGGTGCTGGCCGGCACCGGCCCGCCCCGGCTCGGCGAGAACTGGGTCGGCACCGACGACCTGCTGCAGCTGCGCGAGGGCCGCGGCCCGACGGCGGACGACGAGATCGCGGTGAACGCGCTGATCGCCAAGCAGGGCAAGCTCAAGATCGGCGACAAGGTGGGGGTGCTCACCCTGGAGCCGAAGAAGATGTTCACCCTGGTCGGCATCTGGGGCTACGCCGGCGACAAGGACTCGATCGGCGGTTCCCAGGAGGTCGCCTTCACCGAGCCGGTCGCCCAGAAGTTGATGATCGGCCGCACCGGCGAGTTCAACATGATCAACGTCAAGGCCGCCGACGGCGTCACCCCGGAGCAGCTGCGGGACCGGATCGCCGCGACGATCGGCGCCGGTTACGACGTGAAGACCGGCGACCAACTGGCCGAGGACAACGCGGCCGGGCTCAAGGAGTTCCTCGGCTTCTTCAACAAGATCCTGCTGGGCTTCGCGAGCGTCGCCCTGTTCGTCGGGATCTTCCTGATCCTCAACACGTTCTCGATCATCATCGCGCAGCGGACCAAGGAGCTGGCGATGATGCGGGCGCTCGGCGCGAGCCGCCGCCAGGTGATCGGCTCGGTGCTGCTCGAGGCGGTGGTGATCGGCCTGGTCGCGGCGCTGCTCGGGCTCGGGGCCGGGGTCGGTGTGGGGGCCGCACTGGGTCAGTTCTTCGCCTCGCTCAACGACGGCTTCGAGATGGCCACCGTCGGGGTGCCGCTGTCCGCCGTGGTCAGCTCGCTGCTGGTCGGCGTGCTGGTGACCGTGGTCGCGGCTCTGCTGCCGGCGTTGCGCGCGTCGCGGATCTCCCCGGTCGCGGCCATGCAGGACGTGGCCACCCCGGACCGGCCGCTCACCAAGGTCAGCGTCGCGGGTGCGGTCGTCGGCGCGACCGGCGGCACGCTGCTGGCGATCGGCCTCTACGGCTCGGGCGGCCTGTGGCTGATCCTCGGCGGCGTGCTGGTCTGTTTCATCGGCATCGCGCTGCTCACCCCGCTGATCTCCCGCCCGGTGGTGGCGCTGCTCGGCCGGCTGTTCTCCTGGTCGGTGCCGGGCCGGCTGGGCCGGCTCAACTCGGGCCGCAACCCGCGCCGCACGGCAATCACGGCGGCCGCCCTGATGGTCGGCATCGCTCTGGTCACCGGAGTGACGGTGGTGATGGACTCGGCCAAGAAGAGCCTGGCCGCGCAGGCCGAGGACACGATCCGGGCGCAGGTGATCATCGGCGGCGATCAGAACGGGCCGCGCCCGCCGACGTTCGACCCGGCGGTCATCGACAAGACCGCGCAGATCGCCGGCGTCCGCGGCGCCGCCGGCATCTGGCAGGACCAGGCCAAGATCAACGGCGAGCTGACGTACGTCACCGCCACCAAGGACCTGGCCGTCCTCGGCGACGCGTTCGGCGGACTGCAACTCAGCCCGCTGAAGGACGATCAGATGGCGGTCAGCACGCAGCAGCTCACCGAGAAGGGCTGGAAGGTCGGCGACACGGTGAGTGTCCAGCTGTCGCACGGCGACGAGCGCCGCTACACGATCACCGAGTCGTACGACGAGGACGCGATGGTCGGCGGCTATCAGGTCCCGTTCGCCGCGGCCAAGGACTTCGGCATCCCGCAGCCGGTGTTCGGGTTCGTCCGGCTGACCGACGGCACCACCGTCGACCAGGTGCTCCCGGCGATCAAGGCGCTGGTCGCGGACAGTCCCGAGGTGAGCGCGACCGACCGCACCACGTTCATCCAGGATCAGCTGGCCGACCTCGACACGATCATCACGATGGTGCAGGTGCTGCTGGCGCTGGCGATCCTGATCGCGGTGCTGGGCGTGGTCAACACCCTGGCGCTGTCGGTGCTGGAACGCACCCGGGAGCTGGGCCTGCTGCGGGCGGTGGGCCTCAGCCGCGGCCAGACGATGCGGATGGTGACGGTCGAGGCCGTGGTCATCTCGGTCTTCGGGGCGCTGCTCGGGGTGGCGGTCGGGTCCGGCCTGGGCGCGGCCGTCGTCCGGGCGCTGAAGGACGACGGCATCGACCAGCTGGTCCTGCCGTGGGGCGGGATGGGCACCTACCTGGTGCTGGCCGCCCTGGTCGGGGTGCTGGCCGCGGTACTGCCGTCGATCAAGGCGGCCCGGCTCAACGTCCTGGCCGCAATAGCTCATGACTGATCAGCAGTGACGCCAGATAGGCGGGGTCCACGCCGACCAGCGATCGGCGCAGGTGGACCCCGTCCGTCGGCGGAAGCTCCAGCTCGGCCGGCACGGCCAGCACGGCCGCCCCGGAGGCGAGCGCGCTGGCCACGCCGGTCGGCGAGTCCTCGATCGCGACGCACCGTTCGATCGGCACGCCCAGCAGGGCGGCGGCCGTCCGATACGGCTCCGGGTCGGGCTTGGGCATGGTGACCTCGTCGCCGCAGACGACGACGTCGAAGTTCTCCCGGCCCAGGGTGTCCAGCGCCGACTCGACCAGGACCCGGCCGGTGGAGGTGACCAGGGCGGTGGGCAGGCCGGCCTTCTTGACCGCGCGGAGCAGCTCGGCCGCGCCGGGCCGCCAGACGAGGCCCTCGCGGAACAGGGTGAAGACCCGCGACGTCAGCCACTTGACGTCGGGTTCCTCGGGACGGTCGGGCTGACCGAGGTCCTCCCGGAAGATCCGCATGCTCGACGCCATGCTGCCGCCGACCATCGCCGCCCGGGCCTGCGGCGAGAGTTCGCCACCCGCCCACGCGGCCAGTTCGTGCAGCGCGATCTCCCAGACCTTCTCGCTGTCCACCAGCGTGCCGTCCATGTCGAAGAGCACCGCAGCGGGATGTTGTGAGTTCATCGCCGCCAATTCTTCCCGCCCGGGCGGGTCTCCGGGCTGCCGTGTGACGCAAGTGGCAGAGTTGACGCCCGTGCAGCCTCCGGAGACGGACTTCGGTACCGACATCGACGTGCCCGCCGCGGTGACCGCGATCGCCGCCGGCCGCCGCCTCACCCCGATCTGGCGAAATGTGGTCGGCGGCCTGACATACCGCATCGATGACGACTATTTTGTCAAATTCGCCCCGAAAGGGGTGAACCTGCCGCTTGCCCAGGAGGCCGGCCGACTGGCGTGGGCCGCCCGCTGGACCCCGGTCCCGGAGGTGGTCAGCGCCGGCCAGGACGACACCGGCGCCTGGCTCGTCACCAAGGCGATCGACGCCCGGTCCGCCGTCGACCGGCACTGGAAAGCGCACCCGGCGACCGCGGTCAAGGCCATCGCCGACGGACTGCGCGAGCTGCACCACGGCGTACCCGTCAAGGAATGCCCTTTCGACTGGAGCGTCGAACGCCGCCTGGCCGGGGCCGACCGCAACCCCGGCAACGGCGCGGCCTGGCGCCGAGCCGCAACCCCACCCCCGATCGACCGCCTGGTCGTCTGCCACGGCGACCCGTGCGCCCCCAACACCCTGATCGGCGACGACGGCCGCTGGCGGGCACACGTCGACATGGCCACCATGGGGGTCGCCGACCGCTGGGCCGACCTCGCCGTCGGCTCGTGGAGCCTGAGCTGGAACTACGGCGACGGCTGGGAGGACCTGTTCTTCGACACCTACGGCATCGCCGCCGACCGGGAACGCATCGCCTACTACCGGTTGCTGTGGGATCTCGGCTGAGCACCGCGTAGGTTCCGACCATGAACGTCGAGCAGGTCACGCCCGAGACGACCCGCCCGGTCGGCCGCCCGATCCTGGGTCAGCGCTGGCTCGACCTGACCTTCCTGCACTGGCCGGCCGATCCGGCGACGGTCGCGCCGCTGCTCCCACCGGGCACCTCCCCCGACCTTTTCGACGGCGTCACCTACGTCGGGCTGATCGCGTTCCGGATGGCCGGCGTCGGCTTCCTGCGGACGCCCGGCGTGCCCTATCTCGGCACGTTCTGCGAGACCAACGTGCGTCTGTACAGCGTGGACGAAAACGGTCACCGCGCGGTCGTCTTCCGCTCCCTCGACGCCGAGCGCCTGCTACCGGTCCTCACCGCCCGTGCCTGGCTGCGCCTGCCGTACATGTGGGCCCGAATGCGCCTGAAACGGGACGGCGAAATCCTCACGTACACGTCGAAACGCCGCTGGCCAGGACCGCGCGGGGCGAGCAGCAGCCTCACCGTCCGCATCGGCGAGGAGATCCCCGAACCCACCCCGCTCGAACACTTCCTGACGGCTCGCTGGGGCCTGCACACCCACGCCTGGGGCCGCACGATCCACCTGCCCAACGAACATCCACGCTGGCCACTGCGCCGCGCCGAGCTGATCGACCTCGACGACGACCTGATCAGCGCAGCCGGCCTGCCAACCCCCACCGGCCCGCCGATCAGCGTGCTCTACTCCCCCGGCGTAGCTGTCACTTTCGGAAAACCACTTCAGGGATACGCTCGCTGAAAAGCCCCCGACCGCACTCGGGCCGCACCCGCCCCAGCAGCCGGCCAGGCGCGGGGTCAAGGCCGTCCCGGGCCGCCGGGTGGCGGGGTGCTGCCACCATCGGGCGCATGGATGACGATCAGTTCAAGGGCAATCCACTGGCGCCGATCGGACTCGTGCTCAGCATCCTCGGCGGCCCGTTCGGCCTGATCGTCTCGTTCCTCGCCCTGCGCCGCTCGGACCGCACCGGTGAGGGCCGCGGCATGGCCCTGGCCGGCCTCCTCATCTCCGCGGCCTGGATCACGATCGGCGTCTTCGTCCTGTCCAACATCGTCAACCCGGCCGATCCCGCGGTCGCCGAGGCCGATCGGGCCCGGCCGACCGGCACCACGGTGACGGTCAACCCGGCGGTCGCCGACGCGACCACGCCCCCGGCCGAGCCGCCGATCACCGCCCGCGAGCTGTCCGCCCTGGCCACCGACCCGGCCGCGGCGAAGGGCAAGAAGTTCTCCCTCCTGGGCGAGGCCGTCACCGCCGACGCCGACGACGTGATCGCCTACGTGCACTCCGCCGATTCGCCGACCGCCACCCGGGTGGTGCTGCGCGGCCCGCTGGTCGGCGACGTGACCGAGGACGACGCGTTCGAGGCAATCGTCACGGTGACCGGCACCAGGGCCGGCGGCCTCCCACTGCTGCAGGTCACCGAGCTCGAGGTGAGCTAGGGCGGTTTCGGGCGACCGGCACTAGAAGTCCAGCCCGCCGGTGGCCCGGATGTTCTGGCCGGTCACCCAGCCGCCGTCCGCCGACACCAGGAACGCGACGACGGCCGCGATGTCGGCGGGCGTGCCGAGCCGGCCCAGCGCGGTGAGTTCGGCGGCCCGGGCGAGGCCCTCGGCGGAGTTGACCGAGCGCAGCATCTCGGTGTCGGTGGCGCCCGGCGACACCGTGTTGACGGTGATCCCGCGCGGGCCGAGCTCCTTGGCCGCGACCGCGGCGACCTGCTCCAGCGCCGCCTTGCTGGCACAGTAGAGCGACAGCCCCGGCCCGGCCGCCACCGTGTTGAGCGTGGAGATGTTGACGATCCGGCCGCCGTCGCGCAGCAGCGGCACGGCCGCCTGGATGGCCAGCAACGGGAACCGGAAGTTGACCGTGAAGACCCGGTCGATCTCGGCCACGGTCAGGTCGGCGATCGTCGTCTGCGACACCGTCCCGGCGTTGTTCACCAGGATGTCCAGCCCGCCCGCGACCCGGTCGAAGATCGCCGCCAGATTGCCCAGGTCGGCCTGGTCGGCCCGCACCCCCACGGTGCCCGGCACCGGATCGGCCGGCTCCTGGTGCGCGTAGGTGAACACCACCTCGGCCCCCGCCGCCGCGAGCCGCTCGACGATGGCCCGCCCGATCCCCCGCGACCCGCCCGTGACTACCGCCGTCTTCCCGTTGAGCGTCATGCCCTCGAAGGCTAGACAGCCGATCGCGGCCGGTCTTGAACAATTGCGCGCAGTTCCCCCGGCGTGACCCCGGCCATGGCCCGGGTCTCCCTGGTCAGGTGCGGCTGGTCGGCGTAGCCGCCGGCGGCCGCGACCTCGGCCAGCCCGACGCCGTCGCCGATCAGCCGCAGCGCCCGCTGGAACCGCGCGATCCGGCCCACGGCACCCGGCGACAGCCCGAACGAGCCGCGGAAGTCGCGCTCCAGCCCGCGCCGCCCGACGCCGAGCTCGGCCGCCAGCTCCCCGATCCGCAGCCGCCCGCCGGACTGTTGGAGTCGCCGCCAGGCCGCACCGGCCACGCCTGCGCCGCCGGTCGCAGTCCCGTCGCCGCCGGCCCTCCCGGAGCCGAGCCGGGCCGCCAGCAGTTCGTCGAGCAGACGGAACCGGCTGCTCCGATCCGGGGCCTGCGCCAACCGCTCGGGCAGCTCCGCAGCATGCGCGCCCGGCAGGTCGTCGAGGGTGAGGGTCGCGCCGACCAGCTCCCGCATCGGGACCCCGAGCAGCGCGTGCACCCCGGCCGGGGTCAGCCCCACGGTGACGCCGTGCCCCCAGGTGGTCGGCCCGTCGGTGGTCGTCGCCGCGCGCGGCCCGGTGACGACCGCTCGTCCGCCGGCGAAGTCGACGATCAACGCGGCCACGCTGATCGGCAGCAGCCGGTGCGCGATGGCCCGGCCGTCCGCCGAGCGGAAGCCGCCGTAGCCGAGCACGTGCCCGCGCAGCGCCGGCGCCGCGGCCCGCTGGACCGTCTCGCAGCCGGCCGCCCCCGCCCGGACCGGCACCGAGTGGATCATCGGGAGAGCCTGAAGTCCGCCACGCTGTCAGCCTGGCGCGGCTGTCAAGGGCTCAGACCTTGGTCGGCAGCCGGCGGTGCAGCTCGGCCAGGAGTACGTCCGGGCCCGGCGACATCAGGCCGACGTCGACCAGGTAGGAGACCTCGCCGCCGCGCTTGCGCATCCGGGGCGCGCGGCCCGGGCCGTCACCGGGCGTGGCGAAATCCGGGGCGACCGGGGTGACGACCAGCTCGGTGAACGGGCCCCGGTGCCGCAGCGCGACCGTGGCCACGCCGGCCCAGGGCAGGTGCACCGGCTTGCGGCCGGTGGCGGCGAAGTCGAGGCCGTGCATCGAGCTGTGCAGCCAGCCCAGCCGCTTCCACGCCATCAGCAGGATGCCGGCGGCCGTCACGACCGGGACGATCAGCGCTATCTCCAGGTAGGTGACCACGTCGTCGCCGGAGAGGGTGTCGCCGACCGCTAGCCGGACGAGGATGTGCAGGCCGAGGCTGACCACCCACACGGCCGCGATCACCCACAGCATGGTCACGTAGACCATGGCCCGGGGCTGGAAGAACGTCACGGTGTCGTCGGCCGGTCCGAGGACTTGGTCGATGTGCGCCACAGTTGCATTATGCGGGTTTATACAACGATTTGTCGGTCTCAACGGGATTATGACGGTATGACGGCGATGGCCACGGAGACGGTGCACCGGCTCACGGCCACCGACGACACCCTCTTCGGCGACGCCGCCGCACTCTTCGACGAGTACCGGCAGTACTACGGCGCCAACCCGGCCCCGGAGGCGGTCGCCGAGTGGATGCTCGAACAGGTGATGTCGTCCCGGACCAGGATCTACGTCGCCGGGACCGCGGCCGAGGCGTACGGCATCTGCTCGATCGCGGTCGTACCCGCCGCCCTCACCCTGCGCACCGCCTGGCTCGTGCGTGATCTCTACGTCGCGCCGCAGGCGCGCCAGAAGGGCGTCGCCAAGGCTCTGCTGGAGTTGATCGCGCACGACGCCCGGACGTCCGGCGCGCACCGGCTGTCACTGCAGACGGAGACCACCAACGTCCGGGCCATCGAGCTGTACGCGAAGAGCGGTTACTCGGTGCTGACCGACGTGGCCCTGATGGACCACGTGCTGTGACTCAGACCGAGACGACGTCCACCGGCTCCCCGGCCTGCGCCGGGATCACGGCCATCTTGCGCTCGTACGTCCGCGTCGCCGTCCACAGCTTGTAGATCAGCAGCAGCTCGAAGCCGGCCAGCAGCACCGCCGAGATGAGCGTCGTCCCGATGATCCAGTTCACCACCGGGCCGATGATGAACACGAACATCATGAACTCGATGCCGCTGATCACGTGCGCCCGGATCCGCTGCCGGATCAGCGCGTTGCGGATCGTCATGAACAACCCGAAGCGGTTCTTGAAGTCGCTGTACATGTCGACGGTGTCGTCCTCGGGCGCGGTGAGCTCCTCCGCGGTCTCCTCGACGACGAGCGCGGGGCCGTGCAGCTCCGCCAGGTTCGTCTTCATCTCCGTCTTGACCTTGCCCATCTGCAGGGCGTTCAGGTAGCGGAACATGTCGAGGAAGAGCACCAGGCCGGCGAGCCACACGTAGACGAAGTCGTGGGTCCGTTCGTACTGCCCGCCGAACAGGCCGACCGCGCACGCGGCCACCCGCAGCCGGTCGAAGACGTAGTCGAGCCACGCCCCGAACACCGACCCGGTCCCGTTCAGCCGGGCGATCTTGCCGTCCATGCAGTCGAGCACGAAGCTCAGGTGGAACAGCAGCGCCCCGACCAGCAGCCAGCCGTAGCTGCCCTGCCAGAACGCGGCGGCCGAGCCGATCCCGATGACGAACGCCGCCGACGTGAGCAGGTTGGGGGTGACCCACCGCCACGGCGCGACCAGCCACACCAGCCGCGAGGCCAGCGGGTCGACCAGCCACACTGTCCACCACGCGTCCCGCGTCTTATAGGTGCGGGACCGAATTTCGCCGAGCGAGACCCGTTGCGCCATGCAGCAACTCCACCAAGGTGCCGAGAAGATGAACAGTCGGACGCGCGGACCTTACCGGACCCTGAAGCGAACACGAAAGCCACCAACCTGGTCCATTTCCCGTTTGCCGCACCGTGGCAGGATCTTCACAACGACAAATCTCGTCGGCCTCGGGAGGGCACACACGGTGGATGCCGGCCACGTGGCAGACGATCTGGAAACGGTGATCCTCACCGAGGAGCAGATCCTCGCCCGAGTCGCCGCGCTCGCCGCTGAGCTGCACGAACGCTATGCCGACGCGACTCCGGTGATGATCGGTGTGCTGGGCGGGGCCGCCACCTTCACGGTTGATCTGGCCCGCGCCTATCCCGCCCAGGCCGAGATCGCCTGGATGGCGATCAAGTCGTACGCGACCCGCAACCGCGCCTCCGGCTCGGTGCGCCTCCGGAAGGACCTCGAGGTCGACATTTCCGGTCGCGACGTGATCATCGTCGATGGCGTCATCGACACCGGCCTCACGATGAGCTGGCTGATCAGCAATCTTGCCCAGCGCGCGCCCCGATCGATCGCGGTCTGCGCGCTGCTCCGTAAGCCGGACACGGCACGCTTCGCCGACACCCCCACGCACGTCGGCTTCGACGTCGGCCCCGGCCTGATCGTCGGCTACGGGTTGGACTACCAGGGGCGTTACCGAAACCTCCGCTGCGCAGCCGTACTCAAGCCGGGTCTTTGATTGGATTTTGCGGTTTTTTGTCGCTTTTATGCATGCTGTGATTCGGCTCTCTGTAGTGGGCCGGGCGCGGCGAGCGCGGCGCGGCCGATGAGTGCCGCACACGCACCGCACGTAGGCTGTCACCTATGACTGAGTTCGACGGCCTCCCGGTCCTTCGCAACCCCGTAGCCATCGCCGCCTTCGAGGGCTGGAACGATGCTGCGGATGCTTCCACCGCGGCCGTGGAACACCTCGAGCAGGTGTGGCAGGCACGGGAGATCTCCGCGATCGATCCGGAGGACTTCTACGACTTCCAAGTGAGCCGCCCGACCATAACGATGGCCGAGGGCGAGACCCGGAAGATCGAGTGGCCGACCACCCGCTTCATGGTGGCCAGCCCCGAGGGCGCCGACCGCGATGTGGTGCTGATCCGCGGCATCGAGCCGAGCATGCGCTGGCGCACCTTCTGCGAGCAGGTCCTCGAGCTCTGCCACAGCCTGGAGGTCGAGCGGATCGTGCTGCTCGGCGCCCTGCTCGCCGACGTGCCCTACACCCGCCCGCTGCCGATCAGCGGCTCGGCCACCGACACCGACATCGCCGACAAGTACAAGGTGGCGCCGACCCGGTACGACGGCCCGACCGGCATCGTCGGTGTGCTGCACGAGGCGGCCGGCCGCGCCGACCTCGAGGCGGTGAGCTTCTGGGTGCACGTCCCGCACTACGCCAACAACCCGCCCTGCCCGAAGGCGACGCTCGCCCTGCTCAGCCGCCTGGAGGACGTTCTCGACCTGCCGGTCCCGATGGCCGACCTGGCCGAGGAGGCCGACGAATGGGAGAAGCGCGTCCGGGTCGCCGCCGAGCAGGACGCCGAGCTCGGCGAATACGTTCGCGAGCTGGAGGAGCGGGTCGGCGACGAGGGCATCCAGCCGCTGACCGGCGACGAGATCGCCAGCGAGTTCGAGAAGTACCTCCGCCGCCGCGGCGGCTCGGCCGGCCCCACCGCCGGCTCCTGGTAGCTGCTTTCCCCGGCTTCTTTGGCCGTGGCCCTCCGGGGTCACGGCCTTTTCGGCGTGTCGCGACCCCGGACACACCCCTTCGGGGCATCCTAGGAACCTAGGGTTCGGAGGTCGGCATGACGATCAATCCAGGGGCGGCGGAGTTCCCGCACCGCCAGATCGCCTCGCAGCTGCGCGAGCGCATCCGCCGCGGTGACTGGCAGCCCGGCGAGCGCCTCCCGTCCATCCCGGCGATGGCGGAGATGTTCGGCGTGGCCAAGCAGACCGTGCAGCGCACCGTCGATCAGCTGCGGGTCGAGGGCATCCTGATCACCAAGCCCGGATCCGGTACGTACGTCCGCGGCACCCGCCGCCGTCTCAACCGGCTGTCCCGCGGCCGCTACGGCGCCCATCGCGGTTACCACGCCGACCTGGCCGCCCGCTATCGGCAGCAGCTGGTGTCGGTCGCCCGCGAACCCGCTCCCCCGGAGGTGGCGGACGCGTTCGGGGTGCGCGACGGCACCGAGATGCTGGCCCGCCGGCACCTCGTGCGCACCGACGACGCCACCGTCGAGGTGGGCGCGTCGTGGTTCCGGGTGGCGGACGTGTCCGGCACCTCGCTGGAGCGGGCCGAGGCGTTCGGCCGCCCGCTCTACCAGGAGGCCGAGGATGTCCTCGGCAAACGCTACGCGTCGGCCACCGACACGATCAGCGCCCGGCAACCCAGTCGCGACGAGGCCGAGATCCTGCAGATCCGCCCGGACACCCCGGTGCTGCACCTGCTGCACGTGGCCTTCGACGAGACCCGCAAGCCGATCGAGGTGGCCCAGGCGACCTGGCCGGGCCCGATGACCACGCTCACCGAGGAATACCGCATCCCGGCCCCGGTCCCCACCCCCGACCCCGGCCCGGGCCTGACCCTCACCTGAGCAGCTTGCGCAGGAATCGCGGGAGGTGCGGGTCGCACCGTGCCGGGTCGATCTCGCCGGGCGCGACCCAGCGCATCCGGTGGAACTCGCCGGCGTCCGAGCCTTCCGTCCGAGCCTTCCGTCCGAGCCTTCCGTCCGGGGCCTGGAACGGCGAAGACCCGAGGGGCCCAGTGGGCTCCTCGGGTCTCAGTTGTCAGTGCTGGAGTGCAACAAGGCTCCTGCTACCGACGAATGTTGTCAGAGACGGCCGATGCCGGTACCCAGCACGCCGATGCCGATGTTGCTGAGGAAGTTGAACTCCTGCGTGTTCGAGTTGTCCAGGAACAGGAAGTCGTCACCCTCGTCATCGAAATCGTAGTCGTGGTAGCTGCTGCTGTGGTGGTGGCTGCACTTGCCGTGGTGGTTGTGGGAGGACGCGGCGGAGGCGGGTCCCGCGAGAGCAAGGCTCGCGCCGGTGGCCAGGAGCAGGCCAGCGAGGTACATACCCGGACGACGCATGTTGGTTCCCTTCGAGCGAAATTAGGACTGCGAAAAGTTTGACCTTTCTGCCGGGAAAATGTGGCCGTTTTCTGAAAAGTCCGACGAAAGCCTAGTTATTTCCCAAAAGCCCTCGGAGCGTTGCGGTCAGAGCTACAGTGCCAAGCTCTCTAGCTGCAGTAATGCCGTTTCGGAGCGCTACCGAAGTGGGCACGCTGCGGTGCTGGCGCCATTTTTCGGGCCGCCGATCGCGACACGCCGAAGGGCGACCGCGACACGCGACCGCCCTTCGTAACTGTTCACCAGGTCCGGCCGAACGTCCCGCAGGTCAGGCTGTTACTCGATGATCGGCCGGAAGGCAGCGGCCAGGCTGCCGACTTCGCGGAAGTTGGGGCCTCACCGTCGCAACATGAGGCCGAGATCCAGGAAATCGAGGTCTCGTCGCAACATGAGGCCGAGATCCAGGAAATCGAGGTCTCGTCGCACACCCGAGGCCCCGACATCAAGAAAATCGACGTCCTGACCCGCGTCGCGTAGACCGCTATCAAGGAAATCGGGCTGACCGACCGGCCTCACGCCGACTACGGCTACGGCTACGGCTACGGCTACGGCTACGGCTACGGCTACGGCTACGGCTACGGCTACGGCTACGACCATCCCCCGTGAATGATCGCGAAGGCGGTTTTCCGGATGGCGCTCGGCGACCCGGCGCGTCCGGTCGGGCGGCATCTGGCCGGACAGACGGCATCAACCCGACGGAGCAACCAGCTGAACCAGTTGGGTCCTTCGGGAACAGCAGTTGTCAGAGGCGAATGCCCAGCAACGCGTCCACCGTGCGCGACATCAGCGCCGGCGACGATTCGTCGTCGCCGGTGGCGGTCAGCGCCGCCTCGCACCAGGCGTCGACGACCGCCAGCACCGCCGGAGTGTCCAGGTCGTTGCCGAGGCTCTCCCGGACGGCGGCCAGCAGGCCCTCGCCGGACGGGCCGGTCGGCGCGACGGCCGCGGCCCGCCAGCGGGCCAGCCGCTCCGCACCGGACTTCAGCACGTCGTCGGTCCACTCCCGGTCGGCCCGGTAGTGCCCGGACAGCAGGCCGAGGCGCACCGCCATCGGGTCGACGCCGTCGCCGCGCAGCCGGGACACGAAGACCAGGTTGCCCTTGGACTTCGACATCTTCTCGCCGTCGAGGCCGATCATGCCGGCGTGCACGTAGTGCGCGGCGAACGGCTCCGCGCCGGTCAGCGTCTCGGCGTGCGCGGCCGAACACTCGTGGTGCGGGTAGAGCAGGTCGTTGCCGCCGCCCTGCACGTCGATGGTGTCGCCGAGCAGGCCGAGCGCGATGGTCGCGCACTCGATGTGCCAGCCGGGGCGGCCCGGGCCGAGATCGCCGCCGTCCCAGGCCGGCTCGCCGTCGCGGGCGCCGCGCCACAGCAGCGGGTCGAGCGGGTCACGCTTGCCGGCCCGCTCCGGGTCACCGCCGCGCTCGGCGGAGAGCACGGTCATCTCGTCCCGGCCGAGGTTGGACTCGTAGCCGAACCGCGGCGCCGCCGCGATCGTGAAGTAGACGTCGCCGGTGCCGTCGTCGAGCGTGTAGGCCGACCCCGCGGCCACCAGCTCGCGCACGT
This sequence comes from Paractinoplanes durhamensis, assembly GCF_016862175.1. Lineage (GTDB taxonomy): Bacteria > Actinomycetota > Actinomycetes > Mycobacteriales > Micromonosporaceae > Actinoplanes > Actinoplanes durhamensis. The sequence continues at coordinate 35,120 of NZ_BOML01000018.1, read as the reverse complement.
GCTCGGCGATGGCCGGGATGGACTCGACCGCCCCCACGTAGTGGGCCGGCGGGATGATCCGCAGAGCCTCCATGTCCTCGCGGAAGAGAGCGGTCTCCCGCATCGCGAGGACCACCCAGTCCTCCCCGTCGCGGGCGGCCCGCTCGAGCAGCGGGTCGTCGATGTCGGTCACGTTCTGCACGTAGCGGACGTCGAACCCGGCATCGCGCCAGGCCCGGTTGACCAGGTCGAACGTGATCATCGTGGCCGCATGACCCAGATGGGTGGCGTCATAGGGGGTGATGCCGCAGACATACATCGTCGCGGTCTCCCCCGGCGCGGTCGGCGACACCGCCCGCCGGGCCGAGTCGAACAGCCGCGGCGCCGGCGCCGCCCCCGGCAGAGTCGGCACGTCGTGCCCGGTCCATGCGTCCATGGTCACGAGCCTATCGAGCAGTTATGACAGAAATCGAAGCCGTGAGGTTTACCTCACGGACACAAACCCGGTCAGAGGTTGGTCTGGGCCTCCAGGAAGTCGGGGTACCGGCCGCCCTGGATCTCGATCTTGTCCGACAATGCGGTCAACCGGTGCAGATCGTCGCCGGACAGCTCGACGTCCGCCGCGCCGAGGTTCTCCCGGAGCCGGTGCGGCTTGGTCGTGCCCGGGATCGGCACGATCCACGGTTTCCGGGCCAGCAGCCAGGCGAGCGCGACCTGGCCGGGGGTGGCATCGTGGGTCGCGGCGATCGCGGTGACCTCGTCGACCATCGCCATGTTGTGCGACAGCGCCTCGGCCGCGAAGCGCGGGATCTGCGCGCGGAGGTCGGTGCCCTCGGCGAAGGTGGTCGTTGCGGTGACCGTGCCGGTGAGGAAGCCCTTGCCGAGCGGGCTGAAGGGCACGAAGCCGATGCCCAGCTCCGCGCACACGTCGAGGACCTCCTCCTCGGGCCGGCGCCACCACAGCGAGTACTCGCTCTGCACGGCGGTCACCGGCTGCACCGCGTGGGCCCGGCGGATCGTGCCGGCCGCCGCCTCGGACAGACCGTAATGCTTGACCTTGCCGGCCTCGATGAGCCCGTTCACGACGCCGGCGAACTCCTCGATCGGCACGTCGGGGTTGATCCGGTGCTGGTAGTAGAGGTCGATCGCCTCGACCCGCAGCCGCCGCAGCGAGCCCTCGACAACCCGGGCCAAGCCTTCGGGGCGCAGCAGGCGACCGGTGTTCGTCCGCTGCTCCGGGTCGATCTCGGCGGCGAACTTGGTCGCGATGACGACCTGATCGCGGAACGGCTCGAGCGCCTCGCCGACCAGTTCCTCATTGGCGTGCGGCCCGTAGATCTCGGCGGTGTCGAAGAGGGTGACGCCCTGCTCCACCGCGGCCCGGAGGAGGGCGATCATCTCGGGACGCTCGGGTGCGCCGCCGTAGCCGCCGGTCATCGTCATACAGCCCAGGCCGAGGGCGGAGACCTCCAGCCCGCGGGCACCGAGGGTGCGCTTCTGCATCGTGTTCGCTCCTACGATCGGTCGGCCTGCTCCGGCGTGATCTTCGCGCGCCTCGTGGTGCGGAACTCCCGGATCTCGGCGCGGTTGTCCATACCGATGACGCTACGTCACCGGCCCGGCGCGAGAGGGGTGGAGATTGTCCCCCCGACAGGCGCGCCCTGCCGGACCTCCGGCGGGGCGCGGTTGGATGAGTTCATGCCCGATGCGCCGCATGCCCGTACCGTCCTGGCGGTCGGCTCGCTGGGGTTCTTCCTCATCACGCTCGACATCTCGATCGTCAACGTCGCGCTGCCCAACATCACCCGGGATCTCGGCGGCGGTGTCACCGGGCAGCAGTGGACCATCGACGGCTACACGCTGTTGTTCGCCTCGCTTCTCCTGTTCGCCGGGAACCTGGCCGACCGGGTCGGGGCGAAGAAAGCGCTGATCCTGGGGATCGTCGTGTTCACGCTCGCGTCGGCGGCGTGCGCGGCCGCTCCCGGCATCGGTGCGCTCGTCGCCGCCCGCTGCGTTCAAGGGGCCGGGGCCGCGGTCATGCTGCCGGCCTCGATGGCGCTCATTCGGGAAGCCTTTCCGGACAGCGGGCGGCGGGCGCGGGCCCTCGGGGTGTGGGCCGTCGGCGGGGCGGTTGCCGGGCTGGTCGGCCAGCCGCTCGGCGGCCTGCTCACCACCGTGGACTGGCGGCTGGTGTTCACCATCAACCTGCCGGTCGGCGTCGGCATGGTGCTGTTCCTGGTCGGGGTGGCCCGCTCGCCCGTCCGGCCGGCCCGCTTCGACTGGGCCGGGCAGGTCCTCGCCGTCGTCGCGCTGGCCGGGCTCGTCTACGGGCTGATCGAAGGCGGGCACCTCGGGTTCGGCTCGCCGGCGGTCGTCGCCACCCTCGTGGTCGCCGCGGCCGCGGTCGTTGCGTTCGTCCTCGTGCAGGCCCGGGTGGCGCATCCGATGATGCCGCTCGGACTGTTCCGGTCGGCGGGCTTTCGGATCGCGCTCTCGGTCGGGTTCGCCTTCATGGTCGGGAACTACGGCAACGTCTTCGTCACCAGCCTCTTTCTGCAGCAGTACCTCGGGCTGTCGCCGCTGCGGGCCGGGCTCGTCTACATCCCGTCCGCGGTCTTCGCGATCATCGGCAACCTGAGCAGTGGGCTGCTCACCAACCGGTTCGGGGCGCGGCTGCCGGTCGTCGGCGGGCAGCTGATGATGGTGCTCGGCCTGGCCGCGCTGCTCGCCACCGTGCATCTGCGGTCGGTGCCGCTGGTCGCGCTGTGCGTCATTCCGATCGGGGCCGGTGGCTCGCTGGCCATGCCCGCGGTCACCTCGGTGGTCCTCGACGGGGTCGACCCGGCCCAGGCCGGCACCGCCAGCGCCGTCTTCAACACGTTCCGCCAGGTCGGCGGCGCGGTCGCCATCGCCGTGTTCGGTTCCCTGATCGCCGGCTCGGCCACGTTCCTGCCCGGGGCACGGGCGAGCCTGGCGATCGCGGCCGTTCTGCTGCTGGTCACCGCCGTGATCAGCCTGCGGGTCCGCCCTCGGCAAACCGCCCAGCCGCCGGTATAGGCGGCCTCCGGCCGCCGTTCGCGGCGGCCGGAGCTGGAGCGCCTACTCGTCGCGATTCACTCTGACGGGCCGGCCACCGGAGCGGGGGTGTGGCGGGGCAGCTCGAAGTGGGTGATCACCCGCTCGGCGGTCTCGGCCGGGGGCAGGTCGGTGTTGTCCACGCGGAGGTAGTCGGGGTTTCCGGTGAACTCGTCGGTGGAGTTGAGGCGGTGGCCGGCGTCCAACTCCAGCAGGAGTTCTCGGGAGCGGGTTACGTCGCGTTTCGATGGTTTCTCGGCCAGGCGCCACTCGTGTTCGTTGCGGCGCAACCTCTCCTCCTGCGTCGTCTCCAGCTCGACGTAGAGGATCCGGGCCCCGGCCGCGCGGAACGCCTTTGCGTAGCGGTCCACCGACTCGTCGCAGGCCGGCAGGTCGAACGCCCAGACGTAGGTGAAGATCATGCCGGGGAGCTCGCTGGCGGCCACCTCCTCGAACAGGGCGCTGCGGAAACCCTCGACCAGGCGGGCGAACGGCGGGCTGCCGAACTCGAAGAAGCGCAGCACCGGCTCGATCGTCATGTGGTTGTGGAACAGCGGGAACCCGGTGCGTTCGGCGATCTCGTGGCCGACGGCCGCCTTCCCGACGGCGGGCGGGCCGATGATGAACAGCAATGTCGGTGCGGGCACCCGGCGAGGGTAACGGCCCATCGGCGGACGCAGCCGCCCATTTTCGACGGCTGCGCGGTGGCAGCCCAGCGCCTTCGGCGGCGACGGCCCGGTGGTTCTCGGCCCAAATGGTTCGCGGCCCGGTGGGTCGGCGGCGTCAGCCGCCTGCTTTGGGGCCGGGCCCGCCCGGTGTGGCGTGAGGAGAACGAGTGGCACTCAGCGGGGCGCAGCGGCGGGGACTCGTCGGGCCCTCGTATTTATAGAGTCTTTGAATTTCAGACCGGAGGCCATGGGATCGCCGGCCAGTCCTGCGGGGGTTTGGGGAAGCGGCCGGCTCGTTGCAGGCGGCGGACCCGCAGGCGGACCTGCTGGACCTCGGTGACCGTGAGGTGTTCCTCGAGGGTGCTGCCCAGGGGGCCGTCGAGGTCGGTGGACAGCCTGGTCAGGACGTCGGTGGCCTCGCCGATCAGGGCCTTGCCGGTCCAGCCCCAGAGGACGGTGCGCAGTTTGTTCTCCACGTGGAAGCTGACGCCGTGGTCGACGCCGTGGATCGCACCCGTGGCGGGGTAGAGGACGTGGCCGCCCTTGCGGTCGGCGTTGTTGATCACCGCGTCGAAGACGGCCAGGCGGGCCAGGCGCTGGTCGTCGGCGTGGGCCAGGGCGAAGGCGTCGCCGTCGTCGTCGCGGGCGTTCGCCACCGCTATCCAGCCCTGCGGGACGTCGTAGGCGGGCACGAAACCGATCAGCGACTCGGCGTCCTCCGGCTCGTCGATCCACAGTTGGAGGGCCCCGGGGCCGAGCGGACCGTCCCGCAGGATGGTCGGCGGGACCAGGCCCCAGCCCGTGGCCTGCGAGACCAGGAACGCGGAGACCTCGCGGCCGGCCAGGGTGCCGTCGGGGAAATCCCAGAGTGGGCGTTCGCCGCGGACCGGTTTGTAGACGCAGCGGCGGGTCAGGCCGTCGAGGGTGATCTCGGCGCGCAGCGTCGTGTTGGACGCGTCGACCAGGCGGCCCTCGATCTCGATCTGCCCGCGGGCGAGCAACTCCAGTGCTTCGCTCTCCGCCAGGGCGGCCGAGGGCTCGGTGGTCACCGGTGGTAGCCGTTGTGCCGGGGGCAGAGGTGGCCGGCCGGGTCGAGCGGCTGGCCGCAGAGCGGGCACGGTGGGCGGCCGGCGGCGACGACGCGGCGGGCGCGGTCGATGAACGCCCTGGTCGCCTCGGGGCTCAGCCGGACGCGCAGGCGGTCGAGGTCGTCGTCGGGCTCGTCGTCGTCTTCGTCATCGTCGTCATCGGTGTCGTCGTCATCGGTGTCGGGGGCGTCGTCGTCCTCGCCGAGCTCGATCTCCACCTCGGCCTCGCCGGCCTCGATCGCCTCGATGACCACGGTGCCGCTGTCGACGTCGAAGGCGAGGCCCAGCGTGCCGACCCGGAACTCCTCGTCGACGGGGGTGTCGAGCGGCTCGTTGTCGTGCACGGCGAGAATCGGCGCCTCGGGCAGGTCGACGCCGAAACGCTTGTTGGCCTCGACGAGCAACTCCTCCAGCTTCTCGGCGAGGAGGGACACCTGGACCTTCTCCAGGGCGACGCTGATCACCCGCCCGGCGCCGCGGGCCTGGAGGAAGAACGTCCGGTCGCCCGGCTCGCCCACCGTGCCGGCCACGAACCGCTCCGGCGGCTCGAACGAGTGCACCTGGTGGCTCATGCGAACAACCCTATCGACCCTTGCCGCGGATCGCGCACCCTGCGTGCCCCGGTTCGCCGAGGGCGCAACCGACACCCACCAGGGGTAACACGCCGGTCACACAAAGGTGTCAGACGCCCGCGCCGGCCCCGCCGCCGACCGCGGCGTCCGAGTCGGTGCCGGTGCTTTTGGGGGGTACGAGGGTGCGCAGGTCCCCGCCCTCGTTGACCCGGACGACGAACGGCCGGGTCGGGGTGTACCGGATCACGCTGATCGAGGCCGGGTCGGCGACGATCCGCTGGAACTGGTCGAGGTGCAGGCCGAGCGCGTCGGCGATGATGGCCTTGATCACATCACCGTGGGTGCAGGCGAGCCAGAGCGCCTCCGGCCCGTGCTCCTCGGTGATCTTGGCGTCCCAGCGGCGGATGGTGCCGATGGCCCTGGCCGACATATCCGACATGGCCTCACCGTTCGGGAAGACCGCCGCGCTCGGGTGCTGCTGGACGACCGACCAGAGCGGCTCTTTGCTCAGGTCCTTGAGCTTTTGACCCTCCCAGTCGCCGTAGCCGCACTCGATCAATCCGTCATCTTCGTATATGTCGGATTCGGGCAGGGCAAGCTCGACCGTGTTGCGGCAGCGCTTGAGCGGGCTCGACACCACCGCGGCCAAGGGCAGGGGGCGCAGCCGATCCCCCGCCCGCTCGGCCTGCGTACGGCCGGTCTCGTCGAGGTCGACCGGACGGCGGCCGGCCAGCTCGCCACTGGCGTTGGCCGTCGTGCGCCCATGCCGCAGCAGGAGGACGGTGGCCATTATTCGGCCACGCCGGACTCTTCGTACGCCTCGGCGACGATCCGCAGGGTGTCGATGCCGCTCTTCAGATCGCCGACGTACGGGCTGATCGAGAGGGTGCCGACGCCGGCCGCCGCGTACTGCTTGATGCGTTCCTTGACCTGGATCTTGTTGCCGACGATCGAGGTGCGCTCGATGAACTCCTGCGGGATCGCCTCGGCCGCCTCCGCCTTCTGGCCGCTCAGATAGAGATCCTGCACCTTCTTGGCGGCGTCGGCGTAGCCCATCCGGACCGCGAGCTGGTTGTAGAAGTTCTGCTCCCGGCTGCCCATGCCGCCCACGTAGAGCGCCGCGTACGGCCGCACCACGTCGGCGCACCAGGCGGCGTTGTCGCCGATCACCACCGGGACCGTCGGCGCCACGTCGAAACCGGTCAGGCCGAGCCCGCGCTTGGCCCGGCCGCGCTCGATGTGCTGCAGGTATTCGCCCGCGGCGTCGGGCGCGAAGAAGATCGCCAGCCAGCCGTCGGCGACCTCACCGGCCAGCTCCAGGTTTTTCGGGCCGACCGCGGCCAGGTAGATCGGGATGTCCGTGCGCGGCGGCCGGAAGCCCAGCTTGAGGGCCTTGCCCGCGCCGTCCGGCAGCGGCAGCGTGTAGTGCTGCCCCTGGTAGGAGACCGGCTGGCGGGCCAGCGCCATCTTGACGATGTCGACATATTCCCTGGTGCGCTGCAGCGGCTTGGCGAACCGGACACCGTGCCAGCCCTCGGAGACCTGCGGGCCGGAGACGCCCAGGCCGAGCCGGAACCGGCCGCCGGAGAGCGCGTCGATGGTGGCCGCGGTCATCGCGGTCATCGCCGGGGTGCGCGCCGGGATCTGCATCACGGCCGCGCCCAGATCGATCTGCCGGGTCTGGCCGGCCATCCAGGCGAGCATGCTGACCGCGTCCGACCCGTACGCCTCGGCCGACCAGGCCACCGCGAAGCCGAGCCGATCCGCCTCCTGGGCCATCGCCAGGTGATCGGCGGGCGTCGTCCACGCCGCCTGATATCCGAGGCTGATTCCGAGCCGCACGTGTCCTCCAGGTTTTGCCGTTCCTGTCTGCGAGCCTATCCACCCACGCTGCGTAGTTTCCGTCCGGTAACCGACGCGGTTGACCTGGGCCGGAGCATTTCCCTACGGACACAGTGCGAATAAGGTTCACTCGTGCAACAGCGACCGCTCGGCCGAAGCGGGCTGGCGGTCTCCCGGCTCGCGCTCGGCACCATGACCTGGGGACGGGACACCGATCCCGACGACGCGGCCGCCCAGCTCAAGTTCTACCTGGAGGCCGGCGGCACCACCATCGACACCGCCGATGTGTACGGCGATGGTGACGCCGAGGCGGTGATCGGCTCGCTGCTCGACCACCTGGTGCCGCGCGACGAAGTGGTGATCGCCACCAAGGCCGGCCTGACTCCGTATGGTTACCGCCGCCGCGACGGCTCCCGGGGCAACCTGCTGCGCTCGCTGGACGCGTCGCTGCGCCGGCTCGGCACCGACTACGTCGACCTGTGGCAGGTGCACGGGTACGACACGGTCACCCCGCTCGAGGAGACCCTGGCCGCGCTCGACCACGCCGTCTCGTCCGGCCGGGTCCGCTACGTCGGCGTGTCCAACTTCGCGGCCTGGCAGACCACCCGCGCCGCGACCTGGCAGTCCGCCTATCCGGGCCGGGCCCCGATCGTCGCCAGCCAGATGGAGTATTCGCTGCTGGAGCGCGGCATCGAGCGCGAGCTGCTGCCCGCCTCCACCGCGCTCGGGTTCGGCGTGCTGGCCTGGTCGCCGCTGGGCCGGGGGGTGCTCACCGGGAAATACCGCAACGGCCGGCCGCTCGACTCGCGGGCCGCCACCGAGCACCTGGCCGGCTTCGTGCAGACCTATCTGGAGCCGCGCAGCTCGAGCATCGTGCAGGCGGTGGCGACCGCGGCGGCCGGCCTCGGGGTCTCCCCGATCGAGGTGTCGATCGCCTGGGTCCGCGACCGGCCCGGCGTGGCCGCCCCGATCCTGGGTGCCCGCACCGCCGCCCAGCTGCAGGGCGCGCTGCAGAGTGAGGACCTGACACTGCCCGCGGAAATCGCCGGCGCGCTCGACGATGTGTCCGCCATCGACGTCGGATATCCCGAGCGTGAGGGCGTCGGGTACCCCGATTCCGAGGGGTAGCCGACCGGTGGATCGTGAGCGCATATTAGACGTCATGGATTACGAATATGCGCCGCTGCGATTGCCCTCGAACGTCGATCGGTTGACCGCAGCGGCGCAGCTCGCGATACAGGCGGAGTTCTCCGGCTGGGAGTTGGCCCGGGTGCAGCTGTTCCGGGACGGCAGCCGGAAAGTGGTGCTCCGGCGCCGCGTCCAGCCGAACTCCCAGCCGGGTCTGTCGTACTAGTCAGCTGCTAGTGGTTGTGCCCGGCGTGGTCCTCTTCCTCATCGGGAAGGAACGGGTGCTCGTCGAGCCGGCCCACGAGCAGGTCACCCTCGCGGGGGGCGAACGGGCCGTCGCCGTCCGAGTCCTCGAAGGCCTCGAGGTCGAGCGGCTCCGCGATCTCGCTCACGGTCAGCAGGCCGTCGAGCGGCTCCAGCTCGGGCACGTCGAGCGACGACAGCGAACCGTCGCCGGCCTGCAGCAGCTCGAGCACGGCCTCGCCGACACTCTCGACCGCACCGGCGGCCTCGTCCTCCGGCACCGAGTTGCGGCGGGCCGCATCGGCCACCCGCAGCAGCGCCGAGACGCTCGGCACCCGGTAGTCGCGGCGCTGGCGCACCGAGATCACCTGCGGGTAGGGGTCGGTCGACTCGGCCGCGTCGTAGCCGTCGACGCCCAGGCCGAAGCGCTGGTCGGCCTCGTCCGGGTCGATCGACTCGACATCCCACGGCGTGACCTCACCGAACGCGTCGAGAAGCTTCTCGTCGTACGCGAATGAGGCGTTGTTCAGGTTGACGTACGCCTGCCAGACGTCGTCGTCATCGATACGGCCGGCGGCCGCCTTGACCGCCGCGAGATGCGCCTTGGCGGCCTCAACTACCGCCTCGAGAGCGGCATCGAGTTCCGCGTTCTGGTCGGTCATCTATCGGGTCCCTCCGGGAAAACGGAAAAATCAACTGTTTCGGAGCAAGCGGTCCAGTACACGCACGCCGAACTCTAGTCCCTCCACCGGAACCCGCTCGTCGATGCCATGGAACAGCGCGGCGAAGTTGAGGTCCGGGGGAAGGCGCAGCGGCGCGAACCCGAAACAGTTGATACCAAGCGTCGCGAACGCCTTCGCGTCGGTGCCCCCGGACATGAGGTACGGCACCGTCCGGGCCCCCGGGTCCTCGGCCCGCAGGGCCGCCCCCATGGCGTCGACCAGCGCCCCGCCGAACTCGGTCTCCACCGCCGGCTGCTGCTGAATGTGCTCGATCTCGATGTCCGGGCCGATCAGGTCGCGCAGCTCGGCCAGGAACGACTCGGCCTCCCCCGGAAGGGTGCGGCAGTCGATGGTGGCGGACGCCCGGCCGGGGATCACGTTGTCCTTGTAGCCGGCCTGCAGCCGGGTCGGGTTCGCGGTGTTCCGGATGGTCGCGCCGATCAGGTTGGCGATCGGGCCCAGCTTCGACACCGCCAGCTCCGGGTCGTCCGGGTCGAGGTCGATGCCGAGCGCGTCGGACACCTCCTGCAGGAACCGGCGGACGGTCGGGGTGACCACCACCGGGAACCGGTGCCGGCCGACCGCGGCGACCGCCTCACTCAGCGCGGTGACCGCGTTGTCGTCGTGGATGAACGAGCCGTGCCCGGGCCGGCCGGTGGCGTGCAGGCGCAGCCAGTTCAGCCCCTTCTCGGCGGTCTGCACCAGGTAGAGGCGCATGTTGTCGTTCACCGTGTAGGAGTACCCGCCGACCTCGCCGATCGCCTCGGTGCAGCCCTCGAACAGGTCGCGGTGCTTCTTGACGAGGAACTGCGAGCCGTACTCCATGCCGGCTTCCTCGTCGGCGGTGTAGGCCAGCACGATGTCGCGGGGCGGCACGTAACCGGTGCGCTTCCAGTCGCGGACGACGGCCAGCATCATGGCGTCGAAGTCCTTCATGTCGATCGCGCCCCGGCCCCACAGGAAGCCGTCCTTCTCCTCGCCGGCGAACGGCGGGACCGACCACTCGGACGCGTCGGCCGGGACCACGTCGAGGTGGCCGTGCACGAGCAGGGCCCCGCGGGTGCGGTCGGCGCCGGGGATCCGGGCGATCAGGTTGGCCCGTTTCGGGGCTGACTCGTGCACCTCGTACTCGATGCCGACTTCGTCGAGCTTCGCCGCCACGTACTCGGCGGCAACGCGTTCCCCGACCGTGGTCTCCGGGTCGCCGGTGTTCGTGGTGTCGATGCGCAGCAGATCACGGCAGATGCTCGTGACCTCCGCGGCGGCGGTCGTGTTCATCCGCCCTTCTTACCAGGAGTTTGATAAATCATCCGGTCGGGTACCGGCGGTGCCGTGTCCGCGCTGAATCTTCCCCCGCTCCCGCCGGTCGGCGGCGAGACCACCGGTCGCAACGTGATCGATGTCCTGAACGAGCAGCATCTCTCACTCGTGTCGCTCAGCGATCGTCTCCGCGACGATCCGGAGAACCGGCGCCTGGCGAGCGTCATGATCGCCGAGCTCTCCCGGCACCTCTCCGCCGAGGAGCAGTACCTCTACCCGGCCATCAAGAAGGTGGTTCCGGGCGGCGAGGACCTGGCGGCCCGCGAGCTGGCCGAGGACAACGCCCTCCTGGTCCTCCTCAAGAAGCTCGACCGGGGTGAGCCGGCCGCTGCCGAGGTGGCCGAGGCGGTGCGACGGCACGTGGCGGCCGACGCCGAGGAGTTGCTCCCGGTGCTCATGCAGATGGTCCCGGTGGAGGATCTGATCCGGGTCGGTAACCGGGTGGAGATGGCCGAGGAGGCCGCGCCGACCCGTCCGCATCCGGGCACCCCGTCGACCCCGCCCTGGAATAAGATTGTCGATCCGGCCGTCGCGGTGGTCGACAAATTACGCGATGTCGTTACTAGACGTACGACATACCTCGGCGATTTGTAATGTTACCGCCCGGTTACGTAACTGTTTTGTCACACGTAGCGGATCTTTCGGCAGGCTCCAGGGCTAGCCTTCGATGCATTTGAAGCCCTAACGTCACGCTATGAACCTGGAGTTGCGACATCTCAAGGTTGTCTGTGCCATCGCGGAAACCGGCAGCGTGACCAAGGCGGCGTCACAGCTCGGGCTTGCCCAGCCTGCCCTGACCGCGCAACTTCAGCGCATCGAACGCACCCTCGGCGGTCCCCTGTTCGAGCGGGACCGGCGCGGCGCCCGGCCGACCGCTCTCGGCGAGCTCGTCCTCTCCCGCGCCCGGGTGCTGCTGCCCGCGATGAAGGGCCTGCAGGACGAGGCGGCCCGGCTCGCGGGCGCGTCCGGGTCCGAGACGATGAGCCGCTACCGCGTCGGCGCCCTCGGCGGACCGATCCTCGGCGGCATGATCTACCGGCTCTCGATGGCCCAGCCCGACGCCCAGATCACCACCCACGCGTCGTACTACGTGGAGGAACTGGCCACCATGCTGCAGGGTGGCAAGCTCGACTACGCCCAGGTGGGCGTGTGCGGCGACGCGATGCCGGCCGCCGACTACGGCCTGGTCTGGCAGACCGTCGCGGTCGACGCGGTCTGCGTGCTGATGCCCGACGACCACCCGGCCACCAAGGAGGTCGACGTCGACCTGGCCGAGCTGGCCCACGAGCAGTGGGTGGGCAGCACCGGCGACGGCTGCTTCGCCGAGTGTTTCGCGGCGGCCTGCGCCCGGGCCGGCTTCACCCCGCGCCGGGTCCTCGAGACCGACGTGCGCGGCTGCGTCGACATGGTCGAGTCCGGGCTCGCGCTCGGCCTGTGCCAGCCGACGTTCCGCCCGCCGGCCGGGCTGACCTCCCGGCCGATCCGCACCGCCCCGCTGCGCTGGCGGCAGGTGCTGGGCTGGCACCCGGAATCGCCGGCTGCCCGCAGCGCCCCCAAGCTGATCGAGATGGCGCAAGCCGCCTACCAGGAGGTGGTGGCCCGGAATCCGCTCTATGTGGAGTGGACCCGGGACTACCCGCACCTGGGAGGCGGCTCGGTGGAGAACATGACGTCCTTGAGCGCGACCTGAGACTCAGACCTGGAAGCTCAGCTTCCCGTCGACCACGTCGACCTTGACGGTCTGGCCGGCGATCAGGTCGGAGCCGAGCAACAGCTTCGACAGCCGGTTGTCCAGCTCACGCTGGATGGTCCGGCGCAGCGGCCGGGCCCCGAACTCGGGCTGGAAGCCCTTGTCCGCGAGCCAGTCCACCGCCTCAGTGGTGATCTCCAGGGCGATGCCCTGCGCCTCCAACCGGCGCCGGGTCTCCTGCAGCATCAGCTCGGTGATCTGCCGCAACTGGTCGGTCTCCAGCTGCCGGAAGACGATGATCTCGTCGATCCGGTTGATGAACTCCGGCCGCAGCTGCTCCTTGAGCCGCCGGTCGAGGCGGTCCCGCAGTTCCTCATTTGCGGCCCCGGCAGACCCGGTGCCGAACCCGACACTGCGTCGCGTCCCGCTGATCAGGTCGGAGCCGATGTTGCTCGTCATGATCAGCACGGTGTTCTTGAAGGACACCGTCCGGCCCTGGCTGTCGGTCAGCCGCCCGTCGTCCAGCACCTGAAGCAGGATGTTGAACACGTCCGGGTGCGCCTTCTCGATCTCGTCGAGCAGCACCACACTGTACGGCCGGCGGCGGACCGCCTCGGTGAGCTGCCCGGCCTCGTCGTAGCCGACGTATCCCGGGGGCGCACCGACCAGGCGGGACACGGTGTGCCGCTCCTGGAACTCGCTCATGTCGAGCCGGATCATCCGGTCCGAGTCACCGAACAGCGCGTCCGCGAGCGACCGCGCCAGCTCGGTCTTGCCGACGCCGGTCGGGCCGAGGAACAGGAAGCTGCCCACCGGCCGGCCCGGGTCGCCCAGGCCGGCCCGCGAGCGGCGAACCGCCTCGGCGACCGCCTCGACGGCGTCGTCCTGACCGACCACCCGGTCGTGCAGGTGCCCCTCGAGGCGGAGCAGGCGCTCCTTCTCCTCCTCGGTGAGCTGGCTGACCGGGATGCCGGTGGCCCGGGAGACCACCTCGGCGATGTCCGCGCCGGTGACCTGCGGGATGCCATCTGCCGGCTGAAGAGCCTGCTCCAGGCGCGCCCGGATCTCGTTCATCTCGTCGCGCAGTGCGGAGGCCTTCTCGTACTCCTCCGCCGCCACCGCCTGGTCGCGGTCGCGGGACAGCTGCTCGAGGCGCCGCTCGTCGTCCCGCGTGTCGGCCGACGGGGTCTTGACCCGCAGCCGCACCCGGGCGCCGGCCTGGTCGATCAGGTCGATCGCCTTGTCCGGCAGGAACCGGTCGGTGATGTAGCGGTCGGACAGCTCCGCCGCGGCGTCGAGCGCCTCGTCGGTGATCCGCACCTGGTGGTGCGCCTCGTAGTTGTCCCGCAGCCCGCGCAGGATCGCCACGGTGTCCTCGGCACTGGGCTCGCCGATATGCACCGGCTGGAACCGCCGGGCCAGGGCCGCGTCCTTCTCGATGTACTTGCGGTACTCGTCCAGCGTGGTCGCGCCGACCACCCGCAGCTGACCACGGGCCAGCGCCGGCTTGAGCATGTTGGAGGCGTCCATGCCGCCACCGTCGCCGCCACCGCCCGCACCGACCAGGGTGTGGATCTCGTCGAGGAAGACGATCAGGCCGTCGCCCTCGCTCTGGATCTCGTCGATGACCTTGCGCAGCCGCTCCTCGAAGTCGCCCCGGTAGCGGGTGCCCGCGACCAGGCCGGCCAGGTCGAGCTGGATGACCCGCTTACCCTCCAGGGTCAGCGGCACGTCACCGTCCACGATGCGTTGGGCGAGGCCCTCGACGACGGCGGTCTTGCCGACGCCGGCCTCACCGATCAGCACCGGGTTGTTCTTGGTGCGCCGGGACAGGATCTCCACGGCCTGCTCGATCTCGTCGGCCCGCCCGATGACCGGGTCGAGCTCGCCACGGCGGGCCATCTCGGTGAGGTCCACGCCGTACTGCTCGAGGGTGGGGGTCTTGCCGTTGCTGCTGGTCGGGGTGCGCGCCGGGGCCTGCGGCTCGCCGCCCTGCAACGCCTGCGGGTCGAGCTTGCCGGCCAGCAGCCGGCCGGCCGCCGAGTCCGGGTTGAGGCCGAGCGCCATCAGGATGTGCTCCGGCCCCACGTAGGAGGAGCCGAGCGCCCGGGAGATCTGCAGGCTGTCCAGCAGGGCCCGCTTCGCCTGCGGGGTCAGCGCCACCTGCTCGGGCGGGTTCTCCCGCACCCCGGCCGGGCGGCCCAGCGCGGCCAGCAGCGACTCCGGGTCGGCACCGGCGCGGCGCACGGTGTGCTTCATCGCGTCCTGCTGGAGGGCACCCCACAGAAGGTGGTCGGTGTCCAGGTCGGCGATGGTGCGGTCCGGATCGGCGAGCTCAGCGGCACGGCGGGCGGCCGCGGACAGCACCTCACGAGCGTCGCCGCTCATGTACTTCGTGATGTCTATGCGCTGCTGCCGGCGCGGCTCAGCCGCCCCGAAGAAGCGCGCGAACAGGTCGTCCCAGTTGCCCGGGCCACCAGGCCCGATCGGTCCGATGCTCATAAGTCTTCTTCTCTCCTGGTACGTCCTCTGTTGCCCCCGATGCAGCACGCCCGGCCATCGGTTGATTCCCACATTTCACGGAAACTTGACACGGGTACGCTCAACTTCATGACCGTACCTCTGGTGATCGTCGACGGTGCCAACGTTGTCGGATCCGTGCCCGACGGTTGGTGGAAAGACCGGCCCGCGGCGGCCGTCCGGCTCCGCGACAGCCTCGCCGCGATCATCCCCGACGGCCTGCCTGACCTGCCCGGACCCATCGAGGTGACGCTGGTGGTGGAAGGCAAGGCCCGGGAAATTCCGCAGGCTGACAACGGGGTCACCCTGGCGAGGGCGACCAACTCCGGCGACGACAAGATCGTGGATTTGGTACGCGGTGAGCACCGCACCCGCCGAGTGGTGGTCGTCACCGCCGACCGCGGCCTGCGCGACCGTGTCGTGGCTCTCGGCGCCGAGGTGCGCGGACCGTCATCGGTCCCCCGGCGCTAGTCTTCTGCGGTGACCACCCCACCGCGCGGCATCACCTGCCACCAGCCGCCGTGGGCGAGCCGTGCGTCGGCGGCGGCGCAGCTGATGCTCGCCCGGTGGGTCACGCCTGATCTTCCCCTCTACGGCAACGATCACGACCGGGCCGACTTCGCTCCCTGACCGCTGCGGTTTCCAGCGCGTCCCCCTTTCCTTTCTCATCGCCCGGGAGCGATGTCATGCCTGCTGCCTCCGTCGTCCTGCGCGCGCCGCAGGTCCCGCTCGTCCTCATCGCCAGCCAGGTGGGCCGGCTGCCGACCGCGGCCGCACCCCTCGCCCTGCTGCTGTTCGCCCGGCAGTCGGTCAGCCTCGCCGTCGCCGGCATCGTGGTGGCCGTCTTCACCGCCGGGATGGCGGTCACCGCCCCGGTGCTGGCCCGCGGCATCGACCGCTGGCGCCAGCCGCCGGTGCTCTACGGCTCGGCGTCGCTGTCCGCCGTCGGCTACCTGATCGCCGCCCTCAGCGCCGGCCATCCGGCGCCCCTGCTGATCGGCGCGGCCCTGGCCGGCATGGGCACTCCCCCGCTGGAGGCCTGCCTGCGGGCGCTGTGGCCAGATCTCGTGTCGGCCGCCGACGTGACCGCCGCCTACGCCCTGGACATCGCCCTGCAAGAGGTGATCTTCGTGGTCGGCCCGCTGGTCACCCTGGGCGCCGTCGCGGTCGCCGGCCCGGCCGCCGCCCTGATCGTCGCCGCCGCGCTCCAGCTCATCGGCGTCGCCGCCTTCGTGGCCGCGCCCGCCACCCGGCACTGGCGCGGCCGGCCGGCGCACCGGCACTGGGCCGGCCCGCTGCGCGTCCCGCGCCTGGTCACCCTGGTCGTCGGCATCGCCTGCGTGGGCGCCGCGGTCGGCAGCATCCCGGTCGTCCTCACCGGTTACGCGGAGTCGGCCGGCGACCGCGGCCTGACCGGCTGGCTGCTGGCCTGCCAGGCGCTGGGTGCGCTGGTCAGCGGCCTGCTCTACACCCGGGCCCGCCCCGGCACCCTGCGCCGCCTCCCGCTGCTGGCGGCCTGCTTCACCGTCGGTTACCTGCCGCTGCTGCTGGTTCCCGCCCCCGGCTTGATGTACGTCCTGCAGTTCGTCAGCGGCTTCGGCCTGCCCCCGCTGCTGACCGCCGCCTTCCTGGCCGCCGACCGCCTGGCCCCGCCGGGCACCGCGGTCGAGGCGTTCGCCTGGATCTTCACGGCCTTCACGGTCGGCAGCGCGACCGGAGCCGCCTTGGCCGGCCCGCTGACCGACGCCACCATCCGCACCGGCTTCGCCTTCGCCCCGATCGCGGGGCTGCTCGCGATCGGAGCGATGGCCGCTACCGCCGGTCGGCCCTCCTCCGCCAGGCCGGCCCCCTCCGCCGGGCCGGCCCCCTCCGCGCCGCACGCGGGTGGATGAACGATTCACTCGGAGGGTCAATCCTGTTCACTCCTGCGTCGGATCTCGGACTCGGCAGGGCGGGGAGCAGGGCAGCGGGCCGATGCTTCGGGCAAGCGCTCTCCCCGCTCCCGCAAATGGGGTGTGCGGGGACGGCGGGGCAGGAAGGGGGCAGTAGGCTGAGGTCGGTAGTCGGGTTCCGCACAGCAGGAGGCTGCACGGGTGGCCAGTGTCGCCGAGGTCAAAGCGGCCGTGGATGCCGCGCTCCAGCAAGTGAGCGAGGGGCAGGCGGCGATTCAGGCGGCCCGGGAGAAGCTCGGCGAGGCGCAGCAGAGCCTGGCCGCGGCCCTCGACGGCAGCGGGAGCGACGCGGTGGGGGCAGCGCATTCGTCGCTGTCGCAGGCCGACCAGTCGCTGGAAGAGTGCCTCGGCGCCACCTCGCTCGCGGTGGAGCAGGCGCAAAACTACACGGCGATGCTC
The DNA here is from genome assembly GCF_016862175.1 of Paractinoplanes durhamensis. GTDB lineage: Bacteria > Actinomycetota > Actinomycetes > Mycobacteriales > Micromonosporaceae > Actinoplanes > Actinoplanes durhamensis. Next base: position 17,922 of record NZ_BOML01000018.1, on the reverse strand, counting down.
TGACGCGATGTCGCTGATCCAAGAGCTCGGCGCCCAGCTCCGCGCCACCTCCGACGAACTTCCCACCGGCCTGGTCTCGGTCGCGATGGAGAAGCTGCGCAGCGCCACCGAGATCCTCATGTGGGTGCGCGAGACGTCCGTCGACCCGGTCGGCGTGCCGCAGCTGGGCAACGCCACCGAGCACGCCGAGCGGGCCGCGGCCGCGCTGCGGATCGCCCAGGACGCGATCGCCACCTACCTGGCGAGCGTCGGCCTCACCGGCGACGCCGCCGCCCCGCCCGACAAGGACTGGAAGGCCGGCCTGGAGCGCCCCGAGGTCAAGCAGCAGGACGCGCCGCCGCCGGAGGAGAAGGAGAAGCTCGGCCCGTGGTGGCACCAGCGGGTCGCCCAGCTGACCGGCGAGCCGGATCGCGAGGACGGCAAGGAGCAGAAGGAACAGCAGGCCGACACGGCCGAGCTGTTGCGCCGGGTCGCCCAGGGCGTGCGCTCCGGCGACAAGGCCCGGGTCGGCCGCGACCTGCACTCGGCGAGCGCCGCCACCGGGCTGGCGCTCAGCGCGGTGACGTCGCCGGTGCTGCATCGGCTGGCCGGTGACCTGCTCGGCCACGAGCCCCGGCCGGAGGATGTCGACCGGCTGCGCCAGGCCGCGGCGGGCCGGGTGCGGTCGCTGCTGCCGGGCACCTCACCGGCGGTGCTCGACACGCTGATCGCCCGGATCTGCCGGGTGCCGGTCGCCCAGCAGGGGCAGTCCGGCCACCCGGCCGACAACGCTGTCACGGCGGGCGTGCTGACCGGCGTGCTCCTGGCCCGGCTCGGCCGCGACGCGAACACTCTCGACCCGAATGCCCCCGAACCGTTGCGCCGCCCCGAGGCCGCCGACGCCAAATGAAACGTTGATTGCCCATGTCTGAGTCGACAACGCAGCAAGTCATGGACATCCGGGCCGGGCTCTCGCATGCCCTCGGCGCGGCCGAGAACGCGCTCTCCGCGGCACGTGCCGCCTATGAGGCGGCGGTCGAGCGACGGCAACGGGTGGTGGAGGCGGCCATCGCCCGTCGCCGCAACGTGGCCGAGGCGCGTGATCAGCGGATGCGCGAGATCGACGAGCAGAGCGCGGAGGACCTGTCCGCGTTCGCCGACGCCGCCGCGGCGGCCGCCGACCGGGCCGCGCCGGGGGCCGCCGGCGATCCGTGGGACGACTGGCAGCTGTCCCCGCTCGACACCGCGGCCGAGCTGCGGGTGGGCCGGCTTCTGCTCCCGCATCCGGAGGACGTGCCGGCGCTGGTGCCGCTGCTCGACCACGGGCACGTGGTGGTGCGCGGCGATCGTGCCGTCGGCGACGAGGTGGTCGCCGGGTTGCTGCTGCGGGCGCTGGGCACGGCCGCGCCGGGGGCGCTGCTGCTGACCGGGTACGACCCGGACCACCTCGGTGGCGGGCTGGCCCGGTTCGCCACGCTCGCGCCGGCCGGGGTGCTGAAGTTCGCCGGGCCGGGCGAGCTCGGCACCCTGCTCGACGACCTGGTCGACCACGTGCGGCGGATCAACGAGACGGTGCTGGCCGGGGAGTTCACCTCGCTGCGGGAGCTGTCGGCGGCGACCCACCGGCGGCCGGAGCCGTGGCGGCTGGCGGTGCTGCTCGGCGCGGGCGAGCTGAGCCGGGCCGAGCAGACCCAGCTGCAGCGGCTGCTGCGCACCGGGGCCGCGGCGGGCGTGCACCTGGTGATCCAGGGCATCCCGGTGCAGGCCGGGCCGGGCATCGAGTTCATCACCGCGCAGCCGGGCGACAACGCGCACATGAGCAGCGCGGGTGCGTTACCCGTACGGCTGGATGGTGGTCCGCCGCAGGCGGTGGTGGCGGCGGCCTGTCGCCGGATCGCCGAAGCTGTCGCCGCCGGTCCGGCCCCGGTGGCGCTGGACAGCCTGCTGCCGGCCGAGGTGTGGCAGGAGAGTTCGGCGACCGGGTTGTCGGCGCCGCTCGGGGACAGCCCGCAGGGCGTGCCGGTGACCGTGACGCTGAGCGACTACCCGCCGCACGCGTTGATCGCCGGGCCGTCCGGCACCGGCAAGACCAACCTGATCTACGCATGGATGGGCGCCCTCGCGGCCCGCTACTCCCCCGACGAGTTGGCCTTCTACCTGCTGGACTTCAAGGAGGGGGTGTCGTTCGCCCGGTTCGCGCCGGGCCGGCGGGACCCGAGCTGGCTGCCGCACGTGAAGCTGGTCGGCGTCAACGTCAACACCGACCGTGAGTTCGGGCTGGCGCTGCTGCGGTTCCTCGGCGAGGAACTGCGCCGCCGCGCGGACGCCGCGAAACGGTACGAGGTGACCAACCTGGCCGAGCTGCGGGCGGAGGACCCGGAGGGCTCCTGGCCGCGGATCGTGGCGGTGGTCGACGAGTTCCAGGTGCTGCTGTCCGGCCGCGACTCGGTCGCCACCGAGGCCGTCGACCTGTTGGAAGACCTGGCCCGGCGCGGCCGCTCGCAGGGCATCCACATGATCCTGGCGTCGCAGGACGTCTCCGGCATCGAGGCGCTGTGGGGCCGGCCGGCGCTGGTGGCGCAGTTCTCGCTGCGGATCGCGCTGCCCCGGGCCCGGCGCGTCCTGGCCGAGACGAACACCGCCGCCGAGTCGCTGCCGCGCTACCACGCGGTGGTCAACGCCGACTCGGGCGCGATCGAGGCGAACCGGGTGGTCCGGGTGCCGTCGGCCGGCGACCGGGACCGGTGGAACGCCCTGCAGCACCGGCTGTGGCGCAGCCGCCCGGAGGGCCAGGGCCCGCCCCGGCTGTTCGACGGTGACGTGATCCCGAGCCTGAGCGACAGCCCTGACTACCGGCGGCTCGCGCCGGCCGAGGGCTCGCCGGCGCCGATGGTGCTGCTCGGCGAGACCATCGACGTGGCGTCCCGGTCGGCCCGGACGGTGCTGCGCCGCGCCCCCGGCCGCAACCTGGCGATCCTGGGCACCCGCACCGAGGAGGCGTGCTCGATCCTGGCCACCGCCGCGGTGTCCCTCGCGGCGCAGTTCCCGCCGGAGGGTGCCCGGTTCTCGATCCTCTGCCTCGACCAGGACGCCCGGCCGGCCGCCGAGGCGCTCTGCGCGGAGCTGCCGGACTGCGGCCTGTTCTGGGCGGACAACGCCGACTGGCTCCTCGAGGATGCGGCGAGCGAGGCCTCCGCCTCCTGGCCGGCCGATCGGCCGCACTTCCTTCTGGTGTACGCGGCGGACGCGCTCCCCGGCGGCAAGGTCGTCGCCGATCAGCTGCGGACCATCATGCGGCAGGGCCCGGAACGGCGGATCCACGTGCTGGGCTGGTGGCGCGGCGCCGGGCTGCTGCGCGACGCACTCGGCGGGCACGGGTCCCGCACCGATCCGATCGGCGCCTGGGTGGCGCTGGACGTGCACGGCAGCGAGCTGGCCGCGTTCTACCCGGGGGCCGGCGCGCCCGTGTGGTACCCGCGGCCGTGGCGGGCGCTGCACTTCGACCGCTCGGTGCATCGAGGCGCCGAGGTCATCATCCCCTACGGACAATTATGAGTGACGTACAACCGGCTGATTTCGACACCGCCGACTACCGCAGTGTGCTGCGGCGGCTGACCACTTTGGAGGAAGAGGCGGCCAACCTGCGGGCCGAGGCGGTGCGCTGGCACGACGGCCGGGTGTCGGCGGCGGACGAAGCGGTCCGCAAGGCCGACGAGGCGCTGCGGGCGGCCGAGCAGGCGGCCGTCGACGCGCAGCGCACCATGGAGCGGGTGGACGCCCGGGCGGCCGGGCTGTGGTCGGAGTACGTGCACAAGGTGGGCCCGATCGCCGAACGGTACGGCCGCACCAAGCCGCCGCCGTCGATCCCGCGGCAGCGCACCGAGAAGGACGCGGCCGACTACCTGGACGAGGTCGCCACCAAGGTCAAGTACACGGCGCCGGCGCGACCGATCACGTTCGGCGTGAAGGTGCTGTTCGCGGCGTTCGGGGTGGCCGGCGGCCTGGTCGGCGCGGTGGTGTTCCGGGCGCTGCGGCAGAACGCGCACACCTCCCAGACCGGCACCTGGCGCGACGCCCTGCCGGTGGTCGCGCTGGTGGTCCTGCTGGCCTGCCCGATCCTGGCCGTGGTCGGGGCCAAGCGGGTGGCCGACCGGCGCGGAGTCGGGCTGGACGCCTCGACGATCGCGACGATCCTGGCGGCCGGCCTGGCGACGGCCGGCATCGTGCTGGCCGCCGCCGGGATGGGATAGCTCAGGCCGGGACCACCAAAGCTTCGCGGAGCAGCCGGCGCGCCAGGACCAGGCGGTCGTCGCCGGTCTCCAGCAGCAGGTCGCCGACCCGGGTCGGCTCGCCGCTCAGCGCCTGACGCAGCGCGGCCGCGCAGGACGCCGGGAAGCGCAGCGTCCGGCCGGTCAGCCGGAGCACCACGTGGTCGGGCCCGTCCTCGGCCAGTCGCCAGCGCAGGCCGCCGCGGGCCGCGACGGTGTCGGCCGGGCCGAGCGCGTCGGCGAAGTCGAGCTGGGCGAGCGGGGCGACCGGGGCCGGGCGGGCCGACGGCCAGTCCCGGGCGGCGAGGCGGTCGGCGAGCTCGGCCGGGCCGGTGCCGGCCAGCCAGTCGCGGAGGGCGTCGACAGTCTCGGTCATCTCCGGCTCGATCGCGTCGGGGTCGGACACGTCGAGGCCGAACGGCAGGGTCGCGCGCAGCCGGGCATCCTGGGTGGCCATCGCGAGCAACTCCTCCACCAGGGCGTACCGGGTGAGGGCCCGGATCCCGATCGTCACGTGCAGCGAACGGGTGCCCTGGGCCTGGGCCGAGTGCAGCCAGCCGCGCGGCAGGTAGAGGGCGTCGCCCGGGCTGAGCACCACGTCCAGGGCCGGCTCGCCCTGCGCGGTCGCGCCCACCTCGTCGGCCCGGCCACCCCACGGCTGCTTCTCCAGCGGGTCGGCGAGGACCGGCTCGTGGATGCGCCACCGCTTGGTGCCGTCGATCTGCAGCACGAACACGTCATGGGTGTCGTAGTGGGTGCTGAAGCCCTGGCTGGCCGGTGGGGTGAGATACGCGTTGACCTGCAGCGGGCGGCGCAGCTCGGCGCCGAGCTCCCGGGCGTAGTCGATCAGCGGCGGCCAGATGCGGTGCAGGCCCTGGAGGACAAGGGTGGCGCCCTCCGCGTACAGCCGCATCACGTCGTCGTCGACGACCTGGTCACCGATCTCGGCACCGGCCCCGCCGGAGCCGGTGAACCGGCCGGCCGGGAGGACCTTGCCCTCCTTGGCGGCCCGCAGGAACGGGGTGCGCAGGCCGCGCCGGCTGAGCAGCTCGTCGACCGCGGCCGGGGACAGCAGGTCGGCGAAGCCGTCCGGGCCGGCCAGCTCGGCGGCCCGGCACAGCAGCGGCGCCCGCCCCCAGTGCGCGGCCGCGAACTTGTCCGGTTCGATGGTGGTGACACGGGAAAGTGCCGGGCGGAAGCCGCCCGGCACCTCGATCGTCATGCCGGTTCCGTCTCAGACCGCGGAGCCGTCGGCGCCACCGTCGTGGCCGGCCGGGTTCGCGCCGCCGTCGGCCGGGCCTTCGCCACCGGCCGAGCCGTCCGCGCCGCCGTCGTGACCGTCGGCGTTGGCGCCGCCGTCCGCCGGGCCTTCGCCGGCCGAGCCGTCCGCACCGCCGTCATGACCGGCCGGGTTGGCGCCGCCGTCCGCGGGGCCCTCGCCGCCCGCCGCCGTGCCGGTGGTGATGTCGTCGTCGCTGAGTGACATCGGGATCTCCCTGGGTTGTCGGTGTCCTGCAGACCCGGTTTACCCAGCTTGATCGCCGCTAACCCAGCAACTCGATCAAGGTCGAGGCGTTGCGCTGGGCGTAGTCCGAGTAGCAATTATTGAGGAAGATTTGGGTCCGGTCGGTCTTCTCGGCCAGATCATGCAGGCGCGGCGCCCACTCGCCCAGCTCGGCCGGCGAATATTCGTACCCGAATTTCTCGTGGATGTCCTTGCTCGTCCATTTGTCGCTGTGGCCGTGGAAGCGGACCACCGCGATGTCCGCGGTCGCCTCGACGAGAGGCGGGACCGACGACTTGTGGCCCTGCGGCATGTCGACACAGACGAACGGCAGTTGGTGGTTGCGCAGGAAATCGAGGGTCTCGTTGCGGTTGGCGCCGTCGAACCAGGAGGCGTTGCGCAACTCGAAGACCGCGCGCAACGGCTTGCACCGGGCCGCGACCTCGAGCATGTACTCCTTGTTGGACCTACGGATGCCGAACCACGGCGGGAATTGGAAAAGCACGGCGCCGAGCTTCCCGGCCTGATCGAGCGGGTCCAGCGCCGAGAGAAAACGGCTCCAGACTTCCTCGTACGCCGATGGCGGCAGATCATCCGGGTAGATGTTCTTCTTGTCGGTCTCCGGCCGCAGATCCTTGTAGATCGCCGAGACCTTGGTCGGATGACCGGTCAGCAGGCTGAACGCCTTGATGTTAAAGGTGAAGTTGTCCGGCGTCCGCTGCGCCCACAGTTTCGTGGTCTGCTCGGCCGGCGGCCCGTAATAGGTCGAGTCGACCTCGACCACCGGGAACTGCTTGGCGTAGTAGGCGAGCCGTTTCTCCGGATTGTCGGCGGACGCGGGATACCACCCGGAGGCCAGCAGCGTCCGGTCGGTCCAGGAGGCCGTACCGACCTCGATCACGCCCAAGAACACTCCCGGGGAAACGGCGGGTCCGCCGCAGCCCAGCGGCGGACCCCCGAATGTTTGTTTTCTAGCTGGCCCGGCGCTCGCGGTTCGACTTGCAGTGGACGCAGCTGGTCGCCGAGGGGAAGACCTCGAGCCGCTCCACCGGGATCGGGTTGGAGCAACCCTCGCAGTTGCCGTAGGTGCCGTCGTCCAGGCGCTGCATGGCGTGCTCCGCCTGCGTCCGCCGGTCGAGAAGGGTCCGCAGCAGCGACGTGGCCGCGTCGCGCTCGGCGGTCTTGGAACCGCTGTCGGCCTGGTCGTCGCCGGCCGCATCGCCGATCTCGACCAGCCGGAGCTTGTGGTTCTCCGCGAGGGCCAGTTCGTACTCGGAGTTCAGGTCGTCGAACCTGCCCCGGAGGATCGCCCGGATCTGCTCGGTCTCCTCGACCGAACGCCCCTTGGCGGCACCCTTACCCGTGATAACCGCTCCATTGACGAGCATGCGTTCCCCCTGCCCTTCCTCTGCCCCTGCCGGCGGTCCCCCGAGAAGCAGCCCATCGCACCATGGTGCCGCCTCATACCCGCCGCCGAAGATCCCAAACGGGGCCTCCGCTGAAAAAAGTAACCGGAGCATAACTGTCAGTGGTCGACTCCGCTACAGACTCGCTTCACCAACTCTGCTCATTCACGTTCCACCACGAGCGCCGGGCGCCGGGGGTCGTCGAGCCGGACGACCACGTCGGCGAACGCCGCCGGGGCGACCTCGGCGGCGTACCGCTCGAAGGCCGGCAGGGTCCACTCCTGGCCAGGTGGGGTGCGGCGGCGCAGGGCGGCCGGGGTCAGCTCCAGATGAACGCTCACCTCGAAGTCCAGGCCGCCGCCCAGCAGCACCGGCCCGCTCACCAGCACGATCGCCCCCGGCGCCAGCTGGTGATACGGCTCACGGGCGGCCCGATCGGTCTCCGCGTTCCAGAATCTGGTGAGAATCTTGCCGGTGCCGCCCGGACCGGCCGGACCGAGGACCTCGCGGGCCAGCACGGCCTCGTCGAACCAGCCGGCGTAGAACGAATCAGGGTTGGTGCGGCCCAGCTCCAGGCGCAGCGAGGCGGGCCGGAGGAAGTCGGCGGTATCGACCCGCACCGCCGGGCGGCCCCGCAGCCGCAGCGGCGCAACGAGGGCGTCGGCGAGCCGGCCGGGGTCGGCCGCAGCGGGCCCGTCGATGCCAACTCGCAGGAAACTGTCAGCTTCCCGACTCACTATGTGGGAAACCAGCTCATCGACGAGACCCTCTACGGACACCGGACGCACACGCACGCCCGGCAACGCTACTGGATTGTGGTACCCCGCTCCGACCTCAGAGCGGAGTAAAGGCCCACACACAGAAGTGCTACCAAAGCTCGAAGCCGACCCGACCTTGCTGCCCCGCATCAGTGGCCGGCCGAGGTCGGCACGCTCCTGCTACATCCGCCGACCGGAAACGCCCTCGAGGTTGTTCACCAGCTTCGCCAGAGCGACCTTGGGGCGGCAGTAAAGTGCACGGGTGCAGCTCCGCTACACCTACCGGCTCTACCCGAACGCCGACCAGCGCCAAGCGCTGGCCAGGGCGTTCGGGTGTGCGCGGGTGGTGTTCAACGACGGGCTGAGCCTGCGTCAGCAGGCATGGAAAGCAGGCGAGATGGCGCCGCCCCGCTTCCGTTCTCGCAAGGACAACCGGCAGGCGATCCGTTTCACCAAGAACTCCCGATTCAAGGTCCTCGACGACGGCCGGCTACGACTGCCGAAGATCGGTGACCTGGAAGTCCGCTGGTCTCGCGACCTTCCGTCCGCCGCCAGCTCGGTGACCGTGATCAAGGATGCGGCGAGCCGGTACTTCGCCTCGTTCGTCGTCCAGATCACGCAAGACGAGACACTGCCGACGGTCGACTCCGAGGTCGGCATTGACCTGGGACTGACTCACTTCGCGGTGCTCTCGGACGGTACGAAGATCGCGACCCCGAAGTTTCTGCGTCGTGCGGCCCGCAAGCTGAAGCGGCTGCAACAGGCTCTGTCCCGCAAGCAGCGCGGGAGTCAGAACCGGAAGAAGGCCGTTGTCAAAGTCGCCAGGACGCACGCCCGGGTGGCCGACGCCAGGCGCGACTGGCAGCACAAGTTGTCCACGGCGATCATCCGCGACAATCAAGCGGTGTTCGTCGAGGACCTGTGTGTAACCGGTCTCGGCAGGACCCGGCTCGCCAAAAGCGTTCACGACGCCGGCTGGGCCAGCTTCACCAGCATGTTGGAATACAAGGCCGCCCGGTACGGGCGTACCTTCGCTCGCGTGAACCGGTTCTTCCCGAGCACGAAGATGTGCTCGAACTGCGGCCGGATCACCGACAAGACGGCTCTCAACGTCCGAACGTGGGATTGCCCGTGCGGAGCAACCCACGATCGAGACGTCAACGCCGCCAAGAACGTGTTGGCTGCCGGACAGGCAGACAACCCAAACGACCGTGGAGCGAGGGTAAGGCCAGCGTTCGCGCTGGCACCACGCTGCGAAACGGTAACCCACCCGGACGCCGCGTGTTCGACACGCGGCGTCGCGGGGATCCCCGTCCTTTAGGCGGGGAGGATGTCAATCGTGTGGCTGGACCACCACGCGAGCCTCGTCGGAGAGCCGGTAACCCACGCCGTAGACGGTGGTGATCACCGGCAGGTTGCCGCCGAGCTTGAGGCGCAGCCGGCGGACGTGCACGTCGACCGTGCGCTCCCCGGTGTGCTCGTAGCCCCAGACGCCGGCCAGCAGCTGGGCGCGGGTGAAGACCCGGCGGGGCCGCTCGGCCAGGAACAGCAGCAGGTCGAACTCGAGGCGGGTCAGCGGCAGCGACTCGCCGTCGAGCAGCACCTGCCGGGAACCGGTCAGCATGCGCACCTCCGGACCGGAGGAGGCCGGCTCGAACGCGACCGGCGCGGCCGGTTCGAGCGTGATCGTGCCCTGACTGATCTCGACAAGCTCCCGCACGGCCTCGATGAGCCGGTGGGCCTGCGGGGTGAGTGCATCGGTGGTGAGCGGAATGGCGACCGTCACGGTCAACGCGGGATCGGCGGGCCGGCGTGGTCCGGAGCTGCGGCCCGGACCTGTGACATGGCGGTTGACACGAGGCGACAGCGCGCTTACCGGCATGGTGAAAGAGCCCCCTGAAATTGCATGGTCGGTAACCGTATATAACCGATCACCCTCCGTAAATTCGGGCTGAATAATTCCGCTACGGAGGATGGTGGGTCAAGACGGCAACCACACTGTGGGAAAATCGTTCCACATCTGCTTTGACTGTGGGAAATGCATTCTAGGAACGGATTCTGTCAGTCTGTTTAAGTGTTGCCCAACGACAACCGGGCTGGTAGTTGCCGCGCAAGGCAAGCAAACAGGCACTGTGGACGGTTCACCAGGGCACTTCTCTGAGACGCGCACCACAGGAAGACGAATCAACAAGTACGAATACAAAAAGAGATCCCGCGCCGCAAAGGTTTGCCGCGCGGGATCTCTTATGGGTCAGTTGCCGCCGGTCAGCCGCCGTCCGACGGACGCGATCAGGCGGTCCAGCTCGGAACCGAACGGGTTGTCGTGCACGAGGTAGGTCCAGGTGGCACTGGGCCGGACCAGCTCGGCGCGCTCGGGCTCCCAGCCGTCGGTGAGGTCGGTCTCCTCGAAGGTCGCGATGGTGCGGCGCTCGATCTCGGTGAAGACCTTCTGGAAGGCCGGGACGGCGGCCCGGTGGAACTCGTCCAGCGGGTCCAGCTTGCCCAGCGCCCGCAGGTGCACGCCCTCGCGCACCTCGTTCAGCTCGGCCAGGTGCTCGGCCCAGAGCCGGTCGAGGTGGAACAGCGCGATCGCCCGCGCCGCGTCCGACAGGATGTCCTCGTCGGTCTCCTCGGCCTTCTCCTTGGACTGCTCGAGCAGCATGATCGCGGCGACCTCGGAGGTGAGCAGCCGCTCCCGGCGCTCGGCCATCGCCACCCGCTGCTGCTCGATCACGACGCTGTAGCGCCAGGTGTTGCGGTGGATCTCGTGGTTGACGCCCTCGGCGACCCGCTGGGCGTGCTCCACGGCGTACTCGACCTGCTCGTCGTGGACGACGCCGTCCATGTCCATCCGCGGCGAGGCCGGCAGCGCGTCGCCCGCGTGCCGGGTGACCAGCTCGTCCTCGAGGCTGACGAAGAACACCGAGCGGCCCGGGTCACCCTGCCGGCCGGCCCGGCCGCGCAGCTGGTCGTCGACCCGGCGGCTGTCGTGCCGGCCCGCGCCGATCACGTAGAGGCCACCGAGCTCGACCACTGCCTCCCGGTCGGCCTCGTCGGAGCCGCCGAGCCGGATGTCGACACCGCGGCCGGCCATCTGGGTGGAGACGGTGACCGCGCCGAGCGCGCCCGCCTCGGCGATGATGGTCGCCTCCTCGGCGTCGTTCTTCGCGTTCAGCACGTTGGACGGGACACCGGCCGAGGCCAGCTGCTTGGCCAGCAGCTCGGAGGCCTTCACGTCGAGGGTGCCGATCAGCACCGGGCGGCCCTTCTCGTGGGCCAGCTTGATCTCCTCGACCAGCGCCTCGTCGCGGGTGTCGTGCGCCGAGAAGATGCGGTCGTCGTCGTCCTCGCGGATGTTCTCGGTGTTCGACGGGATGACCGCGACCTCGAGCTTGAAATACTCCCGGAGCTGCTCGCCGACGTGCACCGCGGTCGCGGTCATGCCGCACACCGTCCGGTAGAGGGCGATGAACGCCTGCACGGTGATCGTGTCGAGGACCTCGCCCTCGGCGGTGGCGGTCAGCCCCTCCTTGGCCTCCACGGCCGCCTGCAGCCCGTCCGGCCAGCGGCGGCGCTGGGCGACCCGGCCGCGCATCTCGTCGATCAGCTCGACGCCGCCGTTGCGCACGATGTAGTCGACGTCCCGGCGGAGCAGCGCCTGCGCGTGCAGCGCGACGTTGACCGCGGAGAGCTGCTCCACCTGGTCGTCGGCGTAGAGGTCGATGTCGCCGAGCTTCTCCTCGATCCGCTTGAGGCCGGTCTCGGTGAAGGCGACGCTGCGACCGTCCTCGGCGACCTCGAAGTCCTTACCGGGGCGCAGGTCGCGGACCAGGTCGGCGGCCTCGTGCACCGGGTCGCTCTCGGTGGCGATCGAGCCGGCCAGCACCATCGGCACCCGGGCCTCGTCGATCAGGATCGAGTCGGCCTCGTCGACGATCGCGGTGGCCAGCTCGCGCTGCACCCGGTCGGCGACGTCGGTGACCAGCTGGTCGCGCAGGTAGTCGAAGCCGGCCTCGGAGACCGACACGTAGGTGACGTCGTCCAGGTAGGCCGCGCGGCGCTCCTCCGGCGTGGACGCCTCGGTGACCCAGCCGACGGTCAGGCCGAGCAGCGTGAAGACCGGCTCCATCCACTCCGCGTCGCGGCGGGCCAGATAGTCGTTGACGGTGAGGATGTGCACCGGGCCGTGGCCCAGCCGCACGTGCCCGTAGGCGGCGACGGCCGCGGTCAGCGTCTTGCCCTCACCGGTGGCCATCTCGGCGACCTTGCCGGAGAGCAGCGCCATCGCGCCGAGGAGCTGCACGTCGTAAGGCCGTTGCTCCAGCGCTCGCCACGCCGCCTCGCGACCCACCGCGCAGATCTCGGTGTAATCGCTCGCCTCGCCGGCCGCGGCGGTCAGCGCCTCGTCGTCGAGCTCGCGGAGCGCTTCCTCACGAGCGTCGATCGCCGGCAACCGCTTACTGAACGGCGCCAGGTCGACCGTTGTGCCCGGACGCTGCAGAAACTTGCGGAACCGGCTCTTCAACCGCTGCGACACACCCATGGCGGGCTACGGTACTTCATTTACCTGAAAGCGTGGTCACGACACCAGCAGCTGATGGGTGGCCAACTCACGGTAGAGCGGGCTCGTATCGAGAAGTTCGAGGTGGGGGCCGATCGCGACGACCCGGCCGGCGTCAATCACGACGATCCGGTCGGAATCCACCACGGTGCTGAGCCGGTGCGCCACCACGATCAGGGTGCGGCGCACCGCGGCCGAGGCGATGGCGGCGCGCAGGGCCGCCTCGTTGCGGGCGTCGAGGTTGCTGGTCGGCTCGTCGAGCAGCAGGATCGGCGCGTTGCCGAGCAGCGTGCGGGCGATCGCCAGCCGCTGCCGCTCCCCGCCGGACAGCAGCACGCCGCCCTCCCCCACCTGCACGCCGAGCCCGTCCGCCGATCGGGTGACCAGGCCGCTCAGGTTGACCTCGGCCAGCGCGGCGAGCAATTCATCGTCGGTAGCTTCCGGCGCGGTCAGCAGCAGGTTGTCGCGCAGCGTGCCGGCCAGCACCGGCGCCTCCTGCTCGACGTAGCCGAGCCGGGCCCGCAGCGCCGCCCGCGGCACGTCGCGGATGTCGAAGCCGTCGACCAGGATCCGCCCGCCGCTCACCTCGTAGAACCGCTCGATCAGGGCCAGCACCGTCGACTTGCCGGCGCCGGACGGTCCGACCAGGGCGATCCGGCTGCCCCGCGGCACCGTGAAGGAGATGTCGTGCAACACCGGGCCGTCGCCCGGATAACCGAAGGAAACCCCGTCGAAGGTGACGGCCGGGGCGGTGCTTGCGCTTGCGTCAAGTGCTTGAGGTGTACGGGTGGAATCGCCGGCCGCCTCCGCCGGTATCTCCAGCATCTCCTCGATCCGCTGCAGCGCACCCAGCCCGGTCTGCAGTTGGGTGTACGACCGGAGCGCCTGCCCCAGCGGCATGGCCAGGAAGAACAGGAAGAGGATGAACGCGACGAGGCTCCCGACGCTGATCGCCCCGGACGCGACCCGCACCCCGCCGACCCCGAGCACCAGCAGGAAGGCGCCCTGGATGGCGGTGTCGGCGACCGGCCCGACCACCGCCTCGAGGCGGGCCAGCCGCATCCCGGCCTGGTAGGCCTCCTCGGCCCCGTGCGCGACCGTCGCCGCCTCCCGCTCCTCGGCCCGGCCGGCCCGGATCGTGCGGGCCGCCGAGATCGCCCGCTCGACCGCCGAGGTCATCTCGCCCAGCCGGGCCTGCGCCTCCGCGGAGAGCCCACGGGTGCGGCGGGACGCGGAGATCGCCACCGACATGCCGACCAGCAGCGCGACCAGGGCGACGGCCAGCAGCAGCGGATCGACCACGGCCATCGCGACCAGGGCACCGGCCACCATCACCACGCCGGAGACGATCTCGAACAGACCCGAGGTGACCACCGCCCGCAACAGCGTGGTGTCGGCGCCGACCCGGGACAGCAGGTCCCCGGTGCGGCGCCGGTCGTACTCGGCGATCGGCAGGAGCAGCAGGTGCCGGGCGAGCCGGCGGCGGGTGGTCAGCACCACACCCTCGGCGGTGCGCTGCAACAGATAGTCGCGCACGGCGCGCAGCCCGGCGCCGGCGAGCAGCAGCCCGACCAGCCCCGTCACCGGCACCGCGACCGGGCGGTGGCCGGTCACCCGATCGAGGACGTCGCGGATCAGCACCGGCTGGACCAGGGCGGCGCCGGCCGCGATCACCGACAGGACGCCGACGACCACGAGGGTGCCACGATGCCGCCGCAGATAGGGCAACAGAGCCCGCAACCCGACCCTGCCCGCTGCCATGCGGCCGACATTAGCTCGGACGTGCGACACCCCGCGGCACGGTCTGACGTTTGCCTTGGTGTCGGGGCGGGCACTGGAACGCACACAAGGTGGCATTGCGCACGGGAAGGAGACGAATTGCCCAGTCAACTCGTCTGCCGACCGGTGAGCGACCGGCCCGTGGCGGTACTCCGCCTGAGCGGCACCCTCGACCAGGTCACCGGCGACGCGTTGCAGCAGGCCGTCCGGCACAGCCTCGCCGCCGAGCCGCACCGGCTCCTGCTCGACGTCTCCGACCTGCGGGTCGGTGACCCGATCGGGTTGTCCGCACTCAGCGCCGTGGCCTGCCAGACCTCGGACTGGCCGGACGTGCCGATCGTGCTGTGCGGCGCCTCCCCGGAGACCGAGGCCGCCGTCCAGGCCGCGCCCGAGTGCGCCGGGCTGGGCCTCGCGCCCGACTGCGAGGCGGCGATCGCCGAGGCCCGCGCCGAGCCCGAGCCCCCGCTGATCCGGCTGCGGCTGCGACCGGTGCCGGACGCCTGCCGCGAGGTACGCCAGATCGTCGTCCAGGCCTGCGAGACGTGGCACCGCTCCGACCTGTCCGGCACGGCCGCGCTGATCGCCACCGAGCTGGTCGCCAACGTCGTGCGGCACGCGCACACCACCATGGAGTTCACCTTCGGGCTGCGCGACGGCCGGCTGCGGATGAGCGTCCGCGACGGCAGCCGGCGCATGCCGAAGCCCGCGGCCCCGGGACTGACTTCCCCGGGAGGCCGCGGGCTCTGGTTGGTGCGAGACCTCACCGACGCGTGGGGCGTGATGCCGGTCAGCGACGGCAAGGTGGTCTGGACCCGCCTGCCGGCCGCCGCTTAGCTCGGGCCGCCGTTTCGCGGCGGGAGGCCGCTCGGCGATCCCTCGGTGTTCTTCTCGCCCCCGCCGAGCGGGCGGTTCAGCTGGCCCATCTGCGGCGATTCCAGCGGCGGGCGGTTGCGGCGGGCGGTCTTCGGCTCGGCCTGCGGCGCCTGGTTCGGCAGGGCCGACTCGCCCGTCTGCGGCGGCTCCAGCGGCGCCCGGTTGGGACGGCCGGTCGCGGCCAGGCCACTGGGCTCGGCCCCGCCGCTGCCGCCGAAGCGGTTGGCACCGTCCTGCGGCGACATCAGCGACGGACCGATGCCGCTCTGGTCGTGGTCCGCGGCCGGGAGCGAACCCAGGCCACTCGGCGGCGCGACCGGACCGCCGGCCTGCAGACCACTGGGCTGCGCCGCGGGACCGCCGAGGCCACTCGGCTGCGGCGCCGGACCACCCAGCCCACCGCCGCTCAGCCCACCGCCACCAAGCCCGCCGCCGCTCAGCCCGCTCGGCTGCGGCGCCGGACCGCCGCGACCGCCACCGCCGAGCGCACCCGGCTGCTGAGCCGAGCCGGCCAGGCCGCTCGGCTGCTGCGCCGGGCCACCGAGGCCACTGCCAGCCGGCTGCTGCGCCGAACCACCAAGACCACTGCCACCCGGCTGCTGCGCGGGGCCACCGAAGCCGCCCGGCTGCTGCGCCGGGCCACCAAGGCCGCTGCCGCCGGGCTGCTGCGCCGGGCCACCGAGACCGCTAGCGCTCGGCTGCTGGGCGGGGCCACCAAGACCACTACCGCCCGGCTGCTGGGCGGGACCGCCGAGGCCGCTGCCGCTCGGCTGCTGGGCTGGGCCTCCGGGCTGCTGGGCCGGGCCGCCGAGGCCGCTGCCCTGGCCGCTGGGCTGCGCGGGCGCCGGCAGTGCGGAACTGGCCAGGCTGCCACGGCCCATCGGCTGCTGGCCGAGGGCGGCGCTCGACTGCTGCAACGAGGCGTTCGGCTGCTGCGAGGGGCCGGCGAGCGAGCCATTGCCGTAGCCGGCCGCGGCCGGTCCGCCGAAGCCGGTCGGCGAACCGGCGGGCGGCTGGCCGCCGGCCATCGGCTGCATCGGCGAACCGGACTGCGCGACCGGCGGCTGGCCCGGCCGGCCCAGGGTGGCGGCGAAACCGGAGCCGTTCGACGGCGGCGGGCTGACCGGGCGGGCGGCCGGCGAGACCGGGCGGAGCGGCGCGGCGGGCGGCTGGTTCACCGGGGCCGGCGCCATCGGCGGGGCGTTCAGGGCGGTCGGGCCCGGGCGGGCCGACGGCGCGAAGTGCGGGGCGTCGAGCGGCCGGTTCTGCTGGTGGTAGGTCTGCGGGCCGGCGAGCAGCAGGTCGACGTCGGACGGGTAACTCGCGGCCGGCGGGCCGGCCGGGCTGACCTGCGGGCGGGCGGGGCTGACCGGGCCGGCGGCCGGACCGGCCGGCGGCGCCATCGGCGCGGCCTGTGTGCCCGGCGAGCCCATCGGAGCGGGCCGGGTTTCCGGCTGGGCGGTCGACCACGCGGCAGCTTCGGGCTGAGCGGAAGACCACGCCGCCTCGGGCTGAGCAGACGACCATGCGCCCGCCTCAGACTGGGCCGGCGACCACGCCGCCCCGGGCTGAGCAGACGACCGCGCGCTAGCCTCCGGCTGAGCAGACGACCACCCCGCCTCCGGCGGAACCGACAACCGCACGGCAGCCTCTGGCCGAGCGGACGACCACCCCGGCTCGTCAGTTTGTGCAGAGGACCACGCCGCCTCGGGCTGACCGTAAGACTGCGCGCCGGCATCCGGGCGGCCATACGACTGCCCGCCGGCATCGGGCCGACCAAACGACTGGCCGCCAGCGTCCGGCCGGCCATACGACTGGCCGCCGGCGTCGGGCCGACCAAACTGCTGCCCGCCAGCGTCCGGGCGGCCATACGACTGGCCGCCGGCGTCCGGCTGGCCGTACGGCTGTGCGCCGGTGTCAGGCCGGCCGAACTGCTGCCCGCCGGTCTCGGGGCCGCCGGACGACCGGGCGCCGGCCTCGGGCTGAGCAGTGGACCACGCTGCTTCCGGCTGACCGTACGACCGCGCTGCGGTCTCGGGCTGAGCGGACGACCATGCTCCGGCCGACGGCTGGGCGGCGGACCACGCGGCCTCGGGCTGGGCGGACGAATGAGCCGACGAATAGGCCGGCGGCTGAGCGCCCGAAGGGGCCGACGAGGGAGCCGAGGGCTGGGCGGTGGACCACGCCGGGGCCTCGGGCTGGGCGGAGGCCTGGCCGTAAGAACGTGCCTCGGCCTCGGGCTGGGCGGCGGACCACGCCACCGCTTCGGAGTGCCCGGGCCACGCCGTGGCTCCCGGCTCGGCGGGCCGGTGCCCGGCCACCGGCTGCTCCGGCGACGAAGGGAACGGACCGGCGGGCGGCATCGGCCCGGGTGGCGTCATCGACGCCCCGGACGGCGCCAGGCCGGCCCGTGCGGCCAGCGCGCTCGGCGGCTCCCCCAGCTCGTCGTGGCCACCGTGCGCGAGCCGCGCCGGATCGGCCCCGCCAACCGGCGGCCCGTCGACCGGCGGCAGGTCGAAGGAGAAGTTCCCCGGCACCGGCGGCTTGTACCGGGGCGGTTCCGGCATGAGCGACGGCTCGGCCCAGGAGTCGGCCGGCGTCTCGCCCCACGATTCGGCGGCCGGCGGCCCGGCCGGCCCGCCCGGCCCCTGCCCCGCCGCGAACGACAGCTCGACCGGCCCGCCACCGACCAGCGGGCTGCCGGCCGACGGCCCGTTCCAGCCCGGCCCCGCCGCCGGCGGCGCGTCAAAATCGTGCGGCGCATCGTGCAGCGCATCGCGACCCTGCGGCGTGG
>NZ_BOML01000017.1 GCF_016862175.1 Paractinoplanes durhamensis | reverse complement strand
GGCGCAGCGGAACCGTGCGACGCGTCGAAACCGTGCAGCGCGGCGGAGCCGTATGGGGGGTCGAAACTGCCCGGGAGCTGCACGTCCATCGGGGAGCCGAAGGCCAGCGGGGACGCGTACATCTGGTCGGGCTCTTCGTCGAAGATCAGGTTGGGCCGGCTCATCGCGACCAGCCCGGACGCCTCGGCCAGGCCGGCCGCCTCGAGGACCTCGGCCGCCGATCGGCCGGCCGGGCAGGGCAGCGGCTCGCCGCAGACCGGGCACTCCATCATGCCTTCGCTGGGTCCCGCCCCACCCGCGTGCGCCGCGAGCATCTCCCGTGCGGTCTGCGCGAGGACGCTGTCCGGATCTACGAAGGCTTCCGTCGGTGCCACTTCACTCGCCCCCATCACCCGCGCGCGGGTGCGCGGTTCCGAGTCAAGTTCACCTTTTTGAAGTGGCGATTCGCGCGTTTTTCCGCATTTCGGAGGAACAGATGCCCGCCGACACCAGTCATGAAGATTCACTCACGGTACACGCGGAGTGGCTCTCCGTACGATATGAAGACATCCAGGAGGTGATCCCCCATGGACGAGGTCGAGCTGTACCGCGAGCAGATCCTCCGGCACGTCAGCCCCGTCATCACCGGCCGTTTCGCCGGTTACCAGGCCGCCTACACCCGTGAGGTGCGGGTCGGCCAGCCGTTACTGATCGTCGTCTACATCACCGCCGGCATCGCCCAGCTCATCGGCTCGCTGCTGCGCATGCGGGCCGCCCGCCGCAGTTTCAAGGAGTTGAAGAAGGGGCCCGAGTTCCTCGTGACACCGATGCGGGTGCGCGACGACCTGGGCCAGATCTACGAGGTGGAGATGCACGGCCATCTGCCGCAGTCGGCGATGCACCGGGGCGACCTGATCCAGGTCCGCACCGAGCCGCAGAAGGATGCCCGGCTGCCGGTCAAGCTCCTCCAGGTGGTCAACCTGACCACCATGCAGCCGCTCACCCCGCGTATCCCGACGATGTGGTCGCACCTCGGCCCGGCGCTGCTGCTCCAGGCGGTTCTCGGCCTCATGGTGGCGCTGGCGGTAGCCGTGGTCTGGCTCGCGTAGAGCCGTCACCACCCTGATCAGAATCAGCCACCGCGTCGTAGGCAGCGTCGCCTCCGACGCGGTAACTCTGTGTCGGCCCGGAACGCCAGTTTGCGATCAACTTCCGCAGGGTAGGCCGTCCCTGGCGCAGACCCGCTCGGTATGCGAGGTTGAAATCATTCGAGACAGGCGGTGTGCCGATGGGCGAGGAAGTCGAGCAGACCAACTTCACCCGCGAGGACCGGGCGAAGTACCGGCACAAGATCCGCCGCAGTCTGGACGTGTTCGCGGCGATGCTGCGCGAGTCCCGGTTCGAGTTCGAGCGGCCGCTGACCGGCATGGAGATCGAGCTCAACCTCATCGACGGGGACGCCGACCCGGCCATGCGCAACGCCGAGGTGCTCGGCGCGATCGCCGACCCCGACTTCCAGACCGAGCTGGGTCAGTACAACATCGAGATCAACGTGCCGCCGCGCCGGCTGGCCGGCGACGAGAACGCCGATCTCGAGCGCACCCTGCGGGCCAGCCTCAACAACGCGGAGAAGCACGCCCGCGCGGTCGGGGCGCACACCGTGATGATCGGCATCCTGCCGACGCTGCGCCGTGAGCACATGACGCTGGACTCGCTCTCCGCCAACCCGCGCTACAAGCTGCTGAACGAGCAGATCTTCGCGGCCCGCGGCGAGGATCTGGACATCCGGATCGACGGCGTGGACCGGCTGGCGGTCACCACCGACACCATCGCGCCCGAGTCGGCCTGCACCAGCACCCAGTTCCACCTGCAGGTGAGCCCGGCGCAGTTCGCGGCGTACTGGAACGCGGCGCAGGTGATCGCCGGCGTTCAGGTGGCGCTGGGGGCGAACTCACCGCTGCTGTTCGGCCGGGAGCTGTGGCGCGAGACCCGGATCCCGCTGTTCGAGCAGGCCACCGACACCCGCTCGGAGGAGATAAGGGCGCAGGGCGTCCGCCCCCGGGTGTGGTTCGGCGAGCGCTGGATCACCAGCGTGTTCGACCTGTTCGAGGAGAACGTCCGCTACTTCCCGGCGCTGCTGCCGATCTGCGACGACGCCGACCCGGCCGAGATCCTCGAGCGCGGCGAGGTGCCCGAGCTCAGCGAGCTGCGGCTGCACAACGGCACGGTCTACCGCTGGAACCGCCCGATCTACGCGGTGGTGCGCGGCCGCCCGCACCTGCGGGTGGAAAATCGGGTGCTGCCGGCCGGCCCGACGGTGCTCGACACGCTGGCCAACGCGGGCTTCTACTACGGCCTGATCCGCACGCTCGCCGAGGCCGAGCGGCCGCTCTGGACGCAGATGAGCTTCAGCGCGGCCGAGGAGAATTTCCACGCCTGCGCCCGGCACGGCATCGACGCCAGCGTGTTCTGGCCCGGCCTCGGCTACATCCAGGTCACCGAGCTGGTGCTGCGCAAGCTGCTGCCGATGGCGGCCCAGGGCCTGGACCGCTGGGGCGTCTCGGCCGGCGAGCGCGACCGCCTGCTCGGCATCATCGAGCAGCGTTGCCTCACTCATCGGAACGGCGCCGCCTGGCAGGTTCAGACCTTGCATGCGCTGGAGGCCGAGGGGCGCGACCGGAAGGAGGCGCTGCATGAGATGCTCCGCCGCTACCTTCCGCTGATGCACGAGAACCGGCCCGTCCACGAGTGGCCCTATCCGGACTGAACCCGAGGCTGCGGAGGGTCGCGCCGAGGCCGGCCGGTCGCGCATGGCGCGGCTTACGGTCCGATTGATGGCGTACGCCCGCGTAGGCGACCACCTTTTCGCGAACACCCTTTTCCCGTACGCCCACGATCAGCACCAGCCCGAACGCGACCAGGACCGCCGACAGCATGCCGAGGCGGGCCACGTCGGCGCCGGTGGTGGGCAGATCGGTGCCGTCGTCGGTGTCGTCGGCGTCCTGGGCGGTGAGCTCCAGCGGGACGTCGACGGCATTGTTCGTCGACAAGCCGTCCTCGCTGGTGGTGGTGATCGAGACGTGCATGGCCTGGGTGCCGGTCGCGACGCCCTCGCCGAGCATCAGGGTCAGCCACAGCTCGTGGCCGCTCTGCGCGGCGGCGTCCGGGGCGGAGCAGGTGACGTCGTTGTCGTCGCCGTCCGCGGTCGGCGCGCAGGTCGCGTCGACGGTGCTCGTGTCGTCGGCGGCGGTGAGCTTCCGGCCCGTCATCCGGGCCGCTGAGGCCCGGGCCACCGAGCTCTGCTGCGCCGACGAGTCCAGCACGATCTGCGCCTTGGTGACCCACACGCCGGTCGGCGGTTCGATCTGGAAGGAGACGTCGGCGGCCATCGCCGTGCCGCCGTTGGCGTACGGGATCTTCACCACCGGGCGGCTGGCGCCGGCCACCGGCACGGTCCCGCCGCCGTAGGTGACGCCGAGGTCCACGTCGTACGCCCCGATGGTGAAGTCCGGGATGGCGACGTCCTCGGTGCCGCCGCAGGTGTAGTCGAAGGTCGGCTTACCGGTGCTGAGCACCTGGTCCACGCAGCCGCCGGTGATCACCGTGTCGGCGGCCAGGCCGTCGTCGATGACCAGCGGCAGCTTGATCACCACCGACTCGCCGCTCTTGAGCGACACCGTGCAGGTGACGATCCGGTCGGTGCTGCCCTCGACGCAGTTGCTCGGCAGCGTGCCGTGCGTCGTCCCGTCCGGGATCCGGATGGTCACCGGGTACGGGTCGGCGTCGCCGGGCCCGTTGTCGGTCACCGTGATCGGCAGGACGGTGGTCTGTCCCGGCTT
Organism: Paractinoplanes durhamensis; assembly: GCF_016862175.1. GTDB lineage: Bacteria > Actinomycetota > Actinomycetes > Mycobacteriales > Micromonosporaceae > Actinoplanes > Actinoplanes durhamensis. The sequence goes on along the minus strand of NZ_BOML01000017.1, from coordinate 80,520 downwards.
CGGGGCGGTGGGGTCGATCGCGCCGACCGTGACGCTCACCGTGAACGTGCTGGCCGACGTGCTGACCAGCACCCCGGAGGCGGTCAGCTTGTCGTCCTCGTCGCCGGCCGGCGCCAGCGTGACCCCCTTGACCGTCCAGGCGGTGTCGGTGGTGAGCTCGGCGTCGACGGCGACCGAGAGCCGCAGGCTGCGCGCGGTGCCGGCCTGGAGCGTCACGCCGGTGCAGACCACGCTGGCGGTGCCGACCGTGCAGGAGTCGGTGCCGAGGGCGGCCGCGGTCACCGAGAAGGCGGACGGCACGTCGTCCAGCGGCACGGTCAGGACCAGGTCGTCGTAGTCGGCGGTGGCCGAGAGGCGGACGGTGGCGGTGCCGGTGTCGCCCGGCTTGATCACCGCGCCGCCGACGGTCAGGGTGCCGTGGGTGGCGAGCGGGATCGCCACGGTCTGGCTGCCGCCGCACGCGGAGTCCCCGCCGGAGGTGACACAGCCATCGGCGACCTTGTCGCCCTGCTTCGCCGACGACGACACGGTCAGCGGCAGCGTCCAGGTCAGCGTGCCCCCGGCGGTGAGGCTGTAAGTGCAGGTCAGCTGGGTGCTGGTGACGGTCGTGCAGGCGGTGGCGACGGTCCCGGTGAGAGTGCCGAAGGTGGCGTTGGCCGGCGCGTCGACGGTCGCGGTGCTGTTGACCGCGTTCGACGGCCCGGCGTTGGAGCCGGTGACGGTCATCGTGGTGGCGCCGCCCGGTTCGACGCTGCCGGTCGGGCTGGTCACGGTGAAGGTGACGGCGGCGTCGCGGGTGGCGGTCTTGATCAGGTCGGCGCTGCCGGTGACGACGTCCATCCCGGCGATCACGGTGATGTCGGTGGCGTGCCACACGACGCCGGGCTCGACGTCGGCGGCGACCGAGCCGGTCACCTGGATCTCGGCGTCGGCCCCGGCCGGCAGGGTCACCGCGGAGCAGCTGAACCGGTTGCTGGTCACGGTGCAGACCGAGTTGTTCGGGCCGTTCACCGCGGTGACCTTGAAGCCGGTGGGCAGGGTGGTCAGCGGCACCGAGACGGTGGTGAGGGCGATCGTGGTGTCGGCGTGGATCTTGAGCGTGCCGGTCCCGCTGTCGCCGGGCGCGACCGTGGCGGTGTCCGCGTCGATCGTGATGCCGGCGAGCGAGGCCCGCAGGTGGATGTCGTCGACCTCGACGTCCGGCGGGACGTCGCAGGAGCCGTCGTGGCCGGCGTCCGCGCAGCCGCCGGTGAGGGCGATGTCCGGGTCGGCGCCGGCGTCCACCTTGATCGGGAGCGGGAACTGCAGGAAGGACAGGCCGGTCACGCTCATCGTGCAGTCGACCCGGGTGGAGCTGGTCAGCGTGCAATAACTCGGGATCGTCCCGACGAAGGTGGTGCTGGTCGGGGCCAGGAAGGCGTAGTGCACGCCGGTCAGGTCGGAGATGCCGCCGTTGGTGGCGGTGACGGTCAGCTCACCGGTGTCGCCGGGGCTCAGCGTGCCGTCGACCGGGCCGGTCACGGTCACCGTGAGGCCGCTGCCGATGGTGACGAGCGGCCCGGTGGCGGTGCCGGTGGAGGTGCCCGCGGTCGCGGTGACCGGCGCCGACGAGTCGGCCAGCCAGCCGGTGAGCGCCCCGGCCGCGACGGTCACCGGGATCGACACGACGATCGAGCCGCCGGCCGGGACGGTGACGCCGGTGCAGGTGATCGCGCCGGACACCGTGCAGGTGCCGCCGCCGGTGGTGGTGACGCTGTCCAGGGTGTAGAGCGCGGGCGGCGCCGGGATGGTGATCGTGGTCGGGGTGGCGTTCGACGTGCCCGAGTTGGCGACCTTCACCGACGCGGTCGCCTGGGTGCCGCCCGGGGTGATGGTGGCCGGCCGGATGCTGACGCCGCCGGCGAGGTTGACGTCGGCGCCGGCGCCGGACGGGGTGGCGAGGGTGCCGGAGCCGTGCGACTCGATCGTCGTGCCGGGGTCGGCGGCGACCGGGGTGCTGATCGCGTCGATCCCGGAGCTGGGCGACCAGGCCGGTGCCGAGGTGGCCGCGGAGGAGAGGGTCACCGGCAGCGAGACGGTGGCGCTGGCCCCGGCCGGCACGGTGATGCCGGAGCAGGTCACCTTCGTACTGTCCTTGGTGCAGGTGCCGCCGTTGCTCGACTTCAGCGTGCCGAGCTGGTAGCCGGCCGGCGGCAGCGGGACGGTGACGACGGTGTTGGGCGCGGCGGCGTCGCCGAGATTGGCGACCGAGACGGTCGGCGTGCCGGACTGGCCGGGCGCGAGCAGCACCGAGGTGGTCCTGACCGCGCCGAGCCGCACCTTGCCGGTGCAGACCGATTCGGCGACGACGATCCGGCTGCTGGCCACGGTCTTGAGCGCCGAGTTGGAGAGCAGGTCGACGTCGAGTGCCCGGACCGTGTAGGTGAGCAGGCCGGTCCCGCTGTCCCACGTCGCCTTCTGGGTGTTGACGCCGGCGGTGAGCAGTCCGGTGACGCCGATCGTGGTCTGCGCCGAGACGGTGGTGGGCGCTCCCGAGCCGACCGCGAGGCCGGCGACGCTGCTCGCCCCGGCGACCTGGGTGGGCGTCATCGTGCACTCGGAGTGGATGGCGCCGGCGCTGAGGCTGCTGAGCAGGTCGAGGTTCGCGACGTCGGCCGACGCCGAGCCGCCGTCCCCGCTCGGTCCGGCGGTCACGCTGACCGCGCCGAGGTTGGTGACGCCCGGGACGTCCGCGGTGGCGACCGATTTGGTGTCGGCGGCGCCGGTGCTCCAGGTGGCCGGGGTGGTGGTGACGGCGTTCTGGCCGCCCAGCACGGTGAGCGCCGCCCGCAGGCCCTGGGCCGAGGTGGCGATCGAGCCGGCCGCGGGTGCGGCGGCGGGGAGCATCAGCATCCCCAGGGCGATCGCCGCCAGGGCCAGCACGGCCAGCCGGCGACCACGGCCACGACGACGTCGGGCAACGGCGTTCATCGCCGGCCTCCGGTGATTCGTTGGAAGGTGCGGCGCAACGCGCTCGGTCGCGCATGCCGGGACCTGCGGTAGGCGTGATGGCGAATCCCGGCACCGAGGTGGGCGCCCACCGGCACGCCGCCGCGGTCGCGCACCCCGATCAGCAGCACCAGGCCGAACGCCAGGAGGATCGCCGACAGCAGGCCGAGGCGGGCCACGTCGGCGCCGGTGGTGGGCAGGTCGCCGTTGTTGTCGTCGGCGGCCGCGGCGGTGAGCACCAGCGGCACCGAGACCGTGTTGTTCGTCGAGAAGCCGTCAGCGCTGCTGGTGGTGACCGTGACCGTCATGGCCTGGGTGCCGGACTTGACGCCGGTGCCGAGCATCAGGGTCAGCCACAGTTGGCTGCCGGTCAGGGCGGCCGCATCCGGGGCGGCACAGGTGACGTCGTTGTCGTCGCCGCTGTCGGTGGGCGTGCACGTCGCCTCGACCGTACTGGCCAACGCTTTGAGGGTCTTGTTCTTGACCTTCAGCGACGCCGAGGACGCCGAGGTGCCGCTGAGCAGGATCTCGGCCTTGGCGATCCAGACGCCGGCCGGCGGTTCGACCTCGAAGCTGACGTTGTCGGCCTGGACCGTGCCGTCGTTGGTGTACGGGATCTTCACCACCGGGCGGCCGCTGCCGGAGACCGGCACCGCCGCGCCGGGATAGGTGATGGCCAGGTCGACGTCGTAGCGGCCGAGGGTGAAGTTCGGGATGGCCACGTCGGTGCTGCCGCCGCAGGTGTAGTCGAAGGTGGGCGCACCCGTGCTGAGCGCCTGGTCGACGCACCCACCGGTGATCACCGTGCCGGCCGCGAGGCCGGTGTCGACGACCAGCGGCAGCTTGATGGCGGCCGAATCGCCGGAGGCCAGCGACACCGTGCAGGTGACGATCCGGTCGGTGCTGCCCTCGACGCAGTTGCTCGGCAGCGTGCCGTGCGTCGTCCCGTCCGGGATCATGATCGTCACCGGGTACGGGTCGGCGTCGCCCGGCCCGGCATTGGTGACGGTGATCGGCAGGACCGTGCTCTCCCCCGGCTTCGGCGAGGTGGGCGACACCGCGCCGACCGTGACGCTCACCGTGAACGCGGTGGCCGTGGTGCTGACCAGCACACCGGAGGCGGTGAGCCGGTCGGTGCTGTCGGCGGCCGGCACCAGGGTCACCCCGGTGACCCGCCAGACGGTGGCGCTCGTGACCGACGCGGCGACGGTCATCGAGAGGCGCAGGCTGCGGGCGGTGCCGGAGACCAGCGCGACGCCGGTGCAGACGATGCTGGCGGAGCCGACCGTGCAGGAGTCGGTGCCGAGCGCGGTCGCGTCGACGGTGAAGCCGGCCGGCAGGTCGTCCAGCGGCACGGTCAGGATCAGGTTGTCGTAGTCGGCGGTGGCCGAGAGGGTGATGGTCGCGTCGCCGGACGATCCGGCCGGGACGACGACGCTGCCGACGGTGAGCGTGCCGTGGGTGGCGAGTTTCTCGGAGACCGGGTTGTTGCCGGTGTCCACGTCCTGGCTGCCGCCGCACGAGGTGTTGCCGTCGGCGGACACGCAACCGCCGGCCACCATGTCGCCGGTCTTCGCGGTGGCGGCGACGGTCAGCGGCAGCGTCCAGGTCAGCGTGTTCGCCGACAGGAGGCTGTAGGTGCAGGACAGCTGGGTGGCGGTGACCACCGTGCAGTCGGTGGCGGTGGTGCCGGTCAGGGTGCCGAAGGTGGCGTTGCTCGGCGCGACGATGGTGGCGGTGCTGTTGACCGCGTTCGACGGGCCGGCGTTGACGCCGGTGACGGTCAGCGTGGTCGTCGAGCCGGGCGCCACCGTGCCGGTCGGGCCGGTCACCGTGAAGCCGACGTTCGCGACCCGGGCACCCGACCTGATCAGGTCGACGTCACCCTGGACCGACTCGGAACCGGCGGCCACGGTGATGCCGGTGGCGTGCCAGACGACGGCGGGCGCGACCGCCGCGCCGACCGTGGTGGTCACGGTGATCCTGGTGGTGGAGCCGCCGGCCAGGGTGACCGCGGTGCACTGGACCTGGCTGGTGGTCACCGTGCAGGACGAGCCGGTCGGCCCGGTCGCGGCGGTGGCCCGGAAGCCGGTGGGCAGCGTGCCGAGCGGGATCGTGACGGTCGCCGACGCGACCGCCGACGCCGAAGTGATCACCACGATGCCGGCGCCGCTCTGGCCGGGGGTGACGGACACGACCGTGCCGCCGATCGAGACCCGGCCGGAGAACGGCGCGGTCAGCCGGAAGGCGTCGATCGCGGTGTCGGCGGTGCCGCTGCAGGAGCCGTCGGCGTCGCCGTCGACGCAGCCGCCGTCGATCGGGTCGTCCGGGTCGGCCGCGGCGTCCACCTTGAGCGGCAGGTTGAAGATGAGCCGGCCGCTGCCGCCGACGGCCAGGGTGCAGTCGACCCGGGTCGCGCTGGTCAGCGTGCAGTAGCTGGGCACCGGCGCCTGGAACGTGGTGCCGGTCGGGGCCTTGACGGCATATTGCAGGCCGGCCGCGGACGAGGTGCCGGAGTTGGCCGCGGTGACCTCGATCTGGCCGGTCTCGCCGGCCTTGAGCGTGCCGTCGGCCGGCGGCTTGGCGGTCACCGTCACCTTGGTGTCGGCGGCGCCGACGTGCGCGACCCGTACGGTCCGGGTGACCGAGTCGCCGTCGGTGTCGGCGATCGCGATCGCCGCCCGCCAGTCGAGGCTCGGGGTGGTGTTGTCCCGCACCGCGGTGGTGAGCACGATCGCGACGGCCGCCGTGCTGCTGACCTTGAAGTCGGTGCAGATCACGTTGGCCCGGCCGGCGTCGAAGGTGCAGGTGCCGGCGGTCGAGGTGGCGGCGGTGACGGTCATCCCGGCCGGCAGGCCGGTCAGCGGGATGGTGACGGTCAGCCTGTCCATCGCCCGGGTCGAGCCGACCCGGACGACCGCCCGGACGGTGGTGCCGGGGGCGATCGCCGGGTCGGTCGGGGTGACCGTGATCGCCTGGTCGAGCGTCGGGGTCAGGTGCACCTCGGGCAGCGGCTGGTCGTCGTTGTCGCAGTCGCCGTCCCGGTCGGAGTCCCGGCAGCCGCCGGTGAGCTTGCTGTCCGGGTCGGCATTCGCCGGGACCTGCACCGGCAGGGTCCACGTGAGCGGGGTCGCGCCGGCCGCCAGGGTGACCGTGCAGTCGATCACGGTGGTGCCGACCGCGGTGCAGCCGGTGCTCAGCGCGGTGGTGTCGAAGATGGTGCCGGTCGGGGCGCGGAACCGGGCGACGACGCCGGTCGCGTCGGACGGGCCGGTGTTGGACACCGTGACGGTCAGGTCGGCGACCTCGCCGGGCGAGATGGTGCCGGTCGGCGCGCTGAGGTCGTATGTCACGCCGGTCTGGGCCGGGCCGGTGCTCATCAGCGTCCCGGTGGCCTGGCTGGTGCCGCCGTAGGTGTCGGTCAGGGTGACCACCGGGTTCCAGCTGACCATGGTCGCCAGCGACGCGTCCGCGCTGATCGTGACCGCGATCAGCCGGTCGGTGGTGGTGTCCGCCTTCACCCCGGTGCAGGTGATCTGGCCGGAGAGGGTGCAGACGGCGTTGCCGTTCGGGTCGGTGACCGCGGTGATGGTGAAGCCGGCCGGCAACTCGGAGCCGTCGGCGGGCTGCGGGTGGGTGGGGATGGTGAGGGTCATCCCGGACAGCGCCCGGTCGGCGACGATCCTGATATAGCCGGTGCTGCTCCGGCCGGGCACCACGGTGCCGGCCTCCAGGCTCAGCTGGGCCTGCTCACGGAACTGCTTGGCCAGCAGGAACGCCTTGATGGTGACGTCCGGGGCGGGGCCGCAGACGCCGTCGAGGTCGACGTCGACGCAGCCGCCGCTGATGGTGGCGCCGCCCGCCTGGGTGGAGCTGACGACCAGGCCGAGGGTGAACGACTTCGCATCGACGCCGAGGTCGGCGGTGCAGGTGACGAGGGTGTCGGAGAGCAGCGTGCAGTAGTCCGAGGCGGGCACGTCGAGGGTGGCGAACCTGGTGCCGTTCGGCGCCCGGAACTCGGCGCGGGCGTCCGGGTAGGCGGCCAGGCCGGTGCTGGCCATGGTGACCCCGAGGTAGGCGGTGCCGCCCGGCAGCACGACGCCGTCGCCGGGCTGGCTCACGCTCACCACGAGCTTGCGGTCGGCCGGGTCGACGGTGGCCAGCGTCTGGTACACGACCGCGCTGTCGGTGCCCTGTTTGAGGGTGATGACCGGCGCCCAGGTGTCGCCCGGGTTCGCGTCGGCCGCCGCGGTCATCGCGACGGCGAGGGTCTTCGGGGTGCTGCCGAGGGCGGTGGCCGGGCACGACACGACGGTGCCGGTGATCGTGCAGTCGACGCCGTCGAGCTTGACGCCGGAGACGGCGACCCCGGCCGGCCGGCCGGCGGTGTCGAAGCTGACCGTGACGCCGCCGCGGGCGGCGCTGGTGCTGAGGTCGACGGTGCCGGTGCTGGTGACCGTGGCGCCCGGCGCGGGAGCGGCGGTCGCCGTCACCGTGGCGGTGAGGATGTCGGCGAGCGGCTGACCCAGGGTGAAGTCGGGAATGGCCTCATCGCTGACGCCGTCGCCGTCGAGGTCCAGGAAGCCGCCGGTGACCGGGCTGGCCGCGCCGGCCGGCACCAGGACCGGGAAGGTCCAGGTGACCGCGGGAGCACCGACCGCGATGCTTGCCTTGCAGGAGAGCGTGTCCGGCATGACCACGGTGCAGGCGGTCGCGGTGGTCCCGGTGAGCGGGCCGAAGGTGGTGCCGTCCGGCGCCCGGACGATCACCGGGGCGTCGGTGGCCGGGCCGCTTCCGTTGTCGTTGGTGATCGCCACTGCGATCGAGGCGGTGCCGCCGGGCAGCACGCTGCCGTTGGCCGGCGGGGTCACCGCGGCGTCGAGGTCGTAGGCCGGGCTGGCGCCGCGGAAGAGAACGCCGCTCGCGGTGACGGTGGAGCCGTTGCTGTCCTTGACGGTGATCCCGGTGGCGTTCCAGACCACCCCGGCGCCGACGCTGCCGGCGACCGTCAGCGGAATCGTGATGGTGGTCGGGGCACCGAGGCCGGCCACATCGACCCCGACGCACTGGGCGCTGCCGTCAGAGTTGACGTTGCAGTCGTTGGCGGGGGGAAAGCGCGGCGGAGTCGCGGCGTCGAGCAGCACGTCGGTGCCGAGGGCGGGAGCGGGGATGAACACCACGAGGCCGGTCTGCGCTCGGTCCGAGCTGATCACCAGTTGGGCGTCGCCGTCGGTGTTCCCGGTGAACGGCGAAGTGGACACGGTGATCTGCTTGGCGAACGGCGTCGCCACCGCGAAGGCGGGAATCTTCTGGTCGGGCGGCGCGGCCGCGGTGGTGCAGTAGCCGTTGTTGTCGCCGTCGAAGCACCCGCCGGTCAGCTGGCTGCCCGGCCCGGCCGCCGCGTCGACGGTCAGCGGCAGGGTGTAGGTCTTGGCCGCGCCGGAGGCCAGCGAAGCCACCGTGCAGGTGACCTTGGTGGTGCTGACCACGTCGCAGTCGGCGTCGGTGGCGGTGCCGAGGGCGCCGAACGTGGTGCCGGCCGGGGCGAGGATGCTGAACGTGGCGTTCGCGGCGGCGGACGGGCCCTGGTTGGTGACCTGGACGTCGAACGACGTGGCCTTGCCCGGTTCGGCGTCGGCGGGCGTGGTGATGGCGGGCGCGAGGGTGAACCTGCGGGCGCCGGCCGTGGCCAGCACCCGGTTGACCGGGTCGGTGGTGAGCGAACCCTCGGTGACGGTGATACCGGTCGAGGTCCACCTGGTGCCGGGCACGACGTCGGCGTCGGCGGTCAGGTGCAGGGTGACGGTCTCGGTGGTGCCGCCGCTGACGGTCATGCCGCTGCAGGTCACGTCGCCGGCGTTGATCTGGCAGGTGCCGGCCGACGGGGTGACCGTGCCGAGGTGCATGCCGGCCGGCAGGGCGAGCGGGATGACGACGGTGGCGCTGCTCAGGGTGTCGTGGGTCGCGGTGATCCGCACCTGCGCGTCGGCGCCGCCGGTGTCGCCGGGGGTGAGGGTGGCCCCGGCCGCGCCGACCGCGACCCGCTGGCCGATCGACACCGCGAGGTCGATCGGGGTGATCGGCAGGTCGCAACCGGGCACCCCGTCGAGGTCGATGCAGCCGCCCTTGACCTGTGCGAAGACATCCGCGTCGGCCGGGATCTGCACCGGGAACAGATAGCCCTGGGTGCCGTTCGCGGCCACGTCGACCTTGCACGTCGCGAGGGTGGGCAGGGTCAGGGTGCAGTCGGCGGACGTCGGCGCGGTCAGGGTGTCGAACGTGGTGCCGGTCGGCGCGGTCACCGTGACGACCGCGTCGTTGGCGTCGGACGGGCCGGCGTTGCCGATCGTGACGCTGACGTTGGCGGTGTCGCCCGCCTTGGTGCCGGTGGGGACCGAGACCAGGCCGCTGAGCGAGATCTTGGCGGTACTGATCACCGCGACCACGGCGCTGTCGGTGGCGGCGCCGCCGTTGCCGCTGCCGGCGTCGACGGTGATGCCGCCGGCCGTCCAGACGCCGGCCGCCGCGTCCGGGTCGGCCTTCACGCCGGCCGTGATGACCACCGGGACGCCCGGTGTGGGCAGGTCGACCGGGTCGCAGACGATGCTGACGCCCGCGTTCACCGTGCAGGTGTGGCCGGTGGGCCAGGTGGCGGTGGTGACGTCCACACCGGACGGGATGCCGGTGAGCGGGATGGTGACCTTCAGGCCGGTCTCGGCCTGGGTCGAGGTGATGGAGACCTTGGCGGTGCCGGTGTCGCCCGGCGTCACCGCGGCCGGGAGGACGGCCACGATGATCCGGTGCTGGGCCGGGGTACCGACGCTGATCGTCGGGATCGGCGCGTCGGCCGCGGTGCAGAGGTTGTTGCCGTCCAGGTCGACGCAGCCGCCGGAGAGCGGGACGCCGGGGATGGCGATGGCCGAGACGCTGAGCGGGAAGCTGTAGGTCCAGGGCGCGCCCTTGGCCAGGCTGACCGGGCAGGCCAGCTTGGTCTTGGCGACGTTGGCCACGCAGTTGCTGCCGGCCGGGACGGTGCCGAAGGTCGCGCCGGCCGGGGCGATCAGGTTGACCGTGGCGCCGGTCGCGTCGGACGGGCCCTGGTTGGTGAGGGCGACGTCGAGCGTGGTGGCCTCGCCGGGCAGCAGCGTGGCCGACCCGAGGGTCACCGAGGTGGCGACGATCTTGGGCTTGGCCGCGCCGACCGCGGCGAGCGTCAGGTCGGTGCTGACGCTGTCGGTGCCGAGGGCGGCGGTGACCCCGGTGGCGGTCCACGTGGTGCCGGTGGTGGCGTTGGACGGTGCCGCGACGACCAGGCCGATGTCGGCGGTGGCACCGTCCAGCACGGACACGTGGTCGCAGGTGATCGGGCTCGCGGTGAAGTCGCAGTTGGCGCCGGCCGGCCCGGTGCCGGAGACGATGGTGAGGCCGGTCCCGGTCAGGCCGCCGGTGGGGATCGTGACGGTCACGTTGTTCAGCGGGCCGTGTGCCGCCTTGAGGTGGACGGTGGCGGTGGCCTGGTCACCGGGGGTGACGGCGGCCTGGTCGGCGGTGACCACCGCACGGGCCGCGAACGGCACCTTGAGGGTGAAGGTGGGGATGGTGGTGTCGGCCGGGCCGCAGCCGGTGATGCCGTCGAGGTCGACGCAGCCGCCGGCGACCGGGACGTCCGGGTCGGCGCCGGCGTCGATCTTGAGCGGGAAGGTCAGCGGGCCGGTGGTGGCCCCGGCGGCGAGCGCCTGCTGACAGGTCACCTGGGTGTTCGCGCCGTTGGCGGTGCAGGTGATGGCGCCGCTGGGCAGCGGTGTGCCGAAGGTGGTTCCGGCCGGCGCGTTCACCGTGAAGACGGCCGGGGCGGCGGCCGACGAGCCGGCCGCGTTGGTGACCGCCACCTGCAGACCGGTGGTGCCGCCGGGCAGGACGGTGCCGTCGGCGGGCGGGGTCACCGTGGCCGACAGGTTGTAGCCGGGGCCGGTGCCGGCCAGCGGACCGCTCTTGGTGGCCGGGTCGGTCCCGTCCAGGACGGTGACCGTGGGCGACCAGGTGAGCCCGTTCGCGGCCGACGAGGGCGCGGTGATGTTGACGCCGATGGTGGCCGGGGTGTTCGCGGTCAGGTTGACACCGGTGCAGGTGATCGCGGTGGCGTTGTAGGTGCAGGTGGAGCCGCTCGGCCCGGTGACCGAGCCGATCACGAAGGACTGCTTGTCGGCGAGCGGGATGGTCACCTTCAGGCCGGTCTCGGCCTGGGTGGAGGTCAGCTTCACCTGGCCGGTGGCGGCGGTGGTGCTGCCCTTGGTGACGGCGGCCGGCACCAGGTCGATGCCCAGCCGGCCGGCGAGCGGCGTGCGCAGGGTGAAGGTGGGCAGCTCCTTGTCGCTCGTCCCGCCGCAGGCGGTGTCGTTGTCGAGGCTGACGCAACCGCCGGCGACCGGGGTGGCCGGGTTGGCGAGCTGGGCCACGGTCAGCGGGAGGACCAGCGAGGTGGCCGCGCCGCCGGCGGTCAGGTTCATCGTGCAGCGCAGCGCGGTGGCCGATCCGGCGACCGCGGTGCAGGCGGTCTTCGCCGGGTCGGCGAGGGTGCCGAAGGTGGTGTTCTGCGGCGCCACCACGACGAACTGGGCGCCGACCGCGTCCGACGGGCCCTGGTTGGCGATGTCGACGGTCATGCTCGTCGACCCGCCCGGGCTGACCGTGCCGTCGGCCGGGCCGGTCGCGTGCACGCCGAGGGTGTAGCTCGGCACCGCCGAGACGATCGTGCCGGTCGCGGTGCCGGTGGCGGCGCTGTCCGCCCCGGTGACCTGGGCGGTGACCGGGCTCGTGCCGGCCGCGGTCCAGTCGGTGGTCACCCCGGCGGCGACGGTCACCGGGATCGAGACGACGACCGTACGGGCGCCGCTCGTGCTGCCCGGGATCGTGACGCCGGTGCAGACGATGGTCTTGGCGCTGGTGGTGGCGCAGGTGCCGCCGCCGTCGGTGGTGACGGTGCCGACCGTGTAGCCGGTCGGCGGGGCCGGCAGTGTGATCGTGGTCGGGCCGGCGTTGCTGGTGCCGGCGTTGGTGACCCGCACGGTCGCGGTGACCTGCGGGCCGCCGGGGGTGGCGGTCGCCGGGCGGATGATGACGCCGCCGTTGAGGTTGACGTCCGGGGCGCCGATGGTGAGCAGCCGGCCGGCACCGGTGACCGTCTTGCCGTTCAGGTCGGCGGTGATGCCGGTGAGATCCCAGGTGGCGCCGGGCGTGGTGGTGACCGCGGCCGAGGTGTTGATGTCCACCCGGGCGGTGCCCTTGGCCGGCACCGGTACCCCGGTGCAGACGATGCTGACGTTGCGGGTGACCGTGCAGGCCTTGCTGCCGACCGCGGCGCTGACCACCTCGACACCGCCGGGCGGCGAGGTGATCGGGATGGTCACGGTCGCGCTCGCGTCGGACGGGCCGTCGTTGGTGATGCTCACCGAGGGCGCGCCGGTCTTGCCGGCGCCGAGCGTGGTCGCGTTGACGGTGACCGTGCCGCTCTTGGTGACCGGGGCCTGCGGGTCGACCAGCAGGCCGGAGCCGGACGGGGCGGAGATCACCGTGGCCGGCGACTGCGGGATCGGCACGCTGCTCGCGTTGATGCCGGTGGGCGACCAGGACGCGGCCCCGGCGCCGGCCGACGACGCGAGCGTGACCGGCAGCGAGACTTCGGCGCTGCCGCCACCGGGCACGGTCACGCCCGTGCATTTCACGGCGGTGGTCAGGATCTCGCAGGTGCCACCGCCGGTGACCGTCGGCAGGCCGGCCAGGGCGTACTGCGAACCCGGCAGCGGGATCGTGATGGTGGTGTTGGGGGCGGCGATGTCGCCGGTGTTGGTGACGATGACCTTGGGGGTGCCCGACTCGCCGGGCGCGAGCGAGGCCTTGCTGGTGGAGATCGAGCCCAGCTTCACGATGCCCTTGCACTGCGCCTCGGCGACGGTGAGATTGCCGTTGGCCACCAGGCCCAGAGCGCCCTGGAGCAGCGTGACGTCGATCGCCTTGACGTTGTAGGTCAACTCGCCGGTGCCGCTGCTGTACGTGCCCACCCGCTTGTCGACGTCGACCGTCAGCAGGTTCGGGACGGCCAGGCCGACCGTGCCGGTCGCCGCGACCTTGGAGGCGCCGCCGACCCGCAGGTTGACGATCTCCATCGTCGTGGTGATGTCCTGTTTGGTCATCTGGCACCCGGCGGTGATCGGGCCGGTCGTGACGCCGTTGCTGCCGAGGAGGCTGAGGCCGGCGGTCTTCGCCTCGGCCATGCCTCCATTGGTGGCCGGCCCGGCGGTCTCGGTAACGGCACCGAGGTTGAGCACCGAGGAGGGCAGCAGGCCCACCTTCGCGAGGCTGCCGGAATGCGCACTCTGCCCGGTGGTCCACGTCTGGCCCGGGTTGAGAGCCCCGAGGTCGGCGGTGACCAGCGAAAGCAGATTGATGTTTCCGTTCAGCAGCCGCGCCGAGGTGGTGATCGAGCCGGCCGCCGCCGGCGTCGGCTGCAGCACGAGAGCCAGGACAACCGCCGCGATTGCGGCAACGGCCAACCGGCGACCACGAGACCGATGGGTAACCACGAGCTGTATTCAAGTTCACTCGATCGGTTAAAGTCCTCCTTTTCCCTCATGTCTTGACATTTACGCAGACCGCCCTGTTACGGAAGGTTCAGAGGGCGACGAGAGTATTCCTCCGACAACAGTCAGGAAACCTTCACGTGAAAGTGGATCGACGATCATCGTCACCCCCGTAGGTTCGGCGCCGGGCCTACGAAAGGACGAAGAATGTCGATACGTGCCGTGCTCGCCGGCGCCCTGGCGACGACCCTGGCCGGGGTGCTCGCGATCGCCGCCGGCGCCGAGGCCGCACCGGCCGCCGTGCCGCTGGTCGACGATCCGGCGAGCTATGTGGACCCGTTCATCGGGACCGCGCACGGCGGCAACACCTGGCCGGGCGCCACCCGGCCGTTCGGGATGATCGCCTGGAGCCCCACCGGCACCAACGGCGATCAGACGAACGCACCCGCCGCGAACGGCTACGAATACCACACCACCAAGCTGCGTGGCTTCAGCCTCACCCATGTCAACGGGGCCGGTTGCGCCCCGGGCGCCGCGGGCGACGTGCCGATCCTGCCGTACGCCGGGGTGGTCGACTCCTCCCCCACCGCCGACACCAAGGACGCCAAGTACATCGGCACCTACAGTCACGCGAACGAAACCGCGGCACCGGGGCGCTACACCGTCACCCTCGACTCGGGCGTGCGCACCGACCTCGCCGTCACCACCCGGGCCGGGATCGCCGACTTCACCTTTCCCGCCGGGTCGGCCGCCAACCTGCTGTTCCGCACGTCCAACTCGCTCAACGGCAGCGAGAACGCGGACGTCACCATCGACCCCGCCACCCGGACCGTGACCGGGTCGGTGCTGACCGGCGGGTTCTGCGGGCGGCGCGGCAACGGCGGTGGCGCCAACAACCCGGACCGGCGGTCCTACTACCGGATCTACTTCAGTGCGGTCTTCGACCGGGACTTCGCGAGCACCGGGACCTGGCAGAACAGCACGCTCACGCCGGGCGGGACCACGGCGACCGGTGGCGAGGGTTATCTGACCGGGGCCGACCGGGCCGGGCGCGGATCGGGGGGCTGGGTCGGCTTCGACACCAGCAGTGACGCGGACGTCAGAATGCGCGTCGGTATCTCGTACACAAGCCTCGGCGGAGCCGTCGCCAACCGTGACGCCGAGATCTCGGCGCAAGCGACGCCGGGTGAGATCGCGCTGCAGGCGCGGGATGCGTGGAACACCGAGCTGAAGCGGATCGGGGTCGGTGGCGGGACGGCCGCGCGGACCACCGCGTTCTACACGTCGGTCTATCACAGCCTCATGCAGCCGCAGACGCTCAGTGATCTCGACGGGCGGTATCTCGGGGCCGACATGCAGGTGCACACGATCCGGGCGGGGCAGTCGGCCGCTTACGGCACGTTCTCCGGCTGGGATCAGTATCGGGCACAGATCCAGTTGCTGGGGCTGCTGCGGCCGGACGTGGCGGGCGACATGGCGACGTCCATGATGGACTTCGCGGCGCAGAACAACGGGATCTGGGACCGGTGGCTGCATCTCGGGGCGCCGACGCATGTGATGACCGGCGATCCGGCGGCGCCCACGCTGGCCACCTGGTACGCGATGGGGGTGCGCAACTTCGCCACCGGCGAGGCGCTCGATTCGCTGGTCAGGCAGGCGACCGTGCAGAACGCGGATGCGCTCTCCGACGCCGGCTGCCCGGGGCAGTGCACCGGGCAGCGGCCGACGCTGAACACCTATCTGGCGCTGAAGTACGCGGCCAACGACATCTGCCACTGCTGGGGCGGGGCGGCCGAGACGCTCGAGAACTCGCTCGCCGACTTCTCGCTCGCGATGTGGGCGCAGCGGGCCGGTCGTCACGATCTGTATCGGCAGCTGCTGCCGCGCGGGGACTACTGGAAGAACACCTTCAACACCGCGGTCGGGTATCAGGCCGCGCGGAAAGCGGACGGTAGCTGGCAGACCGGGTTCACGCCGTCGACCGATGCCGGGTTCGCCCAGGGGTCGAGCGCTACCTACACCTGGATGGTGCCGCAGGACGTTTCCGGGCTCGCGGCGCTGATGGGTGGGCGGCCGGCCGCGGCCACCCGGCTCGACGGGTTCTTCCACGACGAGAACGGGAACTGGGCGGTGCTCGGCGGGAACGCTCTTCGCTACGACCCGACCAACGAACCCGGCATTCACGCGCCGTGGCTCTACAACGGACTCGGGCAGCCGTGGAAGACGCAGGCCACGGTGCGGCAGGTCGTCGACACGGCGTACGGGGTCGGGCCGTCGGGGCTGCCCGGCAACGACGACCTGGGCACGATGAGCGCCTGGTACGTGTTCGCGGCGATGGGCTTCTTCCCGCAGGTGCCGGGGCGGGCCGAGATGCTGCTCGGGTCGCCGGTCTTCACCCGGGTGGTGCTCACCCGCAGCAACGGCGTTCGCCTTGTGGTCAATGCCGACACCACCGAGACGTACGTGCAGAAGGTGACGCTCAACGGCGGCACGCTCGGTCGATCGTGGCTGCCGGAGTCGTTCGTGCAGCGCGGCGGGACGGTCTCGTTCACGCTCGGCGCGACCGCCAACCAGAGCTGGGCCGTCAAAGACCTGCCGGTCGACCACTGAGGTGGAGTTGCCCCCGGCGCCGCTTCCCAGCGCCGGGGGCAACGTTCAGGCCGTCGGCGTGAGAGTCACGTCATCGACGACGAATGAGGTCTGGATCTGGCTGCCCTCGACCCCGGTGAAGGTGACGGTGGTGCTGCCCGACCCCGAAATCGACAGCGATTTCTGGACATATCCGGAAGCGGCATTCAAATTCGAGTAAGTCGCCAACGTTGATCCTTTGGCGGTGACGGTCAAATTGTCGTACGCCGTCGTCGTGGTCGTCTCGTCGGTGTCGATGTGCAGCCAGAAACTCAGGGTCGCGCCACCGCACCCGGCCGGCACCGTCACCGTCTGGGACAGCGTGTCGGTGTGCGCCGACCCGTAGCCGTCCAGCCAGGCCTTGTAGGACCCGGCGTGCGCGGCCTGCGACGACGAGTTGGTGATGACCCCGGAGGTGGCGGTCCAGGTGGTGGCCCCGGACTCGAACCCGGTGTTGCCCAGCAGCTGGGTCGTGGCGCAGGAGCCGCCGCCGGTCGGGGAGGTGGTCGGGGATGTCGTCGGCGTCGACGTCCCGGTCCCGGCCAGCCACTCGGTCGCATTCAGCGCCAGCGCGGCGTTCGTGCCGGCGGTGTCGTTCCACCCGTCGTAGAGCGTGTTCCCGGACTGCCCGGTCCCGTCGTCGATCGGCGAGCTGTCCCCCCACACCGCGACCCGCCCCGACCCGAACGTGCTGGTCGTGAAGAACGCGCCGGTGGTCCCGGTCTGGCTCGACGAGGTCCGCCAGACCAGCCCCGCGACGCTGGAGTTGGCCGTCTTGTTCAGCGTCTGGGTGCTGCCGTCGCGGATGATGCTGCCGGTCACCGTGCCGTACGGCCCGTTGATCACCGGGTTGGTGCTGCTGCTGATCGCGACCGGGTTCTCGCTGGAGATGTCGTTGGTGTCGACGCTGAACCCGAACGGCGAGGTGTTGTCGACGCCGTTGTTGGTGAGCAGGTCGTTGGCGACCTCGACGGAGTCGTACCCGTCGTTGTTCCGGTCGCTCCCGGCGTGGTCGACGATCAGGAAGAACCCGCCGCCGGCCTGGATGAACTTCATGATCGCGGTCTTCTCGGCGGTGCTGAGCAGCACGTTCGGTTCCGGCATCACGAAGACGTCGAAGTTCGCCAGATCAAGGGCGCCGCTGCCGCCGTACGTGATGGTGTTGCCGGTCGGCAGTGTCTTCAGGCTGTACGAGCCGGTCCGCTGCAGGGCGACGCCCCACGCGGAGAGTGCGCCGGTCCACGAGGTCTCCGAGGTCGGGTTGGCGTTCTGCCCCAGCGGGTCGGGCTGCGACGTGCTGATGATCCAGTCGGCGTTGCCGGCGGTCTCGGCCTTGCTGTTGTCGAACAACACACGATGGACGACCGCGGCCGACGCGGGTGGCGTCGTGGTCACGGCGACGAGGGCTACTCCGGACGCCAGGGTGGCGGCGGCCAGCAGGGCCCGGTAACGGACTGGCACGGTGCACCTCCGATAGGACAGATATCGGCGGGAGTCTATGGTTGCGGCCGGGTGCCGGCCCACCCTCAAGGGGCTGGACAAGGGAAAACCCTGTCAGCCGGCGACGGCCACGGTGATCCCGGGGAAGGTCGTCTTCGGCAGGATCAGGACGGCCCGCCCGCCCGCGGCGGCCAGCGCCGCCGCCTCGGCGACGCTGGGGGTGCCCACGGCGTCGGCGACGGTCTCGCTTGGGGTGGGTACGTCGTATCCCACCAGTTCCGCCGCCGCGAGCGAGACCACTTCCCAGCCGTACGCGGTGGCGAGGGCCCGCACCCCGTCCTCGGCCGCCCGCCGGTCGATGGTGGCCAGCGCCCGCACGTCCCCCCAGTCGGCGCCGAGCTCGGTGAGGGCCTGCCCGACCGCGGCCTCGAGCTCCTCCGCCGACCGCCCGGGCCGCGCCCCGAGCCCAACGACCAGTTTCATCGCGCCGCGGCGACCACGTTGCGGGCCAGTGACGGCGCGCCCGCCCAGTGCAGGTGCAGGTAGGAGGCGTGCACGGCCGGGGTGGCGAACCCTTCCGGGTCGGCGCCGCGCCACTGCCAGGCCGCCCCGGCCGCCGGCGAGAGCAGCACCCCGGACCGGGGGTGGACGGTGGTGCGGTGGAACTCGTGGCCGGTGACCCGGGTGCCGGCCGGTGCCAGCGGGCTGTCGGCGAGGGCGACCGCGTCCCGGTAGCCGAGGGTCAGCGTCGGGGTCATCGCCGCGTCGGCGTCGAGGACCCCGCACATCGGCGCGTCGTCGAGGGTGCGGCACAGCCAGAGCAGGCCGGCGCATTCGGCGGCGATCGGCCCGCCGGTGGCGGCCAGCGAGGCCACCGCCAGGCGCAGGGGCTCGTTGGCGGAGAGTTCCGACGCGTACACCTCGGGGAAGCCGCCGCCGACGACGAGACCGCGCGTCCCGGCCGGGAGTTTCTCGTCGTGCAGCGGGTCGAGGGTGATGACGTCGGCGCCGGCCGCGGTGAGCAGCTCGGGCGTCTCCGCGTAGGAGAACGAGAAGGCCGGCCCGCCGGCGATCGCGATCACCGGCCGTTCGCCCTCGGGAACGTCGCCCACCGCTTCCGCCGGGCTCCAGGGCTCGACCGACAGCGACGGTGCCGAGTGCGCGATCGCGGCCACCTCGTCGAGGTCGACCGACGCGGCGACCAGCGCGGCCAGGGCGTCCACCGAGGCCCGCGCCTCGGCCCGGCGTTCGGCCGCCGGCACCAGGCCCAGATGCCGGGAGGGGGCGGCGACCGCGTCGGCCCGGCGCATCGCGCCCAGCACCGGCGTGCCGACCTCCTCGCAGGCCTCGCGCAGGATGCTCTCGTGCCGGTCGGAGCCGACCCGGTTGAGGATCACCCCGGCCAGCCGGACGCTGCCGAAGCTGCGGAACCCGTGCACCAGCGCGGCGATCGACCGGCCCTGCGCGGCCGCGTCGACGACCAGGATCACCGGGGCGCCGAGCAGCTCGGCGACCTGGGCGGTCGAGCCGGTGTCGCCGGCCCCGGTCCGGCCGTCGTAGAGGCCCATCACGCCCTCGACGATCGCCATCCCGGCGCCGCGGGCGCCGTGCGCGAACAGCGGCGCGATCAGCCGTTCGCCGACCATCACCGGGTCGAGGTTGCGGCCGGGGCGACCGGCGGCGAGGGCGTGGTAGCCGGGGTCGATGTAGTCGGGGCCGACCTTGAACGGCGCGACCGGCAGGCCCCGGCGGGCGAACGCGGCCAGCAGGCCGGTCGCCACCGTCGTCTTGCCGTGGCCGGAGGCGGGTGCCCCGATCACGATCCGTGGAATCGCTACCACTCGATACCCTGCTGTCCCTTGCGGCCGGCGTCCATCGGATGCTTCACCTTCGTCATCTCGGTGACCAGGTCGGCCGCCTCCAGCAGGGCCGGCGCCGCGTCCCGGCCGGTGATCACCACGTGCTGGGTGCCGGGCCGGGCGGCCAGCGTCTCGACCACGTCGCCGACGTCGACCCAGCCCCACTTCATCGGGTAGGTGAACTCGTCGAGGACATAGAACTTGTAGGTCTCGGCGGCCAGGTCCCGCTTGATCTGGGCCCAGCCCTCGGCGGCCTCGGCGGCGTGGTCCCGCTCGGTGCCGGGGCGCTGGATCCACGACCAGCCCTCGCCCATCTTGTGCCAGGTGACGTTGCCGAGGCTTTTCAACGCCGACTCCTCGCCGACCCGCCACTTCTCCGACTTCACGAACTGGAACACGCCGATCGGCCAGCCCGCGCTCCACGCCCGCAGGGCCATCCCGAACGCGGCCGTCGACTTGCCCTTGCCGTGCCCGGTGTGCACGGCCAGCACGGCCTGGCGGCGGCGCTGCCGGGTGGTGAGCCCGTCGGCCGGGACGACGTCCACTTTGCCCTGCGGCATCAGGCAGCGCTCCTCGTGGCGGCGCCGGCTTCGAGCTGTTCGAGCGGCATCAGGTCGGCGTTCAGGGCGGTGGCCAGCCGGCCGGCCAGGCCCAGGCGCACCGGGCCGGACTCGCAGTCGACGACCACGGCGGCCACCCCGGCCAGGGCGGGGGCCATCCGGACCGGGTCGGGGCCGCTGGTGGCGCGGCCGTCGGTGACGACGATCAGCAGCGGACGGCGGCGCGGGTCCCGGCGGCGCTCGGTGGCGATGGTGGCGGCGGCGGTGCGCAGGCCGGCCGCGAGGGGGGTGCGGCCGCCGGTCTTCAGGCTCGCCAGCTTCATGACGCCCACCTCGTGCGAGGACGTCGGCGGGAGCACCTGCTCGGCCTCGTGCCCCCGGAAGGTGATCATCCCGATCCGGTCGCGGCGCTGGTAGGCGTCGCGCAGCAGGGACAGCACGGCGGTCTTGACCACGGTCATCCGGCGGCGGGCGGCCATCGAGCCGGAGGCGTCGACGACGAACAGAACCAGGTTGGACTCGCGGCCGACGTGCACGGCCTCGCGCAGGTCGACCGGCTGCACGGTGCGGTCGCCGCGGTGCAGGGCGGCGCGCAGGGTGGCGGGCAGGTGCGGGGCGCCGGCGAGCTTGCCGGCCGGGACCCGGGAGCCGATCACCCGGCCCCGGCGGGCCAGGGACGGCGAGCGGCGTCCGGCATGACCACCGGTTCCGCGGGCGGCGATTTTGAGCGTACGGGTCCGGTAGGCGTTCCCGGCCGCAACGGCAGGGGCCGCGGCGGGCGCCGACGCCGGTTCGCCCGATTTGTCGGCCTGATCGGTCGCCCCGCCGTGGTCCGGGCCGACGGTCGGCGGGGGCGTCGGCGACCCTCCTCCACCACCGCCCGGATCAGGGTCGTCGTCATCCTCGGACGGCGGGGGCTCGGCCTGCGACAACGCGTCTTCCAGGCGTTCCTCGTCGGTGCCGGGCGGGTCGAGCGGGTCCTTCCGCCGCCGGTGCGGCAGCGCCAGCCGGGCCGCGTCCCGCACGTCCTCCTCGGTGACCAGGTCCCGCCCGTGCCAGGCGGCCAGCGCGACTGCACATCGCGCGACGACGATGTCGGCCCGCATCCCGTCCACGCCGTAGGCGAGACAGACCCGGGCGATCCGATCGAGCTCGCCGTCGGGCAGCACGACCTTGGGCAGCCGCGCCCGGGCGGCCACGATCCGCTCCGCGACCTCCTGCTCGTCGGCGACGAACCGCGCCGCGAACAGGTCCGGGTCGGCCTCGTAGGCGAGCCGCCGCCGGACGACCTCGGCCCGCTCCCCCGCCTCGCGCGGCGCGGCGACGGTGACGACCAGCCCGAACCGGTCGACGAGCTGCGGCCGCGGCTCGCCCTCTTCCGGGTTCATGGTGCCGACCAGCAGGAACCGGGCGGCGTGCTTGACCGACACCCCGTCCCGCTCGACGTGCGCCCGGCCCATCGCGGCCGCGTCGAGCAGCAGGTCGACCAGGTGGTCGGGCAGCAGGTTGACCTCGTCGACGTAGAGGACGCCGCGGTGCGCGGCGGCGAGCAGCCCCGGCTCGTACGCCTTGACGCCGTCGGCCAGCGCACGCTGGATGTCGAGCGTGCCCACCACCCGGTCCTCGGTGGCCCCGACCGGCAGCTCGACGAGCGCCGAGGGCCGGGACTGCGCCGGCGAGTCGGTGGCGTGCGGCCCGTCCGGGCACTGCGGGTCGGGCTGCGCCGGGTCGCAGGCGAAGCGGCAGCCGCGCACCACCGAGACCGGCGGCAGGAGAGTCGCCAGCGCTCGTACGACAGTGCTCTTGGCAGTGCCTTTCTCCCCGCGCACGAGAACCCCGCCGACGTGCGGCGAGACGGCGGTGAGCAGCAGAGCGAGCCGCAGGTCGGTGAGACCGACGACTGCGGAGAACGGGTACGGCGTCACGAAAGTCCCTTCTGCACGGGTGTCCACGCCCGCGCGACCGGTGTCACGAGCGGCCGGAGTCTCCTGACTCCCGGATCAGCGCAGGCCCGCGCGCCTTCCAGCCCTCCCAGGCCGTGGCGAGTTGACGCAGGTCGCTACCCGGTCACAGTGGCGGGACCGCCCCGGATTCACACCGGTGTTCCTCCGCTACCGCTCGGCAGTCATGCTTTCTCACTGCCGTGTGTGGCGTCAACGCGGCCACCGGTGACGGGAATCGCAGGCGTCGGCTGCGGGGCGAGCCGGTCGAGCTCCTTGACGGTGTCGAGCATGGCGAGCGCGGACTTCTCGACGAGCGGTCGCAGCCGGGCGTAGAGGGCGGCGTTCGCCGGGTCGGGCACGGTCGGTTTGCCGATCGCGATGAGCGCCGCGGCGTGGTCGAGGTCGGGCAGCTCGCCGAGAGCGTGCCAGCCGAGCAGGCAGGCCCCGAGCGCGGTGCCCTCCGGGGTGTCGGCGACCGCGACCGGCAGGTCGAGCGCGGCCGCGAGCACCCCCACCCACAGCTCGGAGGCGACCGCTCCGCCGGTGGCCCGCACCTCGGTGACCGCGAACCCTTCGCCGGCGAACGAGTCCCGCACCAGCGCCAGCTGCTGGCAGACCCCTTCGACCGCCGAGCGCACCAGGTGGGCGCGCCCGTGCTCGCGGCGCAGCCCGAGGTAGGCCCCACGCAGCCCGGACCGCCACCAGGGCGCCCGCTCCCCCAGCAGGTAGGGCAGGCAGAGCAGCCCGTCGCTGCCGGGCGGCACCCCCTGTGCCTCCATGAGCAGGGCGGCGTCGCGCTCGTCGGCGTCCTCCCCTTCGGCGCCGGGCCGTTCGAAGCCGGACGCGAAACTCTGCCCCGCCCACCGCACGACGGACCCGGCGTTGTTGACCGCCCCGCCGATCACCCACCGGTCCTCGGTGAGCGCGTAGCAGAACAGCCGGCCGTCGGCGTCGGCGGTGGGCCGGTCGACGACGGTGCGCAGCGCCCCGCTGGTGCCGAGCGAGACGGCGGCGACCCCGGCCGGGGTGGCGCCGACGCCCAGGTTGGCGAGCGGCCCGTCGGCGGCTCCGATGATCAGCCGGGTCCCGTCCGGCAGCCCCGCGAGCCCCGCCTTGAGCCGCAGCACGGTGGTGGTCGGCACCACGTCGGCCAGCTGGCCGGCGCGGACCCCGGCGATCTCCAGGGCTTCGGAGTCCCAGCGCCGCTGGTGGATGTCGTACAGCCCGGTGCCGGAGGCGACCGACAGGTCGAGCAGGAACGGCTCGTCGGTGAGCGCGGCCAGGATCAGCTCCTTGACGCCGCCCCAGCGGGGGGTGTCGCGCAGGATCGACGGGTCGTTGTCCCGCCACCAGGCCAGCTTGGTCAGCGGCGACATCGGGTGCACCGGCGTGCCGGTCCGGGCCTGCAGCGCGCGAGCCCGCCCGGCGGCGAGGATCCGGTCGCACTGCTCGCCGGAGCGGGCGTCGGCCCAGGTGACCAGCGGCCCGAGCGGTTCCCCGGCGGCGGTCATCGGCACCAGCCCGTGCAGGAACGCGCTGAGGCTGACCGCGACCACCCGGTCCCCGTTCTCCCGGCAGGCCGCGGCCACGTCGGTGAGGGCTTTGACCGCGGCGTCACGCAGGTGCCCCGGGTCGAGCTCGGCGCGGCCGGGCCCCGGCACGGCAAGGGGGTAGTGGACGGAAACGTGGGCTCGGAGCTCGCCGGTGATGGTGGCGGCGATGCCCTTGGTGGCGGTGGTCCCGGTGTCGATGCCGATCACGACGTCCGTCATGCCATCAAACTATCCGTCAGACCCCCATCACAAACGGCTGACCACCGCGGAGCGTCACCTCGGCCACGGTGGCGGCCTCCGGCAGCCAGCCGGCGTCGTCAAACCTGGTCCTCACCCGTCCCAGACGCCGCGACAGCCAAAAAAAATCGCACAAATTCCCAACCATCCGAAACGTACGGGCATGATCAGCCCCGTTGTTCTCCGGGCGACCTGAGCGCCTGGTCACGGCCGCAGCGCCCCTTTCGCGTGCGGCGCGGGGTCACGCCGGAATCGTCCGCAGTGGACGACGGCTGAGCCCGGCCAGGGCCGCGGTGGCGAGCGCGCAGCAGGCGGCGATCGCGGTGAGCGCGGTGGTGTAGCTGCCGGTCGCGGCGTGCAGGCCGGCCCCGGCCAGCGGTGCGACGGCCTTCGCGAGGGTGCCCGGGACGACGAGGACGCCGGCGAGGGTCGCGTAGCGGGTCGTGTCGTAGCGCTCGGCGAGGATGACCGGTTTGGCGATGGTGGCGACGCCGAAGCCGAGGCCGAACCCGATGACCGCGGCGATCGCCCCCACGGCCGTGCCGGCCGCCCAGGGCAGCAGCAGCGCGGCGACGGTCTGGACGGTGAAGACGGCGGCCGTGATCGTGACGGTGCGATACCGCCGTTGCAGGCCGGTGGTCAGCAGCCGCCCGGTAACCGACAGCACGCCGAGCAGCCCGGCGATGGTGGCGGCGAACGCCGGCGGGTAGTGCCAGGCGATCAGTGCGGGGATGAGCAGCACGGTGTAGGCGCTGATCGCCGCGGTGTTCGCGGTGAGTCCGGCGGCGAGCAGCCAGAAGCCCCGGTCGGCGAGTGCGGCGCGGGTGCCGGATCTGGTGGGCCGGACGTGGTGCCCGCCGGCGGGTGGGCGGCGGATCACGACGGCGTGCAGCGGCACGGTGACCGCTTGGACGGCGGCGAGCACGAGCAGGGCGGTCCGCCAGCCGTACTGCTCGACGAGCCACCCGGTCAGCGGCAGGAACACGGTGCTCGCGAACCCGGCGACCACGGTCACCGCCAGCAGCGCGGCGGAGCGCTGCCGGGGTGTGTGCCAGGCGATGACGACGGCGAAGGCGGCCTCGTAGAGGCTGGCCGCCGAGGCGGCGCCGATGCCGGCCTGCACGGCGTAGAGCTGCCACACCTGGCCGATCCCGGACCAGGCGACCAGCAGGAGGACGCCGAGCAGCGACCCGCCGGTCATCAGCGCCCGCCCGCCGTGCCGGTCCAGCCGCCGGCCGACCGGCACCGCGAGCAGGGCGGCCGCGAGCACGGAAGCGGTGTAGGAACCGGTCACCACGGTGGTGGAGGTGTGCAGGTCGGCGGCGATCGGGACGAGGAAGACGGCGAAGGCGTAGTAGAGGCCGCCGTACCCGATGGTCTGGGTGACGGCGAGGGTGCCCACGAGGATCCGGTGCCCGCCGGCATCACGGTCGGAATGGGTCACGAGCAGCAGCTACCGCCGCCGGCCGGGGTGAGGCTGATGAGCCCGGCCACGCCGGTCAGCGCGGCGATCTGCCGGGCGGTCTCGGGGTCGCCACTGCACACCCCGGTCTCGGGCAGGTCGAGCTGCACGTCGTCGGCGGCGGCGAAGTCGCCGGCCAGGGCGGCGGCGATCGAGCGGACCTGCTCGTAGCCGGTGGCCATCAGGAAGGTCGGGGCCCGGCCGTAGGACTTCATCCCGACCGCGTAGTAGTTCGGCTCGGGCTGGCCCAGCTCCCGGTAGCCGTGCGGGGCGACGGTGCCGCAGGAGTGCTGGTTCGGGTCGATCAGCTCGGCCAGGGTGCGGGTGCAGCCGAGGATCGGGTCCAGGTCGAGGCGGAGCTCGGTGGCGATGCCGTGGTCCGGCCGGAATCCGGTGGCCGACACGACCCGGTCCGCGGTGAGGGTGCGCCCGTCCGCGGCGACCAGGGTGATGCGGTCGCCGTCGCGGCGCACGGCGTGCACGCCGAAGCCGGTGACCAGGGTGAGTTTGCCGGCGTCGACCAGGGTGTGCAGGCCGCTGCCGAGCGCTCCCCGGGCGGGCAGCTCGTCGGCGCCCTCCCCGCCGAACGCCCGCTGCGCGGAACCGCCCCGCACGGCCCAGGTGATCCGGGTGCCCGGCTCGGTCTCGGCCAGCCGGGCCAGATCGAGCAGGGTGTTGGCGGCGGAGTGCCCGGATCCGACCACGATGGTGTGCCGGCCGGCGTGCCGATCGCGGTCGGCGCCGATGACATCGGGCAGGGCGTGGTCGATCAGGTCGGCGGCCTGCGGTTCGCCGTGGGCGGGCAGGCCGTTGGCGCCGAGCGGGTTGGGGGTGCGCCAGGTGCCGGACGCGTCGATGATCGCGCTCGCGGTGATCTCGGCGCCGTCCGCGAGCCGCAGGACGAAGGGCAGGTCGGCGCGGCCGGCGGTGCGAACCCGGTCGGCACCGACCCGGCTGATCGCCACGACCCGCGCTCCGAGGCGCAGGTGGGCGGCGAGGGCGGGCAGCTTCGCGAGCGGCTGGAGGTAGTTCTCCACCAACTCGGCCCCGGTCGGCAGGTCATCGTCGTCGGGGGCGGCCCAGCCGGCCGCGTCGAGCAGTCGCCGGGCGGCGGTGTCGATGTCGTAGCGCCAGGGGCTGAACACCCCGACGTGCCCCCACTGCCGCACCGAGGCGCCGACCTGGTCACCGGCTTCGAGAACGAGGAACGGAAGACCCCGCTCGTGCAGGTGCGCGGCGGCCGCCATCCCGACCGGGCCGGCCCCGATCACCACCACCGGCAGATCACCGGACCGGCTCTCGGTCACCGGCGCCGCTTCGGTGGTGCCGCAGCACTGGTCGGGGCGGACGGTGGCGGAATCGTCGCTGCTCATCGCGGGTACTCCTCGTTGGCGGTCGGCGTCACGGGGACACGGATTCGGTGAGTCTTGAATTCGGTGAATATGAATTCGATGGATGTTGAATCCGATGAGTGTCGAAGCCAACGCTTGCATGCGGATTCGACGTCTGTCAACCTCGACACATGTCAAACCCATCGGCAGTGGCTCCCCCGGACATCGAGGCGACCCCCTGCTGCGCTCCCCTGGCGGAGGCGCGCATCCCCGCCGAGGCGTCCGGCACCCTGGCGCAGGCATTCAAGGCGCTCGGCGACCCGATCCGGCTGCAGTTGATGTCGATGATCGCCTCCGCGCCGGACGGCGAGATCTGCGTCTGCGACCTCACCCCGGCGTTCACGATCTCCAGCACCACCATCTCCCACCACCTGAAGGTGCTGCGCGAGGCCGGCCTGGTCGACGCCGAGCGCCGTGCCAGCTGGGTCTACTACCGCCCACGCCCCGGCCTGATGCGCCGGCTCTCCACGCTCCTGGCCGTCGACGAGCCCGCCACCCGCTGAATGCCCGCCCCGTGCTCTGACGAGCGATCTACCCGCGAATTTGCGGGCGCAGCCCGCCGGGTGGGAGCCGGGCCCGCCCGGTAGCCGGTGAGGAGGGTGACCATGCACCCCGCCGGACGCTGCGGCGGGGGCGGATTCCGGCGCGTACGGAAAAGAAATGCGTTGGCTGACCGCTCAGGCCGCCCTGGCCGGGGTGAACAGGGCCTCGAAAGCGGCGGCGGTCATCGGGCGGCCGAACAGGTAGCCCTGGGCGTAGTGGTAGCCGGCAGTGCGCAGGCGGGCGGCCTGGGCGGGGGTTTCGACGCCTTCCGCCACCGCGTCGATGCCGAAGTCGTCGGTGAAGCTGATCAGGTTGCGGACCACGATCGCGCCGGCCTGGTCGGCGTAGTCGCCGCTGACGAAGGACTTGTCGACCTTCAGGACGTCGACCGGGACGTCCAGGAGCAGGCTCAATGACGAATGGCCGGTGCCGAAGTCGTCCAGGGCCACCCGCAGGCCCAGCTCGCGGAGCGCGTCGAGCTGGTGGGCGGCGCTCGTGGCGTTGAGGACGGCGGTCTCGGTCACCTCGATCATCAGGCGGGTCGGGTCGGCTCCCGTTTCGGCCAGGATGTCGCGGACCGTGGTCAGGAACGCGGGGTCGGCCAGCTGGTGGGCGGAGACGTTGACGCTGATCCGGCGTGGGGCGGCGGCACCGAAGTGGCGGGTCCACTCGGCCGACTGGCGGCAGGCCTGTGCCAGCACCCAGCGGCCCAGCTCGATGATGGTGCCGGTGCGTTCGGCGAGCGGGATGAAGATGTCCGGCGGGATCAGGCCGTGCTCGGGGTGGTCCCAGCGCATCAGGATCTCGGCGCCGACCGGGGTTTCCGTCGTCAGGTCG
The DNA here is from genome assembly GCF_016862175.1 of Paractinoplanes durhamensis. Taxonomy (GTDB): domain Bacteria; phylum Actinomycetota; class Actinomycetes; order Mycobacteriales; family Micromonosporaceae; genus Actinoplanes; species Actinoplanes durhamensis. The sequence goes on along the minus strand of NZ_BOML01000017.1, from coordinate 52,502 downwards.
ACGATCGGCTGGTAGAGGGCGAAGATCTGGCCCCGGTGCAGGGCCTGGCGCAGGTCGGCGGCGAGGCGGGCGGCCTCGTCGGCGGCGCGGTCCATGCCGGGGTCGAACCACTGCCAGCGGTTGCCGCCGGCCGCCTTCGCCGCGTACATCGCCACGTCGGCGCGGCGTAGCAGCTCGGCCGGGTCGTCGCCGTCCTGACTCCGGGTGACGCCGGCGCTGACCGCGGGCGAGGTGAGGTTGCCGGCCAGGTCGGCGGGGCGGCCGACCTCGGTGATCAGGTCGTCGAGCAGCGCCGCCGGGTCGCCGGCGGCCGGCAGCAGGATGGCGAACTCGTCGCCGCCGAGGCGGCCGACCGTTCCGTGCGGGCCGACCAGGGCGGTCAGGCGGTGGCTCGTCTCGATGATCAGGTGGTCGCCGACCTGGTGGCCGAGCCGGTCGTTCACGATCTTGAAGTCGTCCAGGTCGAGCAGGACCATGTGGAACTCGCGGTCCTCGGCCAGCAGGTCGCGGGTGCGCTGTTCCAGGAAGGCCCGGTTCGCGACGCCGGTGAGGCTGTCCGTGGTCGCCTGCCGGGTCAGCTCCGCCTGGTGGCTCTCCACCGTCGCCATCAGCCGGTTGTTGTCGCGCAGCGCGATGATCTGCCTGGTCACGGCCAGGACGGTCAGCGCCACCACGACGGTCTGCATGATCCGGGTCTCGTCCGGGTTCGCGGTGCTGGTGGTGAGCAGCAGGCCGTCGGCGATCGCGACCGCCAGGTAGGGCACGACGCTGATCCGGCGGGAGCGGCGGCGGTCCCGGGGCAGCGTGGCACCGGCCCGCCACTGGCTCACCGCGGCCAGGTGGATCGCGAGCGTGGCGATCGGCACCGAGACGAGGCTGGTGGACAGGTACGGCCGGCTGATCAGGAACGGTGACATGCCGCCGACCGTGCCGGCCGCGGCCGCGCCGACCGCCAGGATCCAGGTGGCCCGGCGGTCCAGCTGGCCGGCGCCGGCGAAGGCGACCTTCATGAAGGTGATCATCGACAGGCCGACCAGCAGGCCGATGGCCAGCATCGCGCCCAGCGAGCCGGTCTGCTCGACCCACAGCTCGTGGTCGCGCAGCGAGAAACGCCAGCCGAACGCGGCGACGGTGATCAGGACGACGCAGGCGTCGATGCCGAACCGGAGCCAGTCGCTGCGGCTGCGCTGCCATGACGGCAGCCGCAGCAGCGCCCACATGATCTGGACCAGGACGCCCAGGTAGAAGACGAGGGTGATCGGGCCGACCCGCTGCGACGGGGCCGGGCCGGCGGTGGCGTCGGCCGCGTTGGCGATGATGCCGGCGGTGAACAGGCCGCAGGCGACCGTGAGGCTGAGCCAGAAGCGGCGGGTGCTCGCGTCCAGGTCGGCGCGGCGGGCAACGGCCCAGCAGGCGTAGCCGGCCAGCAGCGACGCCACCGGCAGCGGCAGCCAGCCGAGCACCGGGTGGGCCCATTCGTGGACGAGGCCGGCCACCAGCCAGGTCGTGCTCAGGGCCAGGGCCAGCGCGGACGCGGCGAGCGGCACCCGTTCCTCCCCTCGCTGGATCACTTGTGATGCCTGGTCGGCGCGGCGATCGCCGATCTGAGGAGAACCGTCCCCCGCTCAGCTTTCCGGGGGGCCTGCCGAAGCGACACATGATCGGCAGATCACAGGGAGGGCCGCCGGGCTCGGCCGACGCGGTGGCCGGCGGCGGCTTCGCCGAGCTCCTGATGGTCGCCGCCTCGGTCAACGGCCACGACCGCCAGGCCCAGCGCGCCTGCGGGCTCCCAGCGGTCGGCGTTCTTTAAAGCCTTTCGGCGTACGCGTCCCGCAGCTCCGCCCAGCCGAAGTTCATCGCGTCCCGGCCCCGGACGACCCCGATCGGGTGCGAGGATCGTCGGCGTGCGGGTCTTGATCGTCACGTCCGGGTCGATGGGGGACGTCGCGCCCTTCACCGGGCTGGCCGGGCGGCTCCGGGCGGCCGGCCACACGGTCACCCTGGCCACCCACGAGCCGTTCCGGTCGCTCGTCGAAGCGCTCGGCCTCGGCTTCGTGCCGATCCCCGGTGATCTGCGCGAGACCCTGGAGCGGACCGTCGACGGCGGCGGGCCGCGTGCCCTGGCCCGGATGTTCGCGCTGGCCCGGCCGCTGGTCGCGCAGCTCGGGGCCGGGATCGTCCGGGCCGTGGAGCAGGCGCGACCGGACGCCATGGTGCTCTCCACGCTGGTCGCGCCGCTGGGCTATCAGGTGGCCGAGGCGTTCGGGATCCGGCGGGCGAGCGTCTTTCTGCAGCCGGTGCATCCGTCGCGCGAGTTCGGGCCGGTGCTGGCCGGCGGCCGATCCTTCGGGCCGTACGGGAACCTGGCGCTCGGGCACGTGACGTTCCGGGCCGTGGAGGCGCTCTACGCCGGCACGATCCGCAGCTTGCGGCGGGACCTGGGCCTGCCCCGGACTTCACTGGGAGCGCTTCGCCGGGCCCAGGAGTTCCGGGAGCCCATGTTCCACGGTTTCAGCCCGGCGGTCGTGCCGCGGCCGGCCGACTGGCATCCGTCGCTGCGGGTGACGGGCTATTGGTGGCCCGCCGCCTCTCCCGACAAAGCAGACAAAAGACTCGACGACTTCCTGGCCGGCGAGAAGCCCGTGTTCATCGGGTTCGGGAGCATGGCGCCCGGGCGCGGGCCGGAGCTCGCCGAGACCGTGGTGCGAGCGGTCCGGCAGGCCGGCGTCCGGGCGGTCCTGCAGGCGGGCTGGTCGGGCCTGGCCGCCGCGGACGGCGACGACCTGCTCAGCATCGGCGAGATGCCGCACGAGCAGCTCTTTCCCCGGATGGCGGCGGTGGTCCACCACGCCGGGGCCGGCACCACCGCGGCGGCGCTGCGGGCCGGGGTCCCGGCGGTCGCCGTGCCGCGGCTGGCCGACCAGCCGTTCTGGGCCCGGCGCCTGCACCGGCTCGGCGCGGCCCCGGCCCCGATCCGGCTCGAGGTGGACGCCCTGGCCGCGGCGCTGCGTGAGGTCACCGGCAACCCGCACTACGCGGCCCGGGCGCAGGCCCTGTCGGCCCGGATCCGGGCCGAGGACGGTGCGGCCCCGGTGCTCGATTGGCTGACCACGCCGTATCGGTAAACCGACGCGAACCACCCCACCTGGCGCCGATGCGCTTCGATTGACGGATGACCACGGGGATCAAGGCCGCCGCCTGGCGGGAGGCCTATCTGGGCGGCTCGCCCGAGGCCGAGCGGCAGCTCTTCGCGCGCATGGCCGTGAAGATCATGCAGACGCAGGCGAAGAACCGGAAGGCGGCCGGCGGGCCGGTGGTGCCCGGCTTCCAGGCCAAGGTCACCTTCGCGGTGGACGACGCCGAGCTGCGCTTCCTCGACCTGCCGCCGGAGCTGCGGGTCGGCTTCGCCCAGCCGGGCGCCGTCTATCGCACCGCGGTCCGGTTCAGCAACGCCGAGGGGCGGATCCTCTCCGACCACGAGCCCGACCTGCGCGGCGCCGGCCTGCGGGTGCACGTGTCCGCCGCCGAGCAGCACGACCTGCTGATGACCAGCGCACCGGTGGCGCACGCCCGCGACGCCCGGCAGTTCACCGAGTTCGCGCTGGCCACCGCCGGCGGCGGGCTGGGCCGCTACCTGGGGCTGGGCCGGCTGCTGTTCGTGCTCGGGCCGGCCGAGACCGTGCGGATGGTCCGCAACGTGCAGGCGGGCCGCACCCGGGCCGCGAGCGTGGCCACGGTGACGTATTGGAGCCGCACCCCGATCACGTGGGGCGCGGAGATCGCCGTTCAATACTTCCTGCGGCCGCTCGCCACCGAAGCCGCGTCACCGCCGGCCGGCGATCCGGATTTCCTAGGCCACGAGATGCAGCGCCGGCTGGCTCAGGGCGACGTGCGGTTCGAGCTGTGTGTGCAGCGGTTCCGCGACGAGCGGGAGACGCCGATCGAGGACGCGGCCGTCGACTGGCGCTCGGCCGCCGCGCCGCCCGAGCCGATCGCGGTGCTGACCATCCGCTCCGGCACGCCGGACAGCCCGGCCGCCCGGGAGCTGCGGCTCAACCCGTGGAACACCACCGACGACTTCCGCCCGCTCGGCAACCTCAACCGGGTGCGCAAGGCCGCCTACGACGCCAGCTCGGCGCACCGCAACCGGGAACGCTTCATCACCGAGGTGCCGCTGCGCAACCGGGTCGCGAGCGCCGCCATGCGCGGGCTGTTCGGCCTGGTCAACCGGTTCCGGCCGTGGCATCGGCTGCCGACGTCGCTGGCCCTGCTCAATCTGGCCGCGCTGCGCGACGTGCTGCGCCGGGACAACCTCATCGACACCGAGGTGCGCGAGGCACCCCCGCAGGTCCGGCCGGTGCCGGCGAAGATCGAAGAGGACAAACGCGATTTCCGTACGCCGGACGGCTCCTACGACGACCTGTCCGAGCCGTCGATGGGCGCGGTCGGCGCCGCCTTCGGCCGCAACGTGCCCGGTAGGGCGAACACCGACGAGCCCAACCCGCTCGTGGTCAGCCGGGAGCTGCTGCACCGCGACGCGTTCATCCCGGCGACGTCGCTGAACATCCTGGCCGCCGCGTGGATCCAGTTCCAGGTGCACGACTGGGTGGTGCACGCCCGGCACCCGCTCGGCGTCGACGACGTGCGGGTGCCGCTGCCGCCGGACGTGCCGGGCTGGCGGAACACCCCCGGCGGCCCGCTCGAACCGGAGATGCGGATCGGCGGCAACATCAGCCGGGGCATCGGGGCGGACGGCCACGAGCTGCTGTTCGGCAACGCGGCCTCGCACTGGTGGGACGGCTCCGAGGTGTACGGCACCCAGCCGGAGAAGGCCCGCGAGCTACGCGACGGCGCGAAGCTGCGGCTGACCCCGGAGGGCTACCTACCGGTCGACGTGCACGGCTCGGAGATCACCGGGTTCAACGAGGCGTGGTGGCTCGGCCTCAGCGGCATGCACACGCTCTTCGCCCGCGAGCACAACGTCCTGGTCGACGAGCTGCGCGCCCGCAATCCGCAGTGGACCGACGAGCGGCTCTTCCAGACCGCCCGGCTGATCGTGGCCGCCCTGATCGCCAAGATCCACACGGTGGAGTGGACGCCGGCCATCCTCGCCACCGAGGTGCTCGACCGCGGCATGCACGTCAACTGGTACGGCGTCCCGGCCAAGGACTGGCTGAGCCGCATCGGCCTGTGGCTGACCGACGCGAACGCGTTGCGCGGCATCCCGGCGACGGTCCCCGACCACCACACCGCGCCCTACTCGCTGACCGAGGACTTCGTCACCGTCTACCGGATGCACCCGCTGATCCCGGACGACTACGCGTTCCGGGACGCGGCCACCGGCGGGCACCTGCGCGACGACACCTTCCTCGACCTGCAGGGCGACCGGGCCGACGACGTGCTGCGCGAGCTGGGCCTGGCCAACACCCTGTTCTCGTTCGGCACCGCCCACCCGGGCGCGATCACCCTGCACAACTACCCGAAGGCGCTGCTTCACCTGGAGCGGGAGGGCGAGATCGTCGACCTGTCGGTGGTCGATCTGGTGCGCACCCGCCGCCGCGGCGTCCCCCGCTACAACGATTTCCGCGAGGCCCTGCACCTGCCCCGGATCGAGCGTTTCGAAGACCTCAGTCAGGATCCGGAGACGGTACGCCGCCTGCGCGCCGTCTACCGCGATGTCGACGAGGTGGACACCATGGTCGGCCTGTTCGCCGAGACGCCGCCGGCGGGGTTCGGCTTCTCCGACACGGCGTTCCGGGTCTTCATCCTGATGGCGTCGCGCCGCCTGCAGAGCGACCGCTTCCTGACCGCCGACTACCGCCCGGAGATCTACACCCAGTTCGGCCTGGACTGGATCGCCGAGACCTCGATGACCGCGCTGATCCTGCGCCACTGCCCGGAGCTGGCCGCGGTGCTCCCGGCGTCGGCCAACGCGTTCGCCCCCTGGACGAAGCCTTAGCCGCCCAGCCGCGCGGCCATCGCCTCGCCCAGGGCCTGCACGCCGCGCAGCGGGCGGACCATCACCATGAAGTCGTCGATCCGGCCGTTCTCGTCGACGTGCAGGAAGTCGCAGCCGGTCAGCTCGCGGTCGCCGATGTGCGCCGTGAACACCAGGGCGTGGTCGGCGGCGCCGTCCGCGCCGATCTCCCGCACGTAGCGGAGGTCCTCGAAGACGGTGATCACGGCGCGCAGGATGGTCGCGACCATCGCCTTGCCCTCGTACGGCTTGAAGGCGACCGGGCTGTGGAACACCACGTCGTCGGCGAGCAGCGCGATGGCGGCCTCGATGTCGCCGGCTTCGACGGCGGCGCGGAACGGGTGCATATCTCTCAGGCCTCCGGGAAGGTCAGCTCGGCCAGCTCGTCCTGGTCGAGCAGGTAGTACGCGAGGAAGGTCACGCCCTCCTCGGTGGCGTCGAACCGGGCGATCCGGGTCGCCTCCGGCTCGTAGAACACCTCGCCCGGCCGCAGCGTCCGGGCCTCGCCGCCCTCGATCTGGTAGACGACCGAGCCGGTCACCACGCTGCCGAAGACCGGTCCGTTGTGCACGTGCAGTCCGGCCGCCTGGCCGGCCCGGATCCGGATCTCCCGGACCTCCACCCGTGCGGTCGGCCGTACCTGCGGCAACGTCACGTCCAGCACCACCTGCCGGGTCACCGGCTGCTCGCCGGTCGGCTCCGCCGCTCGCGTCATGATCCGCAGTCTAGGGCCGCCAGCTCCTTGACGGTGACGGCGGACAGGCCCCGACCGGCCAGGGTGCCGAGCAATTCGTCGGTCGTCGCGATCACGCCGTTGCGTTTCCGGCTGCCCTCGTGCAGCACGACGATCGAGCCGGGCCGGACGCCGACGGTCAGGTCGGCGGCGATCCGGGCGTCGCCGGGGCCGCCCTGGTTGCCGGCGACCAGGGTGCCGAGCACGGCCCGCAGGTGCTGATCGGCGGCCGTGCGCAGCATCCGCGGCGTGAACACGCCCGAACCGGGCCGGAACCATGTGACCGGGCCGTACGGGGTGAGCAGCTCGGTCACCCGGGCGAGGTCGCGGCGGAACTGGTCGGCCGGTACGAACGCCGAGCGTTCGTCGCGCATCAGGTGGTTGGCGATCTCGTGGCCGCCGGCGGTGATCGCGGCGACCAGCTCCGGGTGGGCCTGCACCCGCTCCCCGACCAGGAAGAACGTGGCCTTCGCGCGGTGCCGGGCGAGCACCTCCAACAGGCCGGGGGTGGTGTCCGGGCTGGGGCCGTCGTCGAACGTCAGCGCGAAGACCGGCCCCTTCGTGTCCACGAACCAGAGCACGTCGGCGGGGATCAGCCGGGACACCGCGCGGACCGCCGGTTCCCGCCATTTCAGGGCAGCGTCCTGCGCCGCCTGCCCGAGTTGTGCCCAGAGCGCCATCGGAAAAGCCTATGTCGGCTCCCGGCCGTCGGCCCGCGACGGCCTGGTGTTGCAGCTTGGCCGCCGCTGGGGCGGGTTCGGCCTATTTGCGGTTGGGGACTTTTCGGCGCGTACTCATATGGGTTGATGAGAAACGCCCCGCCGGAAGAAATCCGGCGGGGCGTGACCTGGCAGTGTGCGGTGAATTCAGCGCTTGTCGATGGCGACGAAGTCGCGCTCGGGGAAACCCGTGTAGAGCTGGCGCGGACGGCCGATCTTCGTGGCCGGATCGGTCATCATCTCGCTCCACTGAGCGATCCAGCCGGGCAGCCGGCCGAGGGCGAACAGCACCGTGAACATCTTGGTGGGGAAGCCCAGCGCCTTGTAGATCAGGCCGGTGTAGAAATCGACGTTCGGGTACAGCTTGCGGCTGACGAAGTAGTCGTCGCTGAGGGCGATCTCTTCGAGCTGGAACGCGATCTCGAGCAGCGGGTCCGGCTTTTCCAGGGAGCGCAGAACCTCCTGGGCGGCCTTCTTCACGATGGCGGCACGCGGGTCGTAATTCTTGTAGACCCGGTGGCCGAAGCCCATCAGCTTGACGCCTTTTTCCTTGTTCTTCACCCGGGTGACGAACGCGTTGACGTCGCCGCCGTCCTTGCGGATCTGCTCGAGCATTTCGAGCACCGCCGCGTTGGCGCCGCCGTGCAGCGGGCCGGACAGCGCGTTGATGCCGGCCGACACCGACGCGAACAGGTTGGCCTGCGCCGATCCGACCAGGCGGACCGTCGACGTGGAGCAGTTCTGCTCGTGGTCGGCGTGCAGGATGAACAGCATGTCGAGGATCTTGGCGATCTTCGGGTCCACGTCGTACTGCACGGTGGGCAGGCCGAACGTCATGCGCAGGAAGTTCTCGACGTAGTCCAGCGAGTTGTCCGGGTACGGCAACGGGTGGCCGATGCTCTTCTTGTACGCGTACGCCGCGATGGTCGGAAGCTTCGCCATCAGTCGGATCCCGGAAATCTCGACCTGCTCGGGATCGAGCGGATCAAGCGTGTCCTGGTAGAACGTCGACAGCGCGGTGACGGCCGAGGAAAGCACGGCCATCGGGTGCGCGTCGCGCGGGAAACCGGAGAAGAACGAGCGCATCTCCTCCTGAAGCAGCGTGTGCACCCGGATCTTGTCGGCGAAGTCCTTCAACTGCGCCGGCGTCGGCAACGCGTCGTGCATGAGCAGATAAGAGACCTCGAGGAAGGTCGACTTCTCCGCGAGCTGTTCGATCGGGAAACCGCGATAGCGCAGGATGCCCGCGTCACCGTCGATGTAGGTGATCGACGAGGTGGTCGACGCCGTGTTGACGAAACCCTGATCGAGGGTGACGAAGCCGGTCTCTTTGAGAAGGGCACTGACGTCGATGCCGCCCGGACCCTCGACGGCCTCTCGTACCCCCATCGACAGCTGGCCACCCGGGTGGTCGAGCTTGACATCCGTCATGTATTTCCCTCACTTCACCGGCAGATGTCCACAAGAATTTGTCGTTCACCGTAAACCCTCAACCTGAATGGGTCATCAGGTGGCCACCCGCTGAGGGATTGATCACGAAGAGTGGCGCTCTTGCATAGATAATGGTGCACAGACGACAGCGGAGGTGGAAACCGGTGCGGAACCCAGTTGTGGTAGGCGTGACCGGCACGTCGGCCGGTCTGGCCGCCGTCCGGCTGGCCGCTCGCGAGGCGGTCTCGCGCGGCAGTCAGCTCCGAGTGATTCACGCTTTCACCTGGCCTGTTCCGGGGCTTTCCGGGGCCGGCCACGACTACGACCGGGCCCGGCGGACCGCCTCGCAGGTGGTCGAGGAGGCGGTCGCCTCGGCCAAGCGTTCCACACCTCGGGTGCGGGTGACGGGCCAACTCGTGGACGGGGTGCCCGATCGCGTGCTGTTACGCCTGAGCCACAACGCCGTCCTGCTCGTCCTCGGCGACGACGACCTGGCCACCACGCCGTGGCTGCCGCCGGCCTCGGTGCTGGTGCAGACGGTGGCCCGCGCCTGGTGCCCGGTGCTGGTGGCGCGGGGGCCGCGACCGCCGGCCGGTGCGGTGCTGGTCGCCGTGGACGGCTCGCCGAGCGGCATCCTCGCGCTGCGGCACGCCGCCGCCGAGGGCCGCCGCCGCAAGATCGGCGTCGACGTGGTGCACGTGGTGAAGGAATACGGCGGCCGTTTCGAGGAGCAGGGCCGGCGGATCCTCGCCGACACCGTGGCGGCCGTGCCCGACCTGGGCCGGGTGCGGGTCCGGGTGCTCGTCGGCACGCCCGGGGCGGCCCTGGTGCACGCGTCGTCCCACGCCCGGTTGATCGTTCTGGGCCCGCGGGGAGCGCACGACGCCGGATTGCTCGGATCAGTTGCCCGAGAGGTACTGCACAGAGCCGCTTGTCCAGCTATGTTCGTGCACGGCCGAGCGGTGCCGGCCCAGCGGACGCCCTCCGGGACGACCAAGGCGCTTGCACGCTAACAACCCGGGCAAAAGAGCCGATCTGACGGTTGATGATCGAAAAATGGCGACTGCTCGCCCTCACCGGGGTGGCAGCTACGGCCCTGTACCTCTGGGACCTGAACCCGGTGGTCAATGCCGTATGCACGCTGGTGATCGGGGGTAACACGGTCTGGGCGTGCTTCGCCGGGCCGCGCAAGCACGGCGCCGAGCCGCGCCGCGCCTGGAACCTGGTGGGCGCGGCCGGGATCATCTTTCTGATCGGCATCATCATCCGGCCGTTCGTCACCGACCTCGGCCTGCCGCTGCTCGCCGACGCCTGCACGATCCCGGGCTATTTCCTCTTCTGCGGGTTCTTCGTCGAGCTGCTGCGCGCCCGGCAGACCCTGGAATGGCACACCGTCCTCGACGGCATGATCGTCTGCCTGGCCGGTGGGCTCGCCGCCACGCTGCTGCTGGCCATCCCGGCCGCCGCGATCACCGACCGGTCCCCGGTCGTCTCCGCGCTGGCCGGGCTGTACCCGCTCTTCGACGTGGTCCTGCTGATGCTCGTGCTGAGCCTGACCTTCACCGCCCGCACCTGGCCGCCCAGCCTGATCAGCATGCTGCTGGCGATGGCGCTGCTGTTCGTCGGTGACCTGGGGTACGCGATCGTCGGCGCGTCCGGCCACCTCTACACCACTCCCCTGCTCGACGCCCCGCTGCTGCTCGCCTACACGGCCTTCGGCGTGACACCGATCCACCCGTCCGCGGTCGAGATGGGCAAACCGGCCCGGCCGCCGGTGCCGGCCTGGTCCGGGCGCCGGATGGTGCTGCTCATCCCGGCCCTGGCCACGCCGTTCGTGCTGCTCGTGACGAACGGCCAGACCACCGGGCACCGGCTGGCGATCGGCGCGGTCGGCGCGGTCGCCGTGTCGCTGCTGCTGGTCCGGGCGATCGCGGCGGTGAAGGCGCAGGCCGCGGCCCAGCACCTCGCCGAGCACCAGGCCACCCACGACCAGCTCACCGGGCTGCCCAACCGCCGGATGATCGCCACCCAGATCGACCGGCTGCTCGACAAGACCCCGACCGGCGGCCCCGAGTCGACCTGGGTGGTCGTGCTCGGCCTGGACGGCTTCAAGTACGTCAACGACTCCTGGGGCCACGACACCGGTGACCGGCTCGTCATCGAGGTCGGCGAACGGCTGCGCGGCTGCGTGCCCGAGTCGACGCCGGTGGCCGCGCTCGGCGGCGACGAGTTCCTGGTCACCGTGATCGGTGACCAGCCCGCCGCCGACCGGCTCGTCGCCGACCTGCGCGCCTGCTTCGACCGCCCGTTCGTGGTCAGCGACGTCGAACTGCGGATGAGCACGTCGATCGGGATCGCCCACGCCGGCCCGGACGGTGAGCCCGAGGAGCTGATGCGCGACGCCGACACGGCGATGTACCAGGCCAAGGCGGCCGGCCCCGGCAACACCACGATCTTCGACATCTCCATGCACGACGAGGTGCGGCACCGCATCGAGATGGAGGTGGCGCTGCGCCGCGCGCTCGGCGACAACCAGCTGTGGGTCGCCTACCAGCCGCTCATCGACATCGACAGCGGACGGGCGATCGGGGCCGAGGCGCTGGTCCGCTGGGTGCACCCGGAGCAGGGCCCGATCTCGCCGGCCGTCTTCATCCCGATCGCCGAGGACGCCGGCCTGATCGGGATGCTCGGCGACTGGGTCCGCCAGGAGGCGCTGCGCCAGCTGTCCGCGTGGCGGGCCGACGGCACCGTCGACGACGACTTCTACCTCTCCATCAACGTGTCCGCCAAACAGCTCACCGTGCCGACGTTCCCGCTGGTCGTGTCGGCCGAGATGCTCCAGTTCGGGGTGCCGGCCCGGTGCGTGGCCCTGGAGATGACCGAGTCGGTCATGGTCGACGGCACCGGCACCAGTGCCCGCACCGTCTACGAGCTGCGCGAACTCGGGGTCAAGCTGCTGATCGACGACTTCGGCACCGGCTTCTCCGGCCTCGGCTACCTGCGCCGTTTCCCGGTCACCGGCGTCAAGATCGACCGGTCGTTCGTGGTCGGTCTCGGCGCCGACGACGAGGCCGGCGAGATCGTCCGGGCGATCGTGGCGATGAGTCAGGCGCTGCGACTCAGCGTGATCGCCGAGGGGGTCGAGACCCGGGTGCAGCGGGACGCGCTCGCCGCCATGGGGGTGGTCATCGGGCAGGGCTGGCTGTGGGGCCCGGCGGTCGCACCTGCGGAATTCGTCACTTCCTGGCACGCGTCCGGCACCGCGGCCCAGCTCGCGGCGGGCCTTACTGAGCGTCAGAGGTGAAACCTTCCGAAGGGCCCTTGGCAGGACCGGCCCGGCTCGGGCATCATCCTCCCCTGACGTAACCGGGGTCACACCCGAAACCGGGAGGAGGACGACATGGTGGCAATGACGGGAGTCCTGCTCGTGCTCACGGCCGGCCTCGCCGCGGCGCTGATGGCGGCGGTGCGCTGACCTTTTCCGGCATGCTTGGCCGATGCGCTTCGCCACCTGGAACGTCAACTCGGTCAAGGCCCGGCTGCCCCGGCTGCTCGCATGGCTCGACGCGACCAAGCCCGACGTGCTCTGCCTGCAGGAGACCAAGGTCGCGGCCGACGGCTTCCCCTCCGCCGAGGTCGCCGAGCTCGGCTACGAGACGGCGGCGTACGGGCAGGGCCGGTGGAACGGCGTGGCGCTGCTGTCCCGCATCGGCCTCGCCGACATCCGCAACGGCTTCCCGGGCGAGCCCGGCTACCCCGACCCGGAGGCGCGGGCGATCAGCGCCACGGCCGGCGGGATCCGCTTCACCTCGGTGTACGTGCCCAACGGCCGCACCCCTGATGACCCCCACTACCAGTACAAACTCGCCTGGCTGGCGGCCTTGCGCCCGGTTCTCGCCGCTGAGGTGGCCGCCGGCCCGGCCGTGGTGGCCGGCGACTTCAACGTGGCGCCCACCGACGACGACGTGTGGGACCCGGCGGTCTTCGTCGACTCCACCCACGTCACCCCGGCCGAGCGGGCCGCCCTGGCCGCGATCCGCGACATCGGGCTGACCGACATCGTCGCCCGGCCGATGAAGGGTGATCATCCCTTCACCTATTGGGACTACCGGGCCGGCATGTTCCACAAGAACCTCGGCATGCGGATCGACCTCGTTCTGGCCACCCCGCCGGTCGCCGGCCGGGTGACCGACGCGGTGGTGGATCGGGAGGCCAGGAAGGGCAAAGGCCCCTCCGACCACGCCCCGATCGTGGTCGACATCGATGGATGACCATCCATGATCAACCTGCCGTAACGCGCCGATATGACCGCCACGCACTAGTCTGAGGTCAGACGATCACATCGGCGGGCGAACGGAAGGGGAGACCTTGCAGTCTGCTGCCTCCAGCCGGGTCCGCACCGATGGGCCGGCACCGGCGCTGCTCCGCGCCGCGCTCGACGCCGCCGACGAGGCGGTGCTGCTCTGCGGCACCGTCGACGACGAGATCCTGCTGGTCAACGCCGCGGCCGCCCGCCTGGTCCCGGGCCTGACGCCGGGCGGCGCCTGCCCGCTCGACGGCCTGACCGGCGCGCTGGCCACCGGCGCCGACAGCTTCACCGACGAGTACGCCGGGCGCCACCTCGCCGGCCGGCGGCGGGCGCTGGATGCCGGCCACTACGGGTGGTATTTGCGCGATCGCACCGAAGAGGTCAACCGGGCCGCCGCGCTGCAGGCCGAACGGGCCCGCACCTCGTTCCTGGCCGAGGCCGGCCGCCGGCTGTCCACCTCCCTGCACCAGGGCCGCTGCCTGCGCACCACCGCCGAGATGGCGGTCGCCCACCTGGCCGACGCGGCCGTGGTGGTGCTGCCCGCCGACCGCCGCCGCAACACCTGGCTGCGACTCGCCGAGGGCGGCCGCATCGAGGAGGGCACGGTCCCGGAAAGCCGGCTCGCCGACGTCCCCGGCCTGGTCGAGGTGCTGGGCGGCTTCCCGCCCATCCCCAGCCGGTGGCTGGACGCCGCGCAGGCCCCGGAGTGGCTCGGGCTCGGCCCGATCGGTGCGCTGCTGGTCACCCCGCTGCCCGGCAACGCCGCCCCGGCCGGCGCCCTGATCCTGGCCCGCCGCGACCGCGCGTTCACCCCCGACGACGAGATCCTCGCCCGCAGCTTCGCGGCCCGGGCCGGCGCCGCCCTCTCGGCCGCGGGCCTCTACCGCGAGCAGGCCGACACCGCCGCCATCCTGCAGGCCGACCTCCTCCCGCCCGAGCTGATCCAGCTCGACGGCGTCGAGCTGGTCGGCTCCTACCAGGCCGCCCACGAGGCGGCCCGGATCGGCGGCGACTTCTACGACGTGTTCGCCCCCAACCAGCCCGGCGGCGACACCGTGCTGGCCCTCGGCGACGTGTGCGGCACCGGCCCCGAGGCCGCCGTCCTCACCGGCAAGGTCCGCCAGACGCTGCGCGCCCTGCACCTGGTCGACGCCGACCCGACCGCCATGCTGCGGGTCCTCAACCAGGCGCTGCTCCAGTCCGGCCGGCCGCACCGCTTCGTCACCCTGGTCGTCGGCGCGCTCCGCCGCGCCGAGCACGGCCGGGTCCGGCTCACCCTCGCCACCGGCGGCCACCCGCCGCCGCTGGTCCTGCGCAACGACGGCCAGGTCGAGGAGGTGCCGGTCAGCGGCACCCTGATCGGCGCGGTCCGCGAGACGGTCGTGCACCCGGCCGAGGTCGAGCTGGCCCCCGGCGAGCTGTGCCTGCTCTACAGCGACGGCCTCACCGAGGCCCGCGGCGGCCCGACCGCGACCGATCAGTACGGCGAGGCCCGCCTCCGCGCGGCCCTGTCCACCTGCCAGGGCCTGCCCGCCACCGCCACCGTCGAACGCCTCCGCCAGCTCGTCTCCGACTGGATGCACGGCGGCGCCCGCGACGACATCGCGATGCTGGCGGTGCGCGCCCCCGGCCGGACGGCCCTGAGCCTGCGCGACGGCGGTGCCCCCAACGAGTCACCGTTCGCCCTCACCACACGGAGGGTCCGCCAGCGCTCATGACGGTCTTCACCCCGACCCCACCGCTCCGCCTCGACGACCCCGGCCTGGGCGATCACTTCCTGCGCCTGGTCGGCGACGGCGACGAGTACGGCGCGGTGAAAGTGGTCACCACCCTGCACGACCAGGGCGTCCCCACCCAGCGGATCATGATGGACCTGATCGGCCCGACCCAGATCCGGGTCGGCGACCTGTGGGCGGCCAACGAGTGGACGGTGGCCCGCGAACACGCCGCCACGGCCACCGCCGAACGCGCCCTCGCCGCCATCGCCGCCCGCAACACGGTCCGCCCGACCCGGGGCCGCATCACCATCGCGTGCGTGGACGGCGAGTGGCACGCCCTGCCGGTCCGCATCCTGGCCGAGATGCTCCGCCTGGACGGCTGGCGGGTCGACTTCCTGGGCCCGTCGGTCCCCGGCCAACACCTGGTCACCCACCTGCACCAGACCGGCCCCGACGCGGTCGCCCTGAGCTGCATGATCCCGACCCGCCTGCCCCGGGCCCACGCCGCGATCACCGCGTGCCGCTCGGCCGGCGTCCCGGTGATCGCCGGCGGCCGCGGCTTCGGCCCCGGCGGCCGCTACGCCCAGCTGCTCGGCGCCGACGCGTGGGCGGCCGGCGCCGAGGGCGCGGTCTCCCGCCTGGGCGGCGCCTGGCCACCGCCGGCGCGCGACCCGCTGGTGCACGCTTTCCTGGGAAACGACGAATACACGTATGTGGTGCGCCACCGCCCCGACCTGCTCACCGGCGGCATGCGATCGCTGCGGGCGTCCTACCCCGCGATGGCGTCCTACGACGACCACCAGACCGACGCCACGCTCGAGGACATGGGCCACGTGGTCGACTTCCTGGCCGCCGCCCTGTATGTGAGCGAGCCCCAGATCTTCACCGACTTCGTCGACTGGACCCTCGAGGTGCTACGGGCGCGGGGCGTGCCACCGGTAGCGCTGCACGCCGGCCTCCAGGTGATCCACGACCAGCTCCGCGACTACCCGACCGCCCTGTCCTACCTGGACACCGGCTTGTCCCACACCAGCACGACCTGACCGCTCGGTTCCCGCCGATTAATTCGGTCGCGCGGGCGGGGCGGGCGGGCTAACGTGGCCGACATGATCCTTTGATGCTTCCTGGCCGCGGTCGCGGCCCATGCGTTCCGGTTCCGGGTGCTCCGGCGGGTTGTCCGCCGTGGAGACGCCGACGTGCCGACGCCCGGAGCAATCTCGTTGTCATTCCACGGCTTCACCCTGACCAGCCCACCCCGGGTGGCGCGGCCGCCGCATGCGCGGCCGCCGCCCGGGGCCGGGCGCGAAGGAGGTTCGTATGCCCCCGCAGAGCTTTTCGGTCCACGTAGACCAAGACGATCTCGCCGCCACCCTTTTCCGGTCGGCCACCGGCAACCAGCCGGGTGATCGTCCGAGCCTGGCCGCCGCCGTGGACGCCGGTCACCACGGTGCCCGCGACGGCCGGCAGGCAGCCCGCGGCCGATCCGAGCGCGACCACGCCCGCTCCGGCGGCGGAAAGTCCCGCTCCTACGCGTTCCGGCGCAGCTAGGCCGCACCTCGCGGCGCGCGACCACGAAGCCCGGCAGGTCAGCGACCTGCCGGGCCATCGTGGACGGGTCAGCCCAGCTCGGCGTATACGTCGTCGAGGGAGCCGTGGTACATCTCGGTTCGGGCGTTGAAGTTGGGGGCTCCGATGCGCAGCGGGGACGCGTTGCTGATGTTCAGCGTTGCCGGGATCGTCGTCTGGCCGCGCTGGACGTTGTCGACGAAGACGGTCAGCGTTGTCGCGGTGCGGGCGCACAGGATCTTGTGCCACTGGCCGTCGGTGACCGGGGCGGACGAGCGCGCGAAGTAGGCAGTGGCCGAACCGGTGCCGGTCACCACGCAGTGTGCGCGGCCGTTGGTGGCGCCCAGCTGCATCTTCCACTGGCTGCCGGTGCCGGCGACGCCCTTCTGCATGATGTTGGCCGAGCCGCCCAGCTGCGCCTGGGTCAGGCGGATCCGGGCCGACCATTTGAATCCCCGGGTGCCGGGGTTCAGGTCGGCGGCGCTCGGTGCCTCCATCAGGCCCTGCGGGCAGGCGGTCGTGGCGGCCGCGCAGAGGGCCGGGAAGGTGGCCGCGCCGCCCTCGAAGCGGATCACGCCCTGGTTGGCGGCGCGGACGCTGAGCGCCTGGCCACGCCCGGAGGTGTCGGCGATCTTGCCGGCGGTGGCGCCGGAATTGAAGTCCCAGCGCGCCACCAGAGCGACGGCGGTGGGAGCGGGATTGTCCGCCAGGGCGGGCGACGCCGGGATCAACAGCCCGGCCGCCGCCGCGAGTGCAATTGCGATCTTCATACCTACTAGATCGCCTTACGCCCGGTTTCTTACCAAATATCAGGGAAGAACGTCAAGAGCGTCGGCCAGCATGCAGACGCCCAGCAGGCGCAGCATGTGCCAGTCGGCGGCCATCCAGTCGGCCGGCCGGGTCGGCGCCTCGCCGACGGCCGGGACGGTGCGGCCGCCGCGGCGGGCGGCGTGGACGATCGAGGTCGCGTACGCGGCCAGGCCGGCGGCGTCGGCGTCGCGGTCGGCGTCGACGAGCGCGTCCCGGACGGCGGCGGCGTGCTGGTCGACCAGGGCGAGCAGGCCCGGGTCGGCGAGCGCGGCGGACAGGCCGTCGACGCCCACCCGCGCCATCATCTCGTCCAGCAGCGCGGCAGCCGGGTCGGCGACCGGAATGTCCGCGGCGGTGGAAATCGGGGCGAAGGCGAGGAATTCGTTCGTCATGGCCAGAACGCTAGGGCCTGCTCAACCCCTTCGACAGGGGGGTAACCGAACGGCACCCGAGCGCCTCCGACCCCGCTACGCAGGGAGCTGGTCCATCGCCTTGAAGACCCTTTTGTCCGAAATCGGATAGGCGGTTCCGAGGGCCTGCGCGAACAGGTTGACCCGCAGTTCCTCGATCATCCAGCGGACCGCGGTGAGCTCGTCGGACGGCGACAACTCGGCCTTGAGCTCGCGGTACTCCGACTCGATCTCGTGGATCTGCGCCATCAGCTGCCGGTCCCGGGGCAGGTTGGTGCCGACCCGGTCCAGCCGGTACGAGATGGCCCGCAGGTAGCGCGGCAGGTGATGCAGCTGCCGCCACCCGGTGGCGGTCACGAACCCGGGATAGACCAGGCCCTTGAGCTGCGCCCGGATGTCGGCGAGCGCGGCGAGGAGGGCCGGATTGCTGCTGCTGGTGATCCGCTGCGACACCTCGTACGTGGTCGCGAGCACCGCCTGCACCTGGGTGACCACGTTCGCCACCGCGTCGACGAGATCCTCGCGCACCGCGTCGCGCAGGGTGGCGAAGGCCGGCGACGACCAGGCCGGTCCCCCGGCGTCGGCGACCAGCCGGTCGACGGCCGCGCCGGCGCAGTCGTCGAGAAGGTCGGAGATCGACCGGTACGGGTTACCGCGGGACAGCTCCAGCTTGGCCCGGTTGTCGAGCCGCCCCTGGAGATAGCGGGCGGCCGGCGGCAGGGTCAGCAGAAGGAGCTTCCGGGTGCCGGCGATCATCGCGAGCCGCTGATCGGCCTCGCTTTCGAAGACGCGTACGGCGACCGAGTCCCCTTCGTCGACCAGCGCGGGGAAGACCGCCACCTCGTACCCGCCGCGGACCTGCTGAAGGCGGCGCGGCAGCGCGCCGAAGTCGTTGGTGGTGATGCCCCGCCGTTCGATGTTGCCGGCGGCGGCGGAGAGCGTCTGCTGGACCTTCGGCGCGAGCGAGCGCCGCAGCACGTCGAGGTCGCGGCCCTCCCCCAGCACCTTGTCGTTCTCGTCGACGACCCGGAAGTTCATCCGCAGGTGGGACGGCACCTCACCGGGCCGCCAGGCGTCGGCGGGAACCACCGTGCCGGTGAGCCGGCGCAGCTCGGCCCCGGCCGCGTCGGGCAGCGCGCCGCGCCGCGCCGGAATCCGGTCGAGCACCGCCTCGGCCCAGTCCGGCACCGGCACGAAGCTGGTCCGCAGCGCCTTCGGCAGGGCCCGGATCAGCGCGATCACCACGTCTTTCCGGAAGCCGGGCACCGACCAGCCGAAGTCGTCGCCGTCGAGCTTGTTGAGCAGCGGCAGCGGCACCCGCACGGTGACGCCGTCGTCGGTCGCGTTCGGGTCGAAGTGGTAGGTGAGCGGCAGTTTGACCCCGCCGGCCAGCCAGGCGTCCGGGAACGCGTTCGGGTCGATCGTGTCGCGGCCGGAGTTGACGAGCATTTCCCGGGTGAAGGTGAGCAATTCCGGGTCGGTGCGGCGGGCTTTCTTCCACCACGAGTCGAAATGCCGGGCGGAGACCACGTCGGCGGGAATGCGGGCGTCGTAGAGCGCGTAGACGGTCTCGTCGTCGACCGCGATGTCCCGGCGCCGGGCCCGATTTTCCACCTCCTCGATGCGTTCGAGAAGGGCCTTGTTGGCGGCGAAGAACGGATGGAACGTGTCCCAGTCGCCCTCGACAAGCGCGTGCCGGATGAACAGCTCGCGGCACAGCACCGGGTCCACCTTGGAATAGAGCACCCGGCGGCGCGGCACGATCGGCAGGCCGTAGAGGGTGACCTTCTCGAAGGCCATCACCGCGCCCTGCTTCTTTTCCCAGTGCGGCTCGCTGTAGGAGTGTTTGACCAGGTGGGGGGCGAGTTTCTCGGCCCATTCGGGTTCGATGCGGGCGTTGACCCGGCCCCACAGGCGGCTGGTCTCGACCAGCTCGGCCGACATCACCCAGCGCGGTTGCTTCTTGAAGAGGGCCGAGCCGGGGAAGATGGCGAATTTGGCGCCGCGGGCACCGAGGTACTCGCGCTTGTCGCCCTCTTTCAGGCCGATGTGGCTGAGCAGACCGGCGAGAAGAGCGGTGTGCACATGGGCACCCTCGGCGACGTCCGCACGGTTCTCGTCGAGGGTCAAGCCGAGGGTACGGGCCACCTGCCGCAGCTGGGCGTAGATGTCCTGCCATTCCCGGACCCGCAGGTAGTTGAGGAATTCGGCGCGGCACAGCCGGCGGAACTGGTTGCCGGAGAGCTCCTGCTGTTTCTCGCGCAGGTAGCGCCACAGGTTGAGGTAGCTGAAGAAGTCCGATTCCTTGTCGACGAACCGGGCGTGCTTCTCGTCGGCCTGCTGCTGCTTCTCGGTCGGGCGCTCGCGCGGGTCCTGGATGGAGAGCGCGGCCGCGATCACCATCACCTCGGCGACGCATTCCTGCTTGTCGGCCTCGATGACCATCCGGGCCAGCCGCGGGTCGACCGGCAGCTGGGCGAGTTGGCGGCCCAACGGGGTCAGTTTGCGCTCGTCGAGCGCGCCCAGCTCCTCGAGCAGCTTGATGCCGTCGGTGATGTTGCGCCGGTCGGGCGGGTCGATGAACGGGAACTTCGCGAGATCGCCGAGCCCGAGGTTGGTCATCTGGAGGATGACCGACGCGAGGTTCGTCCGCAGAATCTCCGGCTCGGTGAACTCGGGCCGCGACTCGAAGTCCTCCTCCGAGTAGAGCCGGATGCAGATGCCGTCGGCGACCCGGCCGCAGCGGCCCTTGCGCTGGTTGGCGCTGGCCTGCGAGACCGCTTCGATGGGCAGCCGCTGCACCTTGAGCCGGTGCGAGTAGCGGCTGATCCGGGCGGTGCCGGGATCGATGACGTAGCGGATGCCGGGGACGGTCAGCGACGTCTCGGCGACGTTGGTGGCGAGCACGACCCGGCGCTGCGAGTGCCGTTCGAAGACCCGGTGCTGCTCGGCGGCGGAGAGCCGGCCGTAGAGCGGCACGATGTCGGTGTTGCGCAGGTCGCGCTTGCCGAGCGCCTCGGCGGTGTCCCGGATCTCCCGCTCGCCGGAGAGGAAGACCAGGATGTCCCCGTCCCCTTCGCGGCCGAGCTCGTCGACCGCCTGAGCGATGCCGTCGACCTGGTCCATCGGCTCTTCGGTCTCGTCCTCGGCGTCCACGGTGACGAGGGGCCGATAGCGGGTCTCCACCGGGAAGGTGCGGCCCGTCACCTCGATGACGGGGGCGCCACCGAAGTGCGCGGCGAACCGGGCGGTCTCGATCGTCGCCGACGTGATGATCAGCTTCAGGTCGGGGCGGCGCGGCAGCAGCTCCCGCAGGTAGCCGAGGATGAAGTCGATGTTGAGGCTGCGCTCGTGCGCCTCGTCGATGATCAGCGTGTCGTAGCGGTACAGCATCCGGTCGTTCTGGATCTCGGCGAGCAGGATGCCGTCGGTCATCACCTTGACCATGGTCTCGTCGCTGACCTGGTCGGTGAAGCGCACCTTGTAGCCGACCGTGGAGCCGAGCGGCCGGTCGAGCTCCTCGGCGATGCGCTCGGCGACCGTGCGGGCCGCGATCCGCCGCGGCTGGGTGTGCCCGATCTGGCCGCGCACCCCGCGCCCCAGCTCCATACAGATCTTGGGGATCTGGGTGGTCTTGCCGGAGCCGGTCTCGCCGGCCACCACGACGACCTGGTGGTCGCGGATGGCGGCCAGGATGTCGTCCTTGCGCTGGCTGACCGGCAGCGACTCGGGATAGGTGATCTTCGGGACGGAGGCGAGCTTCGCGTCGAGGCGGGCCCGGGCGGTGACCGCGTCCGCCTCGATCTCGGCGAGCACGGCGGCCCGGGCCGCCTCATCACGGATCTTGCGCGTGCCGTCCAGCCGGCGCTGCAGCCGCCGTTCGTCGCGGGGAAGGAGTTCGGCGAGCCGGGAGCGGAGTTCGGCGGGTGTTGTCGACATGGCGCAGCAAGAATAGGCGGAACCGACCGGAAACGCCTGGTGATTAACGCCGCTCCGGGGAAGCGAGTCCGTCGACCGCCGCCATCTCGGCCGCGGAGAGCGAAAAGCCGGCGATGTCGAAGTTGGTGGCGACCCGATCGGGCGACGCCGACTTGGGGATCACCACGATCTCGTGCTGCACGTGCCAGCGCAGCACCACCCGCGCCGCGTCGACACCGTGCGCGGCGGCGATCCCGGTCAGCACCGGGTCGTGCAGGTTGGTGGTCTTGAACGGCGAGTAACCCTCGACCACCACGCCGAGTTCACGGTGAGCGGAAACCAAGGAAAAGTCCCAGAGAGTCGGCCCGAACCGGATCTGGTTGACCGCCGGAACGACACCCGTAGCATCAGAAATTTCAGAAATGTCTGAGATGTCATAGTTGGACACGCCGATCGCGGAAACGAGACCGGCGTCGCGGGCGGCCACGAACTCGCGCCACACCCCGACCGAGCGTCCCCGCGACGGCGGCCAGTGGATCAGCCAGAGGTCGACCGCGTCGACGCCGAGCGCCCGCAGGCTCTCGGTGATCGTGGCGCGCTCCTGGCCGGCCTTCTCGGGCGGCAGCTTGGTGGTGATGAAGACCTGGTCCCGGGGCACGCCGGAGTCGGCGAGGGCGCGGCCCACCTCGGCCTCGTTGCCGTACATGGTGGCGGTGTCGATGTGCCGGTAGCCGGTGTCGAGGGCGGCGCGGACGGCCTTGTAGGCCGACTCGCCACGCAGCTGCCAGGTGCCGAAGCCCAGCAGCGGCATGGCGAGATCGGTGCCGGCGAGCGGAAGGGCAGGAATGGTCATGCGCCCCATCTTGCCCCGGCCGGGGACCTATTCCGCGTCGGCCGGGTGGTGACGCGGCACCGGCGAGCGCAACCGGGTGCCGGCCGGGTCGCCGCCGGACGGGGCCGCGGACGGCAGGGCACTGAGCCCCGGCAGCGCGGTGTTCTCCATCGCGGCCCGTTCGGCGAGCGCCCGTTCCAGCTTGGCGCGGGCCTCGTCGTCGGCCGCGTCGGACCGGGATTCGTTCTTGGCGGACCTGAGCTTCATGGCGTACTCCTCAAGAGGCAGGGTGAAGTGGAAGCGCGTACCCCCGCCGGGGTTGTCGGTGACGCCGATCTCCCCGCCGTGGCGTTCCACGATGCGTTTGCAGATGGCCAGGCCCAGCCCGGTGCCGGCATAGCCGGCGTCGGCGTGGGCCCGGTGGAACCGTTCGAAGACCGCGGGTTTCGCCTCGTCCGGGATGCCGATGCCGCGGTCGGCGACGGTGATCCGGGTCCAGCCCTCGCCGACCGGCCCGGCGATGACGTCGACCCGCGGCGCGGCGCCCGGCCGGACGTACTTGAGGGCGTTGCCGATCAGGTTGTCCAGCACGTGCCGCAGCATCGCCGGGTCGGCCGTGACGATCGGCAGGTCGCGGGCGATCACGTCCGGCCGATCGGCCGACGGCAGATGGCCGGTGCGGTCCTGCACGACGTCCGCGACCAGGTCGTCGAGGTCGACCGGCACGCAGGCCAGCGGCGCGTCCCGGGCGGTGGTGTAGGCCAGCAGGGTGTCGATCATGGCGCTCATCCGGTCGACGGCCAGCATGATCCGCGTCAGCGAGTGCCCGGTGTCGCCGTCCTCCTCGGCCAGGCACTCGGTCGCGGTCTCGCAGTGCCCGCGGATGACGGTGAGCGGCGCCTTGAGGTCGTGCGCCACCACCCCGGCGAAGACGGCCAGGTCGTTCTCGTAGCGGCGCAGCTCGGTGATGTCGTGGAAGACCGCGACCGCGCCGGCCGCCCCGGCGCTCGGGTCGAGCGGCCGGCCGTCGACGCTGATCAGGATGCCCTCGGGCCGGGCCGCGTTGCGGATCAGTATCTCCACCCCGTCGCTGCTCTCCCCGCCGAGCGCCCGGATCAGCGGCATCTCCTCGTGCGGGAACGGGGTCCGGCCGTCCGGCCGGAACAACCCGAAATGCTGCTGCCACTGGGTCGAGTCGTGGACGTCGTCGTCGATGCCGAGCAGGTCCCGGGCGGCCGGGTTGTACAGCATGAACTCGCCGTGCTCGTCGACCACGCCGACCCCGTCGCCGATGCTGGCCATCACGGCGGCGAGCAGGACGGCCTGCCGGCGGCTCTCCTCCTCGGCCTGGCGCAGTTCGCGGGTGGCCGCCTCGACCCGGGCCACCGCCCGGGTACGGCTGGAGGCGAGCACGTAGACCAGGCCGGCGACGACCAGGGTGATGGCGATGCCGCCGCCGAGGACCAGGCCGGGCAGGGCGCTGTGCGCGCCGGGCAGGTTGCCGGAATCGGCCCGGATGATCAGCGTCCACTCCCGGTCGGCGACGTCGAGCAGGCTCCGCCGTTCCATGTCCGGATCGCCGGGCACGAAGTAGTGGGCCACCGCCGGGCGGCTGCCGTCGGTGTTGGTGGCGAGCAGTTCGCCGTTGAGCTGGCCCTGGCTGACCGAGGCCAGCACCGCGTTGAGGAAGTCCTGGCCGCGCATGCCGAGCACGAGCCACCCGCGGAACTGCGGATCGGCGGTGCGCGGCCAGATCGGCGCGGCGAAGACGAACGAGTGCTGCTGCCGGGCGACCGGCAGGTTCCGGTCGCGCAGCAGGATGTACGTGTCGGAGACGGTGGCGGTGCTCATCCGGCGCGCGTCGACCAGCGCCTGGGCCGGTTCGCGGGCCGCGGCCAGGTCGACCCCGCTGCGCGTGCCGGGGCTGCGCAGGCCGCGGTTGAACACCGAGAAGTAGTGCTCGGTGCCGGTCGCGGTGGGCTTCAGCACGAGCCCGTCGGCGCCACGCGAGCGCCACAGCTTCTGCACGGCCGGGATCTGTGCGTCGGTGGCCGGCACCACGAAGGCGACGCTGGACGCGCCCTTGAGCCCGGCGCGGTCCAGCGACGAGGTGGCCGCGTCGAAGTCGTCCCAGTTCAGGTTGGCGTCGGTGGCCAGGCCGGTGGCGGTGGCCTCGAGCAGCGAGCGGTAGCGCTCGGTCTCGGCCAGTACCGCGGCGTGTGCCATCTCGGCGCGCTGGGTCATCACCTGTTCGGCGTTCTCGCGTTGCGCGGTGCGCAGGCCGGACACGATCAGCCCGGTGGTGATCACCCCGACGGCGATCACGGCGACAGCGAGGAGCACGGCCGGACGTCCGTGGTCGAAACGTCCGGCGAAGACCCTCCCCCATCGCCTCACCAAAGTGAGCGTAATACGCAAATCACCCCCGTCGGCCGGTTCGGCCAACGGGGGTGAAGGAGGCTCACTTCCAGGTGTCGTACTGATAAAGCTTGTAGGAGGCCATCAGGGTGGTGATCTTGGTGTAGTAGTTCGGGTCGGTGGCGTACCCGGCCTTCCAGACGTTCCAGATGAACTTGTTCGCGTCCCTGGTGTAGGCGAAGGCCGGCTTGTAACGGCTGTTCACCCGCAGGAAGTTCCCGTGGTCCCGGAACGAGTGCGACATCGTGGCGTACGTCCGGAAGGTGGCCGTGGTCGAGAAGCACTCCCCGGTCTTGGTGCACTCGGTGGTCACGTAGTCGTGGCAGCCGCTGGCCAGCTTCCCGAACGAACCGGACTGGCACTTGATCCCGAAGTAGTTGCGGTCGGCGGTGGACAGGCCGCTGCGGCCCCAGCCCGACTCGAGGATCGCCTGCGCGATCGTCACCGAGGCCGGCACGCCGTACTCCTGCCAGCCCTTCTGCGCCCCCGGCACGGCCGCCGCCAGGAACTGCTCGGGCGTGACCGACGGAGTCTCCTTGACCGGCGTGAGCGACGCCCCCGGGCACAGCTTCAGCGTCGGCGTGACGACGTACGCATGCGAGATGTAACCGCCGTCGGTCAGCCGGTTCCACTGCGTGGTCGTGCGCACCGTGCCGGCCACCGAGGTGCCCACCACCCCGCACACGCCCTGCACGGTCGCGCCGTTGCCGACCGCCCGCTTGACCGGCGAGCTCGTGCTCGGCCCGGTGCGGATGTTGACCGAGCCGTCGGTGCTGCGCACGGTCCCGACCTGGTAGGTGACGGCGGCCGGCTTCGGCTTCGCCTTCACCGGGGCCGCCTGCGGCGAGGTGGTCACGCACCGCGGGATGCTCTTGCTGCTCCTGATGTACGCGTGGGTCACGTACGCGCCGCTGGTCAGCCGGTCCCACTGGGTCGAGGTGCGCACCGAGCCGCGGACCGACGGACCGGTCACGGCGCACGCGATGGTGACCTTCTGGTTGTCGCGCAGCGTGCCGACGATCGCGGACGCCAGCGACGGGCCCTTACGCGTCTTCAGCGGCGTGCTCTGCACGTCGACGGTCGCGGTCACCCCGGCGGCCTGGGCGGCGACCGGCGCCACCAGGAGGCCACCACCGGCAGCCAGCACCAGTAACGGTGCAGCCAGCAGTCGGCGGGTGTTCAAGCCCATGAAACGTCCCCTCGTCTCGGTCAGACATCCGTCCGTTCGAAGGTGCCGAGAGGGCGTTGCGAGCCTGGAGCGCACGGGGTTGCGGCTGAGTTGCGGAGAACATCGGCCGGGGCTGTTGTGACGGCCGTCAAGGGACGAGACTGACGAGGCAGCGCGCTTGAAACCTGGCCGGTTTGGGCAAACCGCTTCCGTCTTCGATCACCCACCGCCCGCAGGAGGACTCCCGCCGATGACGGCCCTGGCGTCCCACAGTCAGCCCGCACCCGCCGCCGCCCCCGCCCGCTCCCCCGGCCGCGACAGCGCCGGGCACGTGCTCGCACCGCTCGGCGTCGCGATCCTGGCCGCGGCCGGGGTCGCCGCGATGTACCAGATCTTCGTCCGCACCACGGTCGGCCAGCTCGGTGACACGGCCGCGATGCGCGGCGGCGACGTCGAGCACCCGCGGGTCGTCGAGGTGCTCAGCCGGACGCTGAACGGCACCACCCTGGTCAGCCTGGTGGCGGTCTGCCTGGCCGCGGTCACCATCGGGGTGCTGCGCAAGCGGATCGACCTGGCGGTGGCCGCGACCGTGCTGGTGCTCGGCGCGAACGGCAGCTGCCAGCTGCTGAAGATGCGCCTGGAGCGACCCGACCTGGACGGCCTGGCGATGCCCAACTCGTTCCCGAGCGGGCACACCGCGGCCGCCGCGTCGGTGGCGGCGGCCCTGATCCTGGTGCTGCCGCAGGCGATCCGCGGCATGGTCACGATGATCGGCGCCGGCTACGTCACGATCATCGCGATCGCCACCGTCTGGGCCGAGTGGCACCGCCCGAGCGACACGATCGCCGCGGTGCTGCTGGTGCTGGCCTGGTCGGCGTTCGCCGCGTTCGGGGTGCGGCTGCTGCGCTCCCGGCGCCCGGTCGAGCCGGAACGGCACAGCCGGGTCGGCACCGCCCTCCTGCTGATCGTGTTCGTGGTGGCCGGGGCGGCCGGCGTGCTCGGCCTGGCCACCGTGCTGTTGTCCGAACGCGTCATGCCGGACCTGGTCTCCGGCCGGTTCGCGTTCCTGACCGGCTCGGCCGGCATCGTCGCCGCGGTGGCCGGCGCGTTTCTGATCTGGGTGCGGCTGACGTCCGGCGATCGGCCGGCGACCGCACCGGCCAAGGCGGTCCGCCGCCGCACCAAGGGAGGCAGCAAGTGACTACCCCAACTGACAATCCGGGCACCGCGCCCGCCGTCGATAACGCTCCGACCGCCCCGGCCGCCGCCATCCCGCCCGGTCCGGCCGGCGCCGTGCCGGGCCTGCCCGCGCAGGGTGCGGCCGCGCCGGGCGTGCCCACCGAGGTGGTCGGCACCTACCCCGACTACGCGATGGCCCAGCAGGCCGTCGACCACCTGTCCGACAACAAGTTCCCGGTCGAGCGGACCGCGATCATCGGCACCGACCTGCGGCTGGTGGAAAACGTGCTGGGCCGGCTCACCACCGGCCGGGCGGCGATCGCCGGCGCGGCCAGCGGCGCCTGGTTCGGCCTGTTCGTCGGCCTGCTGTTCGGCCTGTTCAGCGACTCCGGCTGGTTCGGGGTCATCCTGATCTGCCTGCTGATCGGCGCGGCCTGGGGTGCGGTCTTCGGCGCGATCGCGCACGCCGCGACCGGCGGCCGCCGCGACTTCGCCTCGCGCAGCTCGCTGCAGGCCGGCCAGTACGCGGTGACCTCCGACGCCGAGGTCGCCGACCAGGCGCGCCAGCTGCTCATCCAGCTCAACTGGCGGGCCAGCGGGGCCGAGTGATGATCCGGTCGCCCCGGATTTCCGGGGCGACCGGTCAACGGATCAGAACCCGGCGTGCAGCTCGTGGCGCAACTTCACCAGGGCCCGGCTGAGCAGCCGCGACACGTGCATCTGGGAGATGCCGATCTGGTCGGCGATCTGCGACTGGGTGAGGTTGCCGTAGAAGCGCAGGATCAGGATCTTCTGCTCGCGCTCGTCCAGCGTCGCCAGGGCCGGCCCGAGCGCCACCCGGGTCTCGGCCAGCTCGTACTCGTAGTCGTTGCCACCGAGGGTGTCGCCCAGCTCGGTGGTGCCGTCGGCGTTGATCGGGGTGCTCAGCGACGTGGTGTTGTAGGCGCGGGCGCCTTCGAGGCCTTCCAGGACTTCTTCCTCGGTGATGCCGAGGTGCGCCGAGATGTCGGCGACGGTCGGCGAGCGGCCGAGGGTGTGGGTGAGGGTGCTGTTGGCCTCGGTGATCGCCAGGCGCAGCTCCTGCAGGCGGCGCGGGACCCGGATGGACCAGGTGCGGTCGCGGAAGTGGCGCTTGATCTCGCCGATGATGGTCGGGATGGCGTAGCCGGCGAAGTCGACGCCGCGCTCGGGGTCGAACTTGTCGACGGCTTTGATGAGGCCGACGTTGGCGGTCTGGATCAGGTCGTCGGTGGGCTCGCCGCGGCCGGCGTAGCGGTTGGCGAGGTGCCGGGCCAGCGGGAGCCACGCCTCGATCACGCTGTCGCGCAGGGCGGGCCGGGACGGATCGCCGGCGGGCACGGCCGCCAGCACGGTGAGCATCTCGGTGGCGGTGTCCGGGACCGAGTTGTGACTGGATCTCGAGGTGGCCATGGTCTGGATCATTCGGTGGTCCTCCATCAGCGGGCAGAGAGCCGTGCCCGCACGCGGCGACCGTTCAGTGCCTCCACGCTAACCACAAAGACTAGGTAGCACTAGCCGAAAGTATGAGTCACTCACGTCGAATGACCGAGCCGAGCCTGGCAAGAGGGACATCAGCGAGGATTCAATGTCGGTCCCCCGTGGTAAACAGCGGGAAACATCTTTGACGGAAGCGGATGGGAAACCCTGATGGCCACTCTCGGCATCGACATCGGCGGCTCGGGCGTGAAGGGAGCGCCGGTCGACACGGACGCGGGCGACCTGCTCGCCGAGCGCTACCGCGTGCCCACCCCGCAGCCCAGCGACGTGACCAGCGTGGTCGAGGCGGTGGCCGAGGTGGCCGCCCAGTTCGACGACTTCGACCGGGTCGGCATCACCTTCCCGGGCGTGGTGGTCGACGGCGTGACCCGCACCGCGGCGAACGTCGACAAGTCCTGGCTCGACGCGCCCGCGGCCCACCTGTTCACCGAGCGGCTCGGCAAGCCGGTCACCGTGCTCAACGACGCCGACGCGGCCGGGGCGGCCGAGGTGGCGTTCGGCGCCGGCCGCGACCAGCGTGGCCTGATCATGATGCTGACCTTCGGCACCGGCATCGGCAGCGCGCTGTTCCTCGACGGCGTGCTGATCCCCAACACCGAGTTCGGCCACCTGGAGCTGGACGGCAAGGACGCCGAGCTGCGCGCCTCCGACCGGGCCCGGGAGACCGAGGACATGAGCTGGGAGAAGTGGGCCGGCCGGGTCGAGGGCTACCTGCGGCACGTCGAGATGCTGCTCTCACCGCGGCTGTTCATCATCGGCGGCGGGGTCAGCAAGAAGTCCGACAAGTTCTTCCCGCTGATCGACATCCGCACCCCGATGGTCCCGGCGACCCTGCTCAACAACGCCGGCATCATCGGCGCGGCGGTCGCCGCCCACCAGGCCGACGCCCCGGCCCCGGCCCAGGTCTAGGGGGCGACCGTGCCGCGCACCATCGCCACCAACACGACCGTGGACCGCGAGGCGCTGCTGGAGTTCCTCCGGCCGCGCCACCACGCGATCCTGATGACCACCCGCCGCGACGGGCGCCCGCAGTCGTCGCCCAACACCTGCGGCGTCGACACCGAGGGCCGGATCGTCATCTCCACCTACCCCGAGCGGGCCAAGGCGATGAACGTCCGGCGCAACCCGCAGGTGTCAGTGCTGGTCCTCTCCGAGGACTTCGGCGGCGCCTGGGTGCAGGTGGACGGGTCGGCCGAGGTGCTCGACCTGCCCGACTCGATCGAGCCCTTGGTGGAATATTTCCGCTGCATCTCCGGCGAGCACCCGGACTGGGACGAGTACCGCCAGGCGATGCGTGACCAGGGCAAATCCCTGATCCGCATCACCATCGACCGGTGGGGCCCGATCGCCACCGGCGGCTTCCCCGCTCGCCTGGCGTAGCCGGAAGGCAAGAAAAGGCCGGCGCCCTGAACCAGGGCGCCGGCCTTATTTCTTGGGGGGTCATCGGGTCCGTCAGGCCGCAGCGACCTCCTGCTCGATGCCGAGCAGGTAGAGCAGGGTGTCGCGGTGCATCGCGGCGACCGGCTCGAGCAGGTCGGGGTGGCGCAGCAGCACGGCCGCGTCCCGGTCGCGCTGGTCCGGGTCGAGCAGCCGGCGAAACTCGGTCGGCAGGCCGCCGACCCGGTGCGGGTGCGGGCGGGGGCGGTCGGTGCCGCTCGGCGGGATCGCCGCGGCCACCGCGTCGACGCCCTTACGGGCCAGCCGCGGGTCGGCCAGCAGGCAGGCGGCCCAGCTCACCACGACCTCGTCGACCCAGGTGCGCCAGCCCTCCTCCTCGGCCTCCTCGTCGTCCGGCTCGCTGCCGACCCGCCAGTCGAGCACGGCGGAACCGCCCGGGCCGGCGATCGCGACCAGGGCCGCGTCCATCTCCGTCGGGTAGCGCAGCCACGCGGCGACCGTCACGGCCTGGCGGGCCTGCAGCTCGGAGAGCGTGTGGGCGATGGTGTCAGGGGTGCCCGCGGGGTAGGCGCGCGCCAGCCAGTGGGTGCTGGCGGCGATCACCGGCGAGAGCTCGACAGACGGTCCGGCCACGAAGTGCTCCTCGAGGTCAGGCGCAGCTCCGGTCGAGCTGCGTCTGGGGTACCTCTCGGTCGTTTCGACAGCCGATCTGAGCAGGGTCACCGGAGTGGGACCGGCCGGCAACCAACGCGCTCCCCAGCGCCGTCCGGCCGATGAACCGGTGGTGCGCGGGAGACGTGATTTTGCTGGCCGGTAACGTGCCGATGATCAAAACGGTTAAGCGCAAGCGAATGCTTCATCGGGGCGAACTGTCGAAATTCACCGGCGGCGCACGACCGCTCCTGGAGGAGCCGGCCTGAGCGCTCTCCGGTAGGTTTGACGCATCGGCACGCTCGTCGTTTGCGGTGCCTCCCCTGCGGAGAAGTATGCCCTGACGGCGGTGCTAGTTCGCCGCGCCCGTGCCCGCCCCGCTGACTACGGTGGAGATCATGACCGGTCGTTTTCCTATCGAAGACGTAACGCCGTCCGTGTCCTGTGGCCGATACCCGGCCAAGGCAGTCGTCGGTGAATTCGTGCCGGTTTCCGCGACGTCCTATCGCGAAGGACATCACGCCCTCGGCGTGAACGTGGTATGGCGCGGCCCCGACGGCGAATCCGAACCGTTCACCCGGATGCGACCGGGCGAGCCCGGCCTCGACCAGTGGCACGGCCTGATCCGGCCGGACAGGGTCGGCCGGTGGACGTTCACCGTGGAGGCGTTCGAGGATCCTTACCGGACCTGGCGCGACGCGGTGGTCAAGAAGATCGGCGCCGGCCAGGGTCTGGAGGACCTGGCGAACGACCTGGCCGACGGCGCCGAGGTGCTCGACCTGGCCCTCAAGATCGTGGCGCACGAGGACGAGGAGCGGGTCCGCGCCGCCGCCGTGGCGCTGCGCGACGACCAGCAGTCGCTGTTCGCCCGGGTCTCCCCCGCGCTCGACCTGGAGGAGCTGCTCTGGTCCAACCCGGTCCGGCAGCAGGTCACCACCACCCGGTCCTATGCGGTCTGGGTCGACCGCAAGCGCGCCCTCTACTCGGCCTGGTATGAGTTCTTCCCCCGCTCCGAGGGCGCCGAGATCGGCCCGGAGTCGACGCCGATCAAGCACGGCACGTTCCGCACCGCGGCCCAGCGGATCCCGGCGGTCGCGGCGATGGGCTTCGACGTGCTCTACCTCCCGCCGATCCACCCGATCGGCAAGATCAACCGCAAGGGCCGCAACAACACCCTGGCGGCCCGCCCGGTCGACGTCGGCTCGCCGTGGGCGATCGGCTCCGACGAGGGTGGCCACGACGCCATCCACCCCGAGCTCGGCACCCTGGCGGACTTCCGCTACTTCCTCCAGGTCGCGAAGGACAACGGCCTGGAGGTGGCGCTCGACCTCGCGCTGCAGGCCGCGCCCGACCATCCCTGGGTCAAGTCGCACCCGGAGTTCTTCACCACCAAGGCCGACGGCACCATCGCGTACGCCGAGAACCCGCCCAAGAAATACCAGGACATCTACCCGCTGAACTGGGACAACGACTACCGGGCGCTGCGCGACGAGGTCTACCGCGTGGTCCGGCACTGGATCGACAACGGCGTCAAGATCTTCCGGGTCGACAACCCGCACACCAAGGCGCTCAACTTCTGGCAGTGGCTGATCGCGAAGATCAAGGAAACCGACCCGGACGTGCTGTTCCTGGCCGAGGCGTTCACCCGGCCGGCCATGATGAACGGCCTCGGCAAGATCGGCTTCACCCAGTCCTACACGTATTTCACCTGGCGCACGACGGCCTGGGAGATGCGCGAGTACATGGGCCAGCTGATCGCCTCGCTGGACTGGATGCGGCCCAACTTCTGGCCCAACACGCCCGACATCCTGCACGAGACGCTGCAGCACGGCGGCCCGCCGATGTTCAAGATTCGGTCGGTGCTGGCCAGCATGCTCACGCCGTCCTGGGGCATGTATTCCGGGTACGAGTTGTTCGAGCACGTCGCCCGGGCCGGTGCCGAGGAGTACGTCGACAACGAGAAGTTCGAGCTCAAGCCGCGTGACTGGGCGGCTGCCGAGCGCTCCGGCCGGTCCCTCGCTCCGTACATCACCCGGCTCAACAAGGTCCGGGCGGAGAACCCCGCTCTGCACTGGCTGCGCAACCTGCGCTTCCACGAGGTCGACAACGGCGCGCTGCTCGTCTTCTCCAAGCGTGACCTTGAGACCGGTAACACCGTTCTGGTTGTCGTCTCCTTCGACTCGAGCAACGTCCAGTGGGGCAACGTCACGCTCAACATGCCCGAGCTGGGCATGGACTGGCACGAGCGGTTCACGGTGATCGACCAGATCACCGGGACAACGTACGAGTGGGGCCAGCACAACGCCGTCCGGATCGACCCCTACGTCGAGCCGGCGCACATCTTCGTGTTGCAGCAACGCAACTGATTCAAGTACCTGCGGGTGGGTAGGTGGGAAAGCAATGGACCTGAGTGACGATCTCGACCCGGCGTACGATCCGGCGGAGGGCAGCCACGTCGAGGACGGCGTGGTCGAGCACCCCACCGCCGAGGACTTCGGGCACGCGCGAGCGCTGCCCGCGGACGCGACATGGTTCCAGCGGGCGGTGTTCTACGAGGTCCTGGTCCGGGCCTTCTACGACTCCAGCTCGGATGGCTCCGGCGACCTGCGCGGCCTGATCGAACGGCTCGACTACCTGCAATGGCTCGGCGTCGACTGCCTCTGGCTGCCGCCGTTCTACGACTCGCCGCTGCGCGACGGCGGCTACGACATCCGCGACTTCTACAAGGTGCTGCCGGAGTTCGGCACGGTGGAAGACTTCGTGGCGCTGCTCGACGCGGCCCACAAGCGCGGCATCCGGGTGATCACCGACCTGGTCATGAACCACACCTCCGACCAGCACGCGTGGTTCCAGGAGTCGCGGCGGGACCCGGACGGGCCGTACGGCGACTTCTACGTCTGGAGCGACACCAGCGACAAGTACCAGGACGCCCGGGTCATCTTCGTGGACACCGAGGAGTCGAACTGGACGTTCGACCCGGTGCGCCGGCAGTTCTTCTGGCACCGGTTCTTCTCCCACCAGCCCGACCTCAACTACGACAACCCGGCCGTGCAGGAGGCGATGCTCGACTGTCTCCGCTTCTGGCTCGACATCGGCATCGACGGTTTCCGGCTGGACGCGGTCCCTTACCTGTACGAGCGGGAGGGCACCAACGGCGAGAACCTGCCGGAGACGCACTCGTTCCTCAAGCACTGCCGCAAGGTGATCGACGACGAGTTCCCGGGCCGGGTGTTGCTGGCCGAGGCGAATCAGTGGCCGGCCGATGTGGTGGAGTATTTCGGCGATCCGAAGACCGGTGGCGACGAGTGCCACATGGCGTTCCACTTCCCGCTGATGCCACGGATCTTCATGGCCGTACGCCGGGAATCGCGTTTTCCGATCTCCGAGATCCTGGCCCAGACGCCGGCCATTCCGGACAACTGCCAGTGGGGCATCTTCCTGCGTAACCACGACGAGCTGACCCTCGAGATGGTGACGGACGAGGAACGCGACTACATGTACTCGGAGTACGCCAAGGACCCGCGGATGAAAGCGAACGTCGGCATCCGCCGGCGACTCGCCCCCCTGCTGGAGAACGACCGCAATCAGATCGAGCTGTTCACCGCGATGCTGCTGTCGCTGCCCGGTTCGCCGGTGCTGTACTACGGCGACGAGATCGGCATGGGCGACAACATCTGGCTCGGTGACCGCGACGGCGTGCGCACCCCGATGCAGTGGACGCCCGACCGCAACGCCGGCTTCTCCACCGCCAACCCCGGCCGGCTCTACCTCCCGGCCAACCAGGACCCGGTGTACGGGTACCAGGCGGTCAACGTGGAGGCCCAGCGGGACAGCTCCACGTCGCTGCTCAACTGGACCCGGACGATGCTCGCGGTCCGCCGCCGGCACGACGCATTCGCCGTCGGCACCTTCCGTGAGCTGGGCGGATCGAACCCGTCGGTGCTCGCCTACCTGCGCGAGAACGGCGACGACGTCGTCCTCTGCGTGAACAATCTGTCGCGCTTCCCGCAACCGATCGAGCTCAACCTGCAGCACTGGAACGGGTACACGCCGGTCGAGCTGACCGGGCACGTGAACTTCCCGCGGATCGGCCAGCTGCCCTACCTTCTGACGCTGCCCGGACACGGCTTCTACTGGTTCCAGCTGTGCAGGTCGGAGGAGAAGCAATGACGCTGCCCTTCGCGGAATGGCTGCCGAAGCAGCGCTGGTACGCCGGCAAGGCGCGCACCCTGTCGACCGTCTCCGAGGGGTCGTCGACGAAACTCGGCGACAACCTCGACCTGATCCTGGTCGACGTCGCCTACACCGACGGCAGCTCCGAGCGCTACCAGGTGATCGTCGCCTGGGACAACCGGCCGATGGCCGAGTACAGCAGCGTGGCCACCATCGGCACGGTCGAGGGCCGCACCGGCTACGACGCGCTCTACGACCCGGGCGCCGCCCGCTACCTGTTGTCCCTGGTGGCCGGCGGCAGCTCGGTCGACGACGTGATCTTCGAGCCGGAGCCGTACGCCACGTTCCCCAGCGACGAGTCGTGGCCGCGGGTGTTCGACGCCGAGCAGAGCAACACCAGCGTGATCTTCGGCGAGGACGCGATCCTCAAGGTGTTCCGCCGGGTCTCCAACGGCATCAACCCCGACATCGAGCTCAACCAGGTGCTCGGCCGGCGCGGCAACCCGCACGTGGCGAAGCTGCTCGGCTCGTTCGAGACCACCGAGAGCGGCGAGCCGTGCCCGCTGGGCATGGTGACCGCGTTCGCCGGCAACTCGGCCGAGGGCTGGGCGATGGCCACCGCCAGCGCCCGGGACCTGTTCGCCGACGCCGAGATGGGCGCCGACGAGGTCGGCGGCGACTTCCAGGGCGAGTCCTACCGGCTCGGCGAGGCGGTCGCGTCGGTGCACGCCGACCTGGCCGCCGAGCTCGGCTCCGGCCCGGCGCCGTTCCCGCTCGACGCGGTGCTGGCCCGGCTGCGCCAGGCGGCCGCCTCGGTCGGCGAGCTGGAGCAGTACGTTCCGACCATCGAGGAGCAGTTCCGGGCCCTCGACGGCGAAGAGGTCACGGTCCAGCGGGTGCACGGCGACCTGCACCTCGGCCAGGTGCTGCGCACCCCCGAGGCGTGGCTGCTGATCGACTTCGAGGGTGAGCCCGGGGTGCCGCTCGACCAGCGGCGCCTGCCGGACTCCCCGCTGCGCGACGTCGCCGGCGTGCTGCGCAGCTACGAGTACGCCGCCTACCAGTTGCTCGTCGACTCCGACGACGAGGAGCATCTGGCCGCCCGCGCCCGGGAGTGGGTGGACCGCAACCGGGCCGCCTTCTGCGATGGTTACGCACACGCCTCCGGCCTCGACCCACGAACCCAGGGTGCGCTGCTCGCGGCGTACGAGTTGGACAAGGCGGTCTACGAGGCCGCATACGAAGCCCGGCACCGGCCCGGATGGCTGCGGATCCCGTTGCGATCCATCGCCCGCCTGGTCGGACGAACCACTTTCTAAGGAGTCACCCCCGTGATCGGCCATCCCGCCTCCTCGCTCGCCGCCGACCAGCGCGCCATGAACGGCGTGGCGGCCGGTGAGACGCACGACCCGCACGCCGTCCTCGGCGCGCACCCCAGCGGCGATCACACCGTGATCCGCACCCTGCGCAAGGGCGCCGAGAAGGTGACGGTCGTCTACGGCGGCGAGCGGGCCGACATGACCAAGATCCACGATGCCGGCATCTTCGCCGCCGAGGTGCCCGGCACGGTCCTCGACTACCGCCTCGACGTGGACGGCACCGAGTTCGACGACCCGTACCGTCACCTGCCCACGCTGGGCGAGCTCGACCTGCACCTGATCGGCGAGGGCCGGCACGAGAAGCTGTGGCGGGTGCTCGGCGCCCAGCCGCGCGGCACCGGCGTCGCGTTCGCGGTGTGGGCGCCGGCCGCCCGCGGCGTCCAGGTGGTCGGCGACTTCGCCGGCTGGGGCCCGTACGACGGATGGCCGATGCGGTCGCTGGGCAGCAGCGGCGTCTGGGAGCTCTACATCCCCGGCGCGCAGGTCGGCAACCGTTACAAGTTCAAGATCCTCGGCCGGGACGGCGCGTGGCGCGAGCACGCCGACCCGCTGGCCCAGCACACCGAGATCCCGCCGGCCACCGCGTCGGTGGTGTGGGAGTCGACGTACGACTGGCAGGACTCCGACTGGCTGGCCGAGCGGGCCACCAAGCAGTGGCACCAGGAGCCGATGAGCGCCTACGAGGTGCACCTGGGTTCGTGGCGGCCCGGCCTCTCCTACGTGGAGCTGGCCGAGCAGCTGGTCGACTACGTGGTCGAGACCGGCTTCACGCACGTCGAGCTGATGCCGGTGATGGAGCACCCGTTCGGCGGTTCCTGGGGCTACCAGGTCACCGGCTACTTCGCCCCCACCTCCCGCTTCGGCAACCCCGACGAGTTCCGCTACCTGGTCGACAAGCTGCACCAGGCCGGCATCGGCGTCATCCTCGACTGGGTGCCCGCGCACTTCCCGAAGGACGAGTGGGCCCTCGCGCGCTTCGACGGCACCCCGCTCTACGAGCACGGCGACTGGCGCCGGGGCGAACACCCCGATTGGGGTACGTACGTCTTCGACTTCGGCCGCAAGGAGGTGCGCAACTTCCTGGTCGCCAACGCCGTCTACTGGTGCGAGGAGTTCCACGCCGACGGCCTGCGGGTCGACGCCGTGGCCTCGATGCTCTACCTGGACTACTCCCGGAAGGACGGGGAGTGGACGCCTAATCAATACGGCGGCCGGGAGAACCTGGACGCGATCAGCTTCCTGCAGGAGATGAACGCGACCGTCTACAAGAACAACCCCGGCGTGGTCACCATCGCCGAGGAGTCGACGGCGTGGCCGGGCGTCACCCGCCCGACCCACCTCGGCGGCCTGGGCTTCGGCTTCAAGTGGAACATGGGCTGGATGAACGACACCCTGTCCTACATGGAGAAGGAGCCGATCTACCGGCAGTGGCACCACCACCAGATGACCTTCGCCACGGTCTACGCCTGGAGCGAGAACTACATCCTGCCGATCAGCCACGACGAGGTCGTGCACGGCAAGGGTTCGCTGGCCGGCAAGATGCCCGGCGACGAGTGGCAGAAGCTGGCCAACACCCGCGCGCTGCTCGGCTTCATGTGGGCGTTCACCGGCAAGCAGCTGCTGTTCATGGGCAGCGAGATGGGCGACATGCGGGAGTGGTCCGAGGAGCGCGGCCTGGACTGGGGCCTGCTCGAAAACCCGGCCTTCGGCGGCGTGAAGGGCCTGGTCAAGGACCTCAACCGGGTCTACAAGGAGACCCCGGCGATCTGGACGCAGGACACCAGCCCGTCCGGCTTCCGCTGGATCACCAGCGAGGACTCACAACACAACACCTTCTCCTTCGTACGCTTCGCGCCCAACGGCGACGCCCTGGCCTGCATCGTCAACTTCGCCGCGGTCCCGCACGAGGGCTACCGCATCGGCCTCCCCCGCACCGGAAAGTGGCAAGAGGTGGTCAACACCGACAGCGAGCTGTACGGCGGCTCCGGCGTCGGCAACCTGGGCGAGGTGACGGCCGAGGAGATCCCGTGGCACGGCTTCAACGCCTCGGTCTCGCTGCGCATCCCCCCGCTCGGCGCGGTCTGGCTGCGCTACCAGCAGTAGTCGTTTTGTCGGCGCGATCCCGGTTCGGCCGAACCGGGGTCGCGCCGTTTGCTGTCCGTGCCGCATCATCTCCGCCGTGCCGACGATCGAGGGCGACCGCTGCCCCACCTGTGCCACCGCGCTGACCCGGCTGCCCGAGGCGGAGCCGTGGTGCGGCGCGTGCGAGTGGAACCTCGACCACTTCGCCGAGAACCCGCACGACAGCTGGTTCTGGCGGCGGATGTCCCGCTCCGACCACGAGGCCGGCTTTCGCTCACATCGGCTGCTGGCCGAGACGGCCGCCCCGGTGCTGAGCCGCAACCACCGCTTCCTGGTGGCCCTCTCCTCGGCGGTGATGATGGCGATGCTGGCCCTGATCGCCGGTGGCCTCGTCCTGATCATCCTCGGCGGACCGTTCTTCCCGATCGTCCTCGGCCTGGTCCTGCTGTTCCTGGCGGTCCTGATCCGGCCGCGCTTCACCCGGCTCAAGCGCCTGCTCAAGAACTCGTACCGGGTCGAGATCACCAACGCGCCGGCCATCCACACCCTGATCGACCGGATCGCCGCCGAGTTGGACGCGCCGAAGCCCGACGTCCTGCTCTTCGACTTCGCCTGGAACGCGGGCGTGACCACGGTCGGGCCGCGTCCGCTGCGGGTCCTCACCATCGGCGTGCCATTGCTGCTGGTGCTGACCCCGGCCCAACTGGTCGCCGTCCTCGGCCACGAGCTGGGCCACCTGAAGTACGCCGACGTCCGGCGCGGCACCCTGACCTCGCCCGCCCGCTACACCTTCGGCCGGTTGTCCCGCCTGGTCCGGCCGCCGCGGATCTCGGCCTGGGAGCTCGGCCTGAACCCGCCGGCCACCATCGCCCTGTTCCTCTGGCAGGTGATCGGCGGCTCGATCTCATGGCTGCTCTTCGCCGCCCACGTCGGCGTGAACGTGCTCGGCGCCCAGGACGACCGGACCGTGGAACTGCGGGCCGACGCCGCCGCGGCCAGGGTCGCCGGAAGCGCGACCGCCCTGGAGACGATGGACGTGCTGGCGATGCTGCCCACCCTGACCGGCTACGTGCAGCACTACGTCCCGAAGGGCGAGGCCGCGGCCACGTGGCGCCGCATGCTGCGCGCGGTCCGCGAGCGCGAGATCGAAACCGCCCCGGCCTGGCGCCAGCTCTCGATCCGCACCCACGCCACGCTGTTCGCCTCGCACCCGCCCGCCGGCCGCCGGCACCAGTGGCTGGCCGCCCAGCCCCCGTCCGACGCCGCCGTGTTGCTCGACGAGGAGCAGGCGGCGGCCTTGGAGAAGGAGATCGGCCCCTACGCCGAGGCCCTGCACCGCACGATGCTGCGCCACGTCACCGAGTGACGGGTTACAACGGAATGTCCCAGGCCGACGCCTTGAAGGTGACGGTGCCGTCCTGCGCGATCGCGGTCACCTCGAGCACGACCATCTTCCAGGTGTTCGCGGTGACCCGGGCCGCGTCCCGCGAGGTATTGATGCAATAGACCTGGCCGGTGCGGATCGCCTTGTTTCCTTGCGGCAGAGGGCTGAGCTGGATCAGTTCGTTGCATTCGACCGGCTTCACCTGGGGCGAGCCAGCCAGGCTGCCGTCCACGCCGCCGTTGAGCGTGATGCTGGCGCCGCTGCTCGTGCAGGCCGGGTTCACCGTGAAGTCCCTGCTGGCGGCCTCCACGCCGACCCTGGGCTCGTCCAGGTCGATGTTGGTGGATTCGCCGCACCGGGAGGTGGCGATCTTCAGTGACTTGCCGGAGTACTTGACGGTGTACTTCGTCTGCGCGTCGAGCGTCGGTGTACCGGTCTCCTCCGAGGCCGGCTCCGTGGTCGGCTCCACCGTCGGCTCGGTGGCCGGCTCCTGAGTGGGCGCCTCCTGAGTGGGCGGCGGAGTGGCCGGCTGCCCGGCGATCTGAGTGGAGGCCTTGTCGAAGGCCTCGTCGGCACGGCCGTTGGCCCGCCACGCGAGCGCCACCGCAACCAGGGCGAGAAGCACCGCGACCCCGGCCGCCCCGGCCGTGAAAAGGCGGGCACCCCGCCCGGTCGCCGGTGGCGGCTTCGGTGCCGAAGGAGCGGTGGACGGGGAAGCGAGTGGCGGTTGCGGGCCGCCGGCCGACTTGGATGCGGGCGGGGCTGGAGCAGCGGGCTGCGGAGGAACGACTCGACTGCTGCCGTACACATTGGGTGATTGCTGCGGACCCTGGCCCGGTGCCGGCGAATGCGGCCCGGGTGGCTGCGGTCCTGATGGTGGCTGTCCGAAAGGGTTGGGTGTGGTCATAGGTGGCTCGAACCTCAGCAGATTTGATCACTGTGCGCGATTTCTCCGGCACCGTACCGTGTGATCCAACGCGAGCATCTGTCCGAAACCCGTCAATCAGCGTCAAACATGATCTTTCTCTGTTAAGCCACAATGTGGCGCCGCTATCGATCCAACACTCCTCGCAGGCGGGCCCGTGACCTCAACGCTGCATCAGAAATCGACCGATCCCGGCGATCCGCCCAGCCGCTGGCATCGCTGGTCCGGTGTCGCGACCGTGCTGGGCACCGTCATCGGTGGGCTCAGCCTGGTGATAGCGGTCCTGGCCTGGCTGATTCCCCGGCAGAGCAACCCATCGCCGGCGCCGGGCCCGACTCAGGTGACGGCCAAGCCCGTGGCCACCGGCACCACACCCACCTCCGGGCCGACCGTCGCCGAAGCCGGCGTGTTCCTCGACGCGGACGGCTTCCTTCCGCCGGAGGCCGGCGGCGACCGGCTCGTCGAGGTGCCCCGGCAGATCCGGGGTAAGGACGGCTACGCGAGTCACCCGCTGGCGATCCGATGTCCGTCCAATCAGACCGGCGATCAGAGTTCCGACGTGACGTTCCTGGTCCGCGGGCGGTATGTGCAGTTCGACGCGACGGTCCGTCCGTACTATCCGGCCGGCGCCGACCAGCAGTCGGTCACCCATGTCACCCTCCTCACCGACACCCGGGAGCGCGACAACACCCTGACCACCACCGAGGTCACCACGCAGACCCGGGCCACGCCTACCGCCCCCAAAGCGTTGAGTGCGGCCATCGACAGGGCGGAGAAGCTGACCCTGCGGGTGCGCTGCGAGGACCCGGCCGGCACGATCGTCCTGACCGATTCCCGGGTCACCAGGTGAGGTGGCCGGTGGTCACGTAGAGCAGCAGGAAGAAACCGGCGACGCCGATGATCGCGCCGATCGCGATGAAGGCCGGGATGGTCTTCGTCATCAAGGACAGGTCGTCCTCGGTCTGCTTGATCAGGTCGGCCCACGTGCCCTTGATGATGCGGGCGTAGCCGGTCGGGCCCACGAAGCCGTTCGACAGCCGGCCCATCGCGAACACCGGGAGGCCGTGCGGCAGGCGTACCTCGGTCATCACGAAGGTCTCGGTGAAACCGAGGCTCTTGGCCATCTTCTCGGTGACCCACGACGGCCGCTCGGAACCGCGCTCGTAGGTGCGGGTGGTCACCTCGCAGACCGGCGGCGCCTCATAGGACTTGGCGTCGCCGAAGCGGTCGGTGAGGAGCCGGTTGTCGATCGCCACCCACCCGCTGCCGTCGGTCAGCCCGGCCGGCGCCGGGGTCGTGCCGGCCTCGGAGTGCCGGCTGGGCGTGTCGGAGCTGCGGTCGGCGCGGGTCAGCGTCATCTCGTACCACGCGCACTCCTTGCCGCTGAGCGGGCCGACCTGCGGGCCGGCCGCGCCGTACTCCACCGTTGCCTCGGTGGTGACCCGGCCGCGCCGGGCCGGCCAGGTGCCGATCGGGGTCGGCGGGGTCCGGCGCAGCAGCCGGGCCAGGCGCAGATTGCTCGCGCTGATCAGGGCGAAGATGCCGGTGACCAGCACCATGCACACGCCGAGGCACAGAATTCCGGAGGCGACGACGGCCATGCGCTCAAGATAGCCAGCCGCGTCTATTCCCCGGTCAGCCATTCGGTCGCGAGCACCCCGTAGATCAGGTCATCGGTCCACTCGCCTTTGATGAAGGTCTGCTGCCGCAGCGTGCCCTCCCGGGTGAAGCCGAGTCGCTCCATCAGGCCGGCCGACGCCACGTTGCGGGCGTCGCACTCCCCGGTCACCTTGTGCAGGCCCTGCAGGCGGAACAGCCGGTCCAGCACGGCCCGCACGGCCTCGGTCGCAAAACCTTGCTTCTGGTACGCCGTGGCCAGGCTGAAGCCGATCTCGGCCTGCTTCCGGTTGTCGTGCATCCGGACCGCCACGTCGCCGATCAGCCGGCGGTCCTCGATGCGCTCGATCGCATACTGGAACCAGCCGGGGATGTCCGGCGAGGACTCCATGAAGCTCGCCACCGCCGCCTCCGCCTTCAGCAGCGGGAACGGCGCGTCCCACGACTGGTAGCGGGCGACATCGGGGTCGGAGCGGTAGTCGGCGAGCACCGGCGCGTCGGCCGGCCGGAAGCGCCGCAGGATCAGCCGTTCCGTGGTGATGAGCATCAGCCGAGGATAGTCAGCAACCGCCGGAGGTGGTCGCGCATCAGGCGACGGACCAGGGTCGCGCGATCGCCGATCTGCTCGTCGGTGAGCGTGACCCGCTCGCCGGCCCGGCGCCGCCGGATCTCGTCGGCCAGCGTGTCGGGGACACCCAGCGACGGCAGCCGGTCGATCGCCTCCCGCTTGGTGATCAGCCGGCCGGTG
Source organism: Paractinoplanes durhamensis (assembly GCF_016862175.1). Taxonomy (GTDB): domain Bacteria; phylum Actinomycetota; class Actinomycetes; order Mycobacteriales; family Micromonosporaceae; genus Actinoplanes; species Actinoplanes durhamensis. Next base: position 9,439 of record NZ_BOML01000017.1, on the reverse strand, counting down.
GCGATCGTCTCGTCGGCCCGGGAGACGGTGGTGAGTCCGAGGTCGACGTGCAGGTCGGTGCGCCACACGGTGGTCCGGCGGACCGCGCCGGCCCAGTAGCCGCGCAGCTCGTCGCGGGCGGCCTCGGCGAGCTGCTCGCGGGAGACCGGCGGGATCAGCTCGGCGGGCGGCGGGCCGGACACGGTCACCCCGAACTGGTGCAGCTCGCCGCGGGCGATGCCGCTGAGCGGCCGCCGGAACATCTGCTCGTGCGCCCAATTGACGTGCTTCGCGGCGATATCCGCGAGATCGTCGGCGGGCACGTAGGCGCAGTGCAGCTTGGCCGGGCCGATCACCCGGTGCAGCTCGCGGAGGCGGGCCCGGCGGTAACGGGTCAGCGGCGCCTCGACCACCGCGACCAGGTCGAGGTCGCTGATCCCGGGCCGGTAGTCGCCGGACCCGATCGAACCACCGGCGTAGAACGCGACCACCCGGGCCACCGAGTGGATCGCCGTGCCGAATCCGGGCACGACCGGCGCGACCGCGAGGCGCTCATCCATCGAGCAAGCATGACGGTTCGGCGCCAACTTGTGCGGCTGCCCTTCGCACCGGAAGAGCCGCCCGATAGAGTGACGGCGCTGAGTTCGGGGGGACGGTCACAACAATGTCTGGGGAGCGTACGGAGCCTCTGCGCCCGCACGACCCGCGTGCCTTGGGCGACTACGAGATCGTCGGCCGGCTCGGCGAGGGCGGCATGGGGACGGTCTATCTCGCCCGCTCGGCCGCCGGGGTGCTGGTCGCCGTCAAAGTGGTGCGCGCCGATCTGGCGCCCGACGACGAGTTCCGCCGCCGGTTCCGCAGCGAGGTCGCCCGCGCCCGGCAGGTGCCGCCGTTCTGCACCGCCGAGGTCCTCGACGCCGACCCCGACCACGAGAGCCCCTACCTGGTCGTCGAGTACGTGGACGGCCCCACCCTGGCGCACGTCGTCGAGGAGCGTGGCCCGCTCACCGCGGCCAATCTGCACAGTGTCGCGATCGGGGTGGCGACCGCGCTGACCGCGATCCACGGCGCCGGGGTGATCCACCGCGATCTGAAGCCGCGCAACGTGCTGCTCGCGCCCGGCTCCCCCAAGGTGATCGACTTCGGCATCGCCCGGCACGTCGAGGCGACCAGCGGCCACACCGACACGTCCCAGATGGTCGGCACCGTGGCGTACATGTCGCCGGAACGCTTCGGCGACGGCTCCGCCCCGCTCACCCCGGCCGCCGACGTGTTCGCGTGGGGCGGCGTGGTGGCGTACGCGGGCACCGGCCGCACCCCGTTCGCGGCCGATTCGCCGCCGGCCACCGCGGCCCGCATCCTCACCCAGCCGCCCGATCTGTCCGGCCTGTCCGGTCCGCTGCGCGACCTGGTCGGCCACGCCCTGGAGAAGGACCCGGCCAACCGGCCCAGCGCCCGCGAGCTGCTCGACCTGCTGATCTCCGGCCCGTCCCGGCCGGCCGCCACCGCCGCGGCCCTGGCCGACCAGCCGGACCTGCGGGCGGCGGCGGTCGAGGCGCAGGCCGTCACCGGGGTGCGGGTCCCGGCCGGCCCGACCGGCTTGACCTTGGTCGGCTACGAGGAGAACTCGATCGTCACGGTGCCGATCTCGGCGGTGCCCACCTCCCCGCCCGGCCCGCCGCCGCCCGAGCCGCGCCGCCGCTGGTTCCTGCCGTTCGCGGTGGCCGCGCTGGTGCTGGCCGTGGTGGCGGGCGCGCTGATGACGGTGCTCGGCTCGGACCGGGGTGAGCGGGCGGTGGCCTCGGTGCAACCGACCGACATCCAGCCCTCGGCCACCCCGTCGTCGGTGGATACCCTGCTGATCGACGACAACCTGACCGGCCCGCGCTTCTGGCAGCCCAAGACGCTCCCCGCGGAGAAGGCGTCCTGCACGTTCGACGGCGGCCTGATCGCCCACCGGGACACCAAGGGCGTCTACCGCTGCTCCGGCCCGGAGGAGGGCGTGCCCGACAACTTCCGGGTCGAGGTCGGCGTGCGGCTGCTGACCGAGGACAGCTGCGCCGGCATCTGGTTCCGTTTCGCCCCCTGGCACGGCTACCTGCTGCGGGTCTGCGAGAAGAACATCTATCTGGGTACGCACAAGGACCAGCTGGTCGCTACGACGCGGACGTTCCCGCTCGACATCCCGATCGGGGTGAACGAGGCGGCCACCACGATCGAGATCCAGGCGCTCGACGGCCAGGCCACCGTGCTGCGGGACGGCGTGCAGGTCGGCACCGTTCCGCTGGCCGACCCGGAGATCACCGGCGGCCGGGTGCTGCTCGGCGTCTACACCGAGCGGGGCGCGCCCGAGGAGGGCCCCTACGACGTGGCGTTCAGCAACGTGCGGATCTGGGGGCTCGGCTCGCGCTGAGCCCCCAGCACCACGTTCTAGTCCTTGATCAAGCCGGCCCGGCGCAGCGCGGCCGCCATCTCGTCGTTGACCGGAGCCGGCTTCCCGCCACCACCCTGACGCTGACCGCCCTGACCGCCGCCACCCTGACGCTGACCGCCGCCTTGACGCTGACCGCCGCCGCCACCACCCTGACGCTGACCGCCGCCCTGACCGCCTTGACGGGGGCCGCCGCCCTGGCGGGGCTGTCCGCCCTGGCGAGGCTGTCCGCCCTGGCGGGGCTGGCCCGGCTTGTCGTCCTCGCCGCGCGGCTTGCGCACCGGCTCGTCGGTCAGCCGCATGGTCAGCGAGATCCGCTTGCGCGCCTCGTCGACCTCGACCACCCGGACCTTCACGACGTCGCCGGACTTGACCACCTCGCGCGGGTCCTTCACGAACGTGTTGGACAGCGCCGACACGTGCACCAGGCCGTCCTGGTGGACGCCGATGTCGACGAACGCCCCGAACGCGGCCACGTTGGTGACCACGCCCTCCAGGATCATCCCCGGCTTGAGGTGGGCGATCTTCTCGACGCCCTCGGCGAAGGTCGCGGTGGTGAACTCGGGCCGCGGGTCGCGGCCCGGCTTCTCCAGCTCCTTGAGGATGTCGGTGACGGTCGGCAGGCCGACGGTGTCGGTCACGAAATCGGACGGCCGCAGCGCCCGCAGCAGCGGGCTGTTGCCGATCACCGTCTTGATGTCGGCGCTGGTGGTGGCCAGGATGGTGCGGACCACCGGGTAGGACTCGGGGTGCACGCCGGACGAGTCGAGCGGGTTGTCCCCGTCCGGGATCTTGAGGAAGCCGGCGCACTGCTCGAACGCCTTCGGCCCGAGCCGGGCGACCTTCTTGATGTCGTCGCGGGTGCGGAACGGCCCGTTCGAGTCGCGGTGCAGCACGATGTTCTCCGCGAGGCCCGCGCCGATCCCGGAGACCCGGGTGAGCAGCGGCGCCGACGCGGTGTTGACGTCCACGCCGACCGCGTTCACACAGTCCTCCACCACCGCGTCGAGCGACTTGGACAGCTTGGACTCGGCCAGGTCGTGCTGGTACTGCCCGACACCGATCGAGCGCGGGTCGATCTTCACCAGCTCGGCGAGCGGGTCCTGCAGGCGGCGGGCGATCGAGACCGCGCCGCGCAGCGACACGTCCATGCCGGGCAGCTCCTGCGAGGCGTACGCGGAGGCGGAGTAGACCGACGCGCCGGCCTCGGAGACCATCACCTTGGTCAGCGTGGCCTCGGGGTGCCGCTTGATCAGCTCCCCGGCCAGCTTGTCGGTCTCCCGCGAGGCGGTGCCGTTGCCGATCGCGATCAGGTCGACGTTGTGCTTCGAGGCGAGCGCGGCCAGCCGGTGGATCGACTCGTCCCACTTGTTCTGCGGCACGTGCGGGTAGATCGTGTCGGTCGCGACCACCTTGCCGGTCGCGTCGACCACCGCCACCTTCACGCCGGTGCGGAAGCCCGGGTCGAGGCCCATCGTGGTGCGGGTGCCGGCCGGCGCGGCCAGCAGCAGGTCACGCAGGTTGGCGGCGAAGACCCGGACCGCTTCGTCCTCGGCCGCCTGCCACAGCCGGACCCGCAGGTCGGCACCGAGGTGGATGAGCACCCGGGTGCGCCACGCCCAGCGGACCGTGTCGGTGAGCCACTTGTCGCCGGCCCGGCCCTGGTCGGAGATGCCGTTGCGGCCGGCGATGCGGGCCTCGAAGTAGCCCTCGTCCTCCTCCGGGTGCGGCTCCATGGTGAGGTCGAGGACGTCCTCCTTCTCGCCGCGGAACATGGCGAGAATCCGGTGCGAGGGCAGCTTCGCGTACGGCTCGGCGAAGTCGAAGTAGTCGGCGAACTTGGCGCCGTCGGTCTGCTTGCCGTCCCGCACCTTGGCCACCAGCCGGCCCCGGGTCCACATCTGCTCGCGCAGCTCACCGATGAGGTCGGCGTCCTCGGCGAAGCGCTCGATGAGGATCGCCCGGGCCCCGTCGAGGGCGGCGGCCTCGTCGGCCACGCCCTTCTCGGCGTCGACGAATGCCGCCGCGGTCGCCCGCGGGTCGAGGGTGGCGTCGCCGAAGAGCTGGTCGGCGAGCGGCTCCAGGCCGGCCTCCCGGGCGATCTGCGCCCTGGTCCGCCGCTTCGGCTTGAACGGCAGGTAGATGTCCTCGAGCCGCGCCTTGGAGTCGGCGGCGAGGATGGACTGCTCCAGCTCGTCGGTCATCTTGCCCTGGGTCCGGATGGACTCCAGCACCGCGGCGCGCCGGTCCTCCAGCTCGCGCAGATAACCGAGCCGTTCCTCGAGCGTGCGCAGCTGCGTGTCGTCGAGGGTGCCGGTCACCTCCTTGCGGTAGCGGGCGATGAACGGCACGGTGGCACCACCGTCGAGCAGCTCGACGGCCGCGGAGACCTGGTTCTCGCGGACCCCGAGCTCGGAGGCAATGCGCTGATGGATCGCTGTCGTCACGCCGACGATTGTGACCGAGCCACGGTGTGGTTGTCGCGCCACCCCACATGATGATCACCCGAGCGGCGACCGGACAGGGCCCACAGGGCCGCCTCGGTGCGCGACGCCGCACCCGTCTTACGCAGCAGATTCGACACGTGCACGGTCACCGTCCGGACCGAGATACCGAGAACTCGCGCTATCTGTTTGTTCGCCATTCCCTCGGCCAGCAGACCCAGCACCTCGCGCTCGCGGGCGGTCAGATCGGCCATATCGGTCAGATCGACTCCCGGGCTCGGCCGCGGGATCTCGCAGACGGCCGCCCCCTCCACCGCGATCAGCTCGCTCAGCCGGTAGGGGTTGCCGTCGGTGCGCCGCCACACGGCCTCGGCCAGCTCCGGCGAGGCCACCTCCGCCCCGTACACATGCTGGAGTACCTCGCCGACCTCGGCCGGGAGGAGATCGCTCAGATGGCGCCGCACGGCCCCGGGTCTTCCGCCGAGGCGGGCGAGAGTGCGGGTGGTGAGTTGCGGCGACAGCGCCGCCTCCGGCGGCTGGCTGGTCACCAGGAGCAGAACCGGCAGGTCGGTCGCGGCGAGCTCGGCGATCAGACTCAGCGAGGCCGGGTCAAGAGCATGAAGATCTTCCACTACGAGTACGGATGGGAGAGCACCCACCAGCGCGCGTACGGTCGTGACCGCGATCCGCAAGAGCGCGTCCGGAGTGTACCGCTCCCGGGGGACATCCGGATCCTGTTTCAGCCAGGCCAGCGCGTCCGGCGGGACGTCCAGGCCGCTCGTGTCGCGGCCGGCCAGCACCGCCGCCAGCCAGTCGTAGGGCGCCGGGGAATGCAGCCGGGCCGACCCGGTGAGCACGGTGGCCGCGCCCGCCCCGACCTCGAGCAACGCGGCGGCGAGGGTACTTTTCCCAGTTCCGGGGGCTCCGGTGACGACCGCGGTGACCGGGCCGCGGCCGGCCCGCACGCGGGACCAGGCCCGGCGCAGCTCGTCCAGCGCGGGCGCCCGGCCCACCATCGGCACCGCCATCATCACTACACCCTACGGACCACACGCACGAGCGGGGGCCCGGGGACGGCGGTAGGGTTGTGCCTGTTGTGCCGCGATAGCACGTCTTCCGCGGACACTACGTAGGACGTACTAGAGACTTCTTCCTAGGCGTTTGGCAGTCTTGTGACATGACGCTTGTTGTCCGGGCGGTCGCCGCCACCGATCAGGGCCTGGTCCGGTCCAACAACGAGGACTCGGTTTTCGTCGGAAACCGCCTTCTCGTGGTCGCGGACGGCATGGGCGGGCTCCCCGCCGGGGAGCTGGCCAGCGACATCCTGGTGCATGCGCTGGCCGTGGTCGACGAGATGCCGGACACCGGCGAGCCGCTGCAGGATCTGATCGCCGCGCTGCAGACCGCCAACGAACGCATCGAGGCCGCCGTCGCCGACGACGACGCCCGCGACGGCATGGGCACCACGGTGACCGCGCTGCTGCTCTCCGGCGACCGGATGGCCGCGCTGAACGTCGGCGACTCCCGCTGCTACCTGGTGCGCGAGGGCGAGCTGACCCAGATCACCAAGGACGACACCTACGTCCAGGCGCTGGTCGACCAGGGCGTGCTGACCCCCGACGACGCCCGCCGGCACCCGCAGCGCGCGCTGGTCACCCAGGCGGTGCAGGGTGGCCCGTTCCGCCCGGCCGGCCGGATGGTGCCGGTGGTGCCCGGTGATCGCTTCCTGCTGTGCAGCGACGGCCTGTCCGACTATGTGGAGGACAGCGTGATCGCCCAGACCCTGCTGGCCAACCCCGACCGCAAGACGGCCGCGGCCGAGCTGGTGCACCGCACCCTGGAGAACGGCGCCCCCGACAACGTGACCGTGATCGTCGCCGACATCACCGAGGACTAAGGCCTGTTCTACGAGGCGCGCCGGCTCCGCAGCAGGAAGCCGCCGAGGGTCAGTGCCTGGCCGTCGAACTCGGCGGCGATCTCGGTCTCCTCGATCGTCGTGCCGGTCCAGGCCGGCTCGGCGAAGCCCGCCCGCAGCAGCTCCTCGGTCACGCCCCAGCCGCCGGGATTACGGGCTTTTGCGGCCGCGAGCACGAAGATCCGCGCGCCGGGCGCGGCGAGGTCGGGCAGCCGGGCCAGGTATTCGCCGGTGCCCGAGTCGTAGCGGACCAGCCAGTGCAGCAACCCCGAATCGAAGATCGCGTCGAACGGGCCGCCCGGGATCGGGTCGCGTGCGGCGTCGCGCACCTCGAACCGTACGGTCGAGCCGGTTGCCTTTGCTTTGGCTCTTGCCTGTTCGACGGCCGTGGCCGAGATGTCCACCGCGGTGACCTGGAACCCCCGACCGGCCAGGGCGAGCGCGAGGTCGCCGCTGCCGCAGCCGATGTCGAGCACCGCCGGGCCGTTGACCTCGCCGTCGAGGACGCGCTCCAGGGCCGGTTGCGGGCCGCCGATCTCCCAGGGCGGCCTGCTCCGGTAGAGCTCCTCGTAGTCCATCGCCGTCAGCCGCTCTTGCAGGCGGTGGCGAGCGCGTCGCCGGCCGTCTTCCACTCCGGATCGCTGTCGCCCGCGGCGGCGCCCATCGCGGTCGCCCGCCGGCGGATCTCGTCGTTGTCCGACTTGCTGGAGTTGGCGGTCACCTTGTCGGCCAGGGTCAGTCGGGACGCCTTCGATTTCGCCTTCGGGTAGCCCGCGGCGAAGTCGGCACACGCCTGGTGAGCGGCCGCGTCGATGCTTTCCGGACCGCTCTCACCGCCGCGGCCCCGGCCGACCACCACGGCGAAGACGGCCACCGCCGCCACCGCGATGATCACGATCTGACGCTTGCTCAGCTTGAGCTTCACACCGGCAGATTAACGTGACCCGCCGGTCGCGGCGCGTTCACTCATTCTCCCCCATCCAACCGGGACACCAGCGTCGCGGGCGCGATCGCCCGGTACGCGTCGGTGCAGACCTCGGCGATCTCGGTCCAGTCCGGGTCGCGGTCCAGGCGGACGCCCAGCCAGCCTCGGTGGCCCACGTAGGGCGGGCGGAAGAAGCGGTCCGGGTCGGCGGCGATCAGCTCCTGCTGACTGCCGGGGGCGGCCGCGCACCACAGCTGCGGGAAGGCGGCGTCGTGGTGACCGTCCACCATGAGCATCACGAACGTCTTCTTCCCGCGCACGAAGAAGGCCGGCGAGCCGTGGCTGAGCCGCTCGGTCACCTCGGGCAGGGCCAGGCAGACCGAGCGGACCTCGTCCTCGGTGGCGGTCATGTGCCGAACCTACCGCCACTTCAATTTCCTACGCGTACGTCAGGGAGAAGCTGTTGCAGGTGAAGTTGGACTGGCCGGCCGTGCCGGACAGCTCGAAGCCGAACTGGATGTCGCCGACCGTCACGTCACCCCACCAGCCGTTGGTGCGCAGCCAGTTGAGCACCGACAGGACGTCGACGGAGGCCGCGTTGGTGTTGCCGGCCGTGCGGATGAACGAGTAGACCGCGTTCGAGCCGTTGGAGCCGCGGTAGACGTTCCAGGTGTGGCCGCCGGCCGACACGTTGGTCGCGGTCGGGACGGCGCCGTTGGAGTCGTACGACTCGGCGATCGGGCCGACCGCACCCTTCTGGTTGGTCCAGATCATCACTTCGTACGCGTTGTTGTTGGCCCAGATGTCGTAGGCCGTCTCGTAGTCACCGTCGGCCGGGACCGTCACGTTGAACGAGCTGGCGATCGAGCTCAGCGAACTCAGCGACCGGTTCAGGGTCTTGCCGGTGTGCGGGTAGGACTTGACGCCGCTGGTGCGCGGGTGGTTGGCGACCACGCCCCAGTTGGTGCCGGTCCGCGCCCAGATCGTCTGCGACCCGGCGCTGCCGCCCCAGACGTCGTTGTTCAGCGTGTAGCCGTTGTTGGTCCACGAGTCCCACTGCCCGGAGGCCACCCACACCGCGTCGGCCGGCACCCCGCTCGGTGCCGAGGTTGTGGGCGAGGTGGTGGGCGAGGTGGTGGGCGAGGTGGTGGTCGGGGCGGTCGTCGGTGCCGTGGTCGGCGCGGTGGTGCCGCTGACGCCGCCGGTGCACGTCGTGCCGTTCAGCGCGAACGATGCCGGTGCCGGATTCGTGCCGTTCCACGATCCGTTGAAACCGAATGATGCGGTCCCGTTGGTGGCGATCGAACCGTTGTATCCGGCATTCTTCGCGGTTACCGACGAACCGCTCTGGGTGAGCGTGGTATTCCACGCCTGGGTGACCGTCTGACCGGCCGAGAAGGACCAGACCAGGCTCCACGAGGTGACCGCGTCACCGAGGTTCTTGATCGTCACGTTGGCCCCGAACCCACCCGGCCATTGGCTGCTCACGGTGTAGGTGACGGTGCAGCCGGTGGCCGCGGAGGCCGGCAGCGCGACGGCGACGGCGGCGACCGAGATCCCCGTGGCGGCCGCCAGGCACAGCCCTAGAGTGCGACTTCGCATGGTCCTCTCCAGATCTCCCACGAGTTTGTCGAAATCGGTCGTCGAAGCGCTTCGACAAATGCTTCGACTGTTTCACCGACATCAATGGATTATTGCCGGAATGCTAAGTCCCGCCGGAGGGCACGGCAAGGGGAGGCGCGGTG
>NZ_BOML01000016.1 GCF_016862175.1 Paractinoplanes durhamensis | reverse complement strand
GGCGGCCGAGGTCGTCCCGGCGGCGTACCTTCGATCGCATGAGCAGCATCCGATGGTGGTCGATCGAGGTGCGCGACGGCGTGCTCTCGGCAATGCGGTGGAAGGACGGTTACGGCGAGGCACTGCTCGAGGCCGCCGTGACCAACGGCGCACGCCGTTGGGAGTGGACGATCATGCCCGGCGGGGTCGTCCTGGAGATCGCCTTCCGCGAAACAGAGGAGTGGGACCGATTCCGGGCCCTCCCGGTGGTGACGGCCGCGCTCGACGCGACCCCCGACCCGGTCAACGGCCTCTACGTCTACGAGGGCCGGGGCGGCAGCGCCGCGTCCCCGTCGAAGCGCCCCAAGCCCCGCCCGGCCGGCGCCGGCGCCGCCGCGATCCCGCTCCCGGTCGAGGAGATCGTGCGGGCCCGCCTGGCCGAGCCCCAGCCTCCGGTCGAGCCCATCCAGGGCCTGCCGGAGCGAGTCGCCGCCTGAGAGTCGTCGCCTGAAACCAGCCCAGAAGGCAGCGACCCCCAAGATCGGTCGGCGCAACCCAAGCGTCACCGATCTTGCGTCGGCCCACGACCTGGCCGGACATGCCACGGACCACCTCGGCCGCGCCATCTTGTCGAATTGCCGTCCACGACGGGCAGCAATTCGACAAGATCAGCT
>NZ_BOML01000015.1 GCF_016862175.1 Paractinoplanes durhamensis | reverse complement strand
CAGCAATTCCACAAGATCGACCGATGCTGCCTGCGTGGGGCTGTCGCCCCGCGCGGTGCGCGATCTTGTGGAGTTTGGTAACTGCGGCTGAGTCGATCGGACCGCGGCCAGGAAGCCGGCCAGCCGGCCGGCCAGCATGATCTGGCGGCGGTTCAGGGCGTCGGCGGCGATCCCGGCCGGCACCGGGAAGGGCCGGCACCGGGAAGAGCAGCGACGGCAGGGTCAGCGCGGAGGCCACCCACCCGGCCAGTGCCGGTGAGCCGGACACGCCGAGCATGAGCGGCGGGCAGGCGATCCGGACGCCGGCCGTGCCGACCAGGGAGAGCGCGTTTCCGGTCCGGAGCGCGAGAAACCGCCGGTTGCCGACGATGCGCGCGTCGCTCACGGGGTGATGTTTCCGGCAACCCCGACGCCCGGCCAAGGCGCGATATCGGGGACGGCTCAGGGCACTTCCCGATGCGGCTCAGCATCGAAGTCGGCGACTCTTGGGTGGTCCGCAACACCGCATCGGAAAGAAGCGAGAGACTCATGAACTCGGTGCACGACTCGATGACTCGCCAGGGCCTGGTCCGGCCGCAGGAAGGGCGCATCCTCGGGGGTGTCTGCGCCGGCCTGGCCAAGCGGTTCGGCCTCGACCCCTGGATCGCCCGGCTGCTCTTCATCGTGATCCTGCTGGCCATTCCGGGCAGCCAGATCCTGATCTACCCGATCCTGTGGATCCTGATGCCGGCCGAGAAGCCCGCCTACGCCACCGCGTACCCGCCCGCCGTCTGAGCCTAGAGCTCAGCACGGAGCGGTGGTGTGGGCCCAGCTGCCGCCGGATCGGTCCGTACCCCACTCGGACCCTCCGGCGGCAGCGCCCGGCCCCGCCGCGCGAAGAAGACCGTGAGCAGCACCAGCGCTGTCAGCAGGGAGAGCAGCGGCACCACGCCGAGGTAGGAGACCCAGCCGGCCAGCCATTGCTGCAGCGCGGTGGCCGCCTCGACGACCGGATCACTGCCGGCGATCCGCAGGTTCCGGGCGAGCCGCAACTCGTACCAGCCGTAGTAGGCGACGTAGCCGCCGCTGATCACCAGGATCGCCCCGCCCAGCCGCGGCACCACGGCGAGCAGCGGGCGGGCGCGGGTGATCAGCGAGGAGCGCAGCAGCGCCACCGTCACCGCGGTCACCCCGACCACCAGGCCCATGCCGGCCGCGTAGGCGATGAACAGCAGCACCCCGTCGAGCAGGGTCGCGGTGGTCAGGCTGGTCGCCACCAGGGCCAGGAACGGGCCGACCGCGCAGCCCAGCGACGCGATCGCGTAGGCCATCCCGAAGACGACCATCGACCAGGTCGATCCGGTGAGCACGGGAGCGCGTACACCCCAGCTCGGAAGCGAGAAACCGAGCGTGAGCCGGACGCCCAGCCCGGCCAGCACCAGGCCGAGGACGACGGTCAGCCACGGGAGCCGCGGCTGGAGCTCACCGGCGATCGGGGTCAGCGCGAGACCGAAGGTGCCGAAGACCACGACGTACCCAAGAGTGAGCGAAAGTGTGCAACGCAGCGCACGCACAACGGCTCTGCCCGGCGACGCCGGGTCACCGACGAGAAGCACCGAGAGGTACGCCGGGAGCAGTGCGAAACCGCACGGGTTGACCGCTCCCAGCATGCCGGCGGCGAGCGCTAGCAGCATCGCTCAGGCCACCAGGGTCTTGACCTGTTCGGTGAGCTGGAGGTCGTCGAGGTATCCGATGCGGACGACCTTGCCGGTGCGGTCGATGAAGACGTACCAGCTCTGTTGGGTGATCTTGAAGCGTTTCCAGATCTTCCCGGCCTCGTCGTCGAGGTGCGGGACGGCGTCCACGTCGAGGTCGGAGACGAACTCGTGCATCTCGGAGTTCTTGCCCAGCCCGGCGATGCCGAGGATGCCGATCTGACCTTTGTATTCGTCGGCCAGGTCGGCGATGCTCTGCGCCTCGCCCGCGCAGGTCGCGCACCACGGCGCCCAGAACCACAGGATGGCCGGCTTACCGGCCAGGGCCGCGGCGTTGTAGGCGGCTCCGTCCAGCGTGGTGCCGGTGAACTGCAGCGACCTCGGCACGTCCTCCGGGGCGGGAAGCTCCGCGGCATCCTGGGCGGCCGGGCTTCTGTCCGTGGCCGGCAACGACGCCGGCGTGATCGGCGCGGCCCCGGGCGTGGTCGCCACCGGGGCGGCGCATCCGGCGGTGAGGCCGGCCACGAACAGCAGTGCGAGGAGTCGTCTCAATGGGAGGCCTTCGCGTCGTCGAGCCGCAGTGCGAGAGCCGGGCACACGTTGACCGCCTTGCGGGCACCGGTCTCCAGCCACGGCGGGAGGGGAGTTTGCGGGAACGCCGGGAACCCGTTCGAGTCCAGCCGGATGATCTCGGGAGCGACCGCCGAGCACAGGCCGTGACCGTCGCAGCGGGACCAGTCCAGCGCCAGCTTCCGCGCCCCGGTCTCCGCCGTGTACGGCAACGGCAGGATGCCCTTGACCGACTTGCCGCAGCCCTCACCGTTGGTGTGCGCGTCGACGTCCTTGGCGAACACCTCGAGTGCGGACAGCGCGAACCGGGACGTACCGTCCGGGTGGCTGCACGCGCCGCGGCCCTTCACCACGCCGGCGGCCTGGCGCACGTTGTCGACGGCGTTGCCGCCCAGCGACACCAGGGTGACCGAGCGGGCGAGGTCGGGCAGGCCGAGCCGGCACGGGCCGCACTGACCGGCCGACTCACCGGCCAGGTACTGCACGACCTGGGAGACCTCGCCGAGCGCGCACGTCTTCGAGCCGATCGGGATCAGCATGCCGGCGCCGAGCGTGCCGCCGACCTTCGCGAACCCCTTGCGGGAGATCGTCACGGTCGCGGCCGCCTCGGCGGTGATCCACTTGCCGTGGTAGCCGCCGACCAGCAGGCCCGGGCCGATGTCGGCGCCGCACATGTTGAGCACGTCCATCAGCGGGGTGCCGCTGGGCGCCTCGACCACGGCCGGGCTGCTGGAGGCGCCGCCCACGGTCAGCATGACCGTGCCGGGCTCCTCCGGGATGCCGACCGCGTTGTACTCCCACGGCCCGAGCCGGGCGGCGATCGCCAGCTGCGAGTACGTCTCGGCGTTGGACAGCAGGGTGGGCAGGCCCATCACGCCGTTGTCGCTGGAGCGGACCTTGCGGCCGGGCGGGATGTGCGCCTCGCCGTTGATGCCGCGGACCAGCGCGCCGCCCTCACCGGAGATGAACCGGTGCGGGACCGTGACGATCCGGGTCGGACACGGCATCCGCCGCTCGGCCAGGGCCGCGGTGATCGAGCTCTGGCCGATGCCGTCGTCGGCGATGCCGATGACGATCTCCTCGGCGTCGAGCGCGGCCGCGGCCAGGGCGGCACCGTCCAGGATGAGGTGCGGTCCGCGGGTGAGGATCGCCTTGTCCTTCCAGGACGGTGGCTCACCCTCGGTCGCGTTGACCACGATCACCGGCGGCAGGTCCTGCCGCCGGCACGAGTCGAGCACCGCGCGCACCTTGCGGGCGAACGGGAAACCGGCGCCGCCGCGGCCGCGCAGCTCGATCCGGTCGGCCAGGCCGATCAGCTCGCCCGATGACAGCGCCGCGAATCCGCCGTGAACCTCCTGGTGGGCCACGAGGTCGAGACGGCCGTACTCGTCAAAGCCCGCGGTGATCCGCGGAACGCCGATCGAGGTGACCGGCGGAACCTGGGCGGTGGTGCTCAATTCGCTTCCCCTCGCAGCTGCGACCAGTACTGGTCGTCAGCGACGTCGTCGTTCATCCGGCCGCGGCCGTTGCGACGGGCCCCCCGGCCCGTCTCGATCGGCTGGGCCGCCTGCTGATCGGCGCGGCGGGCCCGGCGGGACGCCATGTCGACCAGCGTCGGGGTCTCGTCCCCGGCCGGGTAGTTCGGATCGTCCGCCATGTCGACGAACCCACTGCGGCTGTGTCGTCCCGAGTCGGCGCGGTCGGCGTCAGCACCCCGGTCGCGCCGGTCCCGGGGCACCTCCTGCCCTTCCGGGCCGAAGTCGCTGTAGCGCGGCTCGTAACGAGCGCTGCGGCGCGATGGTGGCTCGTCGTCGTAGCGGGACCGTTGCCGGGGCACGTCGTCGAAGTCGGCGTCGGCACGGCGGCGGCCACGCGGGGCCTCGTCGTACTCGGGCTGGTCGGCCGGGCGGCGCCGGGAGCGGGGAGCCAGGTCCTCGTCGTCCTCGGCGTAGCGGCGGCCGCCACGGGGCGGCGGCTCGTCGAAGTCGGGGCGGCGCATCCGGGTGGAGGTGTCGTCCATCTCGATCCGGCGCATCCGGGTCGAGGTGTCGTCCATCTCGATCCGCCGCATCCGGGTCGAGGTGTCATCCATCTCGATCCGCCGCATCCTCGTAGAGGTGTCTTCGAGGTCCGACCTTTCCGGACGCCGCATCCGGGTCGACGTGTCCTCGCCGGCGTAGCGGCGGCCGCCACCGCGCGGCTCCTCGTAGTCGATCTCGTCGTCGCCCATCGGGCGGCGCGGCCGCGGTGCCGGCGCGACCAGGTCCTCGTCGGCGAAGCGACGTCCGCGCTCGGCCTCCTGCGGCGGCATGTCCGGCACCGGCGGCGCGGTCTGCACCTGCATCGGCGAGGCCGGCTGGAACGTGTCGACCATGGCGACCGGGCCGAGCCGCTCCGGTTCGGGGGCGGGCTTCTCCCGGCCGCGGCGCGGCGCCTTCCCGGCGGGCTGCGAGGTGGCCACCATCTGGCCGGCCGGGCCGCCGACGCCGGCGGGCGAGGCGAAGTCCTTGCGGCGGTTCAGGCTGACCGACAGGCGCACGGCCAGGCCGATGAGCACCATCAGCACGCACACGACGTAGCTGACGATGACCCAGGTCTTGGCGGGGCGACCGGCGCCGAGGCCGTGCAGCAGGGCGATCGGCCACATCAGGTACGGGATCGAGTGGATCGCGCGCCACATCCACGGCTTGCCCCGGCCGATGAACCGGGCGCGGGCAACGCCGGTCCAGATGACCAGGATCAGGATGTACGCCGAGAGTTGACCGAAGCCGATATACAGGGTGTTGCCCTGGGCGATGAAGGGGATCGCGATGTCGATGAGCCGGATGTGCCCCTCGGCGGTCTTCGTCCAGAGGTGGAAGCCGAGGGCGACGACCGCCATCACACCGGTCGTCCGGTGGATGGACTGCAGGAAGACGCGTTGCCGGATCGACAGCACCAACCGGTCCGTGGAGACCAGCCCGACCATGATGGTGATCGAGATCGACACCAGGACGAGCACGCCCATGTAGAACTCGAGGTACTTGAAGACGTAGATGTAGGTGACTCGGCCGACCGGCGTCATCATCGCGATGGCCCAGAGCGCGGCAAGTACGCTCGCTCCGAGGATCGCGACTGCGCCCTTTGGCGTCGACTTCGTACCGGTAGCTCCGACATCCACGGCCACACGATTGGCGGATCGCTGGTTGTTTCCTGTCCGGGCCATTGACTCCTCGTTCTCCGCAGCGGTTCACGTCCCGTTGGGCGGCGGGACGAGAGCACCCGTGGGGGGTGCCCCCTGCTTCTCTGGCGGGCAGCGACCCATCCCCTGGTCTCTGCCCTCCCCCATCTACGTAGTCGGCCGGGGTTCGGATGAACGTGGCGGGCCGAATTTGTCAGCAACTTTCCAGAGCTCCCGCCGCCAGCGGCCCTGAGCAGGGCGGATACCGACCGGTAACCAAGGGCTAAGCGAAAAATAAGGTCCGCCGGCGAGTGACCCGGCGCACCGGGTGAACCTTTCGCCGCTGCGCTCCGAACCACCTTGTGTGCGGACGGTTCCACCAGCCGTGCCAGAAGGAGATGATCATCATGCGACACCTGGGCGCACGGGCACTCACCGCGCTGGCTCTGGTCGCCGCGTCATTGGCTTGGGCGTCGCCGGCTTCGGCGGACGTGCAGGGATTCGCGGTGAGCATCGGCCAGAACCCGGCCACGTTCACCATCGGTAAGCAAGCACGAACACTCACCGCGGTCGCGACAACCGATCGTCAGCGACGTTGCGTGAAGGTGCGATGGTCGCTGACCGTACGCACCGACGGCGTGAGCCTCGACCAGCTGAAGATCACCCGGATCGAGGACGACCAGTCCTTCCGGGTGCGCGCACAACTGGACAACGACGCGGCCAGAATCGTGGACGCCCAGCTGGACCCGGGTCAGCTGTGCCGCGACCAGACGGTGACCGGCCGCTGGGACATCGCCTTCGCCGGCCCCGACGACGGCCAGGTGACGTTCGAGGCACAGGCGCTGGACGCGGCCGGCCGGGTACTGGCGACAACGTCGACGACGAGCCGGGTGGTGACGGCGGTGGCGGCCAAACCGAGCGCAAGCGCGAGCGCGTCCCCGTCACCGAGCGCAACCGACCCGGACGAGCAGATCGACCAGCCGGTAGCCGACGCCACCACACCGGCGGGCAACAAGACGTCAGCCGCAGCCCTGAATCCCGCGTCCGGCACCCCGAGCGTCCTGGGCCCCGGCTTGATCATCGGCGCGGTGCTGGTCTTCCTGGGCGTGGCGCTATTGCTGCGAATCCGCACCAGAAACCGCAAATCAGACCCGGCGTGGCAGACGGAGACGCAGGCCCTGCCGACGGGTTTCTACTCAATGCCCAGAAGAAGGCAATAAACCCTCCGAATAGTACGAACGTCGCTCCCCCAAACGCAGCGGCCGCGGCCCCCATCTTTGGAGGGCGCCGCGGCCGCCCCGCATTTTGGTAAAGAGTGTTTACTGATGGCGGTAGTGCCCGCTACGGTCCCTCCATGCGGCGCACATCGATCGCCCTCGTTGCAGCGTGGTTCGCGACGTCACTAGCGACCCTGGCCGCGACCGGCTGCGGCACCCAGCACCCGACCTCACCCGGCCCGACCCCCGCCATCATCCCGGCCGCCCCCGCCACCATCCCGGCCGCCCCCGCCGCCGGGTCAACCCCCGGGCAACCGACGGCCACCGCCGACACCCTCGGCGCGGGCCCGCGGCACAACGCCGCCGACGTCGAGTTCGTGACCGCGCTCATCCCCCACCACCGCACCGGGATCGCCCTGGCCGCCGCGGCCGCCGCGAAGAACCCACAGGCCCGCACCCTGGCCGAGGCCATCATCGTGACCCAGCAGGACGAGGTGGTCCGAATGACCGGCTGGCTGCAGACCTGGTCCGCCTCGATGGCGGCGTCGGCCACCCCCGCCACCGCGCCGGCCGACCCGATCAGCGCGTTGCTCACCCACCAGGAGGAGGCGGTGACGCTGGCCCAACAGGAACAGGCAAACGGCACAAACCTGACAGCGTTGGCATTCGCCAAACAGATCATCGAATCCCGAACGGCCCAGACAGCCGAGTTGACGACCTACCGTAAGTAGCCACCCACCCACGGCAACACCGGCCAATTTCGTGAGGTTACGGAGCTCAGCGGCCACCAACTAAACAAGATCGCGCACCACATCCCGCAACACAGTCAGCCTGCCCGCAAGGCACCGGCAGATCTTGCGGAATTGACCCATTTCCCGGCCACCACCTCGACAAGATCACCCGCGACCGCACGACACATGCGAGCCGGCAGCCCGCGCACGCAACACCAGCCCATCTTGTGAAATTGACGCATTTCCCGGCCACCACCTCGACAAGATCCGGCAGACCACCCGCGCATCGCCAGCGCAGGCGACCCCATCGACCTTGTGAAATTGGCGCAGAGGATGGCGACTCCACAAGATCACGCACCGCTAGGGGCGGCGTGCCGCACTCCCGGCCCGACGCAGCGGCATGCCTGCGGCGCGACGCTCTGCCCGGTCGCTTGAACCACAGACCAGACCTTGCCGCGGCAGGGATCGCACCAAGTTCCTGGAGGCCGAGGCCTCGCCCGGGCGCAGAGCCCGACATCCAGAAACTTGGTGTCTCGGACGCAGTTCGAGGCCCCGACATCAATGAAAAGGGAAGACGGACGAAACTAGGCGGCGAGCGGACCGACGCCGGAGGTGCATGGCGGCCTATCGCCGGTTGACGGCCGCCACCATGCGCAGCATCGGTGCGCTCCGGGATAGATCCGGGCCGAGCGGGCGGGCCGAGCGGGCGGGCCGAGCGGGCGGGCCAAGCGGACGGACCAAGCGGACGGACCAAGCGGACGGGCCAACGGCACCGGGCGGGCCGCGGCCACCACGGCAGCCCGGCCGGCAGGTGGGTCGGGCCAATCGGGACCGGCGACCGCGCCGACCGTGGTGGCGTGCGCGGTCGGGCAGGGCGATGCCATCGTGCTGCCGGGCCGGGCCGGGCCGGGCAGGCCCGGGCCGTGGTGGGCGGACGGACCAAGCGGACGAACCAAGCGGACGGCAGCGGCAGCAGCGGCAGCGGCGGCAGCAGCAGCAGCAGCAGCGGCAGCGGCAGCGGCAGCGGCAGCGGCAGCGGCAGCGGCAGCGGCAGCGGCAGCGGCAGCGGCAGCGGCA
>NZ_BOML01000014.1 GCF_016862175.1 Paractinoplanes durhamensis | reverse complement strand
GTCAGGTCACCGGTCTCGGCCAGGATCACCGCCGCGCCGACCGTGGACAGTCCGGGGATCGAGGTCACCAGAGCGGTCAAACCCATGGCGTCGAGTACGCCGAGCATCCGCGACTGCACATCGCCCAGCCGTGCCCGGGTGTGCTGCCAGTCAGCCAGGACCAGCCCGGCCCGCTCCAGGGCGCCGGGCCGCTGGGCTCCCACCCCGCCCGGATCGGTCAACGCCGCGAACACGCCCCGCGCGATGCGGTGTGACAGCCGGGTCGCGGCGAACCGGGACAGCCGGGCCCGGGCCGCCGCGGTGAACGCGTCCAGACCCGCCGCGGCCAAGGCGGCCAGCTCCCCTCCGGTGTCGACGACCACGCTCAGGCAAGCCAGCCACGACGTGGACTCCAGCGGTTTGGCCGCGGCCGCCAGGGCAGCCGGCCAGCAACAGCCGAGCAGATCGGCGATCTGCTGCTGGCAGCTGGTCGCCTCGGTCACCAGGCGAGCCCGCCGGGCGCCCAGATGCCGCAGCCTCGCCCAGTCCGGCTCAGCACGTTCGGGCAGGTAGCAGTCGAGGCGGGCGATCAGCTTCCCGATCACCACCGCATCCTTGTGGTCGGTTTTGTCGCGGGTGTAGTCGTCGGCCTCCCTCGCCAGGTGCACCCGCAACGACTGCACGCACACGAACCCCATCCCGGCGTCGTCGGCCAGCTGCATCACCGAGCGCCACCGGTGCCCGGTCGGCTCACACCCGACCACCACCCGGGCGAACCCGTGCCGGCCGGCCTGAGCGGCAGCCCAGGCCAGCAAACCACCCAACGCGAACGCCTTCACCGTGACCGTCCGACGGCCCAGCACCCGACCATCGTGATCCAACAACGCCGCGACCTGCTTATCCTCACCCAGATCGATCGCCAGGATCGCCCGGTCCGAACGGATCACCGTCCGCAACGCCTCGATCCGGTCGTTACGCCGACGATCTCCCCGGGTCAACCCGCTACGCTGAACCACGAACGTCCTCCTCGATGGGTACTGGGACACCAAGCCCGCTTATCCCACCAGGGAGGACGTTCCTGATCTCAAACCCCTAAATCCTTCGAGGTCTTTCTACGTCACAGGGGGTGGCCGAATCTTGACGATGTTTGCCAGGATCGGCGAGTGCCCCCTGACCCGCAGCCCGTGTCACCCGCCCTCCGGTGGTGGCGACGGCTGCGACTGCCCCTGCTGATCGCCGCCGGCCTGGCGCTGGCGGCGCTGGGCTTGTGGGGCCGCATGCCCGACCCAAGAGATTTCCTGGGCGCCCTGACAAGCGCCAACTATTGGTGGGTGACGGCGGCGGCCGCCCTGCAGGCGACATCGCTGGCGGCGTTCGCCTGGCAACAGAGACAACTGCTGAGAGCTTTGGGCGTACGCCTGACAGCCCGCCGAGCAGCAGCGGTAACCCTGGCCCGAACCGCCATCTCCATCTCCATGCCGGCCGGCGCAGCGGTGTCGGCGGGTTACGCGGTGCGCGAGTACCAGCGGGGTGGCGTAAGCAAGGAGCTGTCCGCGGCGTCAATGATCGTCTCAGGCTTGGCCTCAATAGGAGGCCTGACCCTGCTGTATGTGACCGGCGGCTTGGCGGTCCTGGGCCGCAACCCGGCGTTGTTGCTGAGCCCTCGCCCGTTGGCGGTAGTGGCCGTCCTGGCAATCCTGACAACAGCCGCAATCCTGGCAGGCCGCCGCCTACCGGCCTTCAAGACCCGAGCAACCCGAGACGGCCGGGTGATCCGCTGGATCCGAGCGACCCTGACGTCGGCCCGCGACGCATGGCAGGCCGGCGCTTCGCTGCGGGCCCGCGACTGGATAGCAGGCCTGCTGTTCTTCGCCGTAAATTGGCTGACCGACCTACTGTGCCTGGCCGCAACATGCCGAGCGGTAGGCCTCCCGGTAGGCGTGACAACCTTGGCCGGCATCTACTTGGGCGTCCAGATAGTGCGCCAGGTCCCGCTGACTCCAGGGGGAGTAGGCGTGGTCGACACAGCCTTGGTGGCGGGCTTGACGGCGGCCGGCGCAGGCGCCGCGTCCGCAGTGGCGGCCGTCCTGATCTACCGCCTGATCTCCTGCTGGCTGCTGCTCCCAGTAGGAGGCCTGGCCGCCCTGGCCCTACGCCGCAACGACTTGCAGGCCCGCCGGATGATGCCCCGGTTCCACCGCCCCCGAAGGCGCGCAACCCGCCCATAGCCGGCGCCCGAGCTGTTGTGAGGGTTCAAGTCCCCCTCGACGCACACCAAATACCCATGCCGAGGTCAGTAGCGTGTTGAGCTCCCTGCCTCGACCCACGAGTCGCACCCTCAATGTTCCTCAGGTGGGCCGAGCGTGCGTACTCGAAAGCGGTCAGGGCGCTCGGGTCGGTTGGCAACGCAGTCTTCAAGGGAAGATCCTGAGCTGGCGACGGAGATCGCGTGCGCCCGGTCGAGCTGATCCATCGCGGTGGCCGGAGCGCCGTCAACCTCGCGGTCGGTACCGGAATGGCCACCCCGCACCTCGCCGACGCTTCAGGGCTTGGCGCGCTACCGCGCGGCATTCCTCGGCTCGGGACAGGCGTTGACGGTATGCCTGCGGCAAGTTGCTGCTCAGCGCCCGCAGGATGCGTACCGCCTCGTTGGCCGCGGCCAACGCCTGGTCCAGTCTGACTTCCAAAGCCAGCAGAAGTTCGGCCTGGCATCGCAGGTAGTCGCCAAGCTCGGCGGTCGACTCCGCCTCGCCGTCGGCGGCCAGTTCGCGGACAGTGGCCACACTCTCGGCCATCGCCGTGAGTGCCTCGTCGCCCCGCCGGCCGTCGGCTAGGAGAAGGGCAAGCCCGTGCAACGCATTTGCCAAACGGAGGTCGAACTCGCCTGGCCGGGCAACGCACAACTCGCGGAACACCTGCACGGCCTGACGCATCGTGCCCACAGCGTCGTCGCGCTCGTCTGTCTCCGACAGCGCCATTGCGTGGTCGTGAAGAGATTCAGCGAGCTCAGGTGCGTACCTCGGTGCCTCGGCCGCGAGGTTACGGTAGATGCCGACCGTCTCGGCTGCGATAACTAGGGCTTGATCGAAATGGTCCAGTTCGAGAAGGTATCGGCCGAGCAGGTGGAGTTCGTCAGCAAGTGCGGGGATTTGAGCTGGGTCGGTGGCCGCGACTCGACGGTAGACCTCGGCCGCCTCCGCCACAGATGCCAGCACGTCTTCGTGGCGCTCCTGTTCGGCCAGAATCACGGAGACGTTGTGCAGTGTTTGGGCGAGCGAGAGATCGAAGTCCGTGGAGCCGGTGGCGGCCAACCGACGGTAGATCTCCACGGCGTCGGTCAGACTCGCCAGTGCGTCATCGTATTGCCTGTTCTGAGCCAGGCGGAGCCCTCGACGACTCAAATCGCTTGCCCGGTCAGGGTCCGGCGTTGGCGACGGCAGGATGCTGTCGGACACGAGCTTGGCAGACGCGGCCTCAGGCCGCGGCGCGGCAGCGGCTTCGTTCTTGACTTGATCGATTGCCGCGGCGATCACGCGAGTCAGCTCCACCGGTGTTGGAGATTCAGAGGCCGGACCGACGCCGGATAACGACTCCACTGCGGCGGAATGGGAGCGGCTGGCCAACGGTGTGAGCTTCGCGCCGGTCCACTTGATCAACATGTAATCCGCGAACTCAGGGGTGATTTGTTCCAGGTAGGTGGCGAAGTTGGCTGTCACCGTGCGGAGGTTGTGCTCGTGTCCGCCTTCGGCGAAGCAGACGGCCGCATCGATCAGACGTTCGCCAGCCTCCTCCATCTTGCCATGCCGGTAGTAGGCGCGCCCGAGTGAGTTGTACGCCGCTCCGGCGCCGAGCCGGTCTCCCAACGCCTCGAATCGGTCGGCGGCTTCGGTGAACGCGGCCACTGCCGCGGCAAGATCCCCTCCCTCCAGCTCGACGTTCCCCAGGACGGCTTGCGCATTCGCGTAGGTCTGACCGTCTGTGGACAGCTTGGCCAGGGACACCGCTCGGCGGGCGGCCTCCCGCGCCTGAGGGATCTCCCCTTGTGCCGCCCTCGAGCGCGCCCGCACCTGGTAGACGTAGCTGAGCAGGCCTGGTCTGGTCTCCACCGACTCGTCCACACTGATCGCCGCCGCGACCTCGGCCAGTTGCTGAGGGTCCGTGGCGAGTTGGCTGGCGTAGTGGGCGATCTGCACCGCAAGCGCGGTGTCGGTGATCTCCGCGACTAGTCGCGACGCGGCGATCATGGACTGCCCAAACTTGTTCCAGTCACTGGTGGCCTCGGCCAACATCCCTTGGCTGCGCAGAAGCCGCGCCCGCAGGTCTGCCGACACCGGGCCGGCCGTTGATCGGATTCTCGCCTGTGCCAACCCCGTCCACCTGCGAGCCTGATCAAATTGGCGGTGCGAGAGCGCCAGTTCTGCCCGCTGAAGCGCCTCTGCCACCTCGACGCCGGGCTGCTGTGAGGCGGATCCGGTCAGGGTCGCGCACAGGTCCAGCGTCCACTGGCCGCGCTCGACCTCGCCGACCCGCAAGAGTTGCAGGCCGAACTGGCGGGCGTCATCGAACTGACGGTGATCGATGGCCAGGTCGGCCGCACGGTCGACCAACGCCACTGCCAGCCCTGGTTGCCCGCTGTCCCGCATTCGGGCGCGCACGGCGGCCAGGAACGCCAGCGCCTCGTCGTGGCTGACCGGGACAGCACCAATCTGTGCCCGCATCGCTCCGCCTAGCATCGGGTGGATCGCTCCGTGACTGTCCGCCAAACCCGCTGCCCGCAGCAGCGAGGTCGCCTTGGCCAAGATGGCCTCCGCCTCGTCGCCGTACATCTCACGCAACGCCTCGGCCAGCACCCACCAATCGACCACCGGACCGTGCAGCAGGATTTGGGGGATTACTCTGGCCAGCGACGGATGCCGCAAGCAATGCAGCGCGGGCCGGATCCGCTCGCCGTCCACGTCGAGATCAGCTGGAATCCCAGCTCCTTCCCGCAGCGCGTCGAGCATGGCGTCGGCCGCCGGGCGGCCTGGCCGAAGTCGGGCGACGTGTCGTGTCAGCATCGGGTGACCGGCTAGAAATGTCACAAGCGCGGTGAGGTGTTCCTCCGTAGCGAGGCGGGATTCGTCCGGGGCAACCGGTTCGTTGTGTCCGTGTACGGCGCGCACCAACGCCCATCGGTCATCGTTGTTCAATCCGGGCAGAAGTAAGGTGAAAGAGCGACAACTGGCCTGTAGCCAGGAGCTTTCCTGTCGGCCCGCCGCAAGGACGACCGAGATACCAGGCCGCAGCCGACCTACCAGCCCGGCCAAGCGACCTCGATCGGCATCGGTGTAGGCGCCGGCCGTTGGGAGGCCGCCGACCGGCGGTTCGGCGAGGTGGGTGTGGTCCCAGACCACGAGCCGTGGATGCTCGTTGAGTGCGTCGACGATACGCCGTTCGAGGAGATCGTCCGAAGGACGTGACACGGGCGGATCAGGTAGTGCCTGGGCCATCGTCCATAACACGTCGGAGGCGCCTGACTGCTGCTCGAAGTCGACCCACAGGGTCGGGCGGTGATCGCCGGTTCGGTCACGCCACCACTGGAATTCCCTCAGCAGCGCGGTCTTTCCCTGGCCGATGAGCCCGTGCACGAACACCAGTTGGGTGCCGGCGTCGACCGCGCGATCAAGCGCCTGTATCTCGTCGTCGTGCCCCACGAACCCTTCGTCTTCGTCCGGCGCGGCGGCGTCTGGGGTGAACGCCGGCGGCCAGATCACGACCTCTCCCCGCAGGTCGGCGTGCGTATCGTCGGCTCGGGTGTAGACGACCGGGATGAGCCAGTCCTTCACGGTGACCGTTCCGCCGATGCACGTCCGTTGCGCTCGCAGGTTCATCATCCGCCGGCTGCTCAGGGCTGCGTCCGCGGAGCCCGCCCCCTTGGCCAGGCAGCCGTAGAAAGCCTCGACAAACGGGGCGGCGGCGTCCCGGTGCAGGTTGTACGCCATCGCCGTGACCTCCTGAACCCGGGCGTGCTGCAGCAGACCGGTGGCCAGGGAGACGTACGGAAGCCCCGACGCGCCGTCCGCTTTCGCGGATCGGCAGGCGTTGATCACGATCGTGCGCGGACATCGGGCGCCGATGGCCTGCACCAGTTGCCGGGACGAACAAGGGCGAAGGTCACCTTCGGCGTTCGGTAGGAGCAAGTGTGCTTGCTCCACGCCGTCGGTGGTCATGCCCCACCAGCCGTGACAGTCGAAGTGCAGCACATCCCAGTGCCGCCCGCGCTCGCCGGTCGCGTCGGCGAGCGCGGCGAGGGTGGCGGGCCGGAGCAAGGTCAGTCGGATGTCACGCGACGCGGCCAGTTCGCGCCCGACAATGCGGTATGGAATGTCTTTGGCGACCGCTCTTGCCGTCACCAGCAGAACGTCAAGACCAGATTCGGAACGCGGCGCGTCCGGTTGATCGGGTCGAGCCACCGCACCGATGTACCACCGTTCCACCACTGCGGACAGGCCGATGGGTTCGGACATCTCGCCGAACAGTGCCTCCCATGGCCAGGCCAACACCGTCGGGTCATCTGAGAGCACCGCTATCCGATGACCGTCGAATAGCGTCCCACTCACCGCCTCGGTCAGCGCGGCGCGAGCGGATCGGGTGGAGAACAAATGGTGGAACACGTCCCGTCCCCAGTCGCGCAGCGCCTCCAACACGTACTTGGAACGGCGACCACCGGGTCCGGTCGGGTGATGCACATACTCTTCCAGGTACCAGGACAACGCATCGGCCAAGGTGGTTCCCTGTTCCGCCGGTACCGGCCAGGCTCGTGGCGGCGGAGCCGCGGCAGGGGGAGCCAGCGACTCACGGCTCACGGTGAGCATGAACGAGCCGTCATCCCCCGATCGCGGCACCAGAACCGACCGACGCCACCGCACCTCGAAGAACGGGTCGTCGCCCCGTCCAACCTGAGCGATCTCGAGTACCCCCACACCTTCACCGCCTTCTCCGCTGCGGTTGTTGGTGCCCAGCTACTTGTTGCTTTGCACTAGCTCGAGAAGAGCGCGCATCAGCTTGATCAACTCCAACTGGATCGCTCTGCTGGCCGGATTGAGGCGGAACTCGAAGGTCCACTGCCCGTTCTTGTCCCGTTCCAGCTTGACGTACATGTTCAGCACGACCAAAGCGAGCGTGACCACGCTGACAAAGGAGATCGGGTCGAAAGCGAAGTCGCGATCCTGGCGACGCCCGCCACCGCCCGACCCGCTCCGCAGCGCGTTCACCACCCGGTGGTAGGCCGGATCAGAGGCCAATACGCGCAGCGACTGACTGGCTATGTCCACAGCATCGGTCGCGGCGGTGTCGGTATCCGCAACCGGCAAGCCCCGTAGAAGCCCATCGACGAGGGACTGCCGGGCCGCGTCGGAAGCGAGCTGCGACGCCTCGTCGACGTCTTGGTGAGATTCGTAAAGAACCTGGCGCAGGACTTCCTCGGCACTGCTCACCCCGTCCAGTGGTGACGCGGCACGAGGTTCGTGATTCATGGTGTCGATCCTCTCGACGCCTCTGGACGCGACACCGTAACCCGGCGACGTCATGCGCTCGATGAATCCGCTTCAGGTCACGGCCGGGCTCGGGAGGGTAAGCGGAGGCGACGATGCCAGCATGTCGTTTCCCGACGGCCCGGAGGCTGACCCACACCACGCTACCCCGGCCTGCGCCGCTGACGGGCGGCGCCCAACACACTCGCGGCATGTCAGATCGACGACAACCGAACGACCGTCACGAGACCGCCAACCCGTCACGTCTGCCCCTCTTCGCGCGCTGTTAGCAGGCGGCTGCGCGGACAGCGTCGGCGAATCGCTTGTTCCGGACCATTTCGCCGAGCGGGACGTCGGCGGATTCCTCGTTACAACCACTCCAGGCGTTCCTTCACTCTGCCCTGGCGCGTTGGAGGACTTCCTCGGCGCTCAGCGCGCTCTTCGGGTGATAGCTCAGGCACATCGGCGTGTTCAGCCGGCGGAACGGTTTCCCTTCAGCGACCGCATAGAATTCGCCGGCCTTGAGCCGCGAGATCTCCAGCACCGCACTTCCCTTGGCCTGAGCGACCTCCTTGGCCGCAGCGATCTGGGTGGGACTGTTCAGGAAGCCGTAGAACTGCGTCGCGGCGTTGCCGACGATCCGGTTGTGGATGCCTTTCGGCGCCTGTGTCGCGAAGATGAGACCGAGGCCGTACTTCCGGGCCTGGCTGGCCAGTGCCAGTGCGCTCTCGGTGCAGGCGGTGACCGGCCCCGAGGGTACGAGCGTCTGCGCCTCGTCCATGACGAACAGCCCACCGAGCGGCTTGTCCCCGGCCGGATGACGCTTGACCCAAGCGAACAGCGCCATCTGCAGCTGATTCACGAAACTCTGACGCTGCTCGTCGGTCGGAAGCCCGATGAAGTTGACGACCGAGATACGGGCACGCTTCCCGGGCGCCGGGGTCATCAACGCTCCCGGGTCCAGCGCCACGCCCGCCCCACCGAAGAGCGGATCGTTCACCATCGCCGCCTGCAGCGTCTCGGCCATGTCGGCGGCCAGCTCGTAGGCCTTCCCCAGCGTGGCCGCCTCGTGCGGGAGATCCTTGAGCATGTCGACGAACTCGGCCAGTCCGCCACCGCCGCCGCGGGCGAAGTGAGCCATGGCCTGCTTGAGCACGGCCCGTCCGCGGTCCGCCTTGGCCGTGTTCGCGGCCATCCGGGCCCGGGGCGCCAGCGCGGCGACTGCGGCGTCGAGCGCGAGCGCGAACTCGTCGGGCTCGTCCAGGACCGCCGCGAAGTCGGGCAGGGGTTGCAGGCTGAGCGGTCGGCCTGATTCCCGCCGCGGCGTCCATACCACCACGTCGGTGCCATCGAGGTAATCGGCGGCCTTCCGTGCATCCTCCGGCCCCCAGCCGGCGGGCGGCGTGGGCCACGGATCGCCGAGGCGTGCGAGGTCGTTGTTGGGATCCAGCACGATCGCCGAGACGCCGTGGAGCGCGCACTCCTCGATCAGGCGGCGGATGAGGACCGTCTTGCCCGACCCGGATCCGGCGAAGATGACGGCGTGCTTGCGGAGCGACTCGAGCGTGGCGCGCACCGGCCTGCCATCCGACATACCAAAGCCGATCTCGTGCTCGGCCTCGGGCGGGTCGTCAGGTTCCGGTGCGGCGATGCCCGGCATCTGCGCCGAGGATGGCCCGAAGACCGTGGTCAACAGCGCGGTGTTCCAGGCCGGTCGGCGCGACACCAACCAGTGCGGCAGGGCCGGGTCGTGCTCGTCCAGCATGGTGGCCAACGCGTCGAACGTACGCAGGTCTTCCTCGGAGACCTCGGTGATGATGCCGCCCAGGTCGAGGAACTCCTGGCGTACGCGCTGGCTGACCGGTCCACCGGGCCAGTCAGTGTTGCGCAGCAGGACGGCACGGCGTTTGTTGATCTCCGGTTGGAGGTTCGCGAAGTCGCGTAGCCGGCGAAGCCGCGTCTGCACGGCTCGGTGGTGCGGATGCGACAGGGCCCGGAACGACCACTGCGCCTCGTCCTCGGTGGTGTCGTCGAGCGTCTCGCGCAGCCAGGCGTGCAGCGAAGGGCTGCCGTCCTCGCCCGGCTGCACCTTGTACCGGCTGCGGCGATCGCCCTGCTCGATCGTCCAGGCGCGCAGGCCCGCGTCGAGCAGCCGCGGCATCACATGATCTTCGCGGGAGGGGTCGATCGCATCGCCGACCTTCGCCTGCCGGCGGAGTTCCGTGAGCCGCGCGTCGAACCGGGTCAATTGCTCCGGCGGCGTGTCCGGTGCGATCCGCTGCTCCGGCCGGGCCACCTTGCCGAAGTCGTCGAGCTGGACGACGACGCTGTTGTCCAGGCAGGACTCGACGTGATCGTCAGCTCGCTGCAACAGCTGCCGGGGAGTGAGCTCGGTCGCGGTGCCGAAGGCCTCCCGCCGGATCGGCCACGTCGGATACGGCGGATCGTATTCGGCCGTCTCGAAGAACGGCTCGAACTTTGCCGCCAGCAGACGTTCGGCGACCTCCGGCGATGGAAGTACGCTGAGCCTGGTCTCCTGCCGGAACCGATTGGTGACCGAGTCCAGGGCTGATTTCCTGATCAGATTCCACGAAGTGGGCAGGCATGCGACGACCGTGACCGTCCGGCTGAGTTCCTCGCGTAGCTGCATCAGCCCGTTACCCAGATCGGCAGCCAGATCGATCGGCTCGCCCGCCGATGTTCGCGCCTGAGCGAAGATCGTGTCGATCTGGTCTACCGCAAGCATGGTTGGTCCGGTGATCGCCAAGAGCCGGGAAATCTCTCCGGCGACCTCCTGCGGCTTCTTCGTGCGCGCGGGAAGGCCCCACATCTCCAGGGCATCCGCCGTACCGTCGTCCGCCGACAGCAGCCAGCTCTCCGCCGCGTCGGAGACATCTACGTCCGGTGAGGCGACCAGCACCAAAGCGCGAAGGGTGTATCGGCAGTCCCGTCCCACCTCCGGGTATGCCCGCCGGACCCCGTTCACCAATTGATCGAGTGCCTCGGGCGTGATCGGCCGGTCGCCCCGGGCCATGAGCTGCGTCGCGTTGGCGACCTGTGCGATCTCGGCGAGAGCGCCCAGAAAAACGGAGAGCTGCAGATGCCGGTACGAGCCCGAACGCCGCAGCCCGCGGAGGAAGGCGTGCACGATGTTCGTCCAGAAGCTGCGACCGTCCGCGATGCCCATGAGGAAGAAGTAGCCGTGCCTGCGCTGCACCTGCTCACGCGCCCACCGCACCAGGTGCGTCTTGCCGGCGCCTTGGCGCCCCTCGATCACGAGACCCAGCGGGCACCGGAACTTGCTGTTCTCCGCCTCTTCGAAGGCGCGCAGCAGCGCCTCGCCGACGTCACCGTTCAGCTCGTCGATGTGAACGTCGAGCGGTGACCAGACATCCTCCTGCGTCGGAGCCCAATCCAGCCTGCTCAACTCGGAGAGCGCGCGTCGCTCGGCCGGCTCGATCACAGCTTCCCGATCGCGATCAGATGCATGTCCTCTCCGCCGACGCTGATCGCCGCGGCGCGTGCCTCATCGGTCAGGATCCGGCGGTTCGGGTCAGGGTCGAGATGAATCTGTTTCCGGCGGTTCAGATCGACGAGTGTGGCGTCGAGCTCGGCCCGGGAGATGCCGGTGAGCCGTTCCCGGATCTTCTCGAGACCGACCAGGTCGCCCGCTCGCTCGGCGAGCTCGTCGTAGACGCGCCGGATGCCGTCCTCGGCGGACTCCTCCAGCACGAAGACGTCGGCGAGCTGGTAGTCCAGCTTCTGCATGAGCCGGTCGAGGTTGCGCAGCGTCGCGTAGTGCAGGCGCCAGGCCGGCGAGGTCTTCGCCGGCGGCTCGGCGGTGAGCTCCGCACGCGCCCTCGCCCACCCCTTGTCGGTGAGATCATGAAAGATCGCCTGACGAGCCCCTTTTCGCCACGTGATCAGCTTCTCGTCACTCAATTGATCACGGTCAGCCTTCTTGATCGTCAATCCATAGCGGTTTTGAAGATCGGGATTGGATGCCTCGGAAACGTGG
Source organism: Paractinoplanes durhamensis (assembly GCF_016862175.1). Lineage (GTDB taxonomy): Bacteria > Actinomycetota > Actinomycetes > Mycobacteriales > Micromonosporaceae > Actinoplanes > Actinoplanes durhamensis. The sequence continues at coordinate 114,133 of NZ_BOML01000014.1, read as the reverse complement.
ATCATGAGTGCAATCAAGGCTTGGCGGGCTGATGCGCTGAGGGCGTGTGCCATGGAAAGCATCATGGCCGGTGCGCAGCGATATCGCGAGAGTCAACATGGCAATTGACTGCGCACTCCGAAGCGGGTATTGCTATCTGTCATTCATGATCAGATAGGCCGAAAATCTAGGATGATCGCCGTTAGCTTGTGCATGCGTACGGCCGGCCACACTGTTGCGAGGATCAACAGGCCCTGACCTATGCGGGCCGGTGCTGCTTGATCATGCTGGATTGCGGGCAGCGTGCCGACGTAAGGCGCTGGGTACACCCGGACTTACTGCGTCAGGAGTGGCCTCGGCTACGTCGAGGGTTCACCTCCCGGATCACGCGCCGCTGGGAGCAGCGGCTGCCCGGCCTGGCTCCCTCCGCCTGACCTGATCGAGCGCGCTGTCCGCGAGTAGTCTCCAGCTCGTGTCCAGCAAGTCCGAGCGGCGGGCAGCGAACGCGGTCGTCGCGGAGTATCACGAAGCCGAGCTGGCGAGCCTTGTCGCCCGTGTCGGTGTGGCCGTCGATGGGTTCCGGGCCGGTGAGCTTGATGCCTTCGATGTCGATCGGGTTCTGTTCCAATATTCGCGGGCGGCTAAGGAACTGTGGAAGTTCTGCAATTTGGGCCATGTGGAGATTGCGGCGCGGATGATCCGGGAGCAGCCTCTGCACGACTGGTGGGAGCGTGGGGCTCCGCGGGAGCGGTGACCTCCGAAGGCTGACGTCGGCTATCGGACGAGGCCTATGTCGTAGGCGAGGATTACGGCCTGCACCCGGTTTCGCAGATTCAGTTTGGCCAGGACGCTGCCTACGTGGGTCTTGACCGTCGCGTCCGATACGACCAGTTGTTCGGCGATCTCGGTGTTCGAGAGGCCGGCTGCCACTGCCCGCAGCACCTCGCGTTCGCGGGGAGTCAGCTGGTCGAGGATCGCCTGGACGCGGCCCGCTGAGGGGTCGGGCAGATGGGTGGCGTAGGCATTGAGCAGGCTTCGGGTTATTCGCGGGGAGACGACCGCATCGCCGTTGGCCACTGCTCGGATGGCGCGGGCCAACTCGTCCACCGGGACGTCCTTGAGGACGAAACCGCTCGCGCCGGCCCGTAACGCCGCGAATGCGTACTCGTCGAGGTCGAAGGTGGTCAGGATGAGCACTCGGGCGGCCGGGTCGCTGGCCATTATCCGGCGGGTGGCCTCGATCCCGTCGACCCCGGGCATGCGGACGTCCATGAGGGTCACGTCCGGGCGTAGTTCGGTGGCCAGCCGGACGGCCTCGGCGCCGTCCGGTGCCTCGCCGACGATGTCGATGTCATCGGTCTCCTCGAGAATCATCCGGAACCCGGTGCGGATGAGAGTCTGGTCGTCGACCAGGAGCAGCCGGATCGTCATCGAGCGCGCCCGCCCGCCGCGACCTCGATCGGCAGGGCCAGTTCGGCGCGGACCCGCCATCCGCCACGGGGATCGGGCCCCGCGCTGATGGTGCCGGCGTAGACCGCGGCCCGTTCACGCATACCGGCGAGACCGCTGCCGCCGGGACCGCTGCCGGCGAGGTCATCGTGGGCGAGCCTGGAGGCGGCCGGATCGTGGCCTTGGCCGACGTGCGGTGGGCCCGCTGAGGGCGCTCCGTCGTCGTGCACGTCGACGGTCACCGATCCTGGCTCGTAGGTGATAACGACGCTGACCTGGTGGGGACTCCGGGCGTGTTTCAGCGTGTTGGTCAGGGCCTCCTGCACGATGCGGTAGACCGTCAACTCGGCTCCGGGTGGCATCTCGGTGGGCGCGCCGGTGACGGCCGACGCCACGGTCAAACCGGTCGACCGGACATGTTCGAGCAGCTCGTCGAGCTGGGCGAGGCCGGGCTGCGGGTGGCGGTCGTCGGATGCTTGCAGGACGTTGAGCAGGCCGCGCATCTCGGTCAGGGCCTGGCGGCCGGTGGCCGACACCTGGCGCATCGCCTCGTCGGCCCGCTCCGGTTCGGTGGCCTGTTTGCGGACGGCGCCCTCGGACAGCGTCACCATGACGGCCAGGCTGTGGGCGACCACGTCGTGCATCTCGCGGGCGATGCGGGTCCGTTCGGCGGCCGCGGCGATCACCGCCTGCTGGTCGCGTTCGCGTTCGAGCTGGGCCGCCCGCTCGGTGAGGGCGCGCAGGGCGTCGGCCCGGTGCCGTGCGTTGGCCCCGAGCAGCATTACGGCGGCGATCGGGCCGGCCAACAACACGAACGTGCCGGCCCACGAACCGGTCCCGGCCCACGACCCGATCTCCGGCCAGCGCACGGCGGCCAGCAGGGCACCCACCTCGACCACGCCACCCGCGGCGATCGCCACCCGCATCGGATAGCGGCTCGCCACCGTGTACAGGTAGATCAGCAGGGCCAGGTCGGCCGCCAGCCGCGCCCCGGCCAGCCACTGGCCGAACGCCACGACTACGGCGAAGGCGAAGACCGAGAGCGGAAAGCGCCGCCGCTGGATGAGCGGGCCCGCGAGAAGAACGCTGAACACTACGTACGTTCCGACCCGCGGATTGGCGTGCGTGGCGTGGTAGTAGAGCTGCGGCAGCGTCACGACGGCGACGACCACCGCCAGCGTGACATCGACCGCCGTGGCGTGGCGGCCGGGCGCGGGGGAGCGCGGGCCGTCCGAGAACCAGGCAAGCGTCATAGCGGCCAGCCTAGGCAGGAGGCCACCACCACACCTCCGACCTGATGCCGACCTTCGTCTCATCCTTTAGTCGCAGAACCCCGGCAAGAAGACCATCACGAGGACCGAAGCCCTGAAACCCTGATTTCCGTACGCTCGAATTCATGCCATTCGAAACGAGCCCCGCCTATGATCGCGTACTGGCCGACGACCGGAATTATCACATCGTATTTCTCGTGGTCGGCGGCCTGTTCACCGTACTCCTAATTCTCTTTTCCGTATTTTGCTGGTGGCGATTAAAACGGGCACCGAAACGAACCTTCGAGCGGCGGACCTTTCTCTGGTTCGGAGTCGCGGGCGTGACCTTTAGCCTGTTCATGGTCGTGGCCTTGTGGGCGAACGTGACCAGCGTGGTCAACCCGCGGCAGACCCTTTCCGGAACGAAATTCTCCCCGGTCGGCCAGGCGTGGCTGGATGCCGGCAGCGCCCAGCTCTCACCCGCGCTCCAGCAGGCCATCGACGAGCGTCTGGCGTGGCAGCGCCCCAAGGCCGTCATCTGCGCCATCCTGCTCGTGGCCGTCGTGACGTTGGCCGTGTACCTGTGGCGAGCGCTGATCCGCCGGCCAAGAGGGCGCCTCATGCTGGCGGCCGGCATCCTGTCCGCCGCGGCCTCCGTGCTGCTGATGCTGATGGTCATCGGCAACACGGAGGGAGCGCTGGCCCCGCTCACCCTGACCGTCATCTACGGATGATCTAGCGCTATTGCGCCTCCTGGAGCGTTCGCAGCCGGCCGATCGCCCCGTGGGCGGCGTGGAAGACCTCAGGCCGCGGATGGTCGTACGCTGGACTTTCCATCGACGAAGGAGAATGTATGAAGCGGCGCGGATTCGTCACTTTGCCTGCTCTCGCTCTCGCATCGAGCCAGCTTCCGGCACTCGCGGGCGCAGCCGAGGCGGGCGCAGCCGAGGCGGGCGCAGCCGAGGCAGCCGAGGCCGCCGGGTTCCAGGCCGTTCCGGTCGAGGCTGCCGGGTTCGAAGGACCGTCCGTCGTCGACGGCAATCTGCCGGTCTTCGCCGACCAGCTGTCGGCGGAACTCGAGTTTCCGCTGGCGTGGACCGGACGCCGGCATGGCAGCTTCGGCGCCTGGAAACGGCAGGCCCGGGCAAAGGTCGAGGAGTTGCTGTGGCAGCCCCCGGACCGGAGCCCGTTCGACGTCGAGATCGTCGATGAGCAGGTCCGCGACGGTTACCGGCAGCGCCAGTTGCTGTTCAACGTCACCCGGCACAGTCGGGTGCGGGCGTCGATGCTCGTTCCGGACGGGCCCGGCCCCTTCCCGTCCGCGCTGCTGCTGCACGACCACGGCGCCAAGTTCGACATCGGCAAGGAGAAGCTGATCGAGCCGTGGTACGACGACACCCGCCTGGTGTCGGCGCGTGCCTGGTCGGCGAAATACTTCAGCGGACGGTTCGTCGGCAACGAACTGGCCGCCCGCGGCTATGCGGTTCTCGCCGTGGACGCGCTCGGCTGGGGTGATCGCGGCGGCCTCGCCTATGACGGGCAACAGGCGCTGGCCAGTAACTTCTTCAACCTCGGCTCGTCGCTGGCGGGCCTGGTGGCCCGCGAGGACGCCCGCGCCGCGGCCATGCTGGCCACCCTGCCCGAGGTCGACGAGCGGCGGATCGCGGCGGTCGGCTTCTCCATGGGTGGCTACCGCGCCTGGCAGGTGGCCGCCCTGTCGGACGACATCGCGGCGACGGTCGCAGCGTGCTGGATGACCGGGCTCAAGGAGATGATGGTGCCGGGCAACAACACGCTGCGCGGCCAGTCGGCGTTCTACATGCTTCATCCGGGCCTCTACCGCCACCTCGACATCCCGGACGTCGCCGGCATCGCCGCGCCCCGGCCGATGATGCTGATGGACGGCGCGGACGACCCGCTCTTCACCCCGGCCGGGGTCGGTGTCGCCTACGACAAGATGCGCGCGGTCTGGGACTCGCAGCGCGCCGGCGACCGCCTCAGCACCAAGATCTGGCCCGGCCTGGGCCACGTCTTCGTGCGGGAGATGCAGGACGACGCCTTCGCCTGGCTGGACCGCTGGCTGCAACGCTGACCAGGACACCGGAAATCAGCTCAGGTCAGAAGCGGAACTTGTGCCGGGCGCTGCGCCGATTCACCCAGGCCGGCAGCTCATCCAGCTTGTCGCGCTGGGACAGCTGCCCGTCCGGCTCATGGCCCTGGGTGAAACTTCGCATCGTCACGACAAAACCCTGGACCAGGCGGTCCTCGCGCAGGTCGCGGTACGTGGCCTCGACCATCACGTGGCCGCCGTCGGCCCGCACCAGCGAGCAGAACACCACGCCATCACCGGAGTCGCGGAAGGCCTGACGCAGCTGGGCGCGGTCGCCCGGATCCACCAGGTCGTCGAGGGTGGCCAGCGGCGGAAGGTCGTCGATGCCGAGCAGCTCGCGCAGCGAAGGACTGGCGTACCGGATCCGCCGGTCCTCCTCGATCACCACCATGATGTCCGCGCTCTTGCGGATCACCGCCCGCAGATAGAGATCACTGTCGCGGCGGCCGACCGCCTCCACCAGGCAGATACGGTCGAGCGCGAGCGCCGCCTGACCGGCCAGCACCTCGAGGGTGTCGCGAGTGGCGGTGAGGGTGTCCCGGCGACCCACCAGGATCAGGGCTCCGCCGCCGGGCCGGGCGACCGCGAACGGTTCCAGCCGGAGCGGACAGACCAGGGTGGCGTCGTCCTGGTCCGTGGCCCCGACCCACCAACTGCGGGACGAGACGCCGGGTGGCGTGTCGAGCGCGAGCTGCCGGTCATCTACCGCGAAAACGGCGCTGCGAATGGCTTCCGGCGGCATGAGCTGGGCGATCGCGGCCCGGACGGCCTGATCGACGGCCGGGATGTCGGCGGCGGCGACCAGCGCGGCGCTCGCCTGCCGCAGGCCGCGCTCACGCGCCAAGGCCTGGCTGTTCAGGGTCACCGCGTCGGTCAGTCGCGTGATGGTCAGCAGAAGGGTGATCGCGCCGGCCGCGGCGATCACCACGCCGTCGCCGACCTCGCCGAGGGCCGCCTCGAACAGCAGAACGACCGGCGGCGTGGCCACCGAGATGCCCAGCAGTGCCGTCCAGCGCCCGCGCCACGGGCTCGGCCGCGGCGCTGCGGGCTCGGTCAGCCGGACCATCGACGGATGCAGCGCGGCGGCGCCCCAGGCCAGGTAGAGCACCACGAACCCGGACTCACTGAGCCGGCCGGGCCACAAAGGCTGCACGATGTCACTGACCAGAACACCCACCGCTCCGATGACCAGCAGCACGGCCGAGAGGTTGCGGCCCACGGCCACCAGCATGCGGGCGACAACGGCGAGAAGAAGCAAGGCCCCGATGACGTACGCCGCGGAGACGTCCCCGATCTGGCCCGCGTCACCGGCCACGAGCACCCAGACCACCAGCAGGGCCGAGCACGCGAACGCGAGCAGGTCGATGAGTCGTGCCCGGTCGACGAGAATCGCACCGGCCCGGGTCAGCCGCAGCAGACTCCAGGCGACCAGCACGAACATCACGTAGAAGAAGGCATCGGCCACGTCGGCGCGACCGATGGCGGTCGACACGTCACCGGCGCCGCTCGCCAGGATGGCGCCGGCGAGCAGCAGCCAGGGTCCGATCCGCCGGGGCCGGTGACGCCGGACGCCGTAGACGATGGCGGCCGCGCTCCCGATTCCCAGCACAATCCATTCGGCGGCCCGCAGCACGCCTACTTAGTACCAGCGGCGTCGCTATGTGTCCACGGCCTTATATACGGAGCGCTACCACTTGTCCCATCTGTACCCAATCAGGGTCAGCAAATCGCACCTATAGTGGAGTCGGGTGCGGGGCCCGGCCGTGCCGTTCGATCCATGGTCTTGACTGTTCCGGCAAAGCGCGTAAATGTCGCTCCGTGACCTCTTTCCGCCGTAAGTTGATCAAGTGACCCTTTCCCGACGTTCGTTCATCGGCGTGGCGGCTGCGGCCGGCGCTGTTCTGACCGGCACTCCGGCGCAGGCCTCGTACGGGAAGCCGGTCGTGCGGCCCGCCGCGCTCAAGCCCGGCGACCGGGTCCGGGTGGTCGCGCCGGCCGGGGTGCCCGACACCCGGCTCGCCCGCGGCATCGAGATCCTGAAGAGCTTCGGCCTGGTCGTCGAGGAGGGCGAACACCTCTACGACAAGTACGGCTACCTGGCCGGCACCGACGAAGCCCGGCTCGCCGACCTCAACGCGGCAGTGCGCGATCCGGGCGTACGCGGGATCTTCGCGGCCCGCGGCGGCTACGGCACCCAGCGCATCATCGACGGCCTGGACCTGGCCGCGGTCCGCCGTGACCCGCGGGTGTTCGTGGGTTTCAGCGACCTGACCGTGCTCAGCGGCCGCTTGTGGACCGCCACCCGGCTGGTCAGCTTCTACGGCCCGATGGTCAACTGGACCGACTCGCGAACCGGCCCGGCCGAGGCCGAGTCGCTGCGCCGGGCGGTGATGACCACCGACCCGATCGTGCTGACCCGCGACCCGGCCGAGCCGAGCTCCGCCGTCACGGTCCCCGGCACCGCCACCGGCACGCTGCTGGGTGGCAACCTGACCATGCTCCAGGCCAGTGTGAACACCCCTGACCTGCCCGATCTGCGCGGCGCGATCCTCCTCTTCGAGGACACCGACGAGGGCCCTTACAGCTACGACCGCATGCTGACCCACCTGCGCCGCACCGGTGTGCTGAAGGGGATCGCCGGCGTGGCGATCGGCCAGTTCACCAACGCCCCGGTGACGGCGGGCCAGTGGACGGCGGCACAGGCCGTCCAGGACCGCCTCGGCGACCTGGGCGTTCCGGTGCTGGGCGGCCTGCGCATCGGCCACGGCGTCGGCCAGCTGACGATCCCGCTCGGCACCCGGGCCACCATCGACGTCACCGCCGGCACCCTGACGGTGCAGGCGGGCGTCAAGTAGCGGACCGCCGAGCTCGCTGACCCTGACCGTGATCTACGGCTGAGCGGTGAGGGCGCGCTCGTCCGCCTCGTGGAAGACCAGGCCGTCGTCCGTGCAGTCGATCACCGTGATCTGGCCGGGGTGCAGGTCGTCGAGGAGGATGCGTTCGGCCAGGACGTCCTCCACCTCGCGCTGGATCGTGCGGCGCAGTGGGCGGGCGCCCATCGCCGGGTCGAAACCTCTTGCCGCCAGGTGGCGGCGGGCCTCGGCGGTCACCTCGATGCCCATGCCTCGGTCGCGTAGCCGCAGGTCGAGGCGGGCCAGCAGGACGTCGACGATGGACAGCACATCCGTCTCGGTCAGCCGGGGGAACACCACCGTGTCGTCGATGCGGTTGAGGAACTCCGGGCGGAAGTGCTGCTTCAGCGCGTCGTGGACCTTAGCGGCCATCCGGTCCTCGCCCTCGCCGGCCGTCTGGAAGCCGAGGGACACCGCCTTGGCCGCGTCGCGCGTGCCGAGGTTGGTGGTCAGGATGATGACCGTGTTCTTGAAGTCCACGATCCGGCCCTGGCCGTCGGTCAGCCGGCCGTCCTCCAGGATCTGCAGCAGCGTGTTGAAGACGTCCGGGTGGGCCTTCTCGATCTCGTCGAACAGCACCACCGAGAAAGGCTTGCGGCGCACCTTCTCCGTCAGCTGGCCGCCCTCGTCGTAGCCGACGTAGCCGGGAGGAGCACCGACCAGCCGCGACACCATGTGCCGGTCGTGGAACTCGGACATGTCCAGCTGGATCAGCGCGTCTTCCGAGCCGAACAGGAACTCGGCGAGCGCCTTGGACAGCTCGGTCTTACCGACACCGGACGGACCGGCGAAGATGAACGAGCCGGACGGGCGCTTCGGGTCCTTCAAACCGGCCCGGGTCCGCCGGATCGCACGAGAGACGGCGCGCACCGCCGTTTCCTGGCCGATGATCCGTTTGTGCAGTTCGTCCTCCATGAGCAGGAGCCTCGTCGTCTCCTTCGCGGTCAGCCGCTGCACCGGGATGCCGGTCCAGGTCGCCAGCACCTCGGCGATCTGCTCGCCGCCGATCTCCCGGTCACCGCCCGGCCTGATGTGCGCCCACGCGCCGGCCTCGTCGATCAGGTCGATCGCCTTGTCCGGCAGGAAACGGTCGGCGACATACCGATCGGCCAGGCTCACCGCGGCGGCGAGAGCCTTATCGGTGTACGACACGTGATGGTGCTCCTCGTACCGTTTCCGCAGGCCGCGCAGGATCTCGACGGCCTCGGCCGACGTCGGCTCGCCGATCTGGACCGGCTGGAAACGGCGGGCGAGCGCGGCGTCCTTCTCGAAATACTTGCGATATTCGGCCGTGGTGGTGGCGCCGATCGTCTGCAGCTCGCCGCGGGCCAGCATCGGCTTCAGGATCGAGGCCGCGTCGATCGCGCCCTCGGCCGCGCCCGCGCCGACCAGGCTGTGGATCTCGTCGATGAACAGGATGACGTCGCCGCGGGTGCGGCACTCCTTGACCACCTTCTTGAGGCGCTCCTCGAAGTCGCCCCGGTAGCGGGAACCGGCCACCAGCGACGCCAGGTCGAGCGTGTAGACCTGCTTGGTGCGCAGCGGCTCGGGCACCTCACCGGCCACGATCCGCCGGCACAGCCCGTCGACCACGGCGGTCTTGCCGACGCCGGGCTCGCCGACCAGCACCGGATTGTTCTTCGTGCGGCAGGACAGCACCACCACGATCCGCTCGATCTCCCGGTCCCGCCCGACCACCGGGTCGAGGCGGCCGTCGCGGGCACGCTGGGTGAGATTCTCGCCGTACTGATCAAGCAGGGCCGAACTTGCCGGCGGCCCGGCGGCCAGCGACGGATGCCCGGACAGAAAGGCAAGGACCTTTTCCCGTACGACCCGGGGGTCGGCACCCAGGGTGACCAGGATCTGCGCCGTCGCACTCGCGGTGTCCCGGACCAGCCCGAGCAGGATGTGCTCCGGGCCGATGTGGTGGTGACCCAGTTTGAGCGCTTCGCGCAGGGCCAGCTCGAGAACGTTCTTGGCGGCCGGGTCGAACGGCACGTGCAGCCCCGGCTGCTCGGCGTCCGCGCCGATCTCCGCCTCGACCCGCAGCCGGGCGGCCTCCAGGGTCACCCCGAGCGCGGCCAGCGCCTGGGCGGCCACGCCGTCGGTCTCCCGGATCAGCCCGAGCAGCAGGTGTTCGCAGCCGATGTAGTGATGATCGAGAAGCCGGGCCTCTTCCTGAGCCAGGACGACAACCCGGCGGGCCTGGTCGGTGAACCGTTCGAACACGACACTCACGTCCCTCGCGGCGAGGCCCCACGCACCCCACCCGGTCGGCGCGCGCGGGCGCTCGCAAGGGTGGTGTGCGCTGAGTCAGAGCCTCTTGGCGTCGACGCGGGCCCGCGTGGGGGGCTCGCACGCTCGTGCAGGCGCGGCTGCCCCCTCAAGCTACCCCGAAAGACCCTACGATGGCGGCAGGGAGGTGCCGCCATGACCGACGCCGAACGCCGCCGCCAGGCCAACGACCGTGCCCGCCGGCGTGCCATCCGGGCCCTCGCCGCCCAGCTCGGAGTGCCTTATTCGGTCGCCGCGCGACTGATCGCCGACCCGCACCGAGCCCTCGTGTTCGCCCACCGCGAACAACGTCCGTTCCACGCCCGGGTGCAGGACACCCGGGACGCCGCGGCGCCTCCGCTGGGCCGCGCCGCCCACCTGGTGGCCCGGTTCCCGCGCCTGCACACCGCGGTCGGCCGGCTCTACGACGGCCGCGACCGGCAGACCGTGCTGGCCATGCTGTTCGCGGTGGTCGCGCACGAGTCGCCGGCCCGGCTGCCCGCCGCCGAGGAGCTGGCGTGGGTGGCTGAGCTCGGTGAGGAGACCGCGGTCGACATCACCTGCGCGGCGCTCGACCGGGCCGCCCGGTCGCTGCTCGACGGCGACCCGTGGCGGCTGTGGACCAGGGTCGAGGCCGCCCTGGACGCGAGCGGGCCGATCGCTCTCGGTCAGGAGTTGCGCACGGTGAGTCTCCGGGGGTCGCTGCCGGGTGCCCGGCAGACCCTCGACGCGGTGCTGCTGGCGGCGCATCGCCTCAAAGCGCCGGGGGCGCCGATCACCCTCGGCGGACGCACGGCCACGGTGGTCGGGGCACGCTGGCCGGAGAGCGGACCCCCATGTGCGTACGAGGTACGCGTCGACGGTGACCCACGACTCCACGTCGTCGACCTCGGCCAGGAGCAGCAACCGGCCGGGGTTTAACCCGGTCCTGGTAGCCTCCGCCTTGATCAGAAGCTGAGCTTTGCAGGAGGAATTCGTGTCGGACATCTACGGCGTCCAGATCGCCGATCTGCAGGGCAAGCCGCTCGACCTCGGGCAGTTCCGGGGCAACGCCACCCTGATCGTCAACGTCGCCTCGCGGTGCGGGCTCACCCCGCAGTACGCGGTGCTGGAGCAGATCCACGAGCAGTACGCCGGGCGCGGGTTCAGCGTGGTCGGCGTGCCGTGCAACCAGTTCGGCGGGCAGGAGCCGGGCACCGCCGAGGAGATCGAGGAGTTCTGCAGCACCACCTACGGCGTCACCTTCCCGATGACCGAGAAGGTCGAGGTCAACGGGGACGAGCGGCACCCGCTCTACCAGGCGCTGACCGGCGAGCCCGACGCCGACGGCTACACCGGCGACATCCGGTGGAACTTCGAGAAGTTCCTGATCGGCCCGGACGGCGAGGTGGCCGCCCGGTTCGGCCCGCGGACCGCGCCGGACGCCCCCGAGGTCGTCGCCGCCATCGAAACGGCGCTCACGCGCTGACCCCGCTACCGCCGGCTGAGGTTGCGGTGGGGGTTGCAGAAATCTGCAATCTCGGCCGGCGAGGTTCCGTTCGTCGCATGTGGATGGTGTTCTGAGCGGGTGTGGCCCGGGGGTGGCCGTACCGATTCAGGGGAGCGACATGCGAATGTTCAGGACAGGTCTCGCACTGCTGGCCGCGGCCGTCGTGGGTCTGGCGCTAGTGCCCGGGCCGGCGACCGCCAGTCCGACGGCCTCGCCTTCGCCGTCCAGCACCCCGATCACGATCCCGGCGGGCGCGGTGAGCTGGATCCCCGCCACCTGCGCGACCGGATCGATCGACCCGGTCACCGTGGATCAGAGCCACTACCTGCTGATGACCCACATGACGATCTGCTCGACGTACTACGCGCCCCTCCGGTACGCGCTGGCGGTGTTCCGCCCCGGCCGGACCGCATCGGTCGTGGGGCGCAACCAGCTCCTGGCCTACGCCCCCGCCGGCCCGTCCGATCGGATGGCCGACGTCCGCGTGACGGCATCGGAAACGGTGTTCGGGTTGTGCATCATGCGGGACCTGTCCACCCGGACCGCCTGTGTCCGGGTGGACATCGCCGCCGACGGCACGGCCGTCAGCGCACCGATCGCGCCCGACGACCCCCTGGTCGCCCAGCCGGTGACCTACACCGACGTGGACATCTTTCCGCCGGACAACTACTGCGCGACGTGCGTGGCCTTCCCCTGACGCCGGTGCCGGCCACCCGGCCCGAGTAATGCCGGGCGGCCTCGGCTGCGGTGGTGGGGTTCCCACCGCGTACATCCGGAAAGATCGCCGAAGCCGGCGGCGCCGCAGGAGGCCGTGACCCGACGCTTGATCGCCGCTTTTTGTCGGAGGGGTCCGCTACATTGCGCGCATGACGTCGGGGGAGGTCGCTCTCTTTCGGGAGCTCGTCGCGGCCAGTCGCAACGGGACGGTGGTCGACGGGCCGCGGGTGATCGACGCGGCCGTGCTGCGGCGGGCGATGCTGCACCCGCCCGGGCCGGATGATCATCCGACCGGGCAGCTGCACCTGCAGGGCGTGACCGTCGACGGCGACCTCGACCTGCGCGGCTCCACCCTGGGCGTGCAGCTCACCCTGATCGAGTGCGAGGTGCAGGGCGGCCTCAACCTGCTCGAGGCGTCGCTGCCCGGCCTGCAGCTCGACCGCACCACCGCGGCCTGGGTCGACGCCGCCAACTGCGTGATCACCCTCGAGGTGTGGTTGAAGGAGTCGTCGTTCCGGGCCGGCGTCGACTTCACCGACGCCCGCGTCGGCGGCTCGGTGCACCTCGACGGTTCCACGTTCGGGCCTGACCATCGCACCGACGCCATCTCGGTCATTCCCGCGGGCTGCCCCGTGCGGATGCGGCGGGTGACCATCGGCGGGATGCTGAGCGCGCCGCGGATCGACTGTCAGGGCATGTTCGACCTGGCCAACTCCCGGATCGGCGGTGATTTCGAGCTCGACAGTGCCCGGCTGGCCGCGCCCGGCGCCGAGGGTCCGGTGCCGGGCACCGCGCTGAACGCGCCGGAGCTGCGGGTCGGCGGCTCGATCAGCGCCGACCGGCGGCACGAGCGGGCGCGGCGCTCCATCGTGCACGCGGAGGTTGTTTCCCGGCCGGTCGGCTCCGACCGCACCAATGATGACCTGCTCGACGTTACCGGCCGCCTGTACCTGCCGGGCGTGGTGATCGGCGGGATGGTCGACCTCAGCGCGGGGCGGCTCACCGCCGTCGAGCCGCCTTCTGCATCGCAGCTGGCCGGTGGGCCCAGTGGGGACGCCAAATTTGATCCGGCGGCGATCATCGTGCTCGATCGAGCCGAGATTCGCGGCAATGTGGAGTTCGATGCCGGGTTCACCGCTCGTGGCAGCGTCCGGCTGTCCGGTGCGGAGATCGGTGGTGACCTGCGCTTCGACCGGGCGTCGCTGGGGCGGCCGGGGGAGGCGTATGCGGTGGTCGCCAACGGTGCCGTCGTCCGTGGGCATGTCACCGCGGCGGATGCCACCGTCCTCGGGGAGATCTGCCTGCAGGATGCCCGGATCCAGCACAGCGTTCTCGTGCAGCGGGCCGTCCTGACGACACCCGGCGGCAACGCGCTCAACCTGCACCGGGCCAAGGTCGGCGGCACCATCGACTGCGGCGAGGTGACCGCCCGCGGGTCGCTGCGCCTGGCCGATGTGACCGCCGGGTCGGTGTTCGTGTCCGGTGCCTCGCTCAGCGCGCCCTGCAGCACCGACCAGCGGATCTATCGGTCCGGGGCGCGGGGGTTCGACCCGGTGCTCAACCTGATCGGCGCGGAGATCACCGGCACCGTGCGGGGCAATCCGGCCGGCCGGCCCTTCTCCGCTCAGGGGGTGGTGGCGCTGCGCGGGTCGCGGATCTCCCGGTCGGTGCAGTTCATCCAGGCGACGATCGTCACCGACGAGGGCCTGGCCCTGGATCTGTCCGCGATGAGCTGCTCCGACCTCTACCTTCCCGGCCTCGACGCGATCGGCGGGGTCCGCTTCAGCGACTCGCGGATCGCCGGCGACGCCGACCTGAGTCGCTGCTACCTGCGCTGGAACGCGGCGGCGGTGGAGACCCAGCGTGCCGGTGGGCGGCCGGAGCCCTCGGTCGACGGGGGAGCGGCGGAGATCGGCGGGGACCTGTGGTTCGACGAAGCCCGCACCGAAGGATTGATCCGGCTGCGGCGGACGGTGGTGAGCCGGTCGGTCGGGCTCAAGGACATCGCGATCGGCGCCGAGAACTCGGTGATCGACGAGGCGCCCGCCCCTCGCCGACGCCGTCGCCGCCGGCAGGCCGATGATCCGCCCGACCCCGGCATGCTCGTCCTCGACCTGGCCGGCCTGCGGACCCCCGACCTGGTGGTGGCCCCCGGCCGACCGCTGCGCGGCAACGTCGACATGTCCCGCGCGGTGGTCATCTCGTTCACCGACAACGACAACCTGTGGCGGGCCACCCACCTCGACCTGTACGGCCTCGAATATCAGGTGCACATCGACCTGGACGCTCGCCCCGGCACCGCCGACTGGCACACCCAGATCCGCCGCTTCGAAAGCACGAAGATCCTGCCGCCACCGTCCACCCTGCGCACCGACGTGGCCCTGCCGACCGGCCAGCTCGCCCAGCCCTACCTGCAGCTGGCGGCCATCTACCGGGCGACGGGCGCGGATGCGGTGGCCCGCCGCATCCTTTACGAGATGCGCAAACGCGAGTGGGCGCAGCGGACTGCACCGCCCACGCCGCGTGGCCGCCGCTGGCTGCTGACGGTGGCCGGCTTCCTCTACCGCGTCACGGTGGGCTACGGCTACCGGTTGCAGCTCGCGCTGTACTGGCTGATGGGCCTGTGGCTGACCGGCTTCCTGGTGTTCGGTTTCCTGGTGCCGGCTTCACGCCCGCTCCCGCAGCCGGTAGTCGACGATCGCGGCTACACGAGCGAGTGCGTGGTGCGGCCGGAGGCCGACCCGGTCTCCGACCAACCAGGCTATTGCGGCCGTTACTCACCGGCGCTCTACTCGATGGACCTGTTGATCCCGGTCGTCGACCTCGGCCAGAAGTCGTCATGGCACTACCGCAACGAGGGCTTGCAGCTCGTCGCCGACTTCTTGCAGGTGGCGGGTTGGATTCTCGCCACTGCCGCGGCAACCGCCGCACTCGGTCTCGTCGGCCGGGGCGACACCGAACGCCGCTGAGCACCCACCTGACGCGTCGAGAGGAACCGAAGCCCGATGGACTCCGCCGCCGGCCGTCGCAGGACCGAGTCGCCGTTCGAGGATCTGCCGCCGGGAGTGTCCTGGGTGTCGCGCTTGGACGGCGTCCCGTTCAATTCAGCGATCGCCTGGTCGTGTGACGGCCGATGGCTCGGCTCCTACGGGGTTCGTGGGTGCCGCATCTGGCCGATCGATACGACGTCCGATGTCCATCGCCCCGGGCTGGCGATCGGTGACGACGGAAAGGGGCGCCGGGCCCTGGATTGGTCGCCCACCGATCCGGACTTCTTGGTCCAGGTCGACTCGGACAGGGTGATCGGGTGGCGGGTCGGCGATGACGGCGTCAGCGCCACCCCTACGTGGGCGATCGAGGCCACCACCGCGTACTCGCTGAGCTTCGCACCGGATGGCGAGAGCCTTGCGCTTGTCGGCGGTGACGGCATGCTCCGCCTCTACAGCACGGAAGACGGCAGCCCGGTGTCGGCCCGCCCGCTCAAATTCGTGTCCAAGGCGATGAACTGGTCGCCGACCGGAAATCACATCCATGCCTATCGATTTATGGGACCTGGCGTGCTCATCTCGACCGGTGGTGCGGAGCGGGAGTTGATCGAGCTCGACAAGCCGGACATCCGCACCACCACAGGCGAATGGTCGCCGGACGGCAGTTACCTCGCCGCCGGGGACAACGACCGGACGATCAAGATCTGGAACTCCGACGGTGTCCTGCAGGCGGTGCTGGAGGGGCACGACGACATCATCCTGTCGCTCACGTTCTCGCGCGACGGCCGGCTCATGTATTCGCTGGCCGCAGACGACACGACCCGGTGCTGGCGGACCGACAACTGGAACTGCGTCGCCGTCCTGCGGCTTCGGGCCGGCCTCAACCCCAACGGGAACTGGACCACCCAGGGTCTCGCGCATTCGCCCGCGCGCGGCGTTCTGGCCTGGCGCTCCAACTTCGGGGATTTCGTCGATCTGCTCACTGTCGACCCCGAGCGTCTTCTGGCCGCCGCTTCGTCGTCGCGCACCTACGCGAACGCCAAGGTCCTGCTGGTCGGCGACACCGGCGTCGGGAAGTCCGGGCTGGGCCTGGTGCTCAGCGGCGAGGCATACCGGGCCACCGACTCCACCCATGCCCGGAAGGTGTTCACCTTCGACGAGCGCGAGGTCGAGCTGCCGGACGGCACCGAGCGGCGCGAGATCCTGCTCTGGGACCTGGCCGGACAGCCCGGCTACCGCCTCATCCACCAGCTCCACCTGGCCGAGGCCGCGGCCGCCCTGATCGTCTTCGACGCCCGCAGCGAGGCCGACCCGTTCGGTGCGGTGCGCTACTGGATGCGTGCCCTCCGGCAGTGCCGGGCCAACCTGCCCGGCAGCCCTGCGACACCGGCCATCCTGGTCGCCGCCCGGGTCGATCGCGGCGGCATCCCGGTCAGCCGGGAGCGGGTCGAGGCCCTCCGCGCCGAGCTCGGCATGATCGGCTACTACGAGACCAGCGCCCGCGAGGGCTGGAACGTCGACGAGCTGGCCGAGGCGGTGCGTGCGTCGATCAACTGGGACGAGCTGCCACGGTCGATCTCCAGCGAGCTCTTCGAGACGATCAAACGGTTCCTGATCGAGGAGAAGGACAGCGACCGGGTCCTGGCCTCGGCCGGCGACCTCTTCCGGGACTTCGGCCGGCAGCACCCGTCGCTCGCGGCCGACACCGGCCTGCGGGCCAGTTTCGACACCTGCATCCGGCTCCTCGAAGGGGCCGACCTGGTGCGGCGCTTCAGCTTCGGCGAGTTCGTGCTGCTGCGGCCCGAGCTGCTCGACGCGCACGCCTCCGCGCTCATCGACGCCGCCCGCGGCCAGCCCGACGGCCTCGGCTATCTGTCCTGGGAGGACGCCATCGCCGGCCGGTTCCGGCGCCCGGAAGAGGGGCGGCTCACCGGCTCCGACGAGGAACTGCTGCTCATCGCGACCGTCGAGGAGCTGCTCCGGCACGACCTCGCCCTCCGCGAGATGACCGACGGCAGCGTCGACCTGATCTTCCCCAGCCAGTTCACCAACGAACGCGAGGCCCCGGCCGACACCAAGGCCGACGTCATCCTGCGCTTCGAGGGTTCCGTCTCGACGGTGTACGCCACTCTCGCCGTCCGGTTGTCCCACGTGGCCGCCTACCAGCGCGACGAGATGTGGCGCAACGCCAGCACCTACCGCGCCAAGGTGGGCGGCGTCTGCGGCCTGCGGGTGCGCGAGCCCGAGGACGGCCTGGGGGAGCTGACCGTCTTCTTCGACGACGCCACCAGCGAGGAGACCCGCTTCACCTTCGAGGACTACGTCCAGGCGCACGTCACCGCCCACGCCCTGCCCGGCACGGTCCAGCGCGAACGGGTCTTCACCTGCCCGGGCTGCTCCTACCGCCTCGACGCTGAGCTCGTCCGCCGCAAGCTGAGCCGGGCGGCCGAGTCGATGATCTGCCCCGACTGCGAACAGGAGCGGATCCTGCTGCTCGACCGGGAGGACCGCCTCGGCCAGCAGGCCCGGCAGTCGGTCGAGCAGATGAACGAGAGCGCCGACCAGGGCCGCGACCGGGCGGCGGCCACCGCCACGATCCGGGGCAAGGAGACGACCAGCGACTACGACGTGTTCCTGTCCTTCAACTCGGCGGACCGGCCGGCCGTCAGCGGCATCGCCGAGGGCCTGCGCGTCGCCGGCCTGCTGCCCTGGGTGGACGCGCATGCGCTGGTCGGCGGCGACGAGTGGCAGGCGGAGCTGGCCGCCCAGATCCGCCGGGTGCGCACCGCCGTGGTGATCCTCGGCCGGCACGGCCTGGGCCGCTGGCAGCGCCTGGAGACCGAGGCGATCGTCGACGAGCACACCCGCCGGCCGTCGCTCACGGTCATCCCGGTCCTGTTGGCCGGCACCCCGGCCGACCTGGAGCTGCCGCCGTTCGTGGGCCGCTGGCACGCGGTCGACTTCCGCGAGGCCTGGCCCCCACCCTTCGAACGTCTGGTCCAGGCCATCACCGGACGGCCCCGGCAATGACCGTCTACGGCATGGGCCGGGCCCCTGAATACGAGATCGATCCTTCGGTTGCCTGGCAGGGACGCCTGCCGGCGCCCGGCGGAGCCGAATCCGGGATGGAATGTGCCTGGTCGTGCGACGGCCGACGGATCCTGCTGCGCGGGGACGGTCCCCTGCTTACCGGGGGCGGTTGCGAGGTGTGGGCGGCCGACGGCAGAGACTGGAAGCAGGAGTGGCCCTGGCGGAGCTCCTTCTCCCGGCGGATCCTGTCGGTCGCGTGGTCCCCGACGGATCCGGACGTGTTCGCGGTCCTCCTGCCGGACGTGGTTCAGATGTATCGGCTGTCCGCCGGAGGAGACCCGTCCGCCCGGGATGCCGCCAAGCCCGTCTGGGAATGGAACGTGTGGGGGTTTACGCGCACCGAGGGGCAGCAGCCGCAGGCCTTGACGTTCACGCCGGACGGGCGCCGGATCGCGGTCCTCGACGGAACGAGCACCTTCCGCATGCTGTCCGTCGATGACGGCCGGGAGGGCACGTCGCTGTGGGTCCGGCACCCGGCGACCAGCGTGCGCTGGGCGCCGGTCGGTGACCGGTTCGTGATCCAGGGTGACGACGGCACCTACCTGGGCGGCGGGGATTCCTCCAAGCGGTCCAAGTTGATCTCCACCGCCGGTTCGGCCACGCCCCTCGCCTGGTCCCCGGACGGGAAGATGCTGTGCAGGGCTGACCCGAGAACCCTTCTCCTGCGGATCTGGGACGTGGACGGCCGGCTCCTCGTCGAGTTGGAAGGGATGCTCGCGTCCGGCTCGGTGAGCTTTTCGGCCGACGGGCGGTTCCTCTACGCTCTCGGCGCGTACAGCGTGTGCTGCTGGCGGACCGACACCTGGCAGCGGATCATCGGCGACCTGATCACCACCCCCTCCCGGCTGGACGGCGACCGGCTCGCCGTGTCGCCCGGCGGGTCGCACCTGGCGCTGTGGGATCAGGATCGGCGCGGATTCGACCTGTACGCGGTGGACGCGGACCGGCTGCTGCGCGGCTCCCAGCCCGCCGCCCGCACCTATCGCAACGCCAAGGTGGTGCTGGTCGGCGAGACCGGGGTCGGCAAGTCGGGCCTCGGCCTGGTGCTCAGCAACCAGGCGTACCGGCCGACCGATTCCACCCACGCCCGCCAGGTCTTCACCTTCGAGGAGACCGAGGTGGAGCTGCCCGACGGCGGCGCCGAACGGCGGGAGACCCTGTTGTGGGATATGGCCGGCCAGTCCGGCTACCGGCTGATCCATCAGCTGCACCTGGCCGAGGCGGCCGCCGCCCTGGTCGTCTTCGACGCGCGCAGCGAGACCGACCCGTTCGCCGGCGTCCGATATTGGGCGCGGGCCCTGCGCCAGCAGTCCGCCGCGCCGGCCATGCTCGTCGCGGCCCGCACCGATCGGGGCGGCATCGCGGCCGGCGACAAGCGGATCACCGCGATCTGCGAGGAACTCGGCCTGAGCCGGTACTTCGAGACCAGCGCCCGCGAGGGCTGGCAGATCCCGGAGCTGGCCGAGGCGATGCGGGCCGCGATCGACTGGGATTCGCTGCCGCTCTCGGTGTCCACCGAGCTGTTCGAGACGATCAAGCAGTTCCTGCTGGAGGAGCGGGACGGCCAGCGGATCCTGGCCACCGCCGGCGACCTGTACCGCGACTTCCGGCGGCACCACGCATCGCTGACCGACGGCCCGGAACTGCGGCTGAGTTTCGACGCCTGCGTCCGCCTGCTCGAGCTGCGGGACCTGGTCCGCCGCCTCTCCTTCGGCGGTTTCGTGCTGCTCCGGCCGGAGATGCTGGACTTCTACGCGTCGGCGCTGATCGACGAGGCACGTGCCCAGCCCGACGGTCTCGGCTATCTCGCCGAGCGGCGGGCGCTCGCCGGTGACTTCCCGATGCCGCAGGAAGACCGGCTGCCATCCGACGAGGAGCGGCTGCTGCTCATCGCGGTCGTCGAGGAGATGCTCCGGCACGATCTGGCGCTGCGGGAATCCACCGAGGCCGGCGTCGACCTGGTCTTCCCGTCCCAGTTGACCGCCGACCGCCCGACCGAGGGTGACCCGGACGCGGCCGACGTGGTGTTCCAGTTCGACGGCGCGGTACCCGCCATCTACGCGACGCTCGCCGTGCGGTTGTCCCGTGTCACGGCGTACTCCTCGAAGGAGAAGTGGCGCAACGGCAGCACCTACTGGGCCAAGGCCGGCGGGGTGTGCGGCGTCCGGGTCGTGCAGGCCGAGGAGGGACGCGGCGAGTTGACCGTCTTCTACGACGGCGATGCCAGCGAGGAGACCCGCTTCCTGTTCGAGGACTACGTCCATACCCACCTCATGGCCCGTGCGCTGGACGGATCGGTGCGCCGGGAGCGGCTCTTCACCTGCCCGCGGTGTTCCTACCGGGTCGACCCGGCGGTGGTGCGGCGCCGGCTCGAGCGCGGCGCCATCGACGTGCTGTGCACGGACTGCGAGCAGGTGCGGATCGTGCTGCTGGACCGCAAGGACCGGCTCGCGCACGCGGCCGCGGTGCGGGACATGAACGCGAGCGCCGACGCCGGCCGGGACGCCGCCGCCAACACCGCGACGATCCGCGGCAAGCTGGTCACCCAGGACTACGACGTGTTCCTGTCGTACAACTCGGCCGACCGGGAGGTGGTCGGCGCGGTCGCCGAGCGGCTGCGGGCGGCGGGCGTGCTCGCCTGGATCGACCAGGCCGGGTTCGCCGCCGGGGACCGCTGGCGGGACCTTCTCGAGGAGCAGATCGCCCGGGTCCGGGCGGGCGCGGTCTTCCTCGGCCCGCACGGTCTGGGGCGGTGGCAGAAGCTCGAGGAGCAGGCCCTGATCGACGAGTCCACCCGGCGCGGCCTGCGGATCATCCCGGTGCTGCTGCCCGGGCTGCCGCTGGGCAGCGAACCCCGCGGCTTCCTCGGCCAGTGGCAGGCCGCCGACTTCCGGGTCGCCGAGCCGGACCCGTTCACCCGGCTGCTGGAAGGCATCAAGGAGTAGGCCGGCCCGGTCCGGCGTAGGGTCGAAACATGACATCCGCGATCGATCTGCATGGGGCTCCGCACGTGGAGCGCTACCTCGAGACCAACGGGGAGGACGGGTTCCACTGGCGTAACGGGACCACCATCCTGATCCTCTTCACCACCGGGCGTAAGTCCGGGGAGCAGCGCTCGCATGCGCTGATCTTCCGGGAGTTCGAAGGGGCCTACCTCGTCGTCGCGTCCAAGGGTGGGGCGCCGGAGCCGCCGGCCTGGTTCGTCAACCTCTCCGCCGACCCCAACGTCGAGGTGCAGATCAAGGGCGACCGGTTCAAGGCCACCGCCCGGGTCGCCACCCCGGCGGAGAAACCCGCCATGTGGGCGACGATGACCGAGGCGTGGCCCGACTACGACACCTACCAGACGAAGACCGATCGGGAAATCCCGGTCGTCGTGCTGGAACGTGCCTAGGGTTCAGGAACCGCTGAGCGGTACGACGTCGGGGGCGCCGAGCCGGGCGGCGTCGGCGGTCTCGTCGTCGGGCTGCTCCTGGGAGCTTCGCTCCGCCTTGACCCGCAGGTGGTAACGCTCCACCTCGCGGGCGGTCTGCTCGGAGGTCCAGCCGAGCACGCCGGCCATCAGCGACGCGGCCACCGGTGCCGCGGCGACGCCGCGGTCGAAGGTTTCGATCGAGATCCGGGTACGCCTCGTGAGCATGTCCTCCAGGTGGCGGGCGCCCTCGTGGTCGGCGCCGTAGACGATCTCGGCCCGTAGGTAGTCCTCGGCGCCGTCCAGCGGCCCGGCCAGCGAGGGGTCGGCCCGGATCAGGTCGAGGACCTCGGTGACCAGCGTTCCGTAGCGACCCAGCAGGTGTTCGACGCGGGCGACGTGCAGGCCGGACTCGGTGGCCAGCACACGGCGGCGGTTCCAGAGTGCGGCGAATCCGTCCGCGCCCAGCAGCGGCACGTCGTGGGTGCACGACGGCGGGACCGAGCGGCCCAGCCCGTGCACGCAGGCGTCGACCGCGTCGCGGGCCATCACCCGGTACGTCGTGTATTTGCCGCCGGCCACCACGACCAGGCCGGGAACGGGACTGGCGACCGTGTGCTCCCGGGAGAGTTTCGAGGTCGACTCCGATTCGCCGGAGAGCAGCGGCCGCAGCCCGGCATAGACGCCCTGGACATCGGCCCTCGACAGCGGCGTGGTCAGCACCGTGTTGACGTGTTCGAGCAGGTAGTCGATGTCGGTGCTGGACGCGGCCGGGTGCGCCTTGTCGAGGGTCCAGTCGGTGTCGGTGGTGCCGATGATCCAGTGCCGGCCCCACGGGATGACGAACAGGACGCTCTTCTCGGTCCGCAGGATCAGCCCGGTCCGGGACTGGATGCGGTCCCGCGGCACGACCAGGTGGATGCCCTTGGAGGCGCGCACGTGGAACTGGCCGCGCTCGCCGATCAGGGCCTGGGTGTCGTCGGTCCACACACCCGTCGCATTGATCACCTGCTGGGCGCGTACCTCAAAGGTTTGATCGTGTTCCAGATCGTGCACCCGCACGCCGGTGACGCGCTCGCCTTCCCTCAAAAAGCCGATGACTTGGGTACGCGAGGCGACGTGCGCGCCGTAAGCGGCGGCCGTCCGGGCCAGGAACATGGTGTGCCGCGCGTCGTCCACCTGAGCGTCGTAATACTGCAACGCCCCGACCAGCGCCTCCTTCTTCAGCGCCGGGCATTCGCGCAGCGCCCCCCGGCGGGTCAGGTTGCGATGGTGGGGGAGCCCGCCGCCGAGCGCCATCGTGTCGTAGAGCGTGACGCCGCTGCCCGCGTAGACCCGTTCCCAGCCGTGGTGCAGCAGTGGGTAGAGGAAGCGCACCGGCCGGACCAGGTGCGGCGCGAGCCGGGTCAGCAGCAGGCCCCGCTCCCGCAGCGCCTCCCGGACCAGCCCGAAGTCGAGCATCTCCAGGTAGCGCAGCCCGCCGTGGATCAGCTTGCTGGAGCGGCTCGACGTGCCGGACGCGAAGTCGCGCGCCTCGACCAGGCCGACCGAGAGACCGCGGGTGGTGGCGTCGAGCGCGCAGCCCGCGCCGACGACGCCACCACCGACGACCAGGACGTCGAGCTCGGCGCCGGCCAGCGCGGCCAGCGCCGAGTCACGATAGTGCGGGGAAAGGGCGGTCATCAGTCCACGTCCACCCAGTCGAGCGTGCGCTCGACCGCTTTCTTCCATCGGCCGTAGCCCTCTTCGCGCTGTTCCGCGGTCCAGGACGGCTGCCAGCGCTGCGATTCGTTCCAGTTGTCGCGCAGTTCCTCGGTCGACTTCCAGAAGCCGACCGCGAGCCCGGCCGCGTACGCGGCGCCGAGCGCGGTCGTCTCGGCCACCACCGGCCGGCTGACCGGCACGCCGAGGATGTCGGCCTGAAGTTGCATGCAAAGCGCGTTCTGGGTGATGCCGCCGTCGACCTTGAGCACGTCGAGGGTGACCCCGGAGTCCTGGGCCATCGCGTCGGCGACGTCGCGGGACTGGTAGCAGATCGCTTCGAGGGTGGCCCGGGCGATGTGCGCGTCGGTGTTGAACCGGGACAGCCCGACGATGGCGCCGCGGGCGTCGGAGCGCCAGTAGGGGGCGAACAGCCCGGAGAACGCGGGCACGAAGTAGACGCCGCCGCTGTCCGGCACCGATGCGGCCAGGGCTTCGCTGTCGGCCGCCGTCTTGATGACGTGGAGCTGGTCGCGCAGCCACTGCACGGCCGAGCCGGTCACCGCGACCGAGCCCTCCAGGGCGTAGACCGGGGCGGCGTTGCCGAACTGGTAGCAGACCGTCGTCAACAGGCCGTTCTCCGAGCGGACCAGCTCGGTGCCGGTGTTGAGCAGCATGAAGTTGCCGGTGCCGTAGGTGTTCTTGGCCTCGCCGGGGGCGAAGCACACCTGGCCGAACATGGCGGCCTGCTGGTCGCCGAGGTCACCGGTGAGCGGTACCTCACCGCCGAGCGGCCCGGGCCAGCGGGCCACGCCGTAGGTGTTCGGGTCGGACGACGGCCGGATCTCCGGCAGCATCGACCGCGGGATGTCGAAGAAGCTCAGCAGTTCGTCGTCCCACTGCAGAGATTCAAGATCCATCAGCATCGTACGGCTGGCATTGGTCACGTCGGTGACGTGGTTTCCGCCGTCGACGCCGCCGGTCATGTTCCACAGCAGCCAGCTGTCGGTGTTGCCGAAGATGGCATCGCCGCGCTCGGCCGCCGCCCGCACCCCGTCGACGTTCTCCAGAATCCACTGGATCTTGCCGCCGGAGAAGTAGGTGGCCGGCGGCAGGCCGGCCTTGCGCCGGATCACGTCGCCGCGGCCGTCCCGGTCGAGGGCGGAGGCGATCCGGTCGGTGCGGGTGTCCTGCCAGACGATCGCGTTGTAGTAGGGCCGCCCGGTCTTGCGGTCCCAGACCACCGCGGTCTCCCGCTGGTTGGTGATGCCGAGCGCGGCCAGGTCGCTGGCCTGCAGGTTCGCCTTCTGCATGCCGGTCCGCACCACCGTGGTGGTCCGCTCCAGAATCTCCACGGGGTTGTGCTCGACCCAGCCGGCCTGCGGCAGGATCTGCTCGTGCTCCAGCTGGTGGCGGGCCACCTCGTTGCCGCCGTGATCGAAGATCATGAAGCGGGTGCTGGTCGTGCCCTGGTCGACGGCGCCGACGAAGTCAGCCACGGGTTGCCTCCATAGAATCGCGCGGTGTCGGGATCTCGCCCGGCTCCTGCGGTGCGTCGGACGGCAGGAACCGCCCGATCAGGACCTGGTACAGACCGGCGCCCAGCACGCCACCGATGACCGGCGCGACGATCGGTATCCAGAAATAGAGATAGCCGGTCTGGTCGCGCATCGCACCGCCGTACCCGGTGAGGAAGCTGGCGAGTCGCGGGCCGAAGTCGCGGGCCGGGTTGATCGCGTACCCGGCGTTGGTGCCCCACGCCATCCCGATCGCGACGACGAGCAGGCCGATGACCACCGGCGCCAGGTTGGACAGCGGGGCGGTGTTGGCCGAGTCGGTGATGGCCAGGATCAGGAACAGCAGGATCGCGGTGCCGATGATCTGGTCGCGGAAGGCGCCCCAGTGGCCGACGTCGAGGGTGCCGTTGCCGGGCAGGGTGGAGAACACGCCCTGCGTCTTGATCGTCAGGCCGGGGTCGGCCGCGTGCAGGACCTCGGTGTAGTTCCAGCGCACGATCAGGGCGGCGACGAACGCCCCGAGGAACTGCGCGATCGCGTACGGGGCGACCTTGCGCCACTCGAAGCCCTTGAAGACGGCGAGCGCGACGGTGACCGCCGGGTTGAGGTGCGCGCCGCTGATCCGGGCGGCCACGTAGACGCCGAGCGTCACGCCCAGGCCCCAGGACCAGGCGATGCTGTCGTGGTCGCCGATGCCGGCGCCGGCCACCTGCGCGACGACGCCCACCCCGAAGAGAATGAGGATCATGGTTCCGGCGAACTCGGCGGCCATTTCGCCGACCAGTCCCGGAATCCTGAGACGTTCTGCCATGTGCCCTCCTTGACGAAGTGCCCTCCTTGGCGAATGTCAGGGACGCTAGGTAGCGGTTCGGGCACCGGCAATGACGGCCGTTCGGCATTACCGAACATTGATCACGGTCAGCGTTCGCGTGGTGGCATAGAGTCGGTAACGTGCCCGCAACAGTGCAGTCGATCGAACGGGCGGCCGCGATCCTGCGCTTGCTGGGCGGAGGGTCGCGGCACCTGCCGCTGGGCGAGATCGCCCACTCGCTCGACCTGGCCAAGGGCACCACCCACGGCATCCTGCGCACCCTGCAGCACGTCGGCTTCGTCGAGCAGGACCGCGTCTCCGGGCACTACCAGCTCGGCGCCGGCCTGGTCCGGCCCGGCGCCGGCTACCTCGATCCCAACGAGTTGCGCTCGCACGCGATCAACTGGGCCGACCCGCTCGCCGCCCGCACCGGCGAGGCGGTCCGGGTCGGCACCGTCCTGGACGGACGGGTGCTCGTCGTGCACCACGTGTTCCGGCCCGACGACACCTTCCAGACCCTCGACGTCGGAACGCTGCTGCCGATCCACGCGACGGCGCTCGGCAAGGTGCTCCTCGCGTACCGGTCGGCCGGGGTCGCGCCGCCGGCCGACCTGGACCGATTCACCCGCCGCACCGTCCGCACCCCGCACGGCCTGGCCGCCGAGGTCGTCCGGGTCCGCGACGCCGGCTGGGGCTACGAGGTCGAGGAGATGACACCCGGCAACGCGTCGGTGGCCGCGCCGATCCGCGGCCCCGGCGGCCTGGTCGTCGGCGCCGTCGGCACCAGCGGCCTGGTCGAGCGGATCTGCGACCGCCGCTACCACCCGCACCCGCACCTTGTCGCCCTCGTCCGCGAGACGGCCCGGGCCATCTCCCGGGAACTGGGAGACGGCCGCCACTGATCCTGCCGGGAGAGACCATGACCGAGCGCTACGTCGTCGCCATCGACCAGGGCACCACCTCCACCCGGTGCATCGTCTTCGACCGTCGCGGCCGGCTCGTCTCCCTGGCCCAGCAGGAGCACAAGCAGTATTTTCCGCGGCCGGGCTGGGTCGAGCACGACGCCGCCGAGATCTGGCGCAACGTCGAACGGCTCGCCCCCGATGCCCTGCGCCGGGCCGGCATCACCGAGAGCCAGGTCGCCGCGGTCGGCATCGCCAACCAGCGGGAGACCACCCTGCTCTGGGAACGCGACACCGGCACCCCGGTCGGCCACGCGATCGTCTGGCAGGACACCAGGACCGACCAGCTGGTCCAGGATCTGCTCGGAAAGGAGGGGGCGAAACAGGTCGAGCACGACTCGGCGCTGCCGATGGCCACCTACTTCTCCGGCCCGCGCCTGCGCTGGATGCTCGATCACCACCCCGGGCTGCGCGAACGGGCCGAGCGCGGCGAGATCCTGTTCGGCACGATGGAGACCTGGCTGATCTGGAAGCTCACCGGTGGCCTGCACGTCACCGACGTCACCAACGCCAGCCGGACCATGCTGCTGGACGTGCACAGCCTCGACTGGTCGCCGGCCGCCCTCGCCTTCTTCGGCGTCCCGCGGGCCATGCTGCCCGAGGTGCGGCCGTCGGTCGGCGTCTTCGGGACGGCGGTGGCGGCCTTTCCGGGTGTACGCATCGGGGCCGCGCTCGGCGATCAGCAGGCCGCGCTCTTCGGGCAGACGTGTTTCGCGCCCGGCGAGGCCAAATGCACGTACGGAACCGGAAGTTTCCTGCTGTTGAACACCGGCGGTGAGCTGGTGCGATCGACCCACGGGCTGCTCAGCACGGTCGCCTATCAGATGGAAGGGGGACCACCGGCGTACGCGCTGGAAGGGTCGATCGCGATCACCGGATCGCTCGTGCAGTGGTTTCGCGACCAGCTCGAACTCATCGCCACCGCCCCGGAGATCGAGACCCTGGCCCGCACCGTCGCCGACAACGGCGGCTGCTACATCGTCCCGGCCTTCTCCGGCCTGTACGCCCCGTACTGGCGTAGCGAGGCGCGCGGAGTCATCGTGGGGCTCACGTCGTACATCACCAAGGGTCATCTGGCCCGGGCGGTGCTGGAGGCGACCGCCTGGCAGACCCGCGAGGTCCTGGATGCGATGAACCTCGACTCCGGCCTGGACCTCGCCGTCCTGCGGGTGGACGGCGGGATGACCGCCGACAACCTGCTCATGCAGTTCCTGGCCGACGTGCTCGACGTGCCGGTGGTCCGGCCGCTCGCGGCCGAGACGGTGTCGCTCGGCGCGGCCTACGCGGCCGGCCTGGCGGTGGGTTACTGGCCCGACCTGGAGGGCCTGCGCCAGAACTGGCACCGGGCCGCGCAATGGCTGCCGGCCATGGACCCGGCCGTCCGCACCGCCGAGTACGGCAACTGGCGGCGCGCGGTCGAGCGGACGTTCGACTGGACCCGGCAGTCCTGAGACGCGCGAAAGGCCGCGTCCGCAGGCGGGCGCGGCCTTTCGGGAAGGGCTAGCCCTTGACGCTGCCGGCCAGCAGGCCGCGCACGAAGAAGCGCTGCAGCAGCAGGAACACCGTCACCGGGACGATGATCGAGACGAAGGCACCCGCCGAGAGGAGTTGCCAGGCTGTGCCTCGCGTACCGCTCAGGTTGGCCAGTTGCAGGGTGATCGGTGCTACCTCGTTGCCGCCGCCCGCGAAGACCAGCGCGACCAGCAGGTCGTTCCAGGTCCACAGGAACTGGAAGATGCCGAATGCCGCCAGTGCGGGGGTGAGCAGCGGCAGCATCACTCTGAAGAAGATCGATACATGGCCGGCGCCATCGATCCGGGCCGCCTCGATGAGGGTGGCCGGAATCTCCTGCATGAAGTTGTGCAGCAGGTAGATGGCGAGCGGCAGGGCGAACGTCGAGTGGGCCAGCCACAGCGTCCAGAACGTGCCGGTCAGGTGCACCTTGACGAAGATCTCGAGAATCGGGATCAGGGTGACCTGCAGCGGCACGATCTGCAGCGCGAAGATGGCCAGGAACAGGAAGTTCTTGCCCTTGAAGTTGATCCAGGCGAAGGCGTAGGCGGACAGCGACGCCAGCGCGAGGGGGATCAGCACCGCGGGGATGCAGATCACCAGCGAGTTGATGAAGTAGTCGCCGAGGTTGACGCCGCCGTCCTGGCCGAACACCGCCTTGTAGTTCTCCATCGTGACCTGCGGGTCACTGAAGAACGTCCACCAGCCGGTGCGCTTGATCGCCCGCTCCGGCCGGAACGAGGAGACCAGCAGGCCGAACGTGGGCAGCGTCCACAGGACCGCGATGATGATCGCGGCCAGCGACGCCCACGGCGAGCTGAGCTTCTTCTTGGCGATCGAGGCGGCGGTCTCCGGCTTGGGCTTCAGGTCCGGGCCGGTCGTCAGCGGAGTAACGGTGCTCATCATGCCTCCGACGATTGACGGACCTGGCGGATGTTGTACGCCACGATCGGGACGACCAGGATGAACAGCAGCACCGCGAGCGCGGCACCGAGACCCTGGTTGTCGGCCCGGAACGTCTGGCTGTAGAACTCGTTCGCCACGACGTTGGTCTTGAACTGGCCGCCGGTCATGGTGCGGACGATGTCGAAGACCTTCAGCGTGCCGATACCGATGGTGGTGAGCACGACCACGACGGTCGGGCGCACGCTCGGCAGCGTGATGTTCTTGAACATGGTCCACGGGTTGACGCCATCGAGCCGCGCGGCCTCGATGATGTCGTCCGGGATCGCCTTGATGGCCGCCGAAAGGATGGTCATGGCGAAGCCGGCCTGGATCCAGATCATCACGATGATCAGGAGGAACGTATTGAGTGGTGACTCGATCAGCAGCTGGACCGGCTTACCGCCGAGCCAGACGATGACCTGGTTGATCAGGCCGATCTGCTTCACGTTGCCCTGGTCGGGGCGGTACTCGTACATGAACTTCCAGATGACCGACGCCGCCACGAACGAGATCGACATCGGCAGGAAGATCAATGCCTTGGCGATCGACTCGAACGGGGACCGGTCCACCAGGATGGCGTAGAGGAGGCCGATCGCGGTGGCCACGAATGGCGTCAGGACCACCCAGAACACCGTGTTGCGCAGGACGGTGAGCTCGTCCTTGTCACTGAAGATGGTCTTGTAGTTGTCGAACCCGATGAAGCCCTTGCCGGCCGCGTCGAAGAACGACTCGTAGATGGTGCGCAGGCCCGGGTAGACCAGGCCGACGAGCAGCAGCAGCACGGCGGGCGCGAGGTAGAGATACCCCACCCATTTGTCGCCACGCTTACCGCGGCCGAGCCGGCCGGCGATGAAGAGAATGACGCCCATGATGGCGGCGAACAGCAGGAGTGCCGCGAGCATCTGTAACAGCTTGCCTGGGGTGGTGGAGGCGGCATTGAACACGCGACCCGAACCTCCTTCGTGCTTTCTTTCAGAGGAGAGAGAGGCTAGGGCCGGCCGGGAGATTTCGCCTCCCGACCGGCCCCGATGGAGCTTTTAGATCCTTTTGACTACTTCGGCCAGGCCTTTTCGATGTTGTCCACCGTGGTCTTGGTGTCCTGGCCGGTGATCCAGTTGGTCGCCTGCTTCCAGAACGCGTCCGAACCGACCGCTGCGGGCATCTGGTCGGAACCGTCGAACCGGAACTGCGTGGCGGGGTCGAGCAAGATCGTAGCCGCCAGCTTGTCGATCGGGTTCGTCAAGTTGTTCGGGTCGAGACCCTTGTTGGCGGAGACCCAGCCGCTGGACAGCTTGGCCTTGGTGTTGGCCCAGGTGTCCGAGGACAGGTAGGTCTGGAACGCCTTGACCTCGGGACGGTCCGCGAACGCGACGACGAACTCGCCACCGCCGAGAACCGGCTTGGTGGTGGCGTCCTTGCCGGGCAGGTAGAACGCGAAGACGTCGCCGTCCTCGGCCACCTTGGTCTTCTTGTCGAAGTTGGCCGCGTAGAAGCTGGCCTGGCGGTGCATGAAGCAGGTGCCTTCGGTGATCGGCAGGCCGGCGTCCTGGAACGTCGTGGTGGCGATGCTCTTCACGTCGCCGAGGCCGCCGTTGACGTACTTGTCGTTCTTCAGGTACGCACCGACGGCGTCAAGCGCGGCCGTGGGCTCGGCGCTGTTGAACGCGATCTGGTGGTTGACCCACTTGTCGTACTCCTCCGGCCCGTAAAGGCGGAGCATGAAGTCTTCCATCCAGTCGGTGATCGGCCAGCCCGTGGCGTCGCCGGAGGCGATGCCCGCGCACCACGGCTTGGCACCGGTGGCCGCGATCTTGTCGCTCAGCGCCTTGAGCTCGTCGAGCGTGGTGGGCACCGTGTAGCCGGCGTCCTTGAAGTCGCTCGGCGAATACCACACCAGGGACTTCACCGACGCGCCCAGCGGAGCACCGTAGAACTTGCCGTCGACCGTGGTGTAGGCCTTCCAGTCCTTGCCCCAGAACTTGTCGACATTGGCCGACACCTCGTCCGGCGCCACGACCGCCTTGCCGGTGGCCACGAGCTGCTTGACCAGGCCGGGCTGCGGCACGATCGCGAGGTCCGGCGGGTTGCCGGCCTTGGCGCGGACCAGGATCTGGGTCTCGAAGGACTTGTCACCCTCGTACTTGACCGTGGCACCGGTGCAGGTCTCGAAGGGCTTGTACGAGTTGATGTGCGGAGTGTCCTCTGGGGTGACGATTCCGGTGTAGATGGAGATCGTCTTGCCCTTGATGTCTCCGAACTTGGTGTATGGCGAACAGTCGATCGCCGACGCCGAGGCATCGGTCGACGTGTCGCTGTCGGAGTCGTCGCCGCCGCAAGCAGCCAGGCCGAAAACCAGCCCGGCGCTCAGCGTACCGGCGAGCACGGCCCGAAAACGCGGGCTCGTAGGTTGACCGAACATACCGCTCCCTATGTCAAATCGCGCCTCCGACGTCCGAAGACGTCGCCGTCCGAAGCGCTACTTGGCTCACAGTCAAGAGGTAACCGGGACGTTGCGCAATGATTTCCGCTTGATCGACTCGGTAACGATACGGCAGCGGTGTCCCGATCACCTTAACCGGTTAAGGGAGAACCGCTGGTCACGCCCCCAAAGCCCCGCAACCGACCCTAGTCGCAAAGCGGCCGCCCCGCGCGGATATCTGGGATATCCGGTGGGACGGCCGGTGTGTCTTGCCGAAATCGGGCTTACCCGGCGATTGCCAAGTATTTGTATCCGAGGCGGCCCATCCGCTCGGCATCCAGCACGTGCCGGCCGTCGAGCAGGATCGGCGTGCGCATCAGGCCGACGTACTTGCTCCAGTCGAGTTCCAGGTACTGCGCCCACTCGGTGACCAGCACGACCGCGTCGCAGTCGTCGAAAAGCTGGTCCACCGTCTCGCACAGGTAGGGCGCCAGGTCGGGCTGCTCCCGCTGGAAGCGCTCGCCGGCCACCGGGTCGTGCAGCCGCACCCGGGCACCCCGGGCGAGCAGCAGGCCGGCGATGTCCAGGGCGGGGGAGTCGCGCAGGTCGTCGGTGTTGGGCTTGAACGCGATGCCGAGCAGGCCGATCTTGCGGCCCTTGAGGATGCGCAGCTCGTCCTGGAGGCGCTCGACGGCGATCAGCCGCTGCCGTTCGTTGACCTCGCGGGCGGCCTGCACGATCGGCATCGAGTAGTTGTATTCCGCCGCGGTGGCGATCAGGGCCTTGGTGTCCTTGCCGAAGCAGGAGCCACCCCAGCCGACGCCGGCCTGCAGGAAGCGGGAGCCGATCCGCTGGTCGAGGCCCATGCCCCGGGTGACCTCGGTGATGTCGGCGCCGACCTTGGCGGCCAGCTGGCCGATCTCGTTCGCATAGCTGATCTTGAGGGCGAGGAAGGCGTTCGCCGCGTACTTGATCAGCTCGGCCGAGGCCAGGTCGGTGGAGACCAGCGGGACCGCGCCGATGTCGTCCGGCCGCGGCGAGAAGCTCGGCGCGGTGAACGTCTGGTTGATGATCGGCCGGTAGAGCTGGTTGAGCACCTCGAGGCTGCGCGGATTGTCCGACCCGATCACGATCCGGTCGGGGAAGAGGGTGTCGTGGATGGCATTGCCCTCGCGCAGGAACTCGGGATTCGACGCCACCGAGAATTCGCAGCTCACCGGGCGGTCCTCGCGTTGCGCGAACGACTCCCGCAGAATCGCGTCCACCCAGTTCCCGCTGCCGATCGGCACGGTCGACTTGTTCACCACGACGGTGAAGGTGTGATCGAGATTGCGCGCCACGCTCTCCGCCGCCGAGCGCAGATAACGCAGGTCGGGGCTGCCGTCGGCGGCCGACGGGGTCTGCACCGCGACGAACACCACGTCGGCGCCGGGGACCGCCTCGGCGTAGCTGGTGGTGAAGCTCAAGTTGCCGGCGGCCTCGGCGAGCAGGTCATCCATGCCCGGCTCGTAGATGGGGCAACGGCCCCCGGTGAGCATGTCGACCTTCTGCTGATCCAGATCGACGCAGGTCACCTGGTGTCCGAGGAAGGCGAGGCTGACACCGGTGGTCAGCCCGACATAGCCCGTGCCGACAACACAAACCTTCATGAAACGCTCCTCCGTCACCGGCAGTCGCCGGCGCTTGTTACCCGCCTGCGGGCCTTGGGGACTCGGCGTCGCTGCGGCAATCAAGGGCAGATGATACACAGCGCGGAAAACGCGCAGCGGTGGCTGAAGTGGCGATCTGGTTGACGGAAAGTATTCGCGCCATTTCGTGGCGTTGCTGAACGTTTTAAGCGATTGAGCCGAGTCAATTGACTGCGGTTAGTGCGCGAATTCCGAGTAAATGGCGGGCGGCCGCCGGGGTGGCGTCGGGGCTGCCGGGTGGCCGGGCGGGCGCGGGGGTCGGCGGGCGTGCCTCTATATCCACGATTGTCAACTAAACGTTTCCAGGGCTTGACAGGGATATGTCGGGGACCGGACGCTGCTGGGAGCGCTCCCATGTGCACGTACGTCTATGGAAGGTGCCGGATGAGAAGACTGGCCATCGGGGCAACGGTTGCCGCCCTGTTAGCCGGGGCGGTGGCGGTCGCCCTGGCCCAGCCCAACTCCGCGTCGGCGGCCGCGGCCGACCCGTACAACTGGAAGAACGTCCGGATCGATGGTGGCGGCTTCGTCCCGGCCGTCGTCTTCAACCCGGGCGAGAAGAACCTGATCTACGCCCGCACCGACATCGGTGGCGCCTACCGATGGAACGAGACCGGCCAGAGCTGGACACCGCTGCTCGACTGGGTCGGCCAGAACAACTGGGGTTACAACGGCGTGCTGTCCATCGCCCCCGACCCGGTCGACACCAACCGGGTCTACGCGGCGGTCGGCATGTACACCAACGACTGGGATCCGAACAACGGCGCCATCCTGCGTTCGTCGGACAAGGGCAACACCTGGCAGATCACCACGCTGCCGTTCAAGAACGGCGGCAACATGCCCGGCCGTGGCGTCGGCGAGCGGCTCGCCGTCGACCCGAACAACAACAAGAACGTGTACTTCGCGGCCGAGGGCGGCAACGGTCTCTACCGCAGCACCGACTACGGCGTCACGTTCAGCAAGGTCACCGCGTTCCCGAACGCCGGCAACTACGTGCAGGACGCGGCCGACACCAACAACTACCTCAACCAGAACCAGGGTCTGAGCTGGGTCACCTTCGGTGCCGCCAACCGGATCTTCGTGGGCGTCGGGGACAAGGCCAACCCGGTCTACACCTCCGCCGACGGCGGGACCACCTGGACGAGGATCGCCGGCCAGCCGACCGGCTACCTGGCCCACAAGGGTGTCGTGCAGGGCGACTACCTCTACATCTCCACGAGCGACACCGGTGGCCCGTACGACGGAGCAGCCGGACAAGTCTGGAAATATCAGATCAGTACTGGCACGTGGACGGACATCACGCCAACGCCGGCGGCAGACGCCTACTACGGCTACAGCGGCCTCACGGTGGATCAACAAAAACCCGGCACGCTGATGGTCGCCACCCAGATCTCCTGGTGGCCGGACGCGATCTTCTTCCGCAGCACCGACTACGGCGCCACCTGGACCCGGGCCTGGGACTGGACGAGCTACCCCAGCATGTCCAAGCGCTACACGATCGACATCTCGGCCAACCCGTGGCTGGACTTCAACACCAACCCGCAGCCGCCGGAGGCCACGCCGAAGCTCGGCTGGATGAACGAAACGCTGGCCATCGACCCGTACAACTCCAGCCGGCTGTTCTACGGCACCGGCGCCACCGTCTACAGCTCGTCGAACCTGACCAACTGGGACAGCGGCTCCACCATCACGATCAAACCGCTGGCCAAGGGCCTCGAAGAGACCGCCGTGCTCGACCTGGCCGCCCCGCCGTCCGGTGCGCCGCTGGTCAGCGCGCTCGGTGACATCGGCGGTTTCTACCACGCGTCGCTGGACGCGGTGCAGCCCAACTTCCACGACACCCCGAGCCTGGGCAGCAACACCAGTCTCGACTTCGCCGAACTCACGCCCACGGTGTTCGCGCGGGTCGGAAACGCCGACGCGGCCCCCCACATCGGGATCAGCTCCGACGGCGGGAAAAACTGGTACCAGGGCCAGGAACCGTCCGGGGTGACCGGCGGCGGAACGATCGCGGTCGGTGCCGACGCCGGCTACATGGTCTGGTCGCCGCAGGGAACCGGGGTCTACTACTCGACCACCCGTGGCAGCTCGTGGACCGCATCCAGCGGCCTGCCGGCCGGCGCGATCGTCGAGTCGGACCGGGTCAACCCCAAGACCTTCTATGCGTACGCCGCGGGGAAGTTCTACACCAGCAAGGACGGCGGCGCGACGTTCACCGCGTCGTCGGTGTCGTTGCCCACCACCGGCCGGCTGCACCTCAAGGCCGTTCCGGGCACCGAGGGTGAGGTCTGGGTCGCGGGCGAGAGCGGACTGTTCAAGTCCACCGACTCCGGGTCCACCTTCACCAAGGTCGCCACGGTGACCTCGGGTATCAACGTCGCCTTCGGCAAGGCCGCCCCGGGCCAGAGCCACAAGGCGATCTTCCTGGTCGGCACGGTCGACGGCGTCACCGGCGTCTTCCGCTCCGACGACGCGGCCGGCTCCTGGGTCCGGATCAACGACGACGCGCACCAGTACGGCAACGCCGGTGACGCGCTCGCCGGTGACCCGAACGTCTTCGGCCGCGTCTACCTGGGCACCAACGGCCGCGGGATCTTGTACGCGGACCGTACGACGACCGCAACCACGGCGCCGACGACCAGCCCGACGACGAGCAGCCCGGCTACGACCAGCCCGACGACGAGTCCCACGACGAGTCCGACCACTGGTCCGACGACGGGCCCGACCACGAGCCCGACGCCGGGCACGGCCGGCTGCACCGCCACCTACAAGGTCACCGGTCAGTGGAGCGGTGGCTTCCAGGGTGAGGTGAGCGTCCAGAACACCGGCAGCAGCGCCACCAAGAGCTGGACGGTCGGCTGGACCTTCACCGGCGGCCAGACCGTCTCGCAGGTCTGGAACGGCACCGGCACCCAGTCCGGTACCGCGGTCAAGGTCGTCAACGCCTCCTACAACGGCACGATCGCCGCGAACGGCACCACCACGTTCGGCTTCCTGGCGAGCTCGGTCGGCACCACCAACCCGGTTCCCTCCCCGATCACCTGCTCGGCGACCAGCTGAGCCGCTCCCCAACCCCCACGAAAGGAACTCCCGTGCTCCCACGAGAGAGACGTCTGAGGCGCCTGCGCCGAGGACTCGCCATCGCCGGCACCACCGTCCTCGGTGCCGGCGTGGCCCTGGCGGCGGGTGTCCCCGCACATGCCGCAGCCGGCTGCACCATCGTCTACAAGGTGCAGAGCCAGTGGTCCGGCGGGTTCACCGGCGACATCCAGATCACCAACTCCGGTGACCCGGTCAGCAGCTGGAAGCTCGAGTACGACTTCCCGGACGCGTCGCAGAAGGTGGCGCAGGGCTGGAACGGCACGTACGCCCAGAGCGGCGCGCACGTCACGGTGACCAACGCCAGCTGGAACGGCAGCATCGGCACCAACGCGACCGTCGGTACCGGCTTCAACGGCACGTTCACCTCGGCCAACCCGGTGCCCACCGCGTTCAGCCTGAACGGGACCGCCTGCAACGGCGCCGTCGCGGCGCCGACCGTGGCGATCTCGTCGCCGGCCTCGAACACCCGCTACACCGCGCCGGCCTCGATCCCGATCGCGGCCACCGCCACCGCGGCGACCGGGCAGACGATCAGCAAGGTCGAGTTCTACCACGACGGCCTGCTGCTCAACACCGACACCGCGGC
This sequence comes from Paractinoplanes durhamensis, assembly GCF_016862175.1. Taxonomy (GTDB): domain Bacteria; phylum Actinomycetota; class Actinomycetes; order Mycobacteriales; family Micromonosporaceae; genus Actinoplanes; species Actinoplanes durhamensis. The sequence continues at coordinate 77,221 of NZ_BOML01000014.1, read as the reverse complement.
GCCGTACGCGTACACCTGGGCCGGCGTGCCGACCCAGACCGCCGCCTACCACCTGCAGGCGATCGCGTACGACGGCACCGGTGCCAAGAGCAACACGGCCGACGTGCCGGTCTTCGTCGACGCCAGCACCGCGCCGGCGATCGTCGCCGACGCCACCAGCGTCACGGTGGCACCCGGCGCGAGCTCGACCTACAAGCTGGCGCTCTCGTCGGCCCCGACCGCGAACGTCACGGTCGCGGTCGCCCGCAGCGCCGGGGTCACCACGGTGTCGGCCACGCCGGCGTCGCTGACCTTCACGCCGTCGAACTGGAGCACCGGCCAGACCGTCACGGTTGCCGCCACCAGTGCCGCCGCCAGCGGTACGAACGCCACCTTCTCGGCCACCGCGACCGGCTACACGGCCGCCACCGTGGTCGCGAACGTGGTGACCGCGGGTGCGGTCGACGCCCGGTTCACCCAGCTCTACAACGACATCAAGAACTCGGCGAACGGCTACTTCAGCCCCGAGGGCGTGCCCTACCACTCGATCGAGACACTGATCGACGAGGCGCCCGACCAGGGTCACGAGACCACGTCCGAGGCGTTCAGCTACTGGCTGTGGCTGGAGGCCGAGCACGGCTCGACCACCGAGGACTGGGCGCCGTTCAACGCGGCCTGGTCGACGATGGAGAAGTACATCATCCCGTCGCACGCCGACCAGCCCACCAACGCCAACTACAACGCGGCGAAGCCGGCCACCTACGCGGCCGAGTACCCGCTGCCGTCGCAGTACCCGTCGGCCCTCGACACCAGCGTCTCGGTCGGTAGCGACCCGCTGGCCGCCGAGCTGAAGAGCGCCTACGGCACCGACGACATCTACGGCATGCACTGGCTGCTGGACGTCGACAACGTCTACGGCTTCGGGCACTGCGGTGACAAGACCACCCGGGTCGCCTACATCAACACCTTCCAGCGCGGGGCGCAGGAGTCGACGTGGGAGACCGTCCCGCAGCCGTCCTGCGACACGTTCACGGCCGGTGGACCGAACGGCTACCTGGACCTGTTCACCAAGGACTCGAGCTACGCCAAGCAGTGGAAGTACACCAACGCGCCGGACGCGGACTCGCGCGCGGTGCAGGCGGCGTACTGGGCGTACACCTGGGCCACCCAGCAGGGCAAGGCCTCGCAGATCTCCACCGCGGTGGCGAATGCCGCCAAGATGGGTGACTACCTGCGCTACTCCTTCTACGACAAGTACTTCAAGCAGCCCGGTTGCACCTCGACCAGCTGCGCGGCGGGCACCGGCAAGAACGCCTCCAACAACCTGATGTCCTGGTACTACGCCTGGGGTGGCGCGACCGACACCAACGCCGGCTGGGCGTGGCGGATCGGTTCCAGCACCAGCCACTTCGGCTACCAGAACCCGATGGCCGCCTACATCATGTCCAACGTCAGTGCCTTCGCGCCGAAGTCGGCGACCGGCAAGGCGGACTGGCAGACCAGCCTGAACCGGCAGCTCGAGTTCTACCAGTGGCTGCAGTCGTCCGAGGGTGCCATCGCCGGTGGTGCCACCAACAGCTGGAACGGCAACTACTCGGCCCCGCCGTCCGGTACCCCGACGTTCTACGGCCTGTCCTACGTCGAGGCCCCGGTCTACGCCGACCCGCCGTCCAACCAGTGGTTCGGCATGCAGACCTGGTCCCTGGAGCGGCTGGCCGAGTACTACTACACGACCGGTGACGCCAAGGCCAAGTCGGTGCTGGACAAGTGGGTCCCGTGGGCCCTGGCCAACTCCACCATCAGCGCCACCAGCTTCTCCATCCCGTCGGACATGTCCTGGTCCGGCAAGCCCAACACCTGGAACCCGTCCAGCCCGACCGCGAACACCGGCCTGCACGTGACGGTGACCAGCAAGGGTCAGGACCTCGGGGTGGCCGGTTCGTTCGCGAAGCTGCTGACCTACTACGCCGCCAAGTCCGGGGACACCGCGTCGAAGACGGCCGCGAAGAACCTGCTCGACGCGATCTGGACGAAGAAGGACGCGAAGGGCGTCTCGGTCACCGAGACCCGGGCCGACTACAACCGCTTCGACGACGTCTACAACGCCTCCACCGGTCAGGGCCTCTACATCCCGCCGGGCTGGAGCGGCAAGATGCCGAACGGCGACGTGATCGAGCCGGGCAAGTCCTTCCTGGACATCCGCTCCTTCTACAAGAACGACCCGGACTTCCCGAAGGTCCAGGCGTACCTGAACGGCGGGGCGGCCCCGACGTTCAACTACCACCGCTTCTGGGCTCAGGTCGACGTCGCCACCGGCTACGCCGACTTCGCCCGCCTGTTCCCGAACGGCTGAGAGGAGGAACCATGAGAAGAAAGAGACTTATGGCGTACGCGGCGGCCGCACTGATGGCCGTTGCCGGCGGAGCGTTCGCGCTGACGGGAAGCGCCGCAGCCCACGGCACGATGATGACGCCGGGCAGCCGGACATGGCTCTGCTACCAGGACGGCAAGACCGCCACTGGCGAGATCGTGCCGAAGAACGCGGCCTGCGCGGCCGCGATCGCCAAGAGCGGCGTCACCGCGATGTACAACTGGTTCGCCGTGCTCCGGTCCGATGGGGCCGGCCGGGTGTCCGGCTTCCTGCCGGACGGCGAGCTGTGCAGCGGCGGGACCGGTGGGCCGTACGACTTCACCGGTTTCAACCTGGCCCGTACCGACTGGCCCAAGACCCACCTGACGGCGGGTAAGACGATCGAGATCGACTACAACGACTGGGCCAAGCACCCGGGCACGTTCTCGCTCTACATCACCAAGGACGGCTACGACCCGACCAAGCCCCTGGCCTGGAGCGATCTCGAGCCGACGCCGTTCAACCAGTCGACCAACCCGCCCGCCGACGGCGGACCGGGCACCGACACCGGGCACTACTACTGGAACGCCACCCTGCCGTCCGGCAAGAGCGGCAACCACCTGATCTACTCGGTGTGGTCGCGCTCGGACAGCACCGAGACGTTCTACGGCTGCTCGGACGTCGTCTTCGACGGCGGCAACGGTGAGGTGACCGGGGTCGGCGGTACCACCACGACGACACCGCCCACCACCACGCCGACGACGACGCCGACGACCTCCCCGACGACGTCGCCGACCACCTCCACGCCCACGACGTCGCCCACCAGCGCTCCGGCCGGCACCGGCTGTACCGCGATGTACAACGTCACCGGGGCCTGGACCGGCGGCTTCCAGGGCGAGGTGATGGTGCACGCGCTCAGCACACCGATCAGCAAGTGGACGGTGACCTGGACATTCCCCGGGTCGCAGACGGTGACTCAGCTCTGGAGCGGGACGGCCACATCCAGCGGTTCGCTGGTGACGGTCAAGAACGCGAGCTGGAACGGCACGGTCGCCGCGAACAACTACACCACCTTCGGGTTCCTCGGGTCCGGGACCGCACCGGCAACGGTCAACAACCTGACCTGTAGTACCGCGTAACCCGAAAAGAAACCGGGCGGTGGCGCATCTGCGCCACCGCCCGGTCCTTCGACCACCTCTACTTGGCGAGCAGGAACGTCTCCCGCAGGGTGTCGTACGCCGGCTTCGGCTGCAGCTGCTCGTCGAACGGCGTGGCCGAACCCTCGGTGGGGAAGACGCCCGGAACCCAGGAGTACTTGTCGGTGAAGCCCCAGACCGTGTACGAGACACAGTTGCGGACCAGCAGGCACGCCCGCAGCAGCAGGCCGAAACCCTCCGCCTGGGCCTGCACCTCGGTCGAGTCGGCCGGCATGATCATCCGGATGTCGACCTCGGTGAACGCCGTCTTGACGCCGAGCGCGTCGAAGCGGCGCACGTTCTCCAGGACGTCACCGGGCAGGCCGTACTGGATGCCCAGATGCCCCTGCATGCCGAAGCCCTGAACCGGCACGCCCTGCGCCCGCAACGACGTGATCAGCGCGTAGTAGGCGTCGCTCTTCGGGCCGAGCCAGTCGACGTTGTAGTCGTTGAGGAACAGCAGGGCGCTCGGGTCGGCCTGGTGCGCCCAGCGGAACGCGTCCGCGATGTAGCCGGGGCCGAGCGCCCGCAGCCAGATCGTGTCGCGCGGTGTGCCGTCCTCGTTGAAGACCTCGTTGGCCACGTCCCATGCCCAGATCTTGCCCTTGAAGTGCCCGACCTCGTCGAAGATGTGCTTGCGCAGCAGGGCTTTCAGCTGCGCGGGGGTGAAGTTGGCCTCGGTCAGCCAGGACGGGTTCTGGCTGTGCCAGACCAGCGTGTGCCCGCGGACGGCCTGGCCGTTCTTGCGGGCGAACCGGATCAGGTCGTCGGCCGGCCCCCAGTTGTAGGTGCCCTGGGTGGGCTCGACCTCGGCCCACTTCATCACGTTCTCCGGCGTGACGGTGTCGAACTCGCGGGCGACCGCGGCCGCGTACGGCGCGTCGTTGGCGAGTGCCGTCATGTCCACGGCGGTGCCGATCTTGGTGCCGGTCCCGCGCGCCGCCGCGCGCAGTCCGGTGTCGGTGGCGGTGGCCGCCCCGGTGGGCAGCACGGTCACGGTAAGAGCGGTGAGCGTGGCGAGAGCGGCCGCGCCCAGTCCGGTCCTAATTGAACTCATTTGGCGTTCCTCTCGGGCAGTGGATCCGAAAGTTCCGAGAACTTGCGGAAAGCTTCGTGCCCGCGGGCGCCCACGTCAATGGCGTAAATCCATTGAAGATCCACTCGCTGCGAGGGTTGACGACATAGATCGACCCCTCTACGTTACGAATGTTCGGCTGACATGTTTCCGAAACTTCCGTCCGTCCTCCCGGGAGGTTCCACGTGTCCCGCTCCCTTTTGCGCTGCCTGGCCGCCGCCGTCACGGTGGCCGGCGCCCTGACCGTCACGCCCTCCGCCGCCCTCGCCCACGGCGGTCCCACCCCCGTCGTGGTCGACACCGCCCGCGGCCACGGCAACGTCGTCAGCTTCACGTTCGACGACGGCCCCAACCCGCCCGACACCCTGCACCTCCTCGCGGTGCTGCGGAAGAACCACGTGAAGGCGGTCTTCTGCCTGGTCGGTGACCAGGTCAAGGCCCACCCCGAGGTGGTCCGCCGGATCGCCGCCGAGGGGCACACCCTCTGCAACCACTCGCTGCACCACGACAACCTGAGCCTGCTGACCCCCGAGCAGGTCACGGCCGACCTCACCGAGACCAGCACGCTCATCCACCAGGCCGTCCCGTGGGCGAACATCGCCTACTTCCGGGCGCCGTACGGCTCGTGGGGCCAGTCCCCGCAGATCGCCGCCGACCTCGGCATGCAGCCGCTCGGCTGGCGCTTCGACATCGAGGACTGGGTGCCGCCCGGCGCCGACGTCCTCGCCCAGCGGATCCGCGACCGCCTCACCCCCGGCGCGGTGATCCTCATGCACGACGGCGGCGGCGACCGCAGCCAGACCGTCGACGCCGTCGCCCAGGTCATTCCCGAGCTGCGCGCCCAGGGCTGGCGCCTGACCCTGCCGCTGCGCCGCGGCTGATTGCGGAGGCTCCGATGTCCACCACCCGCCGCGAACTTCTCGCCCTCGCCTCCGGGGCGGCGGTCGGCGCCGCCACGTCCGGCGCCGTCCCGGCCCTCGCGCACGACTCCGGCCCGGACGGCTGGGTCGCCACCTGGGCGGCCGTCCCCACCACCATCCCCAGCCGCGGCACGCCGACCGTCCTCGACCGGCAGACCGTGCGGTCCGTCGTGCACTGCTCCACCGGCGGCGACGAGCTGCGGATCCGGCTGACCAACGAGTTCGGCGAGACCGCGCTGCGGATCGGGGCCGTGCACGTGGCCCTGCGGTCCGGCGACGGCGCCTCGACCGCCACCGTGCCCGGCTCCGACCGCCGGGTCACCTTCTCCGGCCACGGCGCCGCGACGATCCCGGCCGGGGCGCCGCTGGTCAGCGATCCGGTCCGGCTTCGCCTGCCGGCCGGGGGAGACCTGGCGATCAGCGTCTTCTTCCCGGAGCGTACGACCGTGACGACGCTCGCCGCGTTCTCCTACCAGGACAACGTCATCGCGAACGGTGACGTCACCGCCGCGCGGACCGTCACCGCGACCGCGACCCTGCAGCAGGATCTGTTCCTCTCCGGGGTCGCCGTGCGTAAGCGTGGCGGCGGCGCGATCGTCACCCTCGGCGACTCGATCACCAACGGCGCCAACACCGTCGCCAACCTCAACCACCGCTGGCCCGACCTGCTCGCCGCCCGGCTGCGCTCCGCCGGGCGGGACCTCGGGATCGCCAATCTGGGCGTCTCCGGCAACCGGCTCCTGCACGACCCGAACCCGCCGGCCGGCAGCAACGCCGAGACGTTCGCCAACTACTTCGGCGTCAACGGGCTGCGCCGCTTCGACCGGGACGTGCTCGCCCAGCCGGGCCGCCGGTTCCTGATCGTGCTGCTCGGGGTCAACGACCTCGGCCACCCGGGGACGGTCGCGCCGCCGGCCGAGGTGGTCAGCGCGGACGACCTGATCGCCGGGCACCGGCAGCTGATCGCCCGCGCGCACGAGGGTGGCCTGGCCGCGTTCGGCGGGACGGTCCTGCCGTTCAAGAACGACACCCTCGGGTTCTACACGCCGGAAAATGAGGCCAAGCGGCAGCAGCTCAACCGGTGGATCCGGAGCAGCGGCGAGTACGACGGGGTGATCGACTTCGACAAGGCGATGGGCGACCCGGCCGACCCGATCGCCCTCCACCCGGCCTACGACTCCGGCGACCACCTGCACCCGAACGACGCCGGCATGGCCGTGATGGCCGCCGCCGTGCCACTGCGGCTGTTCCGGTGAGCGTGCCGCGAGTGACCCGCCGGACCCTGCTGGCCGGTGCCGCGGCGGCGCCCCTGCTCGCCGCGGTGCCGTCGTCGGCCGCGCACGCCGGCGCCACCGTCCCCGACCAGACCGGCGGCTACGTGCGCACCCGCAACGGGCCGGGCCGGTTCGCGCTGGCCGGCGCGCCGGTCCGGGTGTCCGACGACGACTTCCCGGGCGTGCTGCGGGTCGCCGAGGATCTGCGCGGCGACCTGGCCAAGGTGTTCGGCACCGAGGTCGCCGACAACCAGGATCCGATCATCGTCGGGACGATCGGCCGGAGCCCGCTGATCGATCGGATCGTCGCGCGCGGAAAGCTCGACGTGACCGCCATCCGGGGGAAATGGGAGACGACGATCGAGCAGATCGTCGACAACCCGCTCCCCGGCGTCGAGCGGGCCTTCGTCATCGCCGGCAGCGACCAGCGCGGCACCATTTACGGCGCCTACGACCTGTCGCGGAACATCGGCGTCTCGCCCTGGCATTTCTGGGACGACGTGCCGGTCGCCCACCGGGACGAGCTGTACGTTCTGCCCGGGCGGCACACCCAGGGCACCCCGGCGGTGAAATACCGCGGGTTCTTCATCAACGACGAGAACCCGGCCACCGGCACCTGGGCGCCGGAATACTTCGGGCCCGGCAAGGCCCCCGGCTATCCGGGCGGGCTCAACGCCGCCTATTTCGCCAAGGTCTTCGAGACCATGCTGCGGCTCAAGGCCAACTATCTGTGGCCGGCCGTGTGGGGGCGGGCATTTGCCGAGGACGACCCGGCGAATCACGCGACCGCCACCCGCTACGGCGTCGTCATGGGAACCTCGCACGAGGCGCCGATGATGCGCGGGATCGAGGAATGGAACCGGCACCCGGCCGGCACCGGCGAGTGGAGCTTCCGCCGCAATCCCGACGCGATCAAGGCGTACTGGCGGTTCGGCGCCGAACGGATGCGGGACCAGGACATCGAGGGTGTCATCACGCTCGGCATGCGCGGCAACGGCGACGTGTCGCTGCCGGACGGCGACGGCATCGACCTGATGAGCTCGATCATCGACAACCAGCGGGCGATCCTGCAGGACACCGGGCTGATCGGCCGGCCCCAGGTGCAGACCCTCTACAAGGAGGTGCAGCGCTACTGGGATGCCGGCTACCGGCCGCCGGACGACGTGACCGTGGTGTTCTGCGACGACAACTGGGGCAACATGCGCAAGCTGCCCGACCCGTCGCTGCCCGCGCGCAGTGGCGGCTACGGCATGTATTACCACTTCGACTACGTCGGGGACGGCCGCAACTACAAGTGGGCGGACACCGCCAATCTCACGAATGTCTGGGAGCAGCTTCATCTCGCGTACACCAGCGGGGTTGATCGCCTTTGGGTGGTCAACGCCGGCGATCTGAAGAACGAGGAACTGCCCACCCAGTTCTTCCTCGACTACGCGTGGAATCCGGCCGCGTGGCCGGTGTCGGAGCTGGCGGAGTGGACGCGGCAGTACGCGGCGCAGAATTTCGGGGCCGCGCTCGCGCCGGCGATCGCGGCGCTGCTCGAGGAGTACGGGCATTTGCAGTCCCGCCGCAAGCCGGAACTCCTCAACCGGCGGATCACCGTCAACCCGGCCAAGGACGTGACCACCGATCCGACCGCCATCGTCTACGACGACAAGGCCACGCCGTTCAGCCTCACCGATTACGGCGAGATGGACCGGGTCACCGGCGACTGGCTCGCCCTGGCCGCCCGGGCGTCGCGGTTGCGGGCGACCGTTCCGGCCGCCTGGCAGGACGCGTTCTATCAGCTCGTCTATTACGCGCTGAAGGACACGGCGGTCATCTACGACCTGCGCCGGGCCGAATTCACCAACATCCGCTACGCGGCCGAGGGGCGGGCCGGCACGAATGCGCTGGCCGATCGGGCCGAGGCGTTGTTCGCCGAGGACCAGGCGATGAGCGCCTACTACAACACCGTCCTGGCCGGCGGTAAGTGGCACAACTGGCAGCTGCAACCGAAGATCGGGTACGGGAACGTGGCTCGCTACGGCCCGAACGCGCCCTGGCAGCAGCCCGAGCTGAACAATGTGGCACTGCCCGACGAGATCTACCCCTACCTGCAGCGGATCACCGTGCCGGCCGGGTCGTCGCTCGGGGTGGCGCTGGACGGCGGCGGATCCGCGCTGCCGGCCTTCAGCCCGTGGCAGAGCCAGTCCACGCAGTACATCGACGTCTACAACCGGGGGACGACCCCGTTCCGCTACACGATCGACAGCGGCGCGCCGTGGCTGTCCGTGACCCACGCCCGCGGGACCGTCACCGATCAGGTCCGGGCGCTGGTCACGGTGGACTGGCGGCGCGCGCCCAAGGGCGTACGGTCCGTGCCGATCACCGTCACCGGGGCCGGCACCACGGTCGTCGTGCAGGCACCCGTCGACAACCCCACGCTCAAGCCGGCCGGTTTCCTGGAGGCCAACGGGTACGTCGCGATCGAGGCCGGCCACTACCGCCGGAAGACCGGGAACTGGCAGCTGCTGCCGGGGATCGGCAAGACCGGCGACGGGCTGCGATCCGTCGACGGGACCGGGCGCCTCGACTACACGGTGACCCTGACCAGCAGCGGACCGGTCACGGTGACCGCCTACCTGTCGCCGCGCAACAACACCCGGCCCACCGACGGCCTCAAGTACGCCGTCTCGATCGACGGCGCCGCGCCGCAGACGGTCAACGTGACCCGGGCGACCGGCGCCAACGACACCACGATGAACCGGCAGTGGGCGCGGAACACCTCCGACAACATCAACCGCACCACCACCACGCACACGGTCGCCGCCCCCGGGACGCACACGCTGACCTTCTGGGCCGTCGACCCGACCGTCATCGTCCAGCGTCTCGTCGTCGACACCGGCGGCGTCAAGGACAGCTACCTCGGTCCGCCCGAGAGCCGGAGGGTCTGACATGCGCCGACGCGCACTTCTCGCGGCCGGCGGCGCGGCGGTCCCGGCCGCGCTGATCGGCCGGCCCGCGGCCGCCCACGGGGCGAAGCGCTGGGTGCACACCTGGGTGGCGATGCCGCAGCTCACCGAGCCGGGCAACCTGCCGCCGGCACCGTTCACCCAGACGTCGGCGGTGCTCGCCGACACCACGCTGCGGCAGACCGTGCACCTCACCGTCGGCGGCCCGCGGGTGCGGGTCCGCTTCTCCAACGCGTTCGGCGGGGCTGCCCTGCCACTCACCGCGGCCGTGATCGGCCGCCCCACGGACGGGCGTGCCGGGGTTCCTGGGGTGGTCCCCGGCAGCCTCCGTCCACTCACCTTCGGCGGCCGGACCGGCGTGGTCGTGCCGGTCGGCGCGCAGGTGGTCGCCGACCCGGTCGACCTGCCGGTGCAGGCCGGCGAGAACCTGTCGATCACCGTCTACCTCGCCGCCGGGCAGGCGAGCCTCAACCTCACCTCGCACCCGGGTTCGCGCACCACGTCGTACCTCATCAAGGGTGATCTTCATGCCTCGCCGGAACTCCCCGGCGCGGTCGGGGTCGACCACTGGTATCTGATCAGTGGGGTCGAGGTCCTGGCCGGCGTCCCGGCCCTGGCGATCGTGGGGGACTCGCTCACCGACGGGCGGGGGTCGACGACCAACGGCAACGACCGGTGGCCCGACCAGCTGTTCGCCCGGCGGCCGCGGATCGCGGTGCTCAACCAGGCGGCCGGCGGCAACCGGATCCTCAACGACGGCCTCGGGCCGAACGTCCTCGCCCGGCTCGACCGGGACGTGCTCGCCACCGGCGGCGTCGACCGGATGCTGCTGTTCGAGGGGGTCAACGACATCGGCACGGCGGCCGCCGGCGTCGCCGCCCAGAAGCAGGTGGTCGACGACCTGCTGTTCGCGTTCGAGCAGGTCGCGGCCCGGGCGCGGGCCCGCGACATCACCGTCTACGGAGCGACGATCACCCCGTTCGGCGGCAACACCGGCTACGACGACCCGGCCGGGCTGCGCGAGGAGTCACGGCAGGCGGTGAACGCCGCGATCCGCCGCGGCCGGCTGTTCGACGAGATCGCCGACTTCGACGTGGCGGCCCGCGACCCGGCCGTGCCGCGGCAGCTCAATCCCGCCTACGACGTCGGCGACCACCTGCACTTCAACCCGACCGGCTACGCCGCCCTGGCCGCGGCGGTGCCACTGCGCTGGCTGTCGGCCTGACCGCCTGGTGCCCGGGCCGCCGCTTCGTCAGGAGGCGGCGAGTCCGGGCACCGCGGCGCTGAGATCCGGGACGCCGCAGGCCGCGCCGAGCAGCTTGGCGTACTCGGCGAGGATCTTCCGGGCGGCCTCGAGGTCCTGGCGCAGGAGCGGTTCATGCTCCCAGGCGCGCTCATGCTCCACCGGGGACGCACCCTCGGCGCGGGTCGCCTCCCATGCGCTCAGTTCGGGGTGCCAGTAGGACAGCACCGGCCGTAGGGCCCGGTTCAGCATCGCGACGGTGAGGAAACCGAAGCTGTACTGGCCGTCCGGCTTGGGCTCGGCCACCTGCGGCCCGTACTTGCGCAGCACGTCGCGAGACCCCGCGAAGAGGGTGTAATAGCTGCTCAGGGCTTCCCGCAGGATGCCGCCCTGCAACGGCACCACCGATACCCGGGTGATCAGCTCGACATACAGCTCCCAGGCCGCCTCCCGCTCGGCGACGGACGGCTTCCAGGTGCCCTTGACCGAGATGAACTTCAGGTCGACCCCGACCTCAACCGACTCCGGTGCGCGCATGCCAGCCCCCTCCAGGCGTTCGAAGCTACTCGAAGCGCGCCGTGTCGCCGGCGCCCACTCGCAGTATCTCCGGTTCGCCGTCGGACAGGTCGATCACGGTGGTCGGTTCGACGCCGCACCCCTCGCCCGAGTCGACGACCGCGTCCACCTGATGGTCGAGGGCTTCCTTGATCTCCCAGCCCATCGTCATCGGCTCGTCCTGGCCCGGCAGCAGCAGGGTGCTCGACACCAGCGGCTCACCCAACTCGGCCAGCAGCGCCTGGGTCACCACGTGCTCCGGGATGCGTACGCCCACGGTCTTCTTCTTGGGGTGAAGCAGCCGCCGCGGCACCTCCCTGGTGGCCGGCAGGATGAACGTGTACGGCCCCGGCGTCGACGCCTTGACCAGCCGGAACGACGCGTTGTTGAGCTGCACGAACTGCCCGATCTGGGCGAAGTCCCGGCACATCAGCGTGAAGTGGTGGCGGTCGTCGAGGTGCCGGATCTCCCGGATCCGGTCGAGCCCGTCCTTGTTGCCCATCCGGCAGCCGAGCGCGAAACACGAGTCGGTCGGATAGGCGATCAGCCCGTCCTCCCGAAGGACATCCACCACCTGCCGGATCGAACGGGCCTGCGGGTTGTCCGGGTGCACGTCGAAATACTTCGCCACTCCCGCCAGCCTAGGCCAAGCCGCGATCACCCGACCGGCCATCCCCCAGGTGAGTGCCGGCCGGGCGGCTTCGGGTTCGCGCCCGCACCGCGTGGATGACGCTCGCCATGTCCTCGCCGCCGCGGCCCAGCTCCTCGGTCTCGGCGTAGAGCTCGCGGCAGACGTCGAGCAGCGGTGCGGCCAGCCCGTGCTGCCGCGCCGCCTCGACGACGAGCCGGTTGTTGTAGTGCACGTCGCGGATGGCGGCCTGCACCGCGAAATCCTCCTCGACGATCTTGCCGGCCTTGCCGCGGGACACGAACGACGCCATCGGCCCGGCGTCGAGCACCTCCTTGAGCAGCGCCGGGTCGAGCCCGACCCCCTGCGCGAAGTGGAACGCCTCGGCCAGCCCGGTGACCATGCTGATCAGGAACGTGTTGACGGCCAGCTTCATCAGCAGGCCCTGCGGCACCGGCCCGCAGTCGACGACCTCCCGGCACATCGGGGCCAGCAGCGGCCGGACCCGGTCCCGGTCGTCCTCCTCCCCGGCCAGCATCGCGACGAGCTGACCGGCCTCGGCCGGCCCGCGCGACCCGGAGACCGGCGCCTCGACGTAGCGCCCGCCGGCCGCCCGGATCCGCTCACCGAGCCCGGCCGAGTATTCGGGCGCGGTCGTGCCCATATGCACCACCGTGCAGCCGGCCACCTCGGGCCCGATCACCACCGCGTCGATGGCCGCCGCGTTGGCCAGCATCAGAAAAACGACGTCGGCCTGCGCGAAGACCTCGCCCGGACGGCTCGCGCTACGCGCACCCGGAAGCTCCGCTCCGGACCGCGTCCAGACGACCAGTTCGTTGCCGGCCGCGACAAGGTTCGCCGCCATCGGCCGCCCCATCACCCCAAGCCCCAGAAACCCCAGCACCATGCTCTTCACGGTAGGTCCTCGTCAGCCGCGGGCGTGGGAGACGGGTGCGCCGTTCAGGAAGGCGCCTGCTCGCGCCGCGGTGTCCGCGCCTGAGGTGATCGCGCCGTCCATCCAGCCCATCCAGCGGCGGGAGAGGTCGCCGCCGGCGAAGAAGAGCGGGCCGGGATGGTCGGCCAGGGTCTGGAGGGCGCCGAGCTGGCCGGGGGCGGCCGCGCACCAGGTGCCGAGGGCGTGCGGGTCGGCGGTCCAGTCGTGCCAGAACTGCTCGCCGAGCTCGGCGTCCGGGTAGCGGGCTTCGAGGCCGGCCGCGGTTGCTTCCCGTTGGCCGGCCGCGGGGCCCCGGCGGAGATCGAAGGCGGCGACCGCGCCGTCCACCGCATACGTCTCGATCAGCGACGGCCAGCTCGTGGACGTCGTGCCCGCGGGGATGCCCGACACCCGGGTCCAGATCTTCGCGGCCCGGCCGACGTGCGGGTCCGGCAGCGGCATGCCGGCCGGGAAGGCGATGCCGGCCAGGCAGTTCACCGGAACCGCCACCACCGCGGCGCGCGCCGAGTGCGATGCGCCGGTCGTGGTGGTGACCGTGCCGTCCGCGGCGATCGAGGCGACCGCCTGCCCGAGCGCGACGGTGTCGCCCAGCTCGGCGGCGATCGCCTTGGCCAGCGTGTCGGTGCCGCCGGCGACCCGGTGCGACTCGTTCTCGAAGGCCGCCCGGGCCGAGCCGAACCCGGCGAACTCATGCAGCAGATGCAGCGCGCTGTACTCGGTTTCGTCCGCGCCCATCAGCGCAAACGCCGAGGCCAGCAGCTGCGCGCGAGCGTCCGGATCGGAGCAGATCGCGTCGAGGTAGGCGGCGAACGACACGTCGAGGTCGCCCGCCGCCCGATGCCAGCCGGGGTCGTCGAAGTCGAGACGCCCGGCGTCGACGTCCATCCGATCAAGAACCGGCCCGGCCGCCGCCGAGATCTCGCCCCCGTGGTGGGCGGCCGGTGGCTGGGTGGTGGTCAGGCCGTAGCGGGTCAGCTCGGTGGTCAAGGCGGTGTGCGACTCCGGGGACAGCCATTCCGCGCCGAGGTCGACCCGGACGCCGGCCGCCGGGAACGGCGCGGTCCAGGTGCGGCCGCCGACCCGGTCGCGGGCTTCGAGCAGCACCACGTCCAGCCCGGCCGCGCGCAGCTCCCGTGCCGCCACCAGTCCGGCCAGGCCGGCTCCGACCACGACGACGTCCATGCAAGCCTCCGCTATATGGTACGGGCATACCAGTGAGCCATACCGTACGACGGAGGTCCTGATCTTGGCCAGCGTGCGCCGCGCCTCGCGGAACAAGAACGACATCCTGATGAAGGCGGGCGACGTGGTCGCCGCCCGCGGTTTCGAGAACACCCGGTTCTCCGACGTGGCCGGGCACGCGGGCACCTCGGTCAGCACGTTGCAGTACCTGTTCGGCAATCGCGAGGACCTGGTCGTGCAGGCGTTGCGCGCGCGAAGCGCGTACCTCCTGGAGGAAGCCCGGCGGCGTTCCGCCGAGATCGCCGACCCCCTGGAACGGCTGCGCTGGGTGGCCGGTCACCTGGCCGCGCACGACGGCGAGCCGGAGGCGGCCCGCGCCGAGTGGATGCTCTGGGTGGAATATTGGCGGACCGCCCTGCGTGACGAGGAGCTGGCCGCCGAGTCGATCGTCGCCTACGACGGCTGGCTGCAGTTGGTCCGCGACGCGGTCGAGGCCGCGGTGCGGGCCGGCCTCATCAATCCGCCCGCCGACCTCGACCGGGTGGCCCAGGGCGCCTGCGCGATCGCCGACGGCCTCGGCATCCAGATCGCGCTGCGCCGCCCGGGGGTCGACTGGGAGCGGGCGGGGGAGATCACCCGGGCCTGGCTGGCCGCCGCCCTGGACTGCCCGGAGATCAACCTGACCGACCGTTAAGGTCGGAGGCATGAGGGAAAGCTACTTCGAGCGGGTCGGCGAGCACAGCTACAAGCCCACCGCCCACGTCGGCGGCGCCTGGCGCACCGACGAGCAGCATTTCAGCCCGCTCGGCGGCCTGATCGCGCACGCGATCGACCGGCACCGGTCCGACGGCCTCGTCCTGGCCCGGATCAGCTACGACATCCTCGGCAAGATCGCCTTGGACGAGTGCGAGATCACCGTCGAGACGATCCGTCCGGGCCGCACCATCGAGTTGCTCGAAGCGACCGTCACCATCGCCGGCCGCGCGGTGACCCGGGCCCGGGCATGGTTCCTGGCCGCCCACGACACCACCGCGGTGGCGGGCACGCCGATCGACCGGCTGCCCCCGCCGGAGTCGGTCGAACCGTGGCCGATGGCCGAGCTGTGGACCGGCGGCTACATCGCGTCGATCGAGGTGCGGCGGCCGGCCGATGCGGTGCCCGGCCGCACGTCGGCCTGGATCACCAGCGAGCTCGACCTGGTGGCGGGGGAGCCGGTCGGCCCGCTCGCCACCTACCTGGCGCTGGTCGACACGGCCAACGGCATCGCGGTGCGGCAGGAGCCGACCGAGTGGATGTTCCCCAACGTCGACCTGACCGTCCACCTGCACCGGCAGCCCGAGGGTCGCTGGACCGGCCTGGACACGTCGGTGACGTTCGGCCCGACCGGCCAGGGTCTGACCAGCACGATCCTGCACGACGTCCACGGCCCGGTCGGCTCCGCCCAGCAGATCCTCACCGTCCGGCCGCTGGGTTAGGCGAGCCGCCGGCCGGTGCGGAGCTCGAACACGGCGCCGACCGTGTACCGGAAGTCGTCGGCGGCGGCGTGCTGCGTCGCGGCCGCGGCCGCCCGGACCCGCGCGATGTGCTCGCGGAGGTATAGCTCTTCGAGCACCGTCAGGTCGACGGCTCGGCATTCCTGGACGAAGCGGTCCATGGCGTTCTGCTGGAGGCGCGGAATCGGCCGGGACAACGCGTCCACGTAGACGTCGGTCCGCGAGCCGATCGTCCCGGTCGCGTAGCTGCCGACCGCCAACTCGAGGACCAGCCAGGCGCTCGACTCGTTCTTCGTGTGGTCGCCCCGGTATTCGATGTCCCCGAACTCGCGCCAGAACGGCATCAGCGCGTAGACGAACTCGCGGTTGTCGATAGCGGTCTGGGCGAACGCGGACTTCCGCAGCTGCCGCCCGGTGTCCGACTCGGCGGGCATGGCCAGGTCCCGGCCGGGCGGGAGGCCGTCCTGGGTCGGCGGCCGGCCCTCCGGCGGCCACGGCAGGGACGGCACGACCGGGACGTCGGTGCCGTCCTCGACCCGGATCCGGAGCTGGGTCGGCGCGGCGGTCAGATCCCACTCCACCCGGAACGCCTGCCACAGCCGCCGGCCGTCCTCCGGCTCCAGCTGGCTCATCCAGAGCAGTGCGAGTTGCCGCCAGTTGACCGCCACCGGCTCGCCGACCAGCGAGGTGACGTCGACCGGGCCGTCGCTGAGCAGCACCGCGAAGCTCACCAGGTTGGCCGAGAACGCCGCCTGCCGCTGGGCGACGGTGCGCCGATCCGGCTCGTACTCGGCGAAGGTCCAGCGCGGATGCGGGTAGCCGGCCTCCGGCAGCAGCTCCATGACGAGATCGCGGCACTGCGCCCGCTCCTCCGCGGTCAGCCCGGCGATCATGCCCTGGCCGAACTCCCACAGCGGGGCCCGCCGGGTCAGGGTGGTGAACGACGTCAGGGCGTGGAAGTAGCCGGCGTCGAGGGTGGCGGTCCGGCGCAGCCGGGCCCGGTCCTCGGCCAGGTCCACCAGGGCCGTGATGATCTGCCGGGCGGCCAGGAACTCGCCGAAGGTGGCGTGCAGGAACTCGAAGCTGCGCTGCGCGCCACCGGTGTCCTGGCTGGCCTTCGACTCGTGCACGAAGAAGAACCGGCCGACCAGCAGCTGTCCGGCGGTCAGCGGCCGGTGTGCGGCCGGCCGGGGCGTCCGGTCCTCGATGCTGAGCAGGTGCCGGAGGTCGTCCTCCAGCTCCGGCTCGAGGATCACGTCGCGGCCGCGGTTGTGCATGGCCACCGCCACCGCGCCGAGCCGCCGCCACTCGGTGGCCACCGCGGTGTCCCGGTCCTCGCCGAGCTTGTCCACCTCGCGCACGAAGAAATCCTGGAACAGCCGCTCGTACAGTTCGATCCGGCGCAGCGTGCCACCGCTGCGCTGCAGCTGGTTCTCGCGGCCGTCGTAGAGGGCCAGCATCAGCAGCAGGAGGGGCTGGCCGGCCAGCTCGCGATGGGCCAGCGCCACCCGGGCCGGGAGCGGTCGCAGGCCTCGGGCGGCCAGCCCGGCCGCGTTCTTGGCGTTCCACACCGCCAGCCAGTCGGCGACCTGCTCGTCGCTGAACGGGTCGAGCCGTACGACGGTGGTGCCGGTGGGGAAGCGGGCCCGGTCGGCGACCACGGTCCGGCTGGTCACCACCACGGCCAGCGGGCGGCCGAGCTCGGCCTCCCGTTCCTGGAACTCCTGCAGCTGTTCCAGGTAGTCGGCCCAGTTCTGGCCGGTGGCCTGCAGCAGCTCGTCGAAGCCGTCCATCATCACCACCGGCAGCGCGTCGCCCGCCCGGCGGACCAGCTCGGGCCAGCGGACCTGCTCGCCGAGCATCAGGTAGAGGCCCTCCTCGATCTGCCGCTGCACCGGCGAGTCGGCGCGCACGTTGCGCAGCTCGACGCGTACCGGAAGAAAGCCGGCGCCGGACAGCCGGGCCGCCAGCACCCGGGTGAGCACCGACTTGCCCGACCCCGGGTGGCCGAGCACGACGATCGGGCCCTCGCCGGCGCCGGGCCCGGTGAGCGCGGCGAACAGGAAGTCCTGGACGTCGGCGGTCGGCGTGCCGTGCTCGGCCCACCAGCCGTCGACGGCCGGTAGCGAGGTCGGGGTGGTCGACACGACCGTCCCGGCCGGTTCGCGATAGCCCTCGCGCAGCGTCGGCAGCACCAGGTCACCGGCCGCGCCGGCGTTGCTGAGGATCGGTTTCTCCAGCCGGGCCTGGTATCGCCGGACGAGCCCGGCCGGTACCTCGTCCACCGGCTCCCGCCGATCGCCCAGGGCGTCGATGGCCGTGCGGATCAGCTCTCGGGTGGCCTGCGCGTCGATCATCGCCGACCACAGCCGGAACTCCGGGATCTCGGCGGCCAGCCGCCGGTACGACTCCTCGTACCGCCGCATCGCGCGTTTGGCGACGGCCGGGCCCTTGATTGCGGGCAGCTCGCGCTCGAAGGCCTTCAGGCCGTCGAGAAAGAGCGCGGTGCGCCCTGTGCAGTCGAGGAAGTAGCGGTGCAGTTCCGCCCGGACGTCCTCGAAGGGCACGGTCGGCTCCGGGTAGGGCGGCGGGCGATCCAGCAGGCCGGCGATCATGCCGGCGTAGGAATCGGCGAGCGGGCCACCCGCGGCGATGGCTGCCTGTTCGGCCCTGGTCAGCTCGGCCGAGGCGAGGTCGTGACCACGGTGCTTGAACCAGTCGTCGAGGGCCTCGTCGAAGGAGATGATCACCAGGACGCTGTGCGCGGCGAGGATCCGGTCGGTCCGGTCGAACCGGCCCAGCCCGCGCACCCGCTCCTGCCAGGAACCGACCAGGCGGTGTCCCCACCGCATCAGTTGATCCCGCAGCGCGAAGTAGTCGACGGTGCCCTTGCTGGCCACCGTCGCCGTCCCGGCGGCTATCCCGGCCAGTGAGCCGAGTCGATCGACGATCTCCGAATCCCCGTCGAGCAGGCGGACCGCGTCGGCGAAGGACATCCCCCGGGACCTCATGCGGCGGACGGTAACACCTGGCACGAAGCGTGGCGGGAGCGCCGGAGCAGGACCATGCTGGGGTTGTGGAAACTGAACTCTTCATCGGTGGTAAGTGGGTCCCCGCGTCCTCGGGGAATCGTTTCGATGTGCTCGACCCGGCGACCGGCGACGTCATCGCCACCGTCGCGGACGGCAGTGAGGCCGACGCGGTCGCGGCGGTCGACGCGGCGGCGGAGGCGGCTGCGGCCTGGGCGGCGACGCCTCCGCGGGTCCGCGGTGAGCATCTGCGCCGGGCGTTCGAGCTGATGAGTGCGCGCGCCGACGAGTTGGCCAGGCTGATCTCGCTGGAGAACGGCAAGGCCCTGGTCGACGCGAAGGGCGAGGTGACGTACGCGGCCGAGTTCTTCCGGTGGTTCGCCGAGGAGGCCGTCCGCGGCGAGGGCATCGTGAACACCGCGCCGAGCGGGGCCAACCGGATCCTGGTGGTGCGGCAGCCGGTCGGGGTGTGCGTACTCGTCACGCCCTGGAATTTTCCGGCGGCGATGGCCACCCGCAAGATCGGGCCGGCGCTTGCCGCAGGCTGCACCGTCGTCCTCAAGCCGGCCAGCGACACCCCGTTGACCGCCCTCGCCATGGCGGCGATCCTGGCCGAGGCGGGCGTGCCCGCGGGCGTCGTCAACGTGCTGCCGTCGCGCAGTTCGGGCAAGGTCGTCTCGAAGATGCTGGCCGACCCGCGGGTGCGCAAGGTGTCGTTCACCGGGTCGACCGAGGTCGGCCGGATCCTGCTCGCCCAGGCCGCGGAAAATGTCATCAACACGTCGATGGAGCTGGGCGGCAACGCGCCGTTCCTGGTGTTCGCGGACGCCGACCTCGACGCGGCGCTGGACGGCGCGATGATCGCCAAGATGCGCAACGGCGGCGAGGCGTGCACCGCGGCCAACCGGTTCTACGTCGAGGCCTCGGTCGCCGATGAATTCTCGCGGCGGCTGGCCGAGCGGATGGCCGGCCTGCGGGTCGGCCCGGGCACCGACGCGAACACCCAGGTCGGGCCGCTGGTCAACGAGGACACCGTGGCCAAGGTGGACAGTCTCGTCCGCGACGCGGTGACCGCGGGGGCGACGGCCGTCACCGGCGGCACCCGGCCGGACGGGCCGGGTTTCTACTACCCGCCGACCGTGCTGACCGGCATCGCGGGCGACGCGCCGATCCTCAAGGAGGAGATCTTCGGGCCGGTCGCCCCGATCGTCACCTTCACCAGCGAGGACGAGGCGGTCCGCTACGCCAACGACACCGAGTTCGGCCTGGTCGCCTACGTCTTCACCCAGGATCTGGCTCGCGGCCTGCGGGTGAGCGAGGCGATCGAGGCCGGCATGGTCGGCCTCAACCGTGGCCTGGTCAGCGACCCGGCCGCGCCGTTCGGCGGGGTCAAGCAGTCGGGCATCGGGCGCGAGGGCGGCCACGAGGGTCTCCTCGAATACCTGGAGTCGAAATACATCGCGGTCAACTGGTAACTCGCTGAGAGATAGGCCGGAGGCATTGCCTCCGGCCTTTTTCATACTGCTATTGTGCTAGCAACCTAGTGGAATGGTGGTTACGGATGATCGAGTTCCATCTGGAAGCCCGGTCGGGCGTCGCGCCCTACATGCAGCTCATCCAGCAGGTCCGGCACGCGATGCGGCTCGGCCTGCTCAAGGAGGGCGACAAGCTGCCCACCGTCAAGGACGTGGTGGCGCGAGTCGCGATCAACCCGAACACGGTGCTGAAGGCCTACCGCGAATTGGAGTACGAGGGGCTGGTCCAGCCCCGGCCCGGCCTCGGCACCTTCGTCACCCGCACGCTCGGCAGCGAGGACGACCGCGCCGCCCACGAGCCGCTGCGCCGCGACCTCGAGGGCTGGCTCGCCAAGGCCCGGGACGCGGGCCTCGACGACGAGAGCATCGAGGCGCTGTTCGTGAACACATTTCGCCATTTTTCGGCAGAGCGAGCGGCTCGGAGAGGATGACGATGACCAGCGCCGCGATAACCAAGAATCTGACTAAGAGGTACGGGCGGAAGACCGCCCTCGCCGACTGTTCCCTGGACATCCCGGCCGGCCACGTCGTCGGCCTGGTCGGGCCGAACGGGGCCGGCAAGTCCACCCTGCTCCAGCTGATCTGCGGGCAGCTCGCGCCGACCGCGGGCAGCCTCACGGTGCTGGACGGCCCGCCGGTCACCGGCTCGCCGCGGATCGGGTTCGTCGCCCAGGACACCCCGGTCTACGGCAACCTGTCGATCGAGGACCATCTTCGCCTCGGCCGGCACCTCAACCCCTCATGGGACGACGATCTGGCGCGGGAGCGGATCGAGCGGCTCGACCTCGACCCGAAGCAGAAGGCCGGCAAGCTCTCCGGCGGCCAGCGCGCCCAGCTCGCCCTGACCCTCGCCATCGCCAAGCGGCCCGAGCTGCTGCTTCTCGACGAGCCGGTGGCCGCGCTCGACCCGCTCGCCCGCCGTGAGTTCCTGCAGGGCCTCATGGAGTACGTCGCCGAGACCGGCACCAGCGTGGTCATGTCCTCACACCTGGTCGCCGACCTCGAACGCGTCTGCGACTACCTGATCGTGCTGGTCAAGTCCAAGGTCCGAGTCACCGGGGAGGTCGAGGAACTCCTCGCCTCCCACCACCGCGTCACGGGGGCGCGGGTGGACCCGGAGAAGCTCGGTCCCGGCCGCACCGTGGTGCAGGCCCGGCACACCGACGTGCAGTCCAGCCTCGTGGTGCGCAGCACCGCGCCGATCGAGGACCCGGCGTTCACCGTCGACGGCATCGACCTGGAGGACCTCGTCCTGGCATACATGTCCGAGGCCGGCAACGGCCGCGATCGCATCCTGGAGAAGCAGCGATGATCTGGCTCACGTGGCGTCAGTTCCGCACCCAGGCCGCAGTCGGCCTGGCCCTGGTGATCGCGGTCGCCGCGGTCTACCTGAGCACCCGGTCGACCCTGCTCGACATCGCCCGGGACACCGGCTACGCGGCCTGCACCGCCGACTGCGGAAAGCTCGCCCAGCAGTTCGTGCAGACCGCGCGTACCGGGTACCTCGGGCAGCTCTACCAGGCCGGTGCCCTCCTGTTGATACTGCTCCCGGCCCTGATCGGGCTGTTCTGGGGGGCGCCGCTGGTCTCCCGCGAGCTGGAGAGCGGCACCCACCGGCTGGTCTGGAACCAGTCGATCAGCCGCAACCGCTGGCTCGGCGTGAAGCTCGGCGGCATCGGCCTGGCCACCGCCGCGGTCGCCGGCCTGTCCAGCTGGGCGATCACCGCGTGGGCCAGCCCGCTCGACGAGGTCGACGGCTGGGTGGTCCCGCTGACCTACGCGGCCCGCGGCATCGTGCCGGCGGGCTACGCCGTCCTCGGGTTCGTCGTCGGGGTGACCATCGGCATGCTGTTGCGCCGGACGGTGGCGGCGATGGCGGTGACCCTGGTGGTCGTCATCGCCGCGATGGTCGGCGGCGTCTTCTTCCGTGAGCAGTTGGTCGCGCACAGTACGTACCAGGAGGCGCTCCCGGCCGACTGGGACGGCGGCATCAGCCTCAGCCCGGACGACCCGAATCACGCGATCCGGCTCGAGGTCGGGCCGCCGGAGGTGGCCACCTGGGTTCTCACCAACAAGATCCTCAACTCGGCCGGCGCCGAGTACCGCGGGCCGTACGACCCCGACTATTGCGGGCCGAACGCCACCAAGGGCGGTAGCGGGCCGAAGGGGTGCCGGGACTGGCTGACTTCGCAGAATCTGCACCAAAAGGTCACGTACATCGCGAACGACAAGTTCTGGGCCCTGCAGTGGCGGGAAACCGGGGTCCTGCTGGTAGCTTCGTCGCTCCTGGCGATCTTCTGCTTCTGGTGGATTCGGCGCCGGGTGGCGTAGCGTGCGAGGGCACTGTGGGTAACCGGCTGACGTAACTGCTCGGGAGATGAACTATTTTTCTCCCCAGCGCCGTACCCCTTGTCGGGCGTGGTGCAGACTGCCCGATACTGGGTCGACGTTGGCCGGACCACACAGGTCGGGAACCACCTGAGAGGAATTCTCGGAAATGCGCAAGAAGCTGCTGGCGCTCATGACGGTCGGGCTGCTGGCGACAGTCACCATTACAGCGTGTGACGACTCGGACCAATCGAGTGATACGAGTAGTGGCAGCGACAGCAGCGGTGCCAGTTCGGGCAAGGCGCGCGTCGGCGTGATCATGCCCGACACCAAGAGCTCCCAGCGCTGGAGCACGGACGATCCGAAGTTCCTCAAGGCGGCGTTCGACGCGGCCAACGTCCCGGTCGAGATCCAGAACGCCCAGGGTGACCGGGCGAACTTCGTGAAGATCGGCACCGACATGCTCAACGGGGGCGTGAAGGTGCTGATCATCGCGAACCTCGACGCCGACTCCGGCAAGGCCGTCATCGACCTCGCCAAGGAGAAGAAGATCCCGGTCATCGACTACGACCGGCTCACCCTCAACGGCGGCGCCGACTACTACGTCAGCTTCGACAACGAGGCGGTCGGCCGCTACCAGGCGTACGGGCTGATCAGCTGCCTCAGCGAGAAGAAGGTGAAGAACCCGATCATCGCGGAGCTCAACGGCTCGTCCACCGACAACAACTCGGCGCTGTTCAAGGACGGCTACGACGGTCAGCTCGACGTCAAGTACGACAGCGCCGAGTACACCAAGGGCCCCGACCAGTTCGTCCCCGACTGGGACAGCGAGGAGGCCGGCAAGATCTTCGAGCAGATGCTGGCGCAGCAGCCGAAGATCGGCGGGGTGCTCGCCGCCAACGACGGCCTCGGCAACGCGGTCATCCAGGTACTCCGCAAGAAGGGGCTCAGCGGCAAGGTTCCGGTCACCGGCCAGGACGCCACCCTGCAGGGCCTGCAGAACCTCCTGACCGGCGAGCAGTGCGTGACGATCTACAAGAAGGTGCAGCGGGAGGCGGAGGCCGCGGCCGGCCTCGCCGTGAAGCTGTTCAAGGGCGACAAGCCGACCACACCCGGCCAGATCAAGGACCCGGAGTCGGGCGGCTACGTCCCCTTCGTGAGCCTGGAGCCGGTGCAGATCGACAAGTTCAAGGTCAAGGACGTGGTGGCGGACGGCTTCGTCACGAAGAAGCAGCTCTGCACCGGCAAGTACGCCAAGCTGTGCAACACGTACGGCGTGGGCGTGGCCCCGAGCGCGAGCGCCGACACCGACGACAAGTGACAGCGGTGTGACCGGAGGCCAGGCGGCTATCCGCCTGGCCGCCACCTCGTCGGCCACGCCGTCCGCCTCCACCTCCGCGTCGGCCTCGTCGTCCACCGGGGAGATCCCGGACGAGACCGCCGGGCCCTACCCCGGCGACGGCTCGAACGGACCGAACGTTCTCACCGAGAGCGGCATCGTCCGCAGCGACATCACGTCCAGCTTCGGCGACGCGAGCGGCAAGGCCGAGGGCGTCCCGATGACGCTGACCCTGACGATCAAGGACCTGGCCGACGCCGGCGCCGCCTACGCCGGCGTCGCGGTGTACGTCTGGCACTGCACCCGCTCCGGCGAGTACTCGATGTACTCCACCGGCATCACCGGCGAGAACTACCTGCGCGGGGTGCAGATCGCCGACAGCGCCGGGCAGGTGACGTTCACCAGCATCTTCCCGGCCTGCTACTCCGGCCGGTGGCCGCACATCCACTTCGAGGTCTACCCGGACCAGGCGAGCATCACCAGCGCGTCGAACGCCATCGCCACGTCCCAGGTCGCGATGCCGAAGAGCGACTGCGACACGGTGTACGCCACCACCGGTTACTCGGCCTCGGTCAGCAACCTGGCGCAGGTGTCGCTCGCCTCCGACAACGTCTTCGGCGACGACTCCGGCGTCCTGCAGTTGGCCACCGTGACCGGGGACGTGACCAAGGGCTACGCCGTGTCGCTGACCGCGGGCGTGGACACCACGACCACGCCGACCGGCGGCAACGCGCCGGCCGGCGGCGACGGCGCACCCAGCGGCGCGCCGCCGAGCCGCTAGTTATTCGGCGGCCAGGAGCTCCCGGACGCGGGGGAGGACCACGGTGCCGTACAGCTCGATGGCCTTCATCATCGCCTCGTGCGGCAGCGTGCCCGCCGAGTACTTCATGTCGAAGCGCTGGATGCCCAGGTCCTTGACGGTCTGGGCGATCTTCTGGGCGACCGTCTCGGGGGAGCCGGCGTGCCAGGCGCCCTCGTGGATGTCGGCCTCGAACCGGTCGCGGGTCAGCGGCGGCCAACCACGCTCGCGGCCGATCCGGTTCATCATCACCCGCACGTGCGGCCACAGCAGCTCGGCCGCCTCCTCGTCGGTCTCCGCGACGAAACCGGGGCAGTGCGCGGCGACCGGCAGGTCCTCGGGCTTGCCGAGCTCCTTCAGGGCGCGGTGGTACAGCTCGACATACGGCGCGAAGCGGGCCGGGGCGCCGCCGATGATGGCCAGGACCAGCGGGAAACCGTACGACGCGGCGCGGATCACCGACTCCGGGCTGCCACCCACCCCGATCCAGGTGGGGATGCGGCCCTTCTCGGTCTTCGGGTAGACCTGCTGGTCCTTCAGCGCCGCCCGGACCGTGCCCGCCCAGGTCACCGGCCCCTCGGTCAGCAGCTCCGCCATCAGCTCGGCCTTCTCCTCGAAGAGCCGGTCGTAGTCGGTCAGCTCGAAGCCGAACAGCGGGAACGACTCGGTGAACGACCCGCGGCCGAGGGTGATCTCGGCGCGGCCGCCGGAGACGGCGTCGAGGGTGGCGAAGCGCTCGAAGACCCGCACCGGGTCGTCCGAGCTGAGCACGGTGACCGCGGTGCCCAGCGTCATCGTCGAGGTGCGCGCGGCGATCGCGGCCAGCACGATCTCCGGCGCCGAGACGGCGAAGTCGTCGCGGTGGTGCTCACCGACGCTGAACGCGTCGACGCCGACCTTCTCGGCCAGCACCGCCTGATCGACCAGGTTGCGGATGACCTGGGCATAGGGAAGCCGCTTGCCGTCACTGCCGGTGGTGACGTCGCCGAAGGTGTCAAGTCCGAATATCACAAGATCAACCTTACCGGCCGCCTTTCAGGCGGCGGCCCATCTCCCGGGCGATCTCCTTCTGGGCGTCCCGCGCGGCCAGGACCTGCCTCTTGTCGTACGACTTGAGGCCGCGGGCCATGCCCAGCTCGACCTTTGCCCAGCCGTTGTTGAAATACATCGACAACGGCACCAGGGTCAGGCCGTTGCCGTCGCGCAGCTGGCCCAGGATCTTGGCGATCTCGACGCGGTGCAGGAGCAGCTTGCGGGTGCGGCGGGGCACGTGGTTGGTCCAGCTGCCGTAGCCGTACTCGGCGATGTGCAATCCGTACAGCATGATCTCGCCCTCGTGCTCCTGCGCGAACGCGTCGACCAGCGACGCGCGGCCCTCGCGCAGCGACTTCACCTCGGTGCCGGCCAGCACGAGACCCGCCTCGTAGGTCTTGAGGATCTCGTAGTCGTGCCGCGCCTTCTTGTTCGACGCGATCAGCTTCCGGCCGGTCTCTTTCGCCACGGTTCCGAGGTTACGGGACCGGCCTGCGCATCGAGTACGTGACGCTGCTCAGCCGGTGCGGCTCGTTGTGCACGTGGATGGCGGCCCGGTCGTAGGCCTGCCAGCCCGCGGCGCCGGCCCGGTTGAGGTGCCGGAGATCGTCGAAGCGCTCATCGGTGCCCCAGCGCAGCACGCCGCCCGGATGATGGAAAGTGGCTGTCCAGTCCATGAAGCGGTCCGTGCCGAGGGTGCCCGCCGCGCGGTACTCCAGCCGCGCAAATTCCCAATTGGTCACCCGATTGATTATGCCGTCACCCGCGCGGGTGTGCTGTCCGGAACCGGCCATTCACTGTGGACCCGCCGAACCCTGAGAAGACCCTGAGTTGTCGGATATCAGGGTTGGGCCATAAGACCCTCCCGGCATAGCCTTCGCGCGACGGGTGCGGTCTTCGGGGGGAGACAGAGATGGGTACGGGTGGGATAGCGCGACTGGTCTGCGGGCGATGGTCCAAATGGATCGTTCTTGGCCTGTGGGTCGTGGTGCTCGTGCTGGCGGTGCCGCTGGCCGGAAAGCTGACCGGCGTCGAGAAGAACGACAACTCCGCCTGGCTGCCCAGCGGCGCCGAGGCGACCCAGGTTGCCGACCTGCAGAAACAGTTCTCGCCGGACGACATCGCGCCGGCCATCATCGTCTACGAGCGCAGCGGCGGCATCACCGCCGCCGATCAGGCGAAGGCCACCGCCGACGCAGCCGCGTTCGCCAAGGTGCCCGGCGTGTCCGGGCAGATCACCGGGCCGATCCCGGCGGAGGACAAGGCCGCCCTGTCCACCATCGTGCCGATCAAGATCGATGCGAATGGCTGGGAGAAGATCGCCACCGTCGTCGACGACCTCAAGGCGGCGGCCGGGCCGGGGAGAGCGGGCTGTCGGTCTACCTGACCGGGCCGGCCGGCAACGCGGCGGACTCGGCCGGGGCGTTCGAGGGTATCGACGGGACCCTGCTCTACACGACCCTGATCGTGGTGGCGGTGATCCTGCTCATCACGTACCGAAGCCCGATTCTGTGGTTGTTCCCGATCCTCACCGCGGGCTTCGCGCTGACCAGCGCGCAGGCGGTCATCTACCTGCTCGCCAAGAACGGCGGGCTGGTGGTCAACGGGCAGAGCGCCGGCATCCTCACGGTGCTGGTGTTCGGCGCGGGCACCGACTACGCGCTGCTGCTGGTCGCCCGATATCGCGAAGAGCTGCGCCGGCACGAGGACCGGCACGAGGCGATGATGTTCGCCCTGCACCGGTCCGGCCCGGCGATCATCGCGAGCGCCGCCACCGTCGCGATCGGCATGTCCTGCCTCACCCTCGCCGACCTCAACTCGACAAGCGGCCTCGGCCCGGTCGCCGCGCTCGGCATCGTGGTCGGCCTGGCCGCCATGGTGACGCTGCTGCCCGCTCTGCTGGTGATCTGCGGCCGGTGGCTGTTCTGGCCGGTGAAGCCGCGCTTCGGCACGGCCGAGCCGACCGCCACCGGCTTCTGGGCGCGGCTCGGCGGCCGGATCGCCAAGCGGCCGCGGATCGTCTGGATCGGCACCGCCGTCGCGCTCGGCGTGATGGCGATCGGCCTGGTGCAGCTCAAGGCGGACGGCCTGTCCACGGCCGACAGCTTCACCACCAAGCAGCCGTCGGTCACCGGTGAGGAGGCGCTCGCCCGGCACTTCCCGGCCGGCGGCGGCCAGCCGGTCACCGTGATCGCCAAGGCCGATCAGGCCGACCAGGTGCGGTCGGTGTTCGCCGGGGTGAAGGGGATCAGTGCGGTCGCCGACCCGGTCGCCAAGAACGGCCTGGTCCAGCTGGACGGCACGCTCACCGACGCCCCCGACAGCAAGGCCGCGCAGGCCACCGTGGACCGGGTGCGCGCTGCCGTGCACGCGGTGCCCGGCGCGGACGCCAAGGTGGGTGGAGCGTCCGCGATGCTGGTCGACATCAACGTCGCCAACCGGCACGACAACCGGCTGATCATCCCGCTGGTGCTGCTGGTCGTGCTGGTCATCCTCGGGCTGCTGCTGCGGGCGATCGTGGCGCCGGTGATCCTGATCGGCACCGTGGTGCTGTCCTTCGCCGCGGCGCTCGGGGTCAGCGCGCTGGTGTTCCGGCACGTGTTCGGCTGGCCCGGCGAGGACACGTCGTTCCCGCTGTTCGTCTTCGTGTTCCTGGTCGCGCTGGGCATCGACTACAACATCTTCCTGATGACCCGGGTGCGCGAGGAGGCGGCCACGCACGGCACCCGGCGCGGCGCGCTGATCGGCCTCGGTGCCACCGGCGGTGTGATCACCTCGGCCGGCATCGTGCTGGCCGGCACGTTCGCGGCGCTGGCCAGCCTGCCGCTGGTGGCGTTCGCGGAGATCGGGTTCGCGGTGGCGTTCGGTGTCCTGCTCGACACGCTGATCGTCCGGTCGGTGCTGGTGACGGCGCTCAACCTGGACATCGGCCGGTGGATGTGGTGGCCCAGCAAGCTGACGCACGTCCCGGACGAAGTGGGCGACCGGGAGCCGGAGACGCCGGTGTCGTCGGAGCCCGAGCTCACCCACTGAACCTTTTCGACGTGGCCAGGGCCGCAGCGCCCGGCGCCGGTCATCGCGCCGGAACCGCAGGCCCGATGCCCGGTTGAAAAAGGTTCATCGACCGCCGACGGCGGGCCGCCATCGCGGCCCGCCGTCCGGGTCACTTGACGGCGAGCTCGCCCAGCTCGGACCAGTCGTCCTGGTCGACCGACTGGCTGACGATCTTCGGGGTGGCCACCAGGTACTGCGGGAGGTCCTGCTGCGCCTGCTTGAAGTGCGCCGACCCGACGTGGGCCGCACCGGCGTCGCCGTCGCGGAACGCCTCCACCAGCACGTACTCGTGGGGGTTGTCGAGGCTGCGCGACCAGTCGAACCAGAGGCAGCCGGCTTCGCCGCGGGTGGCCCGGGTGAACGGGCCGGCGAGCTCCGCCCACGCCTCGGCATGCTCGGGCTTGATCAGGAACTTTGCGGTAATGAAGATCATCGCGGTCCGCCTTTCGCGCTGCCGGAAATCGGCTGGATATCTGGTTCATCTTCCCTCCCCTCCGGGGTGAGCGCGGCGCGGCGGGCGCGGCGCGGCGGGCGCGGTGGGGTGGGCGTGGCGCGGTGAGCGCGGCGGGGTGGACGCGGCGCGGCGGGGTGAGCGCGGCGGGGTGAGCGCGGCGCGGTGCGCTCAGCCGTGCGCGTCGGCGGCGTGGCCGGCCAGGCCGAAGAACTCGCCGATCAGGTCGGCGGTGTTCACCTTGGTGCTGGTCCGGCCGAGGACGGCGGGGGCCTTGTGCGGGCCGGGGATGGTGTGGCCGCCGCCGTGCACGGTGAGCAGGGTGACCGGCGGGCGGCCGTCCTGCCGGTAGTCGGTGCGCTCGGTGTCGCCGGTCCGGGTGCCGGCCGGCTCGGCGGTGATGCCGTTGCGGGCCGCGAAGTAGGCAGCGGTTTCCGGCATCGACAGGGTGCGGCCGCCGACCTTGAACAGCGCCCGCGCCCACCAGCTCATCTCGCCGCCGCGGTAGCTGACGATCGGGTCCCTGGTGCCGTGGATGAGCAGGACCGGCATCGGCGCGTAGCCCGATTCGGCCAGCAGGAAGTTGCCGGGCGCCGGCATGGTCGCGGCGAGCACCGTCGCGCCGGCGATCAGGGCCGGCGTCTCGTGGGCCAGGCGCATCACCATCTGGCCGCCGTTGGAGTAGCCGACCGCGAAGACCCGGGCCGCGCCGAGCCTGTCGATCACCGCGCGGACGAAGCCGACGTCGTCGATGTCGTCCCGGCGGGCCGGGAACGCGCTCTGCCGGCGGGCGTCGTTCCAGTTGCCCCGGTAGCCGTCCAGGTAGACGACCGCGGCGGTGCCGGCGGTGGCGAGGGCGTCGAACATCCCGCCGGTGAAGGCACGGTGCTTGCGCCCGTTCTGCTTCGACCCGTGGAACACCAGGATCAGGTCGGTCTTCTCACCCGGTGTCCCGACCACGGTGAAGGTGCGGGTCCGGCCGCCCACCTCGACGCTG
This sequence comes from Paractinoplanes durhamensis, assembly GCF_016862175.1. Taxonomy (GTDB): domain Bacteria; phylum Actinomycetota; class Actinomycetes; order Mycobacteriales; family Micromonosporaceae; genus Actinoplanes; species Actinoplanes durhamensis. The sequence goes on along the minus strand of NZ_BOML01000014.1, from coordinate 46,853 downwards.
TCGCTCGTCATCTGGTCCTCCTCGAAAACGGATAGCTCATCCATTTCAAGCTAACATAAGCGGATGAGCTATCCGGTTATGCTGTGGGCATGACCACCGCCCCGCTGCGCAAGGACGCCGCCCGCAACTGGCACCGCATCGTCGAGGTGGGCCGGCGGATGGTCGACGAGGGCACGCCGATCCAGCTCAACGACGTCGCGCGGGCGGCCGAGGTCGGGGTGGCCACCGTCTACCGGCACTTCCCGACCCCGGAGGCGCTGCTGGAGACCCTCGCGGTCGACGGCCTCGAAGCCCTCGTCGAGCGCGCTTTCGCCGCCGGCGACCCGTGGCCCGCGTTGCGCGACCTCCTGTACGCCGGGGTCGACGCCCAGATCACCGACCGGGCCCTGGCGCCGGTGTTCGCCGCGCCGGTCGACGCGCTGCCCCGCACCACCGAACTGAAGCGGCGGCTGGTCGGGCGGTTCGGCGAGTTGCTCGGCCGGGCGCACGCGGCCGGCGCCGTCGACCCGGCGGTGACCGCCGCCGACCTGATGCCGCTGATGTGCGGGGTGATCTTCGCGGCCGGGGTGCACCCCGCGGCCACCACCGCGGAACGGGCGGCGACCGCCCGCCACTACCTGACCGTCCTGCTGGAGGGGATCAGGCGGCGGTCGTGATCGTGGCCGGGTTCCACTGCGGGGAGCGGATGATCATCTTGCTGATCTCGGCGGCGTCGACCGGGCGGGTGTAGAGGTAGCCCTGGGCAGCATCGCAACCCAACTCGCGCAGCTTCGCCAGGGTCGGCTCGTCCTCGACGCCCTCGGCGATCGCCCGCAGCTGCAGTGCGTGGGCCAGGGCGATCATCGCGTGCACGACACCCTCACGGGCCGGGTCCTCGGTGATGCCGGAGACGAAGCTGCGGTCTATCTTCAGGGCGTCCCAGTGCCGGTCGGCCAGCCGGGAGACCGACGAGTAGCCGGTGCCGAAGTCGTCGACGGCCACCGCCACCCCGTGCCGGCGCAGCTCGGCCAGGGTGCCGGTCATCACCGAGTCGTCCACCAGGGCGGTCTCGGTGACCTCGAGGATCAGGGCCGACGCCGGGGCGTCGTGCGCCTCCAGCGCGGCCAGCACCACCTTGACCAGGCGGCTGTCGGTGAGCTGCCGGGGGGACACGTTGACCGCGACGGTGGGGCGCCAGCCGAACTCGGTCTCCCACTTGTCCTGGGCGGTCAGCACCTGGTCGAGGACCTGCTCGAACAGGATGCCGATCAGGCCGACCGTCTCGGCGTGCGGCACGAAGTCGTCCGGGGAGAGCAGGCCGCGGGACGGGTGCTGCCAGCGGACCAGCGCCTCGAGGGCGTACAGGCCGCCGCCGGCCAGGTCGATCTCCGGGTGGTAGACGCAGATCAGCTCGTCGTTGGCCAGAGCGTGCCGCAGCTCGGCGTCCAGGCGCAGGCGGGCACTCGCCTCGGCCGCGTACCGGTCGTCGAACCGCTCGGCGCGCCCGCGCCCGCTGCTCTTCGCCCGGTACATCGCGGCGTCCGCGTCGCGCAGCAGCGCGGCCGGTTCGGCCTTGAAGTCGTCGGTGGTGCGCACGCCGACCGAGACCGACGGGTAGACCTCGACCCCGTCGATGTCGATCGGGTCGGTGAACGAGGTGACCAGGCGCTCGGCGACCCGGTCGGTGGCCTCGTCGGTGGCGTCCGGCATGAGGATCACGAACTCGTCGCCGCCGAGCCGGGCCACCACGTCGCGGTCGTCGCGGACCGACGCGGAGATCCGCTGGGCGATCGTGATGAGCATCCGGTCGCCGGCCGCGTGGCCGAGGCTGTCGTTGACGTCCTTGAACCGGTCCAGGTCGCAGAAGAGCAGGGCGACCTTGCTGCTGCCGTCGGCCGGCAGCTCGGCCAGCGCGAAGGTCAGCCGGCGGATCAGCTCGGTGCGGTTGGGCAGGCCGGTCAGCCCGTCCCGGGTGGCCCGCCGGCCCATGTCCTTGAGCGGGCGGCGGATGCGGACGGCGGCCAGCGTGCCGGAGATCAGCACGGCGATCGAGACCAGCCGGTGCGGGCCGTGCGTGGTGACCGCGGCGTACGCGTCCAGGGCCAGCACGCCGGCGATCACCACCAGGTAGCGGCGGACGCTGAGGATGTTGGTGGAGACGTGCAGCGGGACGTTGAGCTGCGGCATCTGCGGGTGCAGGGCGGCCGCGCCGAGCAGCAGCGGCATCAGCATCCAGCCCAGGTCCATCCAGCCGCCGGCCTGGTAGCTGCCGTTGAGGCTGGCGGTGGCGTAGTAGGCGTCCGGGACGAACCAGCACACCATGCCGGCCACCAGCAGCCGGGCCGGCCACTTGCGCATCTCCATGCTGAGGCCGGCGCGCAGGGCGCCGAACAGCACGATCAGGGTGCCGACCGGGGTGACCACGGCGACCAGGATGGCGAGGGTGGTGCCGCCGTCCTTGAGGATCGGGCTGATGATGTGGATCCAGTACTGCAGGGCGAGCGGGACGGTCAAAACGCCCGCTTCGAGCATGCTGTCCCGGCCGGCGTGGTGACTCAGCCGGACCACGGCGGCCGCGGCGAGCAGGTGCGCGGCGATGTAGAGGATGTCGGCCACCGAGGGGAACGGCGCATCCGCGTTGAACAGGTCGTACCCGGCGAAGATGATGTCGCCGGCGGCGGACAGCGACAGCGCGACGGCCAGCATGGTCCAGGCCGGCTTGTTGCGCGGCCGGTTCCGGTGCACGCCGATCAGCGCCGCGATCGCGCCGCTGGTGTTGACCACCGGGAAGATCCAGTTGGTCACCTGGTTCTGGGGCAACAGGATGTAGGCGACCGCCACGACCGTGCCGGCCAGCAGGAACCACAACCACACCCGGCTGGGGCGTGCCGCGGTGAGCTGGTCACCTGGTGATGCGGGCATGAAGGATCTCCAGTCCGATCCGGCGGCTGAACCGGATAGCTCGGGACCTGATGGAGATCGGCGACGGCGGCCCTGATCTGACGAATTCGGGCCGCCGTCGTTGTCGGGTCAGGAGATGGCGGCCGACACGTACGGGTACCAGCGGTCGGCGATCTTCACGTTGCCGGCGTCGTTCGGGTGTACGCCGTCGTAGGTGTCGGTGGCCGTGCTGAAGCCGGTCCACTGGTCGATCACCGTGATGGGGGAGGCGGTCGTGGTCTGGCCGGCCGCCCAGGCCGGAATCGCCGCGTTCAGGGCGACCACCCGGGCCGCGCACTCGGTGCAGGTGCTCGGGTTCATCGGGATGATCTGGGCGACGCCGATCTTCATCCGCGGGTTGGAGGCGCGCATCTGGGTGACCATCCGGGTGTACGCGGCGAGGACCGTGTCGGTGGACAGGCTCGACCAGACGTCGTTGGTGCCGAAGTGCATGATCACGACGTCCGGGGTGGTCGCGGCCAGCCAGCCGACGAGCAGGTCCTGGTTGGCGACGTTGGTGGCCAGGTAGCCGCCGTGGCCCTCGTTCTCGCCGTCGTAGGTGAAGCCGCAGCCCTGGCCGGGCAGGGTGCCGACGAAGTCGACCTTGGCGGCCGGGAGCTTCTGCCAGAGCAGGGCCCGCCAGCAGCCGGGGGAGCCGGTGATCGAGTCACCCAGCGCCATCACCTTGACCGGGGTGCCGGCCGGCGGGGTCGTCGTGGGCGGCGCGGTCGTCGGCTGGGTGGTGGGGGTCGAGGTCGGGGTGGTGGTGGCCGGGGTGGTCGTCGGGGCGGTGGTGGTGACCGCGCCGGTGCAGGTCACCCCGTTGAAGGTGAACGAGGTGGGCACGGGGTTGCTGCCGGTCCACGAGCCGTTGAAGCCGAACGATGCGGTGCCGCCGGTGGCGATCACCGGGTTCCAGGCGGCGTTCTTGACGGTGACCGCAGCGCCGGACTGGGTCACCGAGCCGTTCCACAGCTGGGTGATGGTCTGGCCGGCGGCGAAGCTGAACGCCAGCGTCCAGCCGTTGGTCGCGTCGCCGAGGTTGGTGACGTCGACCGCGGCGCCGAAGCCACCCGGCCACTGGCTGGAGACGGTGTATTTCACCTGGCAGCCGGCGGCGGCGTCGGCCCGGCTCGCGGTGATCACCGCGACCGAGGCCAGGGCGGTGGCCGTGGCGGTGAGCAGAGCGAATGTTCGTCGGTGCATGGGGTTCCTTCCCGGAGGACGCGGGATATGGGTGGGGAACGGGAGCCTTGACGAACGTGGTGGCACGCCTCAGTCTGGGAGCGCTCCCAATCCATGACTGTAAATCTAAGGGGCCTTACGTGGCCAGCAGGAAGAAGATTGCCGCCGCCCTCGCCGTCGCCACCGTCGGCGCGGGGCTCCTGGCGGTCGCGGCGCGCGCGGATGCGGCCGCGGGCTGCCAGGTCAAATACACCGTGAGCAGTACGTGGCCGGGTGGGTTCGGCGTCGCCGTGGACGTCACCAACCTCGGCGACGCGATCAACGGCTGGACGCTGACCTTCGCCTTCCCCGGCGACCAGACCATCTCCCAGCTCTGGAACGGGGTGGTCACCCAGTCCGGGGCGACCGTGTCGGTGACGGACGCCGGCTACAACGCGGCGCTCGGCACCAACGCGACGACCAGCTTCGGCTTCAACGGCACCGGCGCGTCGGCCACGCCCGCGTCGTTCAGCCTCAACGGCACCGCGTGCACCGGTGGTACTACGCCCACGAGTCCCACCACCAGCACGCCGACCACCGCCCCGCCGACCACCGCCCCGACGACCGTTCCGCCTACGACCACCCCTCCGCCGGCCGGAGGGACCTCTACGGTCAACGGCAAGCAGGTCGAAAAACTCGACCGCGGCGTGATCAGCGTGCACTCCGGCAGCGGGAACCTGGTCAGCTGGCGGCTGCTCGGCACCGACCCGAGCGGAGTGGCGTTCAACGTCTATCGCGGCACCACCAAGCTGACCGCGAGCCCGCTGACGACGTCGACGAATTACCTCGACTCGGGGGCGGCCGCAGGTCAGACGTACACCGTCAAGCCGGTTTTGAATGGGGTTGAGCAGGCCGCGGAGGGTCCGGCTCTCAACTTCGCCAACGGCTATCTCGACGTGCCGATCCAGAACCCGAACAGCGCGCTGTACGTCGCCAACGACGCCAGCACCGGGGACCTCGACGGCGACGGCAAGCTCGACATCGTTCTCAAATGGGACCCGACGAACTCCAAGGACAACTCGCAGTCCGGGGTCACCGACCCGGTCTACATCGACGGCTACAAACTCGACGGGACCCGCCTCTGGCGGATCAATCTCGGACGCAACATCCGGGCGGGCGCGCATTACACCCAGTTCCAGGTGTACGACTACGACGGCGACGGCGATGCCGAAGTGGCGATGAAGACCGCCGACGCGACCGTGGACGGGGTCGGCACGGTGATCGGCGACGCGAACGCCGACTACCGCAACTCGTCCGGCTACATCCTGACCGGCCCGGAGTTCCTGACGATGTTCGACGGCCGCACCGGGGCCGCCGTGTCGACCGTCAACTACGAGCCGGCCCGCGGAACGGTGTCCAGCTGGGGTGACTCGTACGGCAATCGGGTTGATCGGTTCCTGGCCGGCACGGCCTATCTCGACGGCAGCCGGCCCAGCCTGGTGATGGCGCGCGGCTACTACACCCGCTCGGTGATCGTGGCCTGGGACTTCCGCAACGGTGCGCTGACCCGCCGCTGGACGTTCGACTCCACCACGAGCGGCAACAGCGCGTACGCCGGACAGGGCAACCACCAGCTGTCCATCGCGGACGTCGACCAGGACGGCAAGGACGAGATCATCTACGGCTCGATGGCGATCGACGACAACGGCGGCAAGCTGTGGAACACCGGCAACGGCCACGGCGACACCATGCACGTCGGTGACCTCGACCCGTCCCGGCCGGGCCTGGAGGAGTTCAAGGTCGACGAGGACGGCACGAAGCCTTCCTCGTGGTTCGCCGACGCCAAGACCGGCCAGATCATCTGGTCCACGCCGGCCAACGGCGACAACGGCCGCGGCGTCTCGGCCGACATCTGGGCCGGCAGCCCGGGCGCCGAGTCCTGGTCCTCCGCGGTCGACGGGGTGCGCAGTCCGTCCGGCGCGGTGGTGTCCAGCCGTAAGCCCGGGTCGACCAACTTCGTGGTCTGGTGGGACGGCGACGCGACCCGGGAGCTGCTCGACGGGACGCACATCGACAAGTACGGGACGTCGAGCGACACCCGGTTGCTGACCGCCGCCGACGTGCACTCCAACAACAGCACGAAGTCGACGCCGTCGCTCTCCGGCGACCTGTTGGGGGACTGGCGCGAAGAGGTGATCTGGCCGACCACCGCCAACAACGCCCTGCGGATCTACTCGACGCCGACGGCCACCGACCGGCGGGTCGTGACGCTGCTGCACGACGTCCAGTACCGCGAGGCGATCGCCTGGCAGAACACCGCCTACAACCAGCCGCCGCATCCCTCTTTCGCTATTCAGTAGCGGTTCTTGCGGCAGGCGTCCCCTAGAGTGGTTGCAGATCGCAACCACTCTAGGGGAAGAGGGACGATGCTTACGCAGGTCGCTGACGGCGTGCTGGTGCATCAGAGCGCGTTTCTGCAGAGCAATGCCGTTGTCGTGCGCGGGGATGGTGGCGTGCTGCTGGTCGATGCCGGGCTTCAGGATGACGAGCTGGCTTGCCTTGCCGGTGACCTGAGTGCGGCGGGGTCGGTCGTGGTGGCCGGGTTCTCCACTCATCCGGACTGGGACCATCTGCTCTGGGACGGGCGGCTCGGGGATGTTCCGCGCTACGGCACGGCCCGCTGTGCGGCTGCCGTTGCGGAGTTGCTGTCCGATCCGGACATCAAGGCCCGGGTCACCGAGCACCTGGAACCGGCCGGGATCGCCGATCGGGTCTCGCTGGATCTGTTCGGGCTGATCACTGGGCTGCCTCCGGGGGCGGAGAGCGTTCCCTGGGGTGGGCCTGCCGTTCGCATCCTTGAGCATCGGGCGCATGCGCCGGGGCACGCGGCGCTGTTCGTCGAGGAGAGCGGGGTTCTTCTTGCCGGGGACATGCTCTCCGACGTGCTGATCCCGATGCTCGATCTCGACGGGACCGCTGATCCGATCGAGGACTACCTCGCCGCGCTGCGGCTTCTCGAGAGCATGGCGGACGGTGCGCACGTCGTCGTGCCGGGGCACGGGTCGGTGGGGGGCGCCGGGCAGGTACGTGCGCGGATCGCGCTGGACCGGGCCTACGTGCTTGCCCTTCGGGACGGCGAGACTCCCGATGACCCGCGGATCGGGGCGGCGGCCGCGCCTGGCTGGGAGTGGGTCAGCGGTATTCACGACGGGCAGGCCGGGCGGCTCGCCGGCCGTTAACCGGGCGGGCTGAGCAGGGCCGGGGCGCCCAGGTTTCGGATTGAGGCGTCCAGGACCTGGGCGGTGTGGGCCAGGGCTATCTGGCCGCCCTGGCGTTGGGCTGCGGCTGCGATTTGCATCAGGCAGCCCGGGTTTGCCGTGACCAGCAGTGATGCGCCGGTGGCCAGGACGTTTTTGGCCTTCAGGTCGCCCAGGGCGGCGGCCGGCTCCGGGTTCAGGACGTTCCAGATGCCGGCCGAACCGCAGCAGATCTCCGGGTCGGTGATCTCGCGCAGGGTCAGGGCGGGGATGTCGCGCAGCAGTGATCGGGGCTGGGTGCGGATGCCCTGGGCGTGACCAAGATGGCAGGCGTCGTGATAGGCGACCGTCAGGTCCAGGGGGTGGCGCTTCGCCACCGGGCCCAGCTCGTGCAGCAGCTCGGCCAGGTCGCGGACCTTCGCGGTGAACGCCGCCGCCCGCCCCGCATACGCCGGGTCGTCGGCCAGCAGGGCGTCGTACTCCTTCAGGGACGAACCGCAGCCGGCCGCGTTGACCACGAAGTAGTCCATGCCGGTCGACTCGAACGTGTCGATCAGTTTGCGGGCGAAGCGCTGCGCCTCCGCCCGGCGGCCGTTGTGCACGCTCAGGGCGCCGCAACAACCCTGCGACGGCGGGATCAGCACCTCGCAGCCCTCGGCCGCGAGGACCCGTACGGTCGCGGAATTGACGTCGGGGAAGAACGCGCTCTGCACGCAACCGGTGAGCATGCCCACGACGGCCCGTTGTTGACCCTTCGCCGCGACGCGGCGCGGCGGGCGCGGCACGCTGCGCAGCCGCGGGGCCAGCGATTCCAGGGTCGCGAGCGTGGGGGCCAAACGCTGCAGGAGGCCGCTGCGGGCCACGAGTTTTTGCAGGCCGGAGCTTTGGTACGCCCGTAGCGGGACGCGCAGCAGCCGAAGCCGGCGGGGGTACGGGAACAGGGCGAAGATCGCCGAGCGCAGCGCCTTCTCCCTTGGCGTGCGGGGGTGGCGGCGCTCGATCTGGGCCCGGGTGTCCTCGATCAGGCGGTCGTATTGCACGCCGGACGGACACGCCGTCACGCACGACATGCAGCCCAGGCAATTGTCGAAGTGTTCCACCATGGAGTCGCTCAGCGGCTCGCCGTTGACGCCCTCGTTCATCAAGTAGATGCGGCCTCGCGGGGAATCCGCCTCGGCGCCCCACAGCACGTACGTCGGGCAGGTGGGCAGGCAGAAACCGCAGTGCACGCAGTCGGCGATCAGGTCCTTCGCCGGCGGGTGGTCGTCGTCGAACGCGGGGGCGCCGGAGACCGGGCCGAGCACGTCGCGTGGGGGCTCGCCGGTGCCCCAGGTCGCGTCGACCATCTAGATGCCTCCCACGAAACGGCCGGGTGCGAAACGGTGGTCCGGGTCGAACTGGTTCTTCACCCGGCGCATCAGCGACAAGCCGGGCACCGGGCCCCACATGTCCAGGATGTCGCGTATCTCGGGTGGGGCGGTGAGGACGACCGCGTGGCCGCCGAGGCGTACGCAGGTCGCGCGCAACCGCTCCACCTCGGTGATGCCGGCCGCAGCCGCGGAGAGCAGGCCGGTGCCGGCTGAACCTCGTACGAAATCAGGGCCTTGTGCCAGCGTCGGCACCGCCGACAGCGGCACGGAGAGCTTGACCCCGATCTCACCCGGCGCCCACGGATCTTCACCCCACCACGCGGGCGCTTCGTCGGAGATGTCCCCGCCGAGCAGTTTTCCCACCAGACCAGCCCTTTCCCGTACGCCTTCGGCCGTGCCCTCGAGCAGCACCGCGAGCTCGCCGGACGCCGAGTCGATCTCGACCGCCGCGGGAGCCACCGCCGCGGCCCGCACCTTGGCGGCGTCGGCGGGCGGCGCGGACGTGCGCACGAACAACGCGTGCTGCGGCTTGGGGTGCAGCCGGAACGCGCACTCGGTGATCAACCCGAGCGTGCCGTAGGAGCCGGTGTAGAGCTTGCCCAGGTCGTACCCGGCGACGTTCTTCACGACCTTGCCCCCGGCCTTGGCGATCTTCCCGTCGGCCCGGACCACGGTGATCCCGATGAGCAGGTCGCGCACGCCGCCGTAATGCAGCCGTCGCGGCCCGCTGGTCCCGGTCGCGACCGTCCCGCCGATGGTGGCCCCCGCGGGCCCGTCCAGGGCGAGGAGCTGATCGCCCAGGTCGAGGGAGCGCAGCGGGGTGCCGGCCCGGACGATGGTGATCAGGTCGCCGGCCGCGTGTTCGACGACGCCGGTCAGGTTGCTCGTGTCGATGATCAGGTCGAGGGAACGCGGCGGGGGACCCCAGTCGATCTTGGTGCCGGCGCCCCGGACCACGACGGTCAGGCCCCGGGTGGCGGCCAGCAGCTCGGCCGCCTCCGCCGTCGTGCGTGGCGCGGCGACCAGGCGGGCCTGGACGCCGCCGATCACGTCCTCGTCGCCGGCCGGGCGGGTCAGGTCGGGCATCAGAAGACCTCCGCGCCGTCCCGGTCGGCGGTCTCGCCGGCCCGGTGCTTGCCGGGGCGTTCGCCGCACAGCCGTGGCGTCGGATAGATCTTGCCGGGGTTGGCGATGCCGTCCGGGTCGAAGGCGCAGCGCAGCAGCTGCATGGTGTCGAGGTCGTCGTCGGTGAACATCCGCGGCATGTATTTCGCCTTGTCGGCGCCGACGCCGTGCTCGCCGGTGATCGAGCCGCCGTACTCGATGCACAGGTCGATGATCGCGCCGGACGTGTTCTCGGCCCGCTCGGCCTCGCCCGGCACCGCGTCGTCGAACAGCACCAGCGGGTGAAGGTTGCCGTCGCCGGCATGAAAGACATTTGCCACGCGTACGCCGTTGCCGGTGGCCAGGTCGTCGATGCGGCGCAGCACCTCGCCCAGGGCCGTTCGCGGGATCACGCCGTCCTGGACGATGTAGTCGGGGCTGATCCGGCCGACCGCGGCGAACGCCGACTTGCGGCCCTTCCAGAACAGTGCCCGCTCGGCGTCGTCGGCGGCGATCCGGATCTCGAACGCGCCGTTCGCCTCGCAGAGCCGGTTGACCTCGTCGAACTGCGCGGCCACCTCGGCGGCCGGGCCGTCCAGCTCGACGATCAGCACCGCGTCGGCGCCGGGTGGATAGCCGCACGCGACGGCGGCCTCGGCGGCCTCGATCGCGAGGGCGTCCATCATCTCGATCGCGGCCGGCACCACCCCGGCCGCGATGATCGCGCTGGTGGCGGCGCCGGCCCGGTCGATGCCGTGGAACGCTGCCAGGAGGGTGCGGACGGTCTCCGGCAGCCTGGTCAGCCGCACGGTGACCTCGGTGGCGACGCCGAGCGTGCCCTCCGAGCCGACGAACGCGCCGATCAGGTCGTAGCCGGGCGGTTCCAGGGCCTTCCCGCCGAGCTTGACCGTCTCGCCGTCGGGAGTGACCACCTCCAGGCCGGTCACATGGTTGACGGTGAAGCCGTATTTCAGGCAGTGCGCGCCGCCGGAATTCTCCGCGACGTTGCCGCCGATCGAGCAGATCTGCTGGCTGGAGGGGTCGGGCGCGTAGTAGTAGCCGTCCGGGGTCGACGCCCTGGTCAGCTGCAGGTTGATCACGCCGGGCTGGACCACCGCCCGCTCGTCGGCGGCGGAGATCTCCCGGATCTCGCGCATCTGGGCGGTCACGATCAGCACCCCGTCGGCGTGCGGGAGGGCGCCGCCGGACAGGCCGGTGCCGGAGCCGCGGGCCACGAACGGGACCCGCTCGTCGGCGCAGGCGCGGACCGTCGCGGCGACCTCGGCGGTGGTGCGGGCCAGCACGACCACGGCCGGGATGACCTTGTGGTGGGCGAGGCCGTCGCACTCGTACGTCCGCAGCTCCTGCCGGTCGGTGATCACCCGTTCCGGGCCCAGCTCACGCCGGAGCCGTTCTTCGATCTTGGTCACCGCGGCCTCCTAGCGTCTCTATCAACCTAATCGCTGACGGTCCGCCGGTCATCAGGTCACGCTGCGTACGCCAGTCGGCGATGCTTCGATCTTCTGCAAGGATGGCCCGATGTTTGTGACCGGGAGAGTCGCTCGCACCGCCGTCACCGCCCTCTGCGCCCTCGCGGTGGCCGCCGGCTGCAGCTCCGACGACGGCGAGAAGCCGGACACGTCGAACATCTCCGTGACCACCATGCGGGGCGCGCTGTTGCAGGCCGCCGAGATCGGCCCGACCTGGGCGGCGCCCGAGGAGAGCGCCGACCCCAACCAGCTGGTCAGCATCTGCGGCGGCACCACCGCGCCGCCCGAGGTGCCGCCGGGCGGGCAGGTCGTCGCGTCGCCGCTGGCCGACGAGGGGGAGAAGGGGGCGCAGACGCTCGAGCAGATCGCCCTCGTCTACGGCGACAAGTCGGGCGCCGACGCGGCCCTGGCCGGGCTGAAGGCGATCGCCGACGGCTGCCCGGCCAACCTGTCGGTGGCCGCCGTCGACAACGACACGCGCAACGAGCCCGCCTACACCGAGACCGTCCGGGTGCAGCCCCTCGAGGACGAGACCTGGAGCGGGTTCACGGTGATCCGGCACAAGGAGTACGAGAAGACGCACCCGGGCACCGCCGACGTCGCGGTGACGATCGTGCAGCGGGTGAACGTGGTGCTCGTCGACGCGTACGCGATCTATCAGCTGAGCAACGCGAGCAGCGGATCCCAGTTCGACGCGGACTGGAAGAAACTGGTTGGCACGGTCGTGCAGCGCGTGGGATAGACAGCCGCCGTGCGTTCGTCTAATGTTCGGCATGCGCCGTTGCGAGTTCTTCCCCCGTGGAATTCGCAGCGGCGCCCTTATTTGCCCATGTGCACGGGCAGACTGTTGTAGCCCCGGATCGTGAGGCTGTTCCGCCTCTCCGGCGCACCATCCAGGCGTACACCAGGGAAGCGGGACATGACCGCCGGAAAAGCCACCTGGGCCTCCAGCCGCGCCAGCGGCGCGCCGAGGCAGTAGTGGATGCCGCCGCCGAAGGACAGCGGAGCGTTGTCCTTCCTGGACAGATCGAGCCGTTCCGGCTGGTCGAAGCGTTCCGGATCGCGGTTGCCGGCCCCCAGGTAGGCGACCACCCGGTCACCCGGCTCCAGCCGCACCCCGCCGATCGTGGTCTCCTCCCACGCCACCCGGGCGATCAGCTGCACCGGTGAGTCGAACCGCAGCAGCTCCTCGGCCGCGGCGACCGGGTCGGCGAGCAGTGCAGGGACCTGGCCGGGGTTGCCGAGCAGCGCGACCAGGCCGTTCGCCAGGAGGTTGGTGGTGGTCTCGAAACCGGCCCCGAACAGCAGCGCCGCCATCGTCAGCAGCTCGTCCTCGGTCAGCCGGTCGCCCTCCTCCTCGGCCGCGACCAGCGCGCTGAGCAGGTCGTCCTGCGGATTCTTGCGACGCTCGGCGGCCAGGCCGGCCAGGTAGGCGCGCATCGTCTCGGCGGCCGGGTCGGCCTTCGCGATCACCTCCGGCGTGATCGTGTCGAGCAGCTGCGACCAGTCCCGCACCAGGGTCTGGAACTGGGCGCGGTCCGGCTCCGGCACCCCGAGCAGCTCGCCGATCACGTTCACCGGCAGCGGGAAGGCGAACGCCTCGATGAAGTCGGCCTCGCCGTCCACCCGGTCGAGCAGATCGTCGACCATCCGCTCGATGGCCGGCCGCAGCGCGACGACCCGGCGGGGCGTGAAAGCTGAGCTGACGAGCCGCCGCAGCCGGGTGTGATCGGGCGGGTTGATCGCCAGGATGCTGGTGAACAGCAGATGCAGGGCCGGGTGCTGCTCCCAGTCGGGCAGGCCGAGGAAGGCCAGCATGTTCGACGGCATGTGCCCCAGCCGGGCGTCCCGGGCCACCGCCGCGCAGTCCGCGTGCCTGGTCACCACCAGGGCATTGTCGTCGGCGCGGACCACCGGGGAGATCTCCCGCAGGCGCCGGTATCGAGGGTACGGATCGTCGCGGCCGACCAGCGTGGTCAGCTCACCGAGCAGGGCAGAGACCTCAGGTCCATCCACAATGTCCACCACCTGGCCGAGCTTACCCAGAAGGGGGGTTGAGCCGGGAGAACGCTTCCCATAGGCTCAACCCGGTCTCATCAACCACAGTTTATGACGCCCTACATCGGGGGATGTGCATGAACGCGGGGTCGCGCGTTCCTGCTCATGGGCGTCACAATGAACCACCTTTTTCGAATATCACCGGGAGGAGGGCGTGATGGGCGCCTTCTCCATCGCCGAAAAGCTCGATCACCTGTTCCGCCAGGTCCGCGCCGCGGGCCAGGCGGAGCCGAGCTACATGGCGGTTTCCGAGGCCATCCGCGCGCAGCAGGGTGTGCCGATCTCACACACCTACATCTGGCAGCTGCGCACCGGCCGGCGGGACAACCCGACGGTCGCGCACCTGACCGCCCTGGCCACCTACTTCGGTGTCCCGGTCGCCTATTTCCTGGACGACGAGCAGACCCGCCGGGTCGACGCCCAGCTCGAGCTGCTGCGCACCATCCGCGACGCCGGCGTCACCGAGATCGCGCTGCGCGCGGCCGACGTGTCACCGCGCGGCCGGGAGACGATCAGCGAGCTGATCCGGAAGGTCTGGGAGTCCGAGCAGCGGCCGTGACCGGCCCGTGCCGGTAGGCGCGGCTCACCCGGCTCAGCCAGGCCACCTCGTCCGCCATCTCCGGCCCCACCCCGGCGAAGGCGGCCGGGTGCTCGGCCGCCGCCAGCCCGTCGGCGCGGCGGCGCAGCGCCTGCACGATCGCCGCCGCCTCGGCGTCGGCCGGGTCCGGCGAGTGCGGCGGCGTCTCCGGCAGGTAGGGGCGCAGCGCCAGCATCCCGTCCCGGATCTCGATCACCCGCCGGTAGAGGCGCAGCTGCACGTCGTCGACGCCGGCCAGCTCGAACACCGCCCGGCGCGGCGAGAAGAGAATGACCTCGGGGAACGCGTCCCGCATCGCCTTCCAGAGCGGCCGCAGCACGAGCAGCGACCAGTATGCGCCGATGATGTCCCGGGACCGGCGGGCGGCCGGCACGCACGCCCCGGCCACCGCGATCAGGATGCCGCCGCCCTGCAGGTGCATCGCGTACCGCTTGAACTCGGCGAAGTCGATGTGCGCGAGCCCGGTGCCGCGCGCGACGATCAGCCCGGTCTTGATCGCCGCGTAGAGCGCGACCAGCGCGCAGCCGGTGGCGATCGCGCGCAGCCCGAGGCGGGGGAGACCGGCCGGGGCGTCCGGGGCGACCGCCCAGAACATCCGGGCCGTGGTGACCAGCACCGCGCCCAGAAAACCTTCGAGCACGATCCAGTACGCGACGGTCAGCGCCGACAGGTCCCCGGTCAGCGTGACGTCGTCGGTCAGTGCCGCCAGCACGAGCAGCGCGGCGAGCACGGCGGCGGTCAGCGCGAGATGCCACCGCTGGGTGCCCCGGCCGGTCAGCAACGACAGAAAACGCAGCAGGAAGTACGCCGTGAGCACGCCGAGCAGGTTGGGCAGGATCGCCGGGTGCGGCAGCAGCACGACCGTCTTGATCAGGGCGAGGAGGACGACGACCGCCCAGAACGCGCGCTGCCGGGGATCGCGCCAGAGGGTCGGCACCCGCGCCACCACCACGCCCCAGAGCAGGCCGAGCAGCGTGACGCTCAGGATCATTGCTTACTCGACGAAGCCGAAGGCGTCGGCGACCCGGGCGAGGGTGGTGTGCGGGCGCGGCGACGGGCGGCCGCGGATCAGCGAGGCCATCATCTCGGCCTCCCGCTCCTGGGCGGTGGTGTAGTTGACCCGGCCCAGCACCCGGCGCACGGTGGCCGGGTCGATGTCGGGGAAGAGCTGGGCGGCCGAGCCGTTGATGCCGGTATGACCGCTCAGGATGTGCGCGAGCTCGTGCAGCACGATGTGCTCGGCGTGCAGCGGCGACGTGCCCGGATCGTAGAAGACGTGGTCGGCCTGATCGGTGGCGATCCACAGCCCGCAGGGTGCCTCGGCGCTCAGCCCGGGGACCGGCCGGCGGATCAGCGGGCGCCCGCGGCGGGCGGCCACCTCGCCGCAGAATGCATCGAGGTCGAAGGGCACGGGGACCCGGATGCCTCGCAGGCGCTGTTCGCTCCGCTGCCGCAAACCCTTCATCGCCGCCAGGTTACCCGGGGTTCCGTTTGCGCGGAACTGCGCGAAGAGAGCGCTTCCCGAACATGGAGCGGCGCAGGCCTGTGGAAAACCCCACCTACAGGTTAACTATTCGGCCAATGTCTGCTTAGCCTTACGAATCTCGGGGCAGAAACCAGTTCAGCCGCGGAATCGAAACCGGAGGTGGCTGGCATGAGCAAATTCGTGTACGACTTCGCCGAGGGCAACAGGGACATGAAGGATCTGCTCGGCGGCAAGGGCGCGAACCTCGCCGAGATGACCAACCTCGGCCTGCCCGTGCCCGGCGGATTCACCATCACCACCGAAGCCTGCCAGTGCTACCTCGCCCAGGGCCACCACGCCGACGGTCTCGCCACCGAGATCGACGCCCACCTGGCCGCTCTCGAGACCACCATGGGCCGCGAGCTCGGCGACCCGGCCGACCCGCTGCTCGTGTCGGTCCGTTCCGGCGCCAAGTTCTCCATGCCCGGCATGATGGAGACCGTCCTCAACGTCGGCCTCAACGACGAATCGGTGGACGGGCTGTCCCGGCAGGCCGGCGGCAACGACCGGTTCGCCTGGGACTCCTACCGGCGGCTCATCCAGATGTTCGGCAAGACCGTCTGCGACGTGCCCGGCGAGGAGTTCGAGGAAGCGCTGCACAAGGCGAAGGTCGACAAGGGCGTCACGGACGACGTCCAGCTCGACGCCGACGACCTGCGCGCGGTCGTCACCGCGTACAAGAAGGTCTTCGCCAAGCACACCGGCCACGACTTCCCGCAGGACCCGCGCGAGCAGCTCGACCTCGCCGTCGAGGCGGTCTTCCGCTCGTGGAACGCCGACCGGGCCGTCCTCTACCGCCGCCAGGAACGCATCCCGGCCGATCTCGGCACCGCGGTCAACGTGGTCGCCATGGTCTTCGGCAACCTCGGCCCCGACTCCGGCACCGGCGTCGCGTTCACCCGCGACCCGGCCACCGGCGAGAGCGGCGTCTACGGCGACTACCTGCAGAACGCGCAGGGCGAGGACGTCGTCGCCGGCATCCGCAACACCCTTGCCCTGGCCGACCTGGAAAAGATCGACAAGAAGTCGTACGACGAGCTGCTCGGGATCATGACCAAGCTCGAAGGGCACTACCACGACCTGTGCGACATCGAGTTCACCATCGAGCGCGGCAAGCTGTGGATGCTGCAGACCCGGGTCGGCAAGCGCACCGCCGCGGCCGCCTTCACCATCGCCGCGCACCTCGTCGACGAAGGCATGATCGACCTCGACGAGGCGCTCACCCGGGTCAGCGGCGCCCAGCTCGCGCAGCTGATGTTCCCGCGCTTCGACCTCGCCGCCGACCCGGCCCCGCTCACCCGCGGCGTCGGCGCCTCGCCCGGAGCGGCCGTCGGCGAGGTGGTCTTCTCCGCCGCCGACGCGGTCGCCGCGGCCGCCGCCGGCAGGCAGGTCATTCTCGTGCGCCGGGAGACCAACCCCGACGACCTGGCCGGCATGATCGCGGCGCAGGGCATCCTGACCTCCCGCGGCGGCAAGACCTCGCATGCGGCCGTCGTCGCCCGCGGCATGGGCAAGACCTGCGTGTGCGGCGCCGACGAGCTGGAGATCGGGCGCGACCAGTTCACCGCCGGCGGCCAGGTCGTCCGGGAAGGTGACGTGATCTCCATCGACGGCACCACCGGCCGGGTCTACCTCGGCGAGGTGCCGGTGCGGCCGTCCGAAGTGGTGCAGTACTTCGAGGGCGATCTCGACCCGGCGCTCGCCAACGAGCCGCTCGTCGCCGGCGTCCACCTGCTCATGACGCACGCCGACGACAAAGCCGCGTTGAAGGTACGCACCAACGCCGACACCGGGCCCGACGCCGCACGCGCGCGCCGGTTCGGGGCACAGGGCATCGGGCTGTGCCGCACCGAGCACATGTTCCTCGGCGACCGGCGGGAACTCGTCGAACGCCTGATCCTCGCGCACACCAAGACCGAGCGCGACGATGCGCTCGCCGCGCTGCAGCCGTTGCAGCGGGCCGACTTCCTGGACATCTTCCGGGAGATGAACGGGCTGCCGGTCACCGTGCGGCTCATCGACCCGCCGTTGCACGAGTTCCTGCCCTCGCTCGAAGAACTGGCCGTGCAGGTCGCGGTGGCCAAGGCGCGCGGCGAGGAATCCGAGCGGGACGAGCGGATGCTCGCGGCGGTGCGGCGCATGCACGAGTCGAACCCGATGCTCGGCCTGCGCGGCGTACGGCTCGGCCTGGTCATCCCCGGCCTCTTCGCGATGCAGGTGCGGGCCATCGCCGAGGCGGCGGTCGCGCTGGCCGCCGAGGGCGGCAACCCCCGGCCGGAGATCATGGTGCCGCTGGTCGGCGCGGTCCAGGAGCTGGAGACCGTACGCACCGAGGCCGAGAAGATCATCGCCGAGGTGGTCGGTGACTCCGGCGTCACGGTGCTGATCGGCACCATGATCGAGGTACCGCGGGCGGCGCTGACCGCCGGGCAGATCGCCGAGGCCGCCGAGTTCTTCTCCTTCGGCACCAACGACCTGACCCAGATGGGCTGGGGTTTCTCCCGCGACGACGTCGAGGGCGCGTTCTTCTGGCGCTACCTGGAGCTGGGCATCTTCGGCATCAGCCCGTTCGAGTCGATCGACCGGGACGGCGTCGGCCGGCTCGTCCGGATCGCCACCGAGGAGGGCCGGGCCGCCCGCCCCGGTCTGAAGCTGGGCGTCTGCGGCGAGCACGGTGGCGACCCGGAGTCGGTGCACTTCTTCCACGAGGTCGGCCTGGACTACGTGTCCTGCTCACCGTTCCGGGTGCCGGTCGCCCGGCTCGAGGCCGGCCGCGCCGCGGTCGAGTCGGCCGGCTCCGACCATCGCTGACGGATTGCTGACCCGAGCCCTCCGGGGGATGTTCTCCCCGGAGGGCTCAATTTTGTCGGTGGGTGGGGCTAGCGTCGGCGTGACAGCTCGACACAGCCAAAGGAGTCTGCGATGGCGTCCCAGCTCAACCCCTACCTGACCTTCAACGGAAACGCCCGCGAGGCGATGGAGTTCTACCGGTCGGTCTTCGGCGGCGACCTGACCATCAACACGTTCGGTGACTTCGGCGCGCCCGACCCGGCGCTCGCCGACAAGGTCATGCACGCGGCCCTCAAGACCCCCCAGGGCTACATCCTGTTCGCCTCCGACACCGCGCCCGGCATGGGCACCGCCAAGGCCGGCGACGCGATGACGGTGAGCCTCAGCGGCGACCCGGGCGAGGGCCTCGAAGAGGCGTGGGAGAAGCTCGCCGACGGCGGCACCGTCACCATGCCCTTCGAGAAGCAGATGTGGGGCGACCTCTACGGCCAGCTGATCGACAGGTTCGGCATCCCCTGGATGGTCGACGTGGTCGCCCCGCAGTAATCCACGGCTCAGGGTGTGGGGGTGTTCTGGTCGTGGATCAGAAGCCAGTCGCCCCCGCACCGGGCGAACGTCAGGCCGAGCAGGTAGCGCGAGGTGTAGGGCTTGCCGTTCGCGTCGACGTCGTCGTAGTCGACGGCGAACAGCGCAATGCCGGTGTCGCCCTGTTCGCTGCTCCGCAGCTGGGTCAGGTGCCAGCTCCAGTCCGGGTCGCTGAACCAGTCGCGGTGCAGGTCGCCGACCGCCGTGCGGCCCTCGACCAGCCGGCCGTCGAGCAGCACCAGTGACACGTCCTCGTGCACGGTTTTCAGATAGGTGTCCAGGTCACGATCGGTGACAGCGGCCAGATGCCGGTCGACCGCCGTTGCGAAATCCACGATGTATTGCCCTTCGTCCCCCGAGTTGAGGCCGCAGCATCTCACCCTGCCGGTCTTCGCGCATCCGAATTCGGGGGCCGGCCAGGGAAGCTTTCGGCGCCGGGCCGGGGAGACGAAAACTCCGGGGCGACGGGAGTCGCACCCGGAGGTTCGCGCTTTTCAGCTGTTTCTCGCATGCCGACACGTGCTGACACCGCCGGTCACGGCCGAGCGAACGACGGCGCTCGCGGTGCTGACAACGATCCAGAGCTGAGAGTCTCTCCTGATCGGAGGCTCGGACCTGGGTGGTTCGGGCTCCTTCTCGGGCTCGGGCTGCAGACTCGACCCAGCACCTCGAAAGTAGCTGCGGGCCACTGGCCGCAGAAGGCTGACCTGCCGGAATCACCCTCTCGGGCCACGGCTCTCCCTCTTTGGTGCGGGCTCCCTCGTCGGCGCGGGCCGGACGGCCCTGTTCCGGCCGGGGCGGCCGGGCCGAGGCTGGGAGGCATGAGCGTGGACCGGGCCGGGGATGCTGACCTGGCCTTTCTCGCGATCGATCGGGGGCCGGTTCCGGAACAGCTGGGCGTGGTGCTCGTGCTGGAACCGGGGCTCACCGTCGAGGCGTGCGCGGATCTGCTCGCCGCGCGGACCGCGGGGGTGCCCCGGCTGCGGCAGCGGTTGGTCCGTCCGCGGTTCGGGGGTGGACCGGCGGTGTGGGCCGGCGACACCGGGTTCGACGTGCGGCGGCACCTCAGCACGGCCGCATGTCCGTCGCCCGGTGACGAGCGGGCGCTGCTCGACGCGGCGATGCCGTATCTGCTTGCTCCCCTGCCGCGGGACCGGCCGCTCTGGCGGGCCGTGCTGCTCACCGGCATCTCTGGCGGCGGATCGGCGCTGGTCCTGGTCGCTCACCACGCGCTCAGCGACGGCATGGGTGGTCTGGCCGCCCTCGCTCGCCTCGTCGACGGTGCCGATGTTCCGGTGGGGCGCACCGTCGAGTCGGCGGCCGGCACTTTCGGGCCGGCCGGGGGAGGTGCGCCGCGGCGGATCGGTCGGCTGCGGGCCGCTATGCGGGCGAGCCGGGTCGCGCGGGTCGCGCCTTCCTCGCTGCTGGCGCCCACCGGTGGGCGGCGCCGGGCGGTCGTGGTCCGGATTCCGCTGGATGCGTTGCGGGTGGTCGCGCATCGGCACGGGGCCGGCGTCAACACCGTTCTGCTCGTGGTGGTGGCCGATGCGCTGCGGGGGCTGCTCGGTGAGCGGGGCGAGACGGTCGGGGCGGTGTCGATCGCGGTTCCGGTCGGGGTGGCGCGGACGGACGGTGGCACGGCCGGGAATGCCGGTAGTCCGCTGGTGGTGGCGGTGCCGGCCGGGGCTGATCGGATCTCGCGGGTCGCGGGCGAAGTTCGGCGGCGGCGTGCTGATGCGGACGGGCCGCCGCCTGTCGCCGTACTCGGGAAATGGTTTCGGGGGTTTGCCGCTGCTGGGGGTTATCGCTGGTACATGCGGCGGCAGCGGCGGATGCACACGCTCGTCAGCAACGTTCGCGGGCCGGTGGATGCCGTGTCGGTCGGCGGTGTCCGGGTGCGCGGGATGATGCCGATGTCGGTGGGTGGGTCGACCAATCTGACCGTCACCTTCGTTGCGCTCTCCTATGGTGGCGAACTTGTCGTCACCGTCGTCGCCGACCCTGATCGGTGCCCGGACCTCGACCGGCTCGGTGTGCTGCTGGGCGACCTTCTCGGGACCAAAGGTCCGTCCTGACGGGACTCTGCGCCCTGCCGCCTTCCGGCACGTCGGCGAAGGCTCAAGGGAGACGCAAAGGAGCGGGTCATGAGAGTCAATCCGGTCATCGTCGGCGCCGACGGCACCGACCACAGCAAGGCGGCGGTGCGGTGGGCCGCGCGCGAGGCGCGCCGGCTCGGACTGCCGCTTCGGGTCACCCACGCCTTCGACTGGGAGTGGCGCGAGGCCCGCTACGACATGAGTAACGACTACCTCGACGCGGCCCGCAAGATGGCCGAGGGGATCACCGCCAACGCCGTCTACGAGGCGCACTCGGTGGACCGCGACCTGCAGGTCGAAGGTGACCCGGTGGTCGGCAGCCCGGCGCCGCGGCTGCTGGCCGACAGTGAGTCGGCCGAGCTGGTGGTGCTGGGCAGCCGCGGGCGCGGCGGGTTCGGAAGTCTGCTGCTCGGCTCGGTCAGCCAGCGGGTGGCCACCCACGCCAAGTGCTCGGTGGTCGTGATCCGCGGGCGCGGTGCCGAGGCCGCCGGGCCGATCGTCGTCGGTGTCGACGACTCGCCGGCCGCCGAGACGGTGCTGGCGACGGCGTTCGATCTGGCCGCCGGGCGGGGGAGCGCGCTGCGGGTGGTGCACGCCTACCTGCCGCCGGTTCCGCTGTGGGTCAGCGGGCTCGCCGCCGTCGACGTTCCGGCGCCGGCGATGGACGAAGAGGAACAGGCCCGGCTCACCGAGCAGCTGGCGCCGTGGCGCGACAAATACCCGCTGGTGCCGGTCGAGGTGGTCCTCACCCACGAGAGCATCGCGTCCGAGCTGGTCGCGGCGTCCGCCAAGGCCCAGCTCGTGATCGTCGGCAGCCGCGGCCGCGGCATGATCACCGGCACGCTGCTCGGCTCCACCGGCCTGCAACTGCTGCACCACGCCGAGTGCCCGGTCTACATCGTCCGGCACCCGTCGGACCACCGGAGCTGATTCCCCGGAGCGGTCCGGGCCCGCTGCGGGCGGGCCCGGACCCGTTCTTCCGTCCCCGTAATGACGAGCCCCAGGGCGCCGCGGTGATAGGCGGTGGTTTCTGTGGGCGGAGAGGGCGACCATGTCGAACTCCAGCCATCCGGCCGGCCGTGGTGTGGTGCGGCAACTGACCGTCGAGGAAGTCTGGCACGCGCTGTCGCACGCGTCGTTCGCCGTGCTCAGCCACGTCACGCCGGGCGGTGAGCCACGGTCCAGCGGCGTCGTCTACACGATGTCCGGCGGGCGGATGTACGTGGTGGTCGCCAAGGACAGCTGGAAGGCACGGCACATCGCCGCCAACGGTTCGGTGGCGGTGACCGTGCCGATCCGGCGGGGCGGTGTCATGTCGCTGCTGGTGCACATCCCGCCGGCCACGGTGAGTTTTCCCGCGGTCGCAGCCGTGCATCCGGGCAGCGCGCTGGCCGATCGGCCGGAGCTGGCCCGCCTCGCTCCGCCGGAGCGGCGCGCCGAGTTCGCGGTCGTGGAGATCACGCCGGCCGGCCACTTCGTGACGTACGGCGTCGGCATCCCGCTGCTGCGGATGCGCGACCAGGCGGCGTCCCGGGCCCGCGTGCCGTTGGTGCGGTCATGAAGCCCGCGGCCTGGCAGGCCATCGGCGGGGCTGTCTTGGCAGCCGCGGTGGCATGTTCCCCACCGGCTCGGCGGCGCTATCTGACCTACGGCGCCACCGCCGAGGAAGCCGCCCGCGATCTGCCCGGCGACGAGCTGATGCCCGCGCCCGCCCTGCTCTCCACCCGGGCCGTGACGATCACGGCCGCGCCCGCGACGGTCTGGCCCTGGCTGGTGCAGATGGGCAGCGGGCGGGCCGGCGCCTACTCGTACGACTGGATCGAGAACCTTCGTGGGCTCGACATGCACAGTGCCGACGACATCCTGCCCGAATATCAGCACCTGGCGGTCGGGGACGTTCTGCCGGTCGGGCAGGCGGTGCCGGGCATGCGGGTGGAGCTCTGTGACCCGGAGCGGGCACTGGTGTTTCGCTCGACTGCCGGTGACTGGGTCTGGAGTCTTCACCTGAGCAGCTACTGGCTGGGCACGCGGCTTCTCAGCCGGAACCGGATCGCGATGCCGGACGGCTGGCTGCGGCGTACCGCAAATCGGGTCGTCATGGAACCGGGCAGCCTCGTCATGGAGCGGCGGATGCTGCTGGGCATCAAGTCACGGGCCGAATGGAACGCACCGGGGGCGGATTCACTTCTCGTGTGACACGCATCCTGGAAGACCGTCAATGGACAGGAGTAGCGATGACCAGGTCAGTGGACCTCTTTCAGCCTGGCGACGGGCCCGAAGTCCCAGCTGCGACGATCGGCGACGGCCGCGGCCGCCCGGGCTACGTCGACGAAGGTTCCATCGTTCGGCCGTCCCGGCAGGTGCTTGCCGACTGCGTCCGGGCGGCGACCTTGGCGCCCTCGCTGCACAACAGCCAGCCCTGGCGGTTCCGGATCGACGAGCCCGTCACCGACGTGTACGCCGACCAGGTGCGCCGCCTGCAGGTCATCGATCCGATGGGCCGGGAGCAGCTGATCAGCGTCGGCGCCGCGGTGTTCACGCTGCGGCTCGCGATCCGGCAGGCCGGCTACCGCAGTGAGCTGGCGCTGTTCCCGGAGCCGGGGCGGCCCGATCTGGTCGCGCGGGTGACGGCGGCTCAGCCGGCCTCGTCGAATCCGGCGGTGGAGGCGCTCTTCGCGGCGATCCCGCATCGGCACACGAACCGGTGGCCGTTCGCGCAGACCGCGATTCCGGCCGACGCCCTCGGGCACCTCGCCGAAGCCGCACGCCGGGAAGGGGCGACCCTGACCGTGGCCGGGGCGACCGCCCGGGACGCGATTCTGGGGCTGGCCCAGGAGGCGGACCGGCGGCTGCACGAGCTGCCCGGATATCAACAGGAGCTGGCCCGCTGGACCGGGGCGGTGCGCGGCGACGGTGTGCCGTCCCGGGCGGCCGGGCCGTGGGACGCGCTGGAGTCGATGCCGGTGCGCGATTTCGGGGAGTTGTCGGGGATGCCGCGGCGGAGCGAGAAGTTCGAGCCGTACCCGACGCTGCTGGTTCTTGCCACGCACAGTGACGAACCGGCCGACTGGGTGCGCGCCGGGCAGGCGCTCCAGCGGGCGCTGCTGACCGCCACCTGGCTCAACCTGGCCACCACCCCGATCAGCCAACCGGTCGAGGTTCCCGCGGTCCGGCAGGTGCTTGCCGCCCCGGAGGCCGGCCGCTTCGCGCAGATGGTGCTGCGAGTCGGATACGGGCGCCGGGTCGCGGCCGCGTCTCCTCGTCGCGCGCTCTCCGAAGTACTCGGTCCGGCTCCTCGCCCGCAGACGCAGCCGAGGTGACGGCCATGCGCGTGCGGGACATCATGAGCAGTCCGGTGCACACCGTGACGCAGACCGCGTCGGTGGACAGCGCCGCCCAGCTGATCACCGTGAAGGCGGTGACGGCGCTGCCGGTCCTGGACGCCGGCGGCGCCCTGGTCGGTATGGTCAGCGAGAGCGATCTGCTGTGGCACCGGGTGCCGGTCGATCCGACCGCGCACATCCGGCGGCGCCCGGAGGCCGACCCGGCCGACCGGCCGGGCCTGGTCGTCGAGGTCATGTCGCTCGACCCGATCACCACCCGGCCGGACGCCGACGTCGCCGACGTGGCCGAGACGATGCTGGCGCACGATGTGCGCAGTATGCCGGTGGTCGAGGACGGCGCGGTGGTCGGCATCGTCAGCCGCCGCGACATCCTCCGGGCCATGGTGCGCGGCGACGGGGTGCTGACCGCCGAGGTGCAGCACCGGCTCGATGAGTACGCCGGCAACCGCCGGCGCTGGACGGCCGTGGCCGAGGCGGGTGTCGTGCAGGTCAGCGGGGTCTTCGAGGACGACACCGAGCAGGGGATAGTGCTGGTGCTGGCCCGGACGGTGCCCGGTGTCGTGGCCGTCAAGATCGGCTGAGGTGGTCCCGGACGATCTGGACCGGGCAGTCCGCGTGGTGCAGCAGTTGCAGGCCGACCGAGCCGAGCAGGGTGCCGGCGATCGTGCCGTGCCCGCGCGAGCCGACTATGACCAGCTCGGCGTTGTGCGAGCCACTGACCAGCGCTTCAGCGGCAGCCGTCGTCGTCCGCACCGTCTCGACCCGGACTTCGGGATATTTGGTGCGCCATGGCGTCAGCACGTCGTCGGGACCGGCCCCGCCCGAACGCAGCACGATCAGTCCGCCGCCGCGCCGGGCGGCGGCGTCGAAGGCGGCGTCGAGGACCTCACCGGCGGCCGGCGAGTCGTCCACGCCGGCGATGACCGGGCCGTCCGGGGTCTCCCGGCCGCGCACGACGACGACCGGGCACGGCGCGTGGGTGGCCATCCGGTGGCTCACCGAGCCGAGCATCAGGCCGGCGAAGCCGCCGCGGCCCCGGTTTCCCACCACCAGCAGCTCCGCGTCCCGGGCCGCATCGAGGAGCTGGGGGACGGCGTGCCCGATGGTGGTGGCGGACGTGACCGGGAGGCCCGGGGCGGTGGTGCGGGCGAGGTCCTCGGCCGCGGTGGTGACCGCCTCGGCGAGGGAATGGGCCATGTCGACGAAGTCGGGATAGCCGCGCCAGTCCCAGTCGAAGGCGTACACGATCCGCAGGCCGGTGTCCCGGCGCCGGGCCTCGGCGGCGGCCCATTCGACCGCCGCCATGCTCTGCCCGGTGCCGTCCGTGCCGACGAGGATGGTCATGTCTTCGAGCATGGAACGCGGCCGGCCGGGTCGGTCAGGGCGGCAGGTCCTGCCTGGGCGGGACGGAAGTCCCTGCCGTTCGTGGCGCGCAGTGACAAGCATGACGGTGGGAGGCGATGAGGATGTTTTTCCTGATCATTTTCAGCGCGATCGTGATCACGGTGCTGGCGATAAGCGCGTGGACCTGGCCGGAGCTGGCCCAGGAGGCGCAGGACGCCAAGAAGGAGCCGAAGCCGGAGGCGGATGCGAAGTCGAAGTCAGAACCGGAAGCGGCCCCGCCGAGCCTGGAGGGCGTTCTGGTCACCCAGTTGATGGCCGGGCAGATCAGCGCCGGGCAGTACCGCCGCGCCGTCGAAGGGCTCGCCGCCCGTGACGACGACCGGCACCCCATGGCTGTCCCGCCGGAAAACGCGTAGGACCAAAGGCCCGGCCCGACCGGTCCATGGGCGGTGCCGGGCCGCACCGTACGCGCCTAGCGTTCGGGTATGGGTAGCGAAGCAGTCCGGCCCGTGGTGGTCGGTGTCGACGGTTCCCGCAGCACGCCCGCCACGGTGGACCTGGCCGTCGCGGAAGCGATCCGGCATCGGGCGCCGCTCCGGATAGTGCACGTGTGGCCGGGCCGGTACACGGGGGTCTTCAAGGGCCGCACCGCGGTGCCGACCCCGGCCGACGCGAAACGGTTGCTGGAGGTGACCGCCCGCCGGGCGGAACTGGCCGCACCGGATCTGCCGATCACCACCGAGCTCCGCGAGGGCGGCGCCGCGAACGTCCTGGCCCAGTGCTCGGAAGAGGCGGAGCTGCTGGTGGTCGGGCACCGGGACAACCCGTTCACCCGGCCCAGCTGGGGCTCCACCGCCGCCTACCTCGCCCACCACAGCGCCTCGCCGCTGCTGGTCAACCGGGGCGTCGCGCACGACGGCCCGGTCGTTGTCGCTTCATCGGCCCGGCGGTCCGGTTCCGCCACCCTGGGGTACGCGTTCACCGAGGCCGCCCTCCGCGGCTCCCGCCTGGTGGCCGTGCACATGTGGGCCCGCCCCGGCGGCGCCGACGGCGCCGTCCCGGTGGTCCGGGCCGGCGGTTACGCGGCCGAGCGCGGCGAGGCCGCCCATCGGTTGCGGGAGGCCCTGGAGCGGTGGTCCGGCCAGTTCCCGGACGTCCCGGTCGAGCAGCTCCTGGTGTCCGATCTGGATCTTCCCTACACGATCGAGCGGGCCTCGGTGCGCAGCCGGCTGCTGGTCGCCGGCATCGGCGAGACCGGCCGCTTCTCCGAGCTGCTCTACGGCTCGGTCGGCCCGGTCCCGGTCGGCCTGCGTTCATCGACCTGCCCGGCGCTGCTGGTCCCGGCGGGCTGGCCGGTCCACCCCGATGGCGGGCACGCCCGGGTCGGTGCCCGCTTCTCCTGAACGAAAGGCGGCCCGGCGTAAGCCGGGCCGCCTCTCTATGGGCAAGAACGTCAGATGAGTACGTCGTCGACGGCGCGCCGCCGCGTCGGGTGCCCGGGCGTGCCGTAACCGAAACGGATCACGATCTGCGGCTGCCCGGTGCGGCCGAGCGCCCGGCGCAGCATCTCGCACGCCGCCGGCACCTCGATCGGCTGGCTGATCATCGAGGTGTCCAGCCCGGCCGCGGTCGCGGTGAGCAGCACCTTCTGCATGGCGACACCGGCCGCGGTCTGGTCGACCGGCCGGTCACCGGGCACCCCGAGGACGCCGATCAGCGGCTCCGGCTCGTAGTCGTGCCCGGGGGTGCGCCGCCGGTCGGCGAACAGCCGCTGCGGCAGCACGTCCTGCGGTTCGGCGAACGGCGCACCGGCGGTGACCGGAACCCCGTCCGGTGCCGTGTCGGCGTGCGTCCACCCGGCCAGTTCGGCCTGGTAGCGCTCGTCGCGCCGGAGAACCCGGTCGGCGCTCTGCGCGATCTCGCTGAACGCGGCGATGGCGGTCGTGCCGACCAGCAGGTCGAGCCAGGCCCCTTCGAGCCGGGCCGCCTCGATGAGGGCGGCCCGCACCGCGGTCGGGACCGGCGCCGGCCAGAACGGCCCGCGGTTGCTGTAGCGGCGGCCGATCGCTCCGTGCAGCTCCGCCTCGCCCGGGGTGGCCGGCCGGGCGCGGCCCGGCATGAGCCGGGCCACCAGGTTCCGGTCGGCCGGGTCGGGATGCAGCGCGACCAGGGCGTGCTGCCCGGCCGCGGCGAGCGCGAGCCGGGCATTGAGGGCGGCCGCGCCGCAGGCGATCCGGGCCGCCCAGCCACCCCGGCCGGTGGCGAGCCGCCGGGCCGGGTCGACGCGGACCTCGACGGCGCCGTCGCGCAGCCCGAACAGCCAGGGCTGGATATTGTGCATGGACGGCGCCTGGATACCGGCCTCGGCCGCTAACCGCAGGGCGGCTTCGCCGTACGCCGAGCCGATCATGATGGTTGTCGGGCAGTGCATGGCGAAGCCTTCCTGAGGCCGGAACGAGCTAGGGCAGGAGCACCAACCGGGCCGCGACCCGGCCGGCCAGGACGTCCTCGATGGACTCGTTGACCTGTTCGAGGCGGCGGGTCTCGTAGATGACCCGGGTGCGGCCGGCCGCGTGCAGCCGGAACACCTCGGCCAGGTCGGCGCGGGTGCCGACGATCGAGCCGATCACCCGGATGCCCTTGAGCACGGTCTGGAAGATCGGCAGCGACATCGCGTTGTCGGCGGGCAGCGACACCAGCACCAGGCGGCCGCCGCGGCGCAGCGACGCGTGCGCCTGCTCGAGCACCCTCGGGTGGGCGGCCAGCACCACGGCCACGTCGGCGCCGCCGAGCTTCTCGATCTCGGCGACCGGGTCGCTGGTGGCCGCGTTGACCACGTGCGCCGCGCCCAGCTCCTTGGCCAGGGCCAGCTTCTCCTCGGTCACGTCGACCGCGACGGTCTCGCCGCCGAAGATCTGCGCGTACTGCTGGGCCAGGTGCCCGAGCCCGCCGATGCCGAAGATCGCCACCCGGTCGCCGGGGGCCACCCCACCGACCTTGACGGCCTTGTAGGTGGTGACGCCGGCGCAGGTCAGCGGGGCCGCGGCGGCCGGTTCGATGCCGTCCGGCACGGCCACGGCGTAGCGGGCGTCGGCGACCACGTACTCGGCGTGCCCGCCGTCGATCGAGTAGCCGGTGTTCTGCTGCGCCTCGCAGAGCGTCTCCCAGCCGGAGACGCAGTACTCGCAGGCGCCGCAAGCCGTGCCGAGCCACGGGATGGCGACCCGGTCGCCGACCCGGTGCGCGGTAACACCCGGGCCGACCCGGGACACGATGCCGACGCCCTCGTGGCCGGGAATGAACGGCGGATTCGGCTTGACCGGCCATTCGCCGCGGGCGGCATGGATGTCGGTGTGGCAGAGGCCGCTCGCCTCGATGCGTACCTGAATCTGGTTCTCGCCGGGCTCGGGGATGGGCACCTCCTTGACCACGAGAGGTGCGGTGAAGCTGGTGACGACGGCTGCACGCATGGCGTGACCCCTTTCTGCGCTGCGTACAGCGTCTGCCGGGGTGATTGCGCGCGGGCAGGGCCGTTGGACCGTCAACGGGCGGCGGAAGCCCCTCCGGCGGGCACCTATTGACAAGTGTGAAACTGCCGGGCAATGTCTTGTTAACGTTCACATCCGGGTGACTCCCCAGCAGCGGCCAGCCGATCTGGCGCTGTTCGCCTGCACCCGAAAGGCACCCCATGCGCTTGAAATCCCCCTCCTGGCGCAAGGCGCTCGCAGTCGGCGCCGCCACCGTCCTCGCCGCCGTGGCCTTCTTCGCCGCGACCGGCACCGCCAGTGCCGCCGGCACCGGCCCCTGCGACATCTACGCCAGCGGCGGCACCCCCTGCGTCGCCGCGCACAGCACCACCCGGGCCCTGTTCGGCGCCTACTCTGGCTCGCTCTACCAGGTGAAACGCTGGTCGGACAGTGCGACCACGAACATCGGCGTGCTCAGCGCCGGCGGCTACGCCAACGCGGCCACCCAGGACTCGTTCTGCTCCGGCACGTACTGCACGATCGTCAAGATCTACGACCAGACGACCCGGCACAACGACCTGACGATCGCGCCCGGCGGCGGCGCCAACCCGACCGCCGACCAGGGCTCGAACGCGGCGGCGCTGCCGGTCACCGCGGGCGGGCACAAGGTGTACGGCGTGTACATCTCGGCCGGCAACGGCTACCGCAACAACGCGACCAACGGCATCGCCACCGGCAGCTCGCCCGAGGGCCTCTACATGGTCACCGAGGGCACGCACGTCAACAACCGCTGCTGCTTCGACTACGGCAACGCCGAGACCAGCAACAACGACACCGGCAACGGTGACATGGACGCCATCTACTTCGGCACCCTGTGCTGGTTCACGCCGTGTGCCAACACCTCTACCCCGAAGGTGATGGCCGACCTGGAGAACGGCCTGTTCGCCGGCGGGAACGGCTCGAACACCGCGAACACCGGCCGCAACAGCGCCTTCGTCACCGCGGTCGTGAAGAACAACGGCACGTCGACGTACGCCATCAAGGACGGCAACGCCCAGTCGGGCAGCCTCGCCACCCGCTACAACGGTGCCCTGCCCACCCAGTCGGGCTACAACCCGATGACCAAGCAGGGCGCGATCATCCTCGGCATCGGCGGCGACAACAGCAACGGCTCGGTCGGCTCGTTCTTCGAGGGCGTGATGACCAGCGGTTACCCGACCGACGCCACCGAGAACTCGGTGCAGGCCAACATCGTGGCGGTCGGCTACTCCAAGAGCGTCACCTTCCCGGTGAGCGGCTCGACGTACCGGCTGACCAACCTGCAGAGCGGCAAGCTGCTCGACGCGGTCAACTGCGGCACCGCCGACGGTACCGCGATCGACCAGTGGCAGAACCTCAGCAACTCCTGCCAGCAGTGGAAGTTCACCAACGTCGGCGCCAACAAGTGGACGATCACCAACGCCAACGCGAACAAGGTGCTCGACGCGGTCAACTGCGGCCTGGCGCTCGGGACGGCGGTCGACCTGTGGTCGTCGCTGGGCAACCTGTGCCAGCAGTGGGCGGTCATTCCGGCCGGCAACGGCCGCTACGAGCTGGTCGTGGAGAACAGCGGCATGGTCCTGGACAACCAGAACTGCGGCACCGCCAACGGCACCAAGGCGCAGCTGTGGATGTGGCTGAACAACACCTGCCAGTTGTGGTCCTTCTCGTCCTGACCGGTAGCCGAGGGTCCGCCCGGTCGCCCGGGCGGGCCCGCTATCCGGCCAGGGCGTGGTCCTCGGCTGCGCTGCGGGTGCGGTGGAAGCCCCAGGCGACCAGGGCGCCGGCCACCGCGGCCAGGGCGAGGGCGGAGACGGTGACCGCCAGCTGGAACTGGGCGGTCTGGTGGGCGCTCCACTCCGGGGTGGTCAGGGTGCCGGTGACCAGGGTGGCCAGGACGGTGCCGGTGGCGGCGATGCTGACGCCGGTGGCGACCTCGGAGGCGGTGTCGACCAGGGCCGCGCCGATCGAGGTGCGGTTCTCCGGCAGGCCGCGCATCACGTTGGTGCCGGCGACCACGCCGTTGACCCGGATGCCGGCCGCGACCAGGACGAGGGCGACCGCGATCCAGACGTAGCCGAAGCGGTGCAGCAGGCCGTAGACGGTCAGCCCGGCCACCACCGAGGACGCGCTGAGCCAAGCGGCACGGTCGAGGCCGGCCCACGCGACGAACCGGTTGACGAACGGGCCGCCGGCGATCAGGACGATGACCTGCGGGAGCATGCCGGCCGCGGCGAGCGCCGGGGACCAGCCCCAGTCGAGCTGCAGCTCCAGGGTCACCAGGTAGCCCATGCCGGCGATGGCCAGGCCGGTGGCGATCTTGTAGGCCAGGCCGCTGGCGACCAGCGGGCGGGCGATGAGCTTCAGGTCGAGGAGCGGGTAGCGGGCCGAGCGCTCGCGCAGCACGAACAGGACGGCGGCCGCGACGGCCGCGGCGGTGGCCGCCCACGGCGCCCACGAGCCGGTGCCCTCGTTCACGAACAGGGTGGGGGCGACCAGGGCGAGCACGATCGTCGTCGTGCCGAGCAGCGCGCCGGCGATGTCGATCGGGTCGCGGTGCAGATCGGCCGGGTCGTCGGCGGCGATGCCGGAGCGCACCCCGAGGAACGCGAGCACCGCGATCGGCACGTTGACCAGCAGCAGGACCTGCCAGGGGGCGACCGCGAGCACGAAACCGCCGGTCGTCGGCCCGATCGCGAGCCCGATCAGGCCGACCGTGGAGATCAGGTTGATCGCGCGCAGGCGCAGGCCGTCCGCCGCGAACAGCCGGAAGGCGAGCGCGATCGACCCGGGCGTGGTCATCGCGGCGGCGACGCCCATCAGCGCCCGGACCGCGATCAGCTGCTCGGCGGTGGTGACGAACGCGGTGGCCATGCTGGCCGCGCCGAGCAGCACCAGGCCGATCAGCATGATCCGGCGGCGGCCGACCCGGTCGGCGAGGGTGCCGAACGCCAGCATCAGGCCGCCGAACACCACCGAGTACGCCCCGGTCACCCACTGCAGGGCGACCGTCGAGGCGTGCAGCTCACGGCCGATGGTGGGCAGCGCGACGTTGAGGATCGAGTTGTCGAGCATCTCGAACAGGAACACGGCCGACAGGCCGGCGAGGGCCATCCAGGCCTCGCGCAGCGATCGGGGTTGCGGAGTCGTCATGGGCACAAGCTTAGAGTGCACTCTAGAAATTGCGCCAGCTATAAAAATGTGGCGGGATAGACTCCGGGAATGGCTCAACCCGGACTTCGTGACCTGAAGAAGGCGCGCACGCGGCGCCTGATCGCCGAGACCGCGGCCCGGCTGTTCGCCGAGCGGGGCTACGAGCAGGTGGCGGTCAGCGAGATCGCGCGCGCGGCGGAGGTGGCCGAGCAGACGCTCTACAACTACTTCCCGACCAAGGAACAGCTGGTCACCGACCGGGAGCAGCAGATACAGGAGCAGCTGGGCGAGCTGATCCGCACCCGGCCGGCCGGGCTGAGCCCGGCCGAGGCGATCCGCGACTTCGTGCTGGAGACGGTGTCGGCGATCCGCGACATGCCGGCCGAGAACGCCCGCGGCAACCTCGGCTACCTGGCCGCGATCAGCCCGGCGGTCAACCGGCTCGCCCTGGACATGACCGACCGGCTGGCCACCGCCCTGGCCGCCGCGATCGCCGACACCACCCCGGTCGCCCCGGAGATCGCCCGCCTGCAGGGCATCGCGCTGGCCGGCGTCTTCCAGATCGTCATCCGCGAGTCCGGCCGGCGCACCAAGGCGGGGCAGAGCCCGGCGGAGATCTCCGCCGGGCTCTACCCCGAGATCGAGCACGTGCTCAGCGAGCTGGATCGCTGGCTGAGCAGCTGACGCCGGTCAGCTCGACAGGGTCGCCGTGTAGAGCAGGCGGTTCGGCGAGCCGCTGCCCGCGCTGGTCACCACGCCGGTGGTGGCCGCGTTGACGATCGCCGCGTTCACCGTGGTCACCGACGCACCCGGGTGGGCGGCGAGGTAGAGCGCGGCGGCGCCGGCCACGTGCGGCGAGGAGAACGAGGTGCCACTTCCGGTGTACGTCGCGGTGTTGCTGGTCCGCCAGTCCGAGGTGATCGAGACGCCCGGGGCGAACAGGTCCAGCACCGAACCGTAGTTGGACCAGGAGGCCTTGGCGTCGGTGCTGCTGGTCGCGCCGACCGTCAGCGCCTCGGTGACCCGGGCCGGGGAGCTGGTGCTCGCGTTGACCCCGGAGTTGCCGGCCGCGATCGCGTAGGGGATGCCGGCCGTGATCGACCGGCGCACCGCGGCGTCGAGGGTGGTGCTGGTGCCCCCGCCGAGGCTGAGGTTGGCGACCGAGTAGCCGGCCCGCGCGTTGGCGGTGACCCAGTCGATGCCGGCGATCACCCCGGCGGTGGTGCCGGAACCGTTGTTGTCGAGCACCCGCACGCCGACGATGTTCGCGCTCTTGGCGACGCCGTACGTGCTGCCGGCCGCGACCCCGGCCACGAACGTGCCGTGCCCGTTGCCGTCCTGCGCCACGTTGTCGCCGTCGACCGCGTCGTAGCCGTAACCGGCCCGCCCGCCGAAGTCCTGGTGGGTGACGGTGATGCCGGTGTCCACCACGTAGACGGTGACGCCGCTGCTCGGCCCGTACGTGTAGGTGTCGCTCAGCGGCAGGGCGCGCTGGTCGGACCGGTCCAGGCCCCACGGCGCGGAGCTCTGGGTGTCGGCGATCCGGACGGTCTGGTCGGCCTCGACGCCGGCCACCGACGGGTCGGCGGCGAGCCGGGCCGCCTGCCGTGCGGTCAGCCGGGCGGCGTAGCCCTCGACGGCGTGCCCGAACACCCGGGTGACGCTGCCGCCGTAGTGCCGGGTGAGCTGGTCGGCGCGGGGGAGCGCGCCGTCCTTGAGCACCACCAGGTAGCTGCCGGCGACGGCGTCCGGGCTGCCGGCGTGCAGGACGGTGCCGGTCGGGTCGGCGGCGAAGGCCGGTGCCGAGACGGTGAGGGCGAGGGCCGCACCGGCGGCAACCGCGGCGGCGAGAGGGGAGCGCATGGGTCCTCCAGGGGTGTCTGCCGACGTCGTATTGACGTCTGCAAATGAACCTAGGAGGCGATGTTTGATTGACGGTCAACTATCCATCAGGGACCTGTGAGCAGATTGCTACGGGAGTTTTATCCCGGCTTGCGGGCGGTCGCAGTCCAGATGTTGATGTCCGAGCGGGCCGGGATCTCCGCGCCCGGCTCCGGCCGCCACTCGCTGGCCGGGGTGACACCCGGCTCGACCAGCTCCAGGCCGTCGAAGAGATCGGTGAACTCGTCCTTCGGGCGGGTCCACACGTCGGACTTGCCCTCCTCGATCAGCTGCTGGTAGAGCCGCTGCTGCTCGGGGGTGCCGAAATCCGAGGTGGCGTGGGTGGCGACCAGGAAACTGCCCGGCGGCAGCGCGGCCATCAGCTCCTGGACGATCGGCTTGGCGGCGCCGTTCCCGTGCACGAAGTGCAGCACCGCGATCAGCATCAGGCCGACCGGCCGGGTCAGGTCGAGGGTCTGACCGACGACCGGATCGGCCAGGATGGACGCCGGATCATGGAGATCGGCTTCGATGTACGCCGTACGTCCCGCATCGCTGCTGGTGAGCAACGCTCGCGCGTGGACCATCACCATCGGATCGTTGTCGACGTAGACGACCCGCGACTCCGGGGCGATGCGCTGCGCGACCTCGTGGGTGTTGTCGGCGGTCGGCAGGCCGGTGCCGATGTCGAGGAACTGCCGGATGCCGGCCTCGCCCGCGAGGAACGTGGTGGCCCGGCGCAGCAGCGCACGGTTGGCGAGCGCGCCCAGCCGAACCTTGGGGAACAATGCCTCGAGCTGGTCGCCGGACTCCCGGTCGGCCGCGAAGTTGTCCTTGCCGCCGAGCCAGTAGTTGTACCGCCGGGCCGGGTGCGCCACCGTCGTGTCGAGTTCGTCCACGGCGTGATCATAGTCATCGAAACACCGATGCCCCCGGCCGCGGGGCCGGGGGCATCGTCGAGGTCAGCCGTTGACCTGGTCGCGCCAGGCGACCCAATCACGAAGTTCACTGAAGTCGTAGTCCGGGCCGCCGGTGCCGACGGTGAACATGGTGACGCCCAGATCCAGCAGCGCCTGGCCCTTGTCGGCCGGCTTGCCGCCGACGCCGGCCGAGATCTCGATCTCCGACGGGTCGCGGCCCACGGTGGCGCAGTGCTCGCGGAGGATGCCGGTCTTGCGCTCGACCGTCTCGGCGTCGCCGAAGCTGTGCCAGATGTCGGCGTGCTTGGCCACCAGCTTCAGCGTCTTCTTCTCGCCGCCCCCGCCGATCAGCGTGGGGATCTTGCGGGTCGGCGCCGGGTTGAGCTTCGACAGCCGCGACTCGATCCGCGGAAGGTCCTCGGCCAGCTTGTCGAGGCGCCCACCGGCGGTGCCGAACTCGTACCCGTACTCGTCGTAGTCCTTCTCGAACCAGCCGGAGCCGATGCCGAGGATGAGCCGGCCGCCGCCGATGTGGTCGACGGTGCGGGCCATGTCGGCGAGCAACTCCGGGTTGCGGTAGCTGTTGCAGGTGACCAGGGCGCCGATCTCGGCCCGGGTGGTCTGCTCGGCCCAGGCGGCGAGCATCGTCCAGCACTCGAAGTGCAGGCCGTCCGGCTCGCCGTAGAGCGGATAGAAGTGGTCCCAGTTGAACAGGATGTCCGCACCGATGTCCTCCGCCTCGGCGGCGGCACGGCGGATGGTCGCGTAGTCGGCGTGCTGCGGCTGGATCTGCACACCGATCCGGACAGGCCTCGAAGTCATGATCTACAGCCTAGTTCGGCGGTCCGGGCTCGCGCGGTCGGTTGGGCGGGTCGCCCTTTCGGTAATCGATAAGGCGGTTGCCTGTCGAATAGGAGTCGCGCCGATCAATTGTCTCTGATTCGTACTGCCAATGGCTAGGAGATGCTAGATCGGTCGGCTACCGAATTCCTTCCGGCGCGCGGTTGGCGTCAAGTTGACCTGGAAGTAGTTTGATCAACACGCTTTGTTGCGCCATTCCGGAAAGGTATCCCGAATGCGCGAGATCAACTATCCGTGTCAGACTCCCGTCGGGGACTGATAATGGGGAGGTCTTGCGTGCGCAAGTGGGGGAAAATAGTAATTCTTGCTGCCGGTCGGGGGAGCTAGTGGACCGCGTCGATGGGTTGATCATCACGGCGCTGCCGGAAGAGCTGGAAGCGGCCCGCCGGGCCGGCAACGGGGTCCGTGAGTGGCGGGAGTGCGACTCCGGGGCCCGGATGCCCTACCTGATCGGGCAGCTCGCGGCCGAGGCGGGTGGCACGCTCACGATCGCGCTCGCCCGGCCGGCCCGGATGGGGGGCACCGCCCTCGCCCCGGTCCTGACCTCGCTGATCAGCAAGCTGAACCCGATCTGCGTGGCGATGTGCGGCGTGTGCGCGGGCCGCCCGGGCGACGCGGTTCTCGGTGACGTGATCGTGGCGCAGCGCGCCTACCAGTACGACGAGGGCAAGTGGAACGGTGCCGAGTTCTGGGGCGACCACGACAAGTTCCGGCTGACCGGTGCCTGGCTGCGGGCCGCCCAGGACTTCCGGCCGGAGGGGCTGCCCAGCTACGGGCGGGCCTCGGCCGGGCAGGCCGGGGTCTGGTTCATGGAACGGCTGTATCGCGGCGAGGATCCGCGCCGGCATCCGGCGTTCGATCGCTACTTTTCGCGGGACGACTGGCCGGGCGGGGTCGCCGGGCTGGTCGCGGACGGCCTGGTCGCGCCGGACGGTGCCGGGTGGGTGCTCACCGAGGCGGGCTGGCGGCACATCGCCCGGCTGCGGGCCGAGGACGTGCACGGGCCGGCGACTCTCCCGTTCAAGGTGCTAGCCGGGGCGATGGCCAGCGGCAGCGCGGTCGTCGAGTGGGACGGGATCTGGGACGAACTGCGGCGGATGGGCGAACGCAAGATCGTCGGGATGGAGATGGAGGCGGCCACCGTGGCGGCGGCGGCCGACGAGCTCGGCGTGCCGCACTGGCTGGTCGCCAAGGGCGTGATGGATCACGCGGGGGCCGATCGGGACGACCGGTTCAAGGAGTTCGCCGCCCGGGCCTCGGCCGAAGTGCTCTTCGCGCTTCTCGGTCGTCTGCTGCCGGCCAGGCCGCCGGAGCGCCCCGCCGGGAAGCTTCCCGGGGCGGTGCGGCTCGACGTCGTCCACCGGCTCGTCGACGACTGGGTGAAGCTGGCCGACCTGGCCGAGGTACCCCGGTACGACCGGGCCCGCTTCCCGGCCGGCGACGAGCCGCGGCGGGTGCTCGACTGGCTGGAGGAGCGCGGCCGGCTCGCCGAGCTGCCGGAGCTGCTCGACAAGATCGACCGGCCCGACCTCGCTACCCTGACCGGCCGATATCTGCCGGGGACTGCCACCGGCCGGTGATCACGCAGGTCACGCCCGGGTACTGCACGTTGATGAACAGGTGCTCGCCGTCGGGGGTGAAGGCGGCGCCGGCCAGCTCGCTCGCGCCGGTCGGGCCCGGTGACGGGAAGTCCTCCGGGCTCCAGAAGTGCAGGTCGAGCGGGGCGATCACCTTGGCCAGGTTGGCGATCGTGCCGGACGGGGTGAGGATGCGCAGCCAGTTGTCGCCGCCGTCCTCGTCCTCGCCGTCGCCGTCCTCGGCCAGCAGCAGCGTGCCGTCGGGGGCGACGGCGACGGTGTCCGGCTGGTTCAGGGTGCGCGGGTTGGGGGACTCGAAGAGCAGCTTCAGCTTGCCGGTGTCGTGGCCGGTCGGCACGTACCGCCAGACCTGGCCGTTCTCGCCGTCGCCGGCCTCGCTCGCCACGAACGTCACGCCGCCGTCGGCCCAGGCCGAGCCCTCCAGGCCGAGGAACCGGCAGCCACCCTTGGCCCGGCCCTGGGAGTAGACCGAGCCGGGGTTGTCCTCGGCATCCGTCGGGTCGGGCTCGTCGATGTCGACCCAGTGCGCGTCGAGGACCTCGCCGACCCGCTGGCCGGTCGCGGTGTCGTACTCCTTCTCGCCGGTGATCGCCAGCATCTGCAGCTTGCCGCCGGCCGCCAGCTGCCCGGGGCGGCGCGGGACGAACCGGTAGAAGCCGTCGCCGGGGTCGCCGTTGTCCTCGGTCATGTAGACGATGCCGGTCTTCGGGTCGACCGGGGCGGTCTCGTGCTCGAAACGGCCCATCGCCGTCAGCGGGACCGGCTGGACCGGGCCGCCGGCGGCGGCGGGGATCTCGAAGACGTACCCGTGCGGTTTCTCGAAGCCGGCGCCGGTGCCCTCGGTGGTCTCCTCGCAGGACAGCCATGAACCCCAGGGGGTGGCGGCGCCGCCGCAGTTGGAGAGGGTTCCGTTGAGGGCCAGGAAGCTCTCCAGCAGGCGGCCCGAGCCGAGGTCGTACAGCGACGAGGTGACCCCGGCCGGGCCCGTACGGTCGTAGGCGTTGGTGCTGCTCAGGGCGCGGCGCGCGATGCCGGGGGTGTCGCTGTCGATCTCGTGGTTGCGGATCACCCGGACCCGGCCGTGGCCGACCGGGAAGACCGCCTGGCCGTCGTGGCAACCCGGAGTCGGCAGGCCGTCGCTCATCCGGCTGCCGGCCGCCCCGAAGGTCCGATAGGTGAACCCGGCGGGCAGGGCCAGCTCCTTGCCGGCCGCCTTCAGGGGGCCGTAGCCATCGCGAAAAGAGCCGCCGGAACGACCCACGGCGCCGGCGGGGACGGCCAGGACACCACTGGCCAGAGCGCCGCCGACGAGGCCGCCGGCGGCGAGAACGTCACGTCTCTTCAAAGTCATGGTCGTCAGGCTCGACCCGATCCGGTTCACGGCGCCGCGCTCGCGGGGTGAACATTCAACGGTTCACCGGTAACCGGCAAGGGTCTCGGCCAGCGCTTGCGGGAGCGGCGTCGCCCGTACCCCAAGCTTCTCGTTGATCTTGTTGCTCGCCACCAGGAACGGCTCCTCGAACAGGTAGCGCATCTCGGCCAGCTCCGGCATGGCCATCCGGATCAGCAGGCCGGCACCTGCCGCACCCGGGCCTTCTCCCGGCCGGCCAGCCGGAACGCGATCGCGGCGAGCTCACCAGGCGTGCGCCGGTCGCCCGGGCGGCGGCGAGCACGCCCGCCTGCAACCCCGGGAACTCCTGGGTCCAGCGGTCGTAGGCCGGGTTGAGGGTCTGGTAAACCACGGCTGCGCCGCGGGCAACCCGTGCGGTGAAGGCTTGGTCGCTGGCGTCGCCGCCGATTACTTTGACCCCTTGGGGTACGGGTGCCGCACCCGACCGGTTGACCACGGTGACCTGTTCGGGTGCCGCTCGGTGCAGGCGGTCATGCTGCCGCTCCCGCCCGGACAGCCGGCGTGGAGGTGGCCGGGGTTCGGCGGAAGAGCAGGAGCGCGGCGAAGGCGAGCAGCCACACGCTGAACAGGACGTACCCGATGAAGTTGAGGAAGTCGACGCCGGGGACGCCGAGCGGGGAGGCGACGCCGGTGGCGATCAGGATCGCCGAGACCCCGCCCAGGGCCGGGAACCACCAGCCGGTGAACGCGCGGCCGAGGGCGGCCAGGACGAGCAGCGTCCAGGCGGCGGTCAGTGCGTAGCCGAACGTCTCGCCGATCAGGGTGCCGAGCACGTGGTGCGCGGTTTCGAAGGCGTCCCGGTCGCCGCGGTCGGCGTACCCGGGAACCAGGATTGCCCAGCGGGACAGGCCCACCACCTGCACCACCGCGGCCGCGATGCCGACCGGAACAGCGATCCGCATCGGCCGGTTCGCCGACAGCCGGCCGACGCCGAGGGCGATCGGGGCGAACAGCGCGGCCGAGGCGGCGAGCACGATGAACCAGGTGACGACCGCGCTCTCGTTGGCGATGAACGAGGTCAGGATGGTGTCGGTCGGCTCCTTGAGGATGTCGGGGTAATGGAAGACGCTGCCCAGGGCGGTGAAGGCGACGTTCGTCAGGACGGCGGCGGTGATCAGCAGGGCGGCGGTCAGCTTGCGGTTCATCGAAATTCCTTTCCGGGGGTACGGGCACAGCCCGCGATGCGGGAGACGAGGTCGTTGTCGGGGTGGTCGGCGAGGTGTTCGCGGGCGAGCACGTCGACCCGGTCGAGGTCGCCGGCCAGGAACGCGTCGGCGATCGCGACCGTCTGCCTGGCCCGCGGCGTCACTGCCTCGGATCGGGCCCTGCTGAGCAGCCGCAACGCGGTTTCCACCAGGGCGGCGGGGTCGTTTTCCTCGGTCATGGGGGCACTCTCGCCGCGATGGCTGACGCGCGGCTGACGCTGCCGACCTACGCTGCGTCAGTGCTGACGGTTGCGCTGCTGGGACCCCTTTCGGTGCGCCGTGGCGGCGTTCCGCTGGCCGTGCCGGGCGGGAAGACCACCGAGGTGCTGATCCGGCTCGCCCTGGAGGCCGGGCGGCCGGTGCGCGCCGCCGTGCTCATCGACGACCTGTGGGACGGCGCGGCCACCCCGAACGCGTTGCAGGCCAAGGTGTCCAAGCTGCGCCGGGTGCTCGGCGACCCGGACCTGGTGAGCGGCGACGCGCTCGGCTACACGCTGCACGTCGACCCGGCGGCGGTGGATGCCCTGGAGGCGTTGCGGCAGGCCGGACTGGCCCGGCCGTCGTCGGCGGATCTCTTCCGGGGCGACGAGATCCTGCCGGATGCCGGCGACGGCGCCTGGCTCGGGCCGTGGCGGGCGCGGCTCGCCGACGCCCGGCTGCGGCTCGCCGAGGCACACCTCGCCGCCCGGCTCGACGGCGGCGCGGCGGGGGAGCTGGTCGGGGAGCTGTCGGCGCTGGTCGAGGCCCACCCGCTGCGCGAAGGGCTGTGGCGGCTGCTGATCACCGCCCTCTATCGGGACGGGCGGCAGGGCGACGCCCTCGACGCGTACCGGCGGGCCCGGGCCGGCCTGGCCGCGGAGCTGGGCGTCGATCCCGGCCCGGAGCTGCGCGAACTCGAACGGCGCATCCTCGTGCAGGACGCCGCCCTCGCCCCGGTCACCGGCAACCTGCCGGCGCTGACCGCCTCGCTCGTCGGCCGCGACGCCGACCTGGCCGCGGTGGGTGAACTGCTGTCGGCCGGCCGGCTCGTCACCGTCGTCGGGCCGGCCGGGGTCGGCAAGACCCGGCTCGCGATCGAGGTCGCCCGGGAGCCCGGTGGGTGGCTGGTCCGGCTCGAATCGGCCGGGTCGCTGTGGCCGACCGCGGGGGAGGCGTTCGGGATGGCCGAGGCGACCCCGGCCATGGTCCTCGACCGGCTGCGCGGGCTGCACGCCCTGGTGGTGCTGGACAACTGCGAACACCTGGTCGACGAGCTCGGGCCGGTGGTGCAACGCATCCTGGCCGCCGCGCCCGGGGTCACCCTGCTCGCGACCAGTCAGGTTCCGCTGGGGCTGGACGGCGAGATGACGTACACCCTGGAACCCTTGCCCTTCCCCGCCGCCGCCACCCTCTTCCGGCAGCGGGCGGGGCGGCATCGCCGCATCGCCGCCGACGAGGACGTCACCGACGTGATCCGCAGGCTGGACGGGCTGCCGCTCGCCATCGAGCTCGCCGCGGCCCGGACGAAAGCGCTGTCGGTGCCGGAGATCGCGCGGCGGCTCGACGACCGGTTCACCGTGCTGCGCGATCCGCACGGGCGGCGGCCGGCCCGGCAGCGCACCCTGCACGCGGCGATCGGCTGGAGCTACGAGCTGCTGTTCCCGGACGATCAGCGCGGGCTGTGGGCGCTGTCGGTCTTCGCCGGGGGTGCGCCGCTGGACGCGGCCGAGCAGGTCATGGGCGCGCTCGACGTGCCACCGGCCGCGGCTCTCGACGTGTTCGACCGCCTGGTGGATCGGTCGCTGGCGTTCGCCGACGTCACCGGCGGTGTCCGTTACCGGCTGCTGGACAGCGTCCGTGCCTTCGGGCGGGAACGCCTCGGCGAAGCCGGTCTGACCGACGTCGCCGCGGCGGCGCACGCCCACTGGTACGGCGAAGCGGCCGTGCGTGCCGCCGCCGGCCTGCGGGGTGCCGCTCAGGCCGAGCATCTGGCGTTCGCGCGTAGCTCGCGGGCCGACATCGACGCGGCCCTGGCCTGGGCACAGGACCATGACCCGCTGCTGGCGCTGCGGATCGTCAACGGGCTCGGCTGGGCATGGATCTTCCTCGGCGCGGGCCGGGACGCCGCGGCCCGGAGCCGATCGGTCCTCGCGTCGGCGGGTTCTCTTGCCGCGGACCACGACCGGGCCGACGCTCTGCTGTTCGCCGGGTGGTTCGAGGCCTCCGGTGGGGACCTCGACCGGGCCTTTGCCGACGTGGCCGCCGCCCGGGCCGTCGCGCCGCTGCCCCGGACTCTCCTCTTTCAGGCCTTCCTGCACAGTCAGCAAGGACGGCCGGTCGAGGCGCTCGCTGCGCTGGCCGAGTTCCGGTCGGTCGCCGACGGGTGGGAGGCCGGTGCCGCCCGGCTCCTCGAAGCTTGGGCGCTCACCGCGCTCGGTGAGGTCGGGCGGGCCGGGGCCGCCTGCACCGAAGCCCTTGCTCTGCTTACCCCGCTCGGGGACGCCTGGGCCCTCGCGCACGCCGAGGCGCTGCTGGGCGGGCTGGCCCAGGCCTCGCATCAGTACGACGTCGCCGTCGCACATCTTTCCCGGGCCGCGGACGCCGCCCACCGGCTGGGATTCGCCGCCGCCGAGGCGCTTCATTTGGCGAACCTGGGGCGGGCGCAGCAGCAGAGCGGGGCGATGGCGGCGGCACTCGACACCCTCGACCGGGCGGCTGTCACCGCGCAGACGGTGGGGGAGTTGCGCGGGGCCGCGTTCGCCCGGACCCGGCGGGCCCGGGTGCTGCGGGCGCTCGGTCGCCTCGACGAGTGCCGGGCCGAGCTGCGGCTGGCCCGGCACTGGTACGCGACGGCCGGTGGTGGGGACGGTGATCTTCTCTCCGCTCAGATGGTCGCCTCGCTCGACGACGACCTGGTGGCGCTGTCGGAGGTCCTCACGGCCGCCCGGGCTGCCGGTGATCATGAGGTGGAGTTGCTCGCCCTGGACGCACTGGTTCGCGTCCACGCCGCCGCGGGCGACGCCTCGACGGCTGAGGCCCGGGCCGCGGAGGCCGAAATGGTGCTTCCCGCCGTCGCCCATCTGGTGTCTCCGGCGGACCGCGAACCGCCACGCTGAATTGGCGCGCAAAGCGTCGGCAAAATTGTCAATAATCTGGTCGCCGGAAGCGGGGTCGTGGGCATGCGTGCAGGTCGCGACCCGCTCAATCGTTTACCGTTCAATTTTGGTGCATTCTTCGGTCCATTTCATGTGGGCCGCTGCCGACGCGTACACAATAGTTTTCCGTGCAATTCTTCTTTTGCCTTTTCTGGTGTGTATCCGCAGGTCAGCACAGCTCGTGCACAGGAAACATCCCGGCGGGTTATGTAGTCGGCGCTATGCACATCGGCACTTGCGTGGGCGGCCGAATGGAATATTGTCGGTCACATTCACCCCCATGAATCTCTGGGGTGGAATCCATCCTCATGCACCGGAAAGGCTGTCCACGTGCGAACGAGATCCGCTCTCATCGCCGCCGGGGTGACCCTCGCGCTCGTTGCCGGGGGCGCGACCGCCGGCGCCTCCTACGCCGCTACCCCCGCCGCCGCGGTCGCCGACACGACCCCCGCCATCGTCGCCGCCACCAACGCGTTCCTCGCCACCCTCACCACCGCGCAGAAGACGTCCGTGCAGTTCGCCTGGACCAACACCACCCAGAAGAAGCGCTGGTCCAACCTGCCGCAGGGGCTCTACACCCGGGCCGGCCTGATGTGGGGCAACCTCACCACCGCGCAGCAGAACGCGTGGCTCGCGGTCATGCAGGTCACCCTCAGCCCTGAGGGCTACACCCGGGTCCGGCAGGAGTGGGCGGCCGACGACCAGCTCGCCAGCGGCGGCGGCCTGCAGTACGGCCAGCAGTACTACTGGATCGCGCTCATCGGCACCCCCTCGGCGACCACCCCCTGGCAGTGGCAGTGGGGTGGCCACCACGTCACCGTCAACGCCACCGTTTCCGGCAGCTCGGTCGCGCTCTACCCCAGCTTCATCGGGGCGCAGCCGGCGTCCTACACCAGCAGCGGCGCCACGGTGAAGCCGCTCGGCGACATCTGGACCTCGGCGTACGCCCTGCTCAGCTCGTTGACCACGGCGCAGAAGTCGGCCGCGGTGCTCGGCAGCACCTACATCGATCTGCTCTACGGTCCGGGTCAGGACAGCCGGGCGCCCGCCTTTGAGGGCATTCCCGGCTCGTCGCTCACTGCCGCCCAGAAGACGGCGCTGCTCACCCTGATCAGCAAATACGGCAACCTGGCCAACGCCGAGGACGCCGCGTCCCGCCTGACGGAGATCTCGGCAACCCTCGACCAGACCTATTTCGCC
The DNA here is from genome assembly GCF_016862175.1 of Paractinoplanes durhamensis. Classification (GTDB taxonomy): domain Bacteria; phylum Actinomycetota; class Actinomycetes; order Mycobacteriales; family Micromonosporaceae; genus Actinoplanes; species Actinoplanes durhamensis. The sequence goes on along the minus strand of NZ_BOML01000014.1, from coordinate 2,340 downwards.
TGGTACGGGCCGACCACCAACGCCGGCAACGCCTACTTCCGGGTCACCGGCCCGCGGGTGATCATCGAGTACTCGCCGCAGGCGATGGGTGGCACCGCCGCCAACCACATCCACGGCATCTACCGCGACCCGCAGAACGACTACGGGGCAGCGATCACCGGATGACGCTCACGGCCCCGGGCCGTCCGTGGAGGGCGCCAGTCCTGCTCCTGGCGCCCTTCGCGGCGACGGCCCTCACCCTGCTGCTGTCCGGCGCTCCCGCGTGGGCGCTCCCGCTCGACACCTCCCGCCAGACCTCTTCCGTGACCGTCTCGGCGCGAGCGCATCGGCTCGACACCTCCCGCCAGACCTCCAACGTCACTGTCTCGGCGTTGGCGCATCCGCTCGACGTGTCCCGGCAGGCCTCCGGCGTCATTGTCTCGGCGCGGGCGCATCGGCTCGGTGTCTCCCGGCAGGCCTCCAACGTCATCGTTTCGGCGTTGGCGCATCGGCTCGACGTGTCCCGGCAGGCCTCCTACGTGACCGTCTCGGCGTTGGCGCATCCGCTCGATATCTCCCGGCAGACCTCGTATGTCACCGTCGCGGCCGACGCCGTGACCGTCGAGGTCGACCTGGCGGCCGGCGTCCTGGTCGCACCCGACTTCATCGCCGCTCTCGACTCCGACGGGGACAAGAATTTCAGCGAGACCGAGGGCCGGGCGTACGCCACTGCGATGCTCGCGCAGCTGACCCTGCGGGTGGACGACGTCGCGGTGCCGCTCACGCTGTCGTCGGTGGAGTTGCCCACGTTCGTGCAGACCCGGGCCGGCTACGGCATCCTGCACGTCACCGCCTCGGCCCCGCTGGCTTCGGCGGCCGGCGACCACCGGCTGTTCTACCGCAACGACTTCACCCCGTTGAAGCCGCAGTTCGAGTCGGCCGTCCTGACCCCGAAGAAGTCGACGATCACGGTCGGCGTGCAACACCGCGACGAGGACCAGCGGCAGGTGGAGACGGTGTTCACCGTGCACGGCGACACGGCACCGGTCGCCTCGGCCCCCGCGGCCGCCGACGACGGCTGGGGCGTCGAGCGCCTGCTGTCGATGCTGGCGGACCCGTCCCGCTCGGTCTGGCTGACGGTCGGCGCGCTCGGGCTCGCCATGCTGCTGGGTGCCTTCCACGCGCTGACTCCCGGCCACGGCAAGACCATGATGGCGGCCTACCTGGTCGGCAGCGGCGGCCGGCTGCGGGACGCCCTCGCCCTGGGTGCCTCGGTGACGGTCACGCACACGTCGTCGGTGCTGGCGATCGGCGCGGTAGCGCTGCTGGCAAGCCGTTTCGCCCTGCCGGACGTGCTGGTCCCGGCCTTGGAGTTGATCTCCGGCGCCTTGGTCCTGGCCCTGGGCTTGCGCCTGCTGTGGCAGCGCCGCGCAGCCCTCCCATGGATGCCCGCCACCCACCACAACCACAGTCACGACCACGCCCACCCGCACGCCCACAGCGCCGACCACGGCCGCAGCGCCGCAACTGATCGCAGCGTCGGCACTGACCACAGGCATGACCACGGCCACGGCTTTGACCGCGGCGCCGACCATGACCGCGACGCCGGGACTGATCGCAGCGCCGGCACTGACCACAGGTATGACCAGGACCATGGCCTTGACCACATGCATGACCACGGCCACGGCACTGACCACAGGCATGACCACGGCCACGGCATTGACCACGGCCTGGCGGCCCGGCGGGCGGGTCTCGGCGCCGTCGTGGCGCTCGGCATCTCCGGCGGCCTGGTGCCCTGCCCGGAAGCCCTCGGCGTGATGATCCTGGCGGTCGGCCTCGGCCACATCGCCGTCGGCATGCTCCTGATCGTCTCGTTCAGCCTGGGCCTGGCCGCGGTCCTGATCGGCATCGGCATCCTGCTGGTCCGAGCCCGCAGCTTCGCCTCCCGCACCGGCCGCCTCCCCACCCGATGGGCGACCTGCCTGCCGCCGATCAGCGCTGCGGTGGTGGTCCTCCTCGGCGCCGGCCTGATCGTCCGCACCTTGAGCGGCAGTTCGTGACGGCGCCGGGGCCAGGCCAAGAAAGGTCGCGCGGCTCGTCCGGCCATTGGCCTGGTGCCGGGCAATGGCACCAGGCCAGCCGGTACCTGGCACCGCGGGTCAAGCTGGCACCGCGGGCTAGCTGTGCCTCTCCGGGCCGAGCTGGCACTGCGGGCCGAGCTTGGCACCACGGGCCGTGCTGGCACTCTGGGCGAGCTGTGCCCCTATGGGCCGAGCTTGGCACTGCGAGCCAAGCTGGCACCCCGGGTCAGGCTGGCACCCTGGGTCAGGCTGGCACCCTGGGTCAGGCTGGCACCCTGGG
>NZ_BOML01000013.1 GCF_016862175.1 Paractinoplanes durhamensis | reverse complement strand
GGGCGACTGCTGCTTCGGGTCAGCAGTCGTCCTGGTGCCAGTTGCCGGCCTCTCGGGTCCATGGCTCGCTGTCCTGGTTGATGGCTTTCACGGAATATGTGTAGGTGACCCGGGCCAGGTCGCCGGAGACCTTTGCCGAATACGTCTCCAGGGGGAGCGCGCTGCCGTACAGGCCCTTGGCTGCGGTCACGATGCCGGTGAATTCGGACAGGGACGTGCGCTTCTGGCAGCGTACGGAAAGCAGTTTGTAGGCCTTTGTCGCCTTTCCGGTCAGGAACGCGTCGCTGTACGCCCTGACCGCGGTCTTCAGGTCGTCGCCGCCTTCAGCCGTCGGGGTCGCCGCCGACGTGGCGGCGGCGGGTGACGCGGCGGCGGGTGACGCGGGTGACGCGGGTGACGCGGGTGAGGCGAGTGGGGCCATCGGGGTGCTGATGTTTCCGTCGCTCTTCGCGCCGCAGCCGCTGATCAGGGAAATCGCGGCCAGGGAGGTCAAGATGATCTTGAATTGCATCGGGACATCCTGCGGCATCGGCCGCGGGCGATGGCATCCGGGCGGGTCTTTGTTCCCTGGGTGACGGGTCCTTCGGTCGATGATGGCGGCCTTCGTCCCGGATACTTTCCAGGGGAGGCGGATGCCTCGGAATCGGAGAGTCAGCCGTGAAAGCAGCAATCTTCCACGCCAGCAAGAACATCACCATCGACGACGTGCCGGTGCCGGAGTTGCGGGCCGGGGCGGTGGCGATCGATGTGGCCTGGTGTGGCATCTGCGGGACCGACCTGCACGAATACCTTGAAGGGCCGATCTTCATCTCGCCCGCGGGGCACCCGCACCCGCTCACCCGGGAGACCGCGCCGGTGACCATGGGGCACGAGTTCTCCGGGACGATCACCGCGCTCGGTGACGGCGTCACCGACTTGGCCGTCGGGGACAACGTCGTGGTCGAGCCGTATTTCGTGTGCGGTGACTGCGCGCCCTGTCAGGCCGGCAACTACAACCTCTGCACCAGCATGGGCTTCATCGGGCTGGCCGGTGGCGGCGGTGGTCTCAGCGAGAAGGTCGTTGTCGACCGGCGCTGGGTGCACCCGATCGGCGACATCCCGCTCGACCAGGCCGCGCTGATCGAGCCGCTGTCGGTGGGGCACCACGCGTTCGTGCGCAGCGGCGCCAAGGCCGGTGACGTCGCCTTCATCGCCGGGGCCGGGCCGATCGGGCTGCTTCTCGCGGCCGTGCTCAAGGCCGAAGGGCTCACCGTGATCATGAGTGAGCTCAGCAGCGCCCGGAAGGCCAAGGCCCGCGAGACCGGGGTGGCCGACCACATCCTCGACCCGAGCAGCGAGGACGTCGCGGCCCGGGTGCGGGAGATCACCGGTGGGGTCGGTGCTGACGTCTGCTTCGAGTGCTCCAGCGTCAACGCCGCGCTCGACCAGCTCTTCGATGCGGTCAAGCCGGCCGGTGTGATCGTCGTCGTCTCGATCTGGGGGCACCCGGCGCAGATCGACATGCAGCGCCTCGTGCTCAAGGAGATCGACCTGCGCGGCACCATCGCCTACGTGCGCGACCACCCGGCCACCATCCAGCTGGTGCACGACGGCAAGGTCGACCTGGCGCCGTTCATCACCGCCCGGATCGCCCTCGACGATCTGATCGACAAGGGCATCCGGACGCTGATCGACCACAACGAGACCGCGGTCAAGATCCTCGTTCACCCCTGAGGCGGCGTACGCCGTACGTCAGGAACGAGCTTGAACTCCAGCAGCAGTTCGCCGATCTCGGTGTCCTCCAGCTTGCGCAGCAAGCGCTTGTGGAGGAAATCCGGGCCGGGCAGCTCGAGCTCGTGGCCGTCCCGGAGCCGGCCGGTGGCGGCGAGCAGCGTGCGCACGTCGTAGGTGGACGCGAACACCTCCGGCACGCCCCGCTCGACCCCGAGCAGGGTGTAAACCGCTTCCATCGCGGTGCGCACCGAGTATTCGGTGGTGAAGATGCAGTCCCGCCCCGACTCGGCGAACTGCCCGATGAAGGCGAAATTCACCGATCCTTCGGGTACGACGTCGGGGCGGTCGCCGGCCTGGCGGGGCATGAAGAACGAGGTGACGTACGGCATCATCACCGGCACCGTCTTCGCCCCGGTGGCCGCCATCTCGGCGATGTCCTCGACCGGCACGCCGAGGTGGTACAGCCATTCCTGGGTGATCTCCTCGCCGGTGCACTCCTGCATGGTCTTGCCGACGAAGTCGCCGGGGCGGTCGACGAAGAGCGAGTAGATCCAGACCACGATCTGGTCGGCCGGCTGCTGCTTGAAGTGCGGCTGCCGGTTGACCGTCCAGCTCAGCAGCCAGCTCGAATCCTTGACGGTGACGATGCCGCCGGTGACCACCTTGCCGCTGAACGGGTCGCGCTTGCAGATCTTCTGGATGTAGTCGGGGATCCGCCGGTCGAGGGTCGTCACGGTGGCCGACTCCCACTTGGTCTGTGCGATGTGCGAGCCGAAGACGTCCGGCCGGCCGAACAGCGGGTCCTTGGCCGCGATCCGTCGCCACAGGTCCCACGCCGGCGCCGGGCCCTCGTCGAGCTTGGCGGGCGTGTGGTGGTCGCCGTTGTCGGAGTTCTCGGTCAGCGACCCGATCGTCATGAACAGCAGGTCGTCCGGGCCGAGGTCGGCTCCGCCGGCGGCGCCGTCCCGGAGCCAGTGCAGCCGGGTGGCCTGCCGGCGGCCGTCGGTGCGGTCGACGTCGAAGTCGACGTCGGTGACCTCGGTGTCGAAGTGGAAGACGACGCCCTGGTCGAGCAGCCACCGGTAGAGCGGCAGCACCAGCGACTCGTACTGGTTGTACTTGGTGAACTTGAGCGCGGTGAAGTCCGGCAGGCCGCCGATGTGGTGGATGAAGCGGTGCAGGTAGAGCTTCATCTCCAGGGCGCTGTGCCACTCCTCGAAGGCGAACATCGTCCGCCAGTACAGCCAGAAGTTGCTGTCCAGGAACTCGCGGCCGAAGACCTCGTCGATCCGCTTGTTCTCCATGTCCTCGCGCGTGGCCAGGAAGACCTTGATGATCTCCTTCTGCGCCTTGTCGGTCAGCGTGAACAGGCCGTCGGTGTGCGCGTCCTGCCCCTGCTCGACGGTGGCCCGCTGCAGCGAGAAGTTCGGGTCGTCCTTGTTGAGCCAGTAGAACTCGTCGAGGACGCTCGCCCCGGCGGTCTCGATCGACGGGATCGACCGGAACAGATCCCACAGGCACTCGAAATGGTCCTCCATCTCGCGGCCGCCCCGGATCACGAACCCTTTCCGCGGCTCCTTGATGCCGTCGAGGGCGCCGCCGGGCAGCTTGAGCCGCTCCAGGACGGTGATCCGGTCGCCGGGCATCTGACCGTCGCGGATCAGGAACGCCGCGCCGGACAGCGACGCGAGGCCACCCCCGACGAACCAGGCGGTCTTCTCCTCGACCCGGTCGGCCTTGCGCGGCCGGGCGAACGCTTCGTAGTTACCGCTGCTGTAGAACATCTCCGCTCCTCCGGGGTCCGTGCCAGTTACGCACCTGGCAGTAGCGAAACTCCCAGTAGCGATATTAGACTCCTCGATCATGAGCGACAACTCGGCCCGCCCGCGTGGTGGCCGCCCCCGCCGGGCCGGCGTCGGCGCCGCCGTGCGGCAGGCTGCGGAGGAGCTGATCGCCGAGCGCGGCTACGCGGGCACCACCCTCGATCTGATCGCCCAGCGGGCCGGCGTCGCCAAGACCACCGTCTACCGCCGCTGGCGGTCGAAGAGCCACCTGGCCATCGACACCCTGGCCGACCTGCTCGGCGACCCGCCCGCCGGGATCGATCTGCTGTCGCCGATCACCTGGCTCGCCGCGCAGGTGCGCGAGCCGAGCGTGCGCCGGCTGCTGGTCGGCCTGGTCGGTGAGGCCGGGCAGGACGAGAGCGTCCGGGCCGAGCTGCGGGCCCGCATCCGGGAGCCGTTCACCCGGCACCTCGTCGACGAGTTCGGGCTGTCCGCACCCGACGTCGACCTCGCGTTCGACGTGGTGGTCGGCGCCCTGCTGCACCGTCTCGCGATGACCGGCGAGCTCACCGACACCGACGCCCTCGCCGTCACCGACCTGGCCACCAGGCTCGTCTTCGGGCGCTGAGCCGATCGACCGTTCCCGATGTCTGCGCAGTAGGGTGTGGGGATGCCGGTCGAGCCGAACGTGCTGGTGGTCGCCCCGGATCACCGCGACCTCACGTCGCCGCTGAGCCGGCACGGCTACCGGGTCACCTCGACGGCGACCGGCGCCGCCGCGGTCCGGCTGCTCGACGCGCACGACGTCGACCTGGTCGTGGTCGATGTGGACACCCCCGACCTGCACGAACTCGCCCGGGGGCAGCGGACCTTCAGCGAACGCCCCCCGGTCCTGGCCGTCACCGCCTGCGAGTTCCTCGGTGACCTGGTGCCGGTGCTCGGCACCCGGATCGAGGACTACATCACCAAGCCGTGCCGCAGCGCCGAGTTGCTGGCCCGGGTGCAGGTGCTGGTGCGCAATCGGGCCGCGGCCGGCCGGGCCGACGTGCTGCGCCACGGTGACCTGCTGCTCGACGACGTCGTCTGCCGGGCCTGGCGTGCCGACCGGATGCTCGGGGTGACCCCGGCCGAATATCGGCTGCTGCGCCATCTGCTGCGCAACGCCGACCGGGTGCTGTCCAAGGAGCAGCTGGCCTGGCATCTGTGGGGCGAGTCGCGGGACGTCAACGCGATCGAGCGGATGGTCTCCCGGCTGCGGCAGAAGGTCGACCGGACGCCGCCCGCGCTGATCCATACGCATCGAGGATTCGGGTACCGGCTGAGCCTCGCGGAGTGACCCCCGTCACGTTCATGCGCTGTCAGGTCGCTGTCCGGATCGTGTCAGGTTGCCCTGCTGGGATGGGCGCATGCCTGAGACGCCCGACTACCCGGCGGCCCGCGAGCCGGGCTGCCCGTTCGCCCCGGCCGCCGCCGTCCGCACGATGACCAGGGACAACCCGGTCGGCCGGGTACGCATCTGGGACGGCAGCACGCCGTGGTTCATCACCCGGCACGCCGACCAGCGCGCCCTGCTCAACGACCCCCGGCTGAGCATCGACGAGAAGCGGGCCGGTTACCCGCACATGACCCGCGCCCGGGCGGCCTCCGCCCCGCACCATCCGGCGCTGATCACGAACACCGACCCGCCGGAACACACCCGGTTACGCCGTACGGTCAATGGGCCTTTCATGGTTAAAAGGGTGGAGGCTCTTCGGCCGCGCATCCAGGAAGTGCTCGACAGTCTCATCGACGACATGCTCGCCCTGCCTTCAAAAAAGGCCGACCTGGTGCAGGCGATCGGGCTGCCGGTGCCGACGCTGGTGATCACCGAGATCCTCGGCGCGCCCTACGCCGATCACGAGCTCTTCCAGACCACCAGCCACGTGCTGATCAGCCACGACTCGACGCCGGAGGAGGCCGCGGCGGCCGGGCGGGCGATCGGCGGCTACCTCAGCGACCTGCTCGACCGGAAGATCGCCGAGCCGGGCGACGACGTGGTGTCCGAGATGGCCGGCTGGGTCACCGCCGGGCAGATGACCCGACCCGAGGCGATCACCATGGCCAACGCGATCCTCATCGCCGGCCACGAGACCAGCGCGAGCATGATCTCGCTCGGCACCCTCGCGCTCCTGCAGAACCCGGAGCAGCTGGCGCTGTTGCGCGACAACAGCGACGACCCGAAGTTCGTCGCGAACGCCGCCGAGGAACTGCTGCGCTACCTGACCATCGTGCACAGCGGCATCCGGCGCATCGCGAACGAGGACATCGAACTGCACGACACGGTGATCAGGGCCGGCGACGGCGTCATCTTCGACCTGGCCGCGGCCAACTGGGACGACGCTCAATTTCCGGAACCGGACCGCCTCGATCTGCGCCGCCCGGCCCGCCAGCATCACGCGTTCGGCTTCGGCGCCCACCAGTGCCTCGGCCAGTCGCTGGCCCGGGTCGAGTTGCAGATCGCGTACGGCACGCTCTACCGCCGCATCCCCACGCTCGCCCTCGCGGTGCCGTTCGAGGAGGTGCCGTTCGCGATGGAGGGCGTCGCCTACGGCCTGAAGTCGCTGCCGGTCACGTGGTGAGGATCGAGTTCGACGAGCCGCGGTGTGTCGCGGCCGGTCAGTGCGCGATGGTGGCCCCGGAGCTGTTCGATCAGCGTGACGACGACGGCGTGGCGATCGTCCTGAACGCCTCGCCCGGCCCGGACCAGCAGGACGATGCCCGCGAGGCGGCGGCGGTGTGTCCCGCCGCGGCTATTCGCCTGGTGGCGGAGTGAACCGGATCGTCATCGTGGGTGCCTCGGCCGCCGGCCTGACGGCGGCGGAAACCCTGCGACGCGAGGGCTTCGGCGGCACGATCACGCTGATCAGCGAGGAGAGCGATTTACCGTACGATCGTCCGCCGCTCTCGAAGCAGGTGCTGGCGTCCACCTGGGACGCCGACCGCCTGTCCTTGCGCACCGATGAACAACTGACCGCGCTGAAACTGGACCTGCGCCTCGGCACCCGGGCCACCGGTCTGTCGGAGCGGGAGGTGTGGCTCGCGGACGGGACCGGGGTGCCGTTCGACGGGCTGATCGTGGCGACCGGGGTGCGGCCGCGCCGGCTTCCCGGGGCGTCCGCGCACGTCCTGCGTACCCTCGGCGACGCCCTTGACCTGCGCCGGACCCTGCGCCCCGGCACCCGGCTGGCCATCGTCGGCGCCGGGTTTCTCGGCGCCGAATGCGCCGCGGTGGCCCGCGGGCTCGGCTGCGCGGTGACCCTGCTGGAGCCGGCCCCGGTGCCGCTCGCCCACGCGATCGGCGACCAGGTGGGCCGGTTCCTCACCGCGGTGCATGAGGAGAACGGCGTCGACCTGCGCACCGGCGTGACCGTCACCGCGGTCACCGAGAACGGCGTGCAGCTCGGCGGCGGTGAGTCCGTCGAGGCCGACGTGGTGCTGGTGGCGGTCGGGTCGGTGCCCAACACCGAGTGGCTCGAGGGCAGCGGCCTCACCCTCGACGACGGCCTGGTCTGCGACCAGTACTGCGCGGCCGCGCCGGGCGTCTACGGCGCCGGCGACGTGGCCCGCTGGCACAACCCGCTGTTCGGGCTGTCGATGCGGATCGAACACCGCACCAACGCCGCCGAGCAGGGCATGGCCGCCGCCCGCAACCTGCTCAACCCCGGTATGCCATTCGCGCCGGTGCCTTACTTCTGGTCCGACCAGTACGACCTGAAGATCCACGCCTACGGCTACCTGCGCGGCCACGACGAGGTGGAAATCGTCGAGGGTTCGCTCGCGGACCGGCGCTTCCTCGCTGCGTACCGCACGGACGATCGCCTGGTCGGTGTCCTCGCCGCCGGCATGCCGCCCAAGGCCATTCGCCGGTGGCGGCACGCCATCGCCACCGGATCCAGCTGGAAGGATGTTCGATGACAGTCGTAGTTATCACCGGCGCCGGCGGCATGGGCGCTGCCGTGGCCCGTCGGATCGGTGCCGGGCGCACGCTGGTCCTGGCCGACGCCGCCCCCGAGGCGCTGGACCGCTGCGCCGAAGCCCTGGAGGCCGAGGGCTATACGGTGAAGACGCACGTCACCGACGTGTCGGACGCCTCGGCGGTGACCAAACTGGCCTCGGCTGCGGCAGCCGAGGGCCCGTTGACCGCGGTCGTGCACACCGCTGGCGTCTCGGCGGCCACCGCCACCACCCACCAGATCATGCAGGTCGACCTGCTCGGCACCGCCCACGTGATCGACGCGTTCGAGCAGGTCGCGACCGGCGGAACGTCGTTGGTCTGCATAGCGAGCATGGCCGGCCACTACGCGACGCCGACCCCTGCGCAGGAAGCCGCGCTGGCCACCACCCCCACCGCCGACCTGGCGGCCCTGGACGTGGTCCGGTCGGCGGGCGACGACCCGATCGCGGCCTACATCCTGGCCAAGCGGGCCAACCAGTTGCGGGTTCAGGCGGCCGCCCTGGCCTACAACCGCCGGGGCGCCCGGATCAACACGGTCAGCCCCGGCGTGATCGCCACCGCGATGGCCAAGGCGGAACGCGAGGGCCCGGCCGGCGCCCACATGATGGCCACGCTGGACGCCTGCGGCATCGGCCGGGCCGGCACCCCCGGCGAGCTGGCCGAGGCGGTTGCCTTTTTGACCGGTCCCGGTGCGCTCTACATCACCGGGACCGATCTGCTCCTCGACGGTGGCCAGGCCGCGTGGTTGCGCTGGCACCGCCCGCGGTAGGCGCTTACTTGGCGATCGCCGTCCCGTGCCGGCAACCGGAACAGGTGACGGCGGTGAGGCTCGTCCAGGTGTTGAGGTCGGTGCTGGTGGCGGTCCAGATGTTGCCGCCGGTGCTGTACTTGTCGACGTAGATCCGCCAGCTGCCGTTGTCCAGCTTGACCAGCGACGGGCCCTCGTAGCCGGAGGCGAACAGGGTGCCCTTGTTGACCCAGCCCGTGGTCAGGCTCGCGGTGGTGGTCCAGTGCTCGATGTACTTGCCGGTCTCGTCCTTGACGAACGCGTGCCAGGTGCTGCCCGACTTCAGCACGTAGGCGTCGATGTGGTTGGTGCCGAGGCCCCACATCTGCGACGGCCCGCTCCACGAGGTCAGGGCGGTGTTCTGGGCGGTGTAGACGTACGGCCGGAAGCAGGCCGAGCAGGTGCTGGCCGCGACGTTGGTGATGATCCGGACCGTGCTGCCCTCGACATAGAATTCCGGAGCCCAGGTGTACGCCGTGTTGGCGATCCCGGACGGGATGCTCGCGATGTTCGTCCAGCTGGTGAGGTTGCTGCTGGACGCGATGTTGAAGTAGGTCGAGTTGGTCGTCCACGACTGCACCGTGTAGGCGATGTAGTAGATCCCGTTGTATTTCAGGATGCTCGGGTCGCGCAGCACCCCGGTCGGGCCGTGGAAGTTGGTGTCGGTCAGCACGCTGTAGCTGGTGCCGCCGTTTGTCGACTGGTAGATCCAGAGTTCCTCGTCGGCGGCCGCGTCACCCTTGAAGGTGGCGTAGATCAGCGTGGTGGCCGCGGCGGCCGGCTGCGGCGGAGCGGCCAGGACGGCGAGGAGCCCGGCGAGCACGAGGGCGAGAAGGCGCTTCACAGCCCCCACCCCCAGCGCAGCTGTGCGACCCCGGAGGCGTTGTTGACGGCCAGCCCGGTCCCGCTCTGCCGGGTGATCGAGTAGGTGTCTCCGGAGCGCAGGCCGGGCCAGTAGACGATGCCCATCTGCCGGGCTCGGGTGAGGTCGGTGGTGGCGGCGAAGTACGAGGTGAACACGTTGCCGTCCTGATTCTGGCCGCCCGTGTAGGTCAGCCCGGTGGTCATCGGGGAGCCGGCCTCGTCGATCACGGTGCGCGACGAGTAGGAGCCGAGCCGGTTGCTGAGATTGGTGGTCCACGCGGCCCGGGTGGTGTCCGAGGCCCAGAACCCGTAGAAGTGCAGCGAGAGCAGGGTGCCGCTGAGCGCGCTCGCGGCGCCGACGCCGGTGACGTTGTCGTTGTAGCCGGTACCGCTGATCAGGACCCGGCCGCGGGGGATGGCCGAGTGCCGGGACAGCCAGGTCGAGCAGAGCGACACCCAGGAGCTGAGGCTGTAGCCGAACGGCTCGTTCATCGGCTCGAAGTAGACGTTGGCGTTGCCGGCGAAGTCGCTGGTGACCTTGTCCCACATGGTGTTCCAGGCGGCGGTGTCGTCGACGAGGCCGTCCTTGGCGGTGTCCGCCTCCCAGTACGACACGATGACCTTCATGCCGTGCGCGAGGGCGGAGTCGAACGCCCCCTTGTAGCTGGCCCACCAGGTGCTGTTGACGCTCTGCGGGTTGATCGGGAGCCGGACCGTGTTGGCGCCGAGCAGGTTCTGGAAGCCGGTGATGATGCCGTCCGCCTTGGTGTAGACGGTGCTGTAGCTGTCCGCGGCGGTCAGGCCGGTCGGGATGACCCAGCCGTTGACGTAGTTGTCGCGGGCATCGGCCCAGTTGACCCCGCGGAAGCTGTTGGTGGCGGCGGAGGCTTCCCCGGCGGTGACGGCCACCGGGACGGCGACGGCGATGGCGAGGGCGGCGGCGAGTAGTGCGCGTTTCATGGAGCACTCCAACCATGGCGAATGTTTACGTAAACATCGTGCTGGGGGAGCAGTGGATGCACACGTACGGGGGATAGCTCGGCACGTCATCTCGACGTATCGGAGTTGCTGAATCTTTACGTCGAGATGACGTGCGTGTCAAGAAATCAAGACGCGGCCCGCGCGATCCGGATCACCCGGTCGTCGAGGCCGGTGGCGACGATTTCCCGGTTGCCGAAGTCGAAGCTGGGCGTCGCCGCGTCGGCCGGTATCGCCAGGGCAGTGATGAACATCTATATTACTGCGCCGCTTGTGGACGATAGATATCGAAAGATATCGTTCGGTCTTGTGGGAGTGTGTTCGCCGGTGGGTGGAGGCTACGGATGACTCGATGGCTGCGCGCGCTCCTGATCCTGTTGCTGATCCCCGTGGCCCTGCCTTCGCCGGCCGCGGCTGCGCCCCCATCGCATACGGTCACCTTCGACGGCTACTCGTTCCTCGTCGACGGGCAGCGCACCTACCTCTGGGCGGGGGAGTTCCACTACTTCCGGCTGCCCAGCCCCAGCCTCTGGCTGGACATCTTCCAGAAGTTGAAAGCGGCCGGCTTCAATGCCACCTCGCTCTACTTCGACTGGGGCTACCATTCGCCGCGACCCGGGGTCTACGACTTCACCGGCGTCCGCGACGCCGATCTGGTGCTCGACATGGCCGAGCAGGCCGGCCTCTACGTCATCGCGCGCCCCGCGCCGTACATCAACGCCGAGGTCGACAGCGGCGGCCTCCCGGTCTGGCTGACCACCAAGGACGAGCAAAACCGAAGCAACGACCCCAAATTCCTTGCGTACGCCGATGAATGGCTCACGCAGATCGACAACATCGTGGCCCGTCATCAATTGACCAACGGCACCGGGTCGGTCATCGCCTACCAGGTCGAGAACGAGTACTACAACGGCAGCGCGGCTGCCCGCCTCTACATGCAGCACCTCGCGGACAAGGCCCGCGCCGACGGCATCACCGTGCCGTTGACCGGCAACAACAACGGGACCTTCAACGAGGGCGTCGGCAAGCTCGACATCGATGGTCCCGACTCGTACCCGCAAGGCTTTGATTGTTCGAATCCGACGGTCTGGCGCGGGGTGCCGGACATCAGCTACGACCATCCGGCCGGGCGGCCGCTCTACACGCCCGAGTTTCAGGGCGGGGCCTTCGATCCGTGGGGCGGGCCCGGTTACGACAAATGCGCGCAGCTGATCAACGACCAGTTCGCGAACGTGTTCTACAAGAACAACATCGCGGTGGGGTCGACCGCGCAGAGCTTCTACATGACCTATGGCGGCACCAACTGGGGCTGGCTCGGCATGCCGCAGAACTACACGTCCTACGACTACGGCGCGGCCATTCGCGAGACGCGGCAACTGGATCCGAAGTATTACCAGGACAAGCTGATCGGCTACCTGACCCAGTCACTTCCGGACCTGACGAAGACCGACCGGATCCCGGTGACGCCGCCCGATGCCGCGGCGATCGTCGACACCGCACGCCGCAATCCCGACACCGGCGCCCAGTTCCACGTGCTGCGGCACAACGACTCGACGTCGACCGCGGTCACCCGGACGCACCTTTCGATCGACTTCAATGCGCGGGCGACCACGTCGTACACCTATGACGATGTCGACCCGGCGCTGCAATACGCCGGTGCCTGGTCGCACGTGGCGAACGAGAGCTACACCGGAAGCGACTACCTTCATACCGAGTCGTTCTCCAACGTCGCCGGGGATTCGCTGACCGTTCCGTTCGCCGGCACCGCGATCCGGTGGATCGGCTCGAAAACCAGTAACCACGGACTCGCCGACGTGTACGTCGACGACGTCAAGCAGGCCACCGTCGACGCATCCGGGGGAGCCGCACAGGCAGTTCTCTTCCAGGCGACCGGTCTCGCCGACGCGCCGCACTCCTTGAAAATCGTGGTGACCGGCACGCACGCATCGGGATCCACCGACAATTTCGTCGCGGTCGACGCGATCGACCTGCCCCCGGCCGTGGCCACCACCGAGCCGGTCTATTCGACGGTCCCGCAGAAGCCGGGCACCGCGATCACGCTCAACGGCCGCGATTCCCGCCTCCTGGTCGCCGACGCGAAGCTCGGGCAGACGCAATTGCAGTATTCGACCTCGGAATTGCTGACCCAGGCCGCGATCGGGGCGCAGGACGTAGCCGTTCTCTACGGCGATCCCGGCACCGACGGCGAGACCGTTCTGCGATTCGCGACCAAACCGGCGGTGCGGGGCGCGGTCGAGGAGACCTGGGATCCGGCCACCGGCGATCTGCGGCTCAACTACACGCATGGTGGTCTGACCCGCGTCGTTGTTTCCGAGGCGGGCCGGCGACCGCTGCTCCTTCTGCTGGCCGACAAACCGACCGCGGAGACGTTCTGGCGCCAGGACACCGCCGCCGGGCCGGTGCTGGTGCGCGGCACCCATCTGTTGCGGACGGCGGTTTCCCACGGCCGGACCCTCGAACTGACCGGCGACAACGGGACCGACCCGACCATCGAGGTCTTCAGCACGGCCTCTTCGGTCCGATGGAACGGTGCGGCCATTTCCCATGGCACCATCCCGACCGCCGCGCCCGTTTCCCTGCCCGCCCTGACCAACTGGAAGCACCAGGCCGAATCGCCCGAGGCTCAGCCCGGATTCGACGATTCGGCGTGGGTGGTCGCCGACAAGACGACCACGTTCAGCATCACCGGCCCGGGTGCGCTGCCGATCCTCTACGCCGACGACTACGGATTCCACACCGGCAGCACCTGGTATCGAGGTCGTTTCCCGGCGTCGGCCGGCGTCACCGGCGTACACCTCACCTCCGATTCCGGCGGCGGCGCGCAGGCCTTCTCGGCCTGGGTCAACGGCGTGTTCCTGGGTAGTTCGACGACCGGCGCCGGCAATTTCCCGTTCCCGGCCGGCAGCCTCAAGCCCGACGGCGACAACATCGTCTCGGTGCTGACCGTCAACATGGGCCACGAGGAGGACTACAACTCCAGCAACGGCAACAAAGCGGCGCGCGGCTTGACCGGCGCCGCGCTGATCGGCGCCCCCACCACCCCGATCACCTGGCGGCTTCAGGGCGCACGCGATGTCGATGCGGTCCGCGGGCCGCTGTCCACCGGCGGACTGTTCGGCGAGCGCGCGGGTTGGCAGCTACCCGGTTTCGACGACCGCCGCTGGGTTATGGCATCGCCCGACCGGGACACCACTCCCGGCGTTTCCTGGTATCGCACCACTGCGGATCTGCACCTGCCGAAGGGGCAGGACACGTCGATCGGCGTGACATTCACCGACGACCCGTCCCGCCGCTACCGGGCCCAGCTGTACGTGAACGGCTGGATGCTCGGCAATTACGTCAACTACCTGGGTCCACAGCACACGTTCCCGATCCCGAACGGCATTCTGAAGACCGACGGCCGCACCACGATCGCGATAGCGGTCTGGAACCTGGACGGCTCGACCGGCGGCCTGGGCCAGGTGTCCCTGACGAATTACGGAAGCTACGCGTCGTCCCTGAAGGTGCACGATGTGGCGAGCCCTGGTTATGACGCGCGCAAGTATGCGATCCCGCCGCCGCCGAAGGTGACGGTCAATCTGCGGGTGCCGCCGAGCGTCCAGCCCGGCGTCCCGTTCACCGCCACCGCGCAGGTGACCGGCTCGGCGCACGCCACCGCCACGCTGACCGCACCGACCGGCTGGACCATCCGAAGGCTCACCGCCCTGACCTGGGAGGTGACCCCACCGACCGGCACCCAGCCGTCGACGGCGGCGCTCACCGTGACCGTCCCCTACCGGGGCGGAACCGCCCGCGACGAACGGATGGTCGGTTACTACGTGCCACCACCCGCGGGTTCGGTGGCGGTGAGTGACCTGCCGTTCCTGTCCTCGACCAACGGCTGGGGCCCGGTCGAACGAGACACCAGCAACGGCGAACAGCCATCCGGCGACGGCAGGCCGATCACCATCGCCGGCCAGGTCTACCCCCGGGGCCTGGGCACCAACGCGGTCAGCGACGTGCAGGTCTACCTGGGCGGCAGGTGCACTCGCTTCACCACCGCCACCGGCGTCGACGACGAGCAGAACGGCGCCGGCACGGTGACCTTCGAGGTGCTGGCCGACGGCCGCCCGCTGGCGACAACCCCGGTCCTCCGTGGCCACCAGCCCGCCACGACGATCGACGTGGACGTAACCGGCGCCCAGGCCCTGGAACTGGTCGTGGGCGACGGCGGCGACGGAAACGGCAACGACCACGGCGACTGGGCGGGGCCCACGTTGACTTGCGGCTAAGTCGTCAGGCCGCACGGATCGTCAACACCAGTTTGCCGGTGACGTGGTTCTGCTCGCCGAGTCGATGTGCTTGGGCCGCCTGCTCAAGGGGGAAGGTTTTCTCGACCGCGACGACGAGTTCCCCGCTGTCGGCCAGGTTCGCCAGTCGATTCAGGCCGGGGCCGTCCGGGTCGACGAGGATCGCCGGAGTCACCCTGATCTGACGGTCGCCGGCCTTGGCGGCAAGGTCCGGCGGGACGATGGGGGCGACCTGGACAAAAAGGCCGTTCTTCTCGAGTACGTCCAGGGATCGGGTGCTCGTCCGGTCGTAGCCGTCGCCGACGAGGTCGATGACCACGTCCACCGGGTCGATGGCGTCTTCGAAACGGACGGCGGTGTAGTCGACGACTTCGTCGGCCCCGAGTTCACGCAGCCAGTCGTGTCTGGGGGCGCGGGCAGTGGCGATGACGTGCGCGCCGAGGTGTTTGGCGATCTGCACCGCGAGATGGCCGACACCGCCGCCGCCCGCGTGGATCAGCACCCGTTGACCGGGGCGGACATCGGCGGCGTCGGTCAGAGCGTGCAACGCGGTGAGGCCGGCGAGTGGCATCGCAGCGGCATGCACGTGGTCGAAGGCAGCCGGTTTGCGGGCGAACTGCCGAGCCGGTGCCGCCACGTACTCGGCATAGGCGCCGCCCGGACGAGGGAACCACACCAGGCCGTAGACCTCGTCCCCCGGGGCGAGCAGGTGCACTCCCGGGCCGGCCTCCTCGACGGTTCCCGAGACGTCCCAGCCGAGAATGTGCGGCGGATCGCCGAACGCCGCAGCAGCCGGGGTGGGAAATCCCGCGCGCGTCTTCCAGTCGACCGGGTTCACTCCAGCGGCGTGCACCCGGACCAGGACGTCACCGGGCAACGGCCGGGGACGGGCAACCGTCGCCATCCGCAATACCTCAGGACCGCCGAACGCCTCCACCACGACAGCACGCATCACGCCGGCGTCCTGAACTCCCGTTGACTTCACTTCAGCCCACTTCCGATGACCATGCGGGGTGTCGTCGAGAACGGTAGGCGCGGCTGCCGGGTCACCCGCAAGGGAACCCACTATCATTTGGATAGCCATGCAGCTCAGGAGGGGTTCTGGATGACAGCGGCCTGCCGCACGGGAGAACACGACAAGCACGACGTCTACGCCGTTCTGTGCCCATGCCGGGACGTCTTCGAGGTCCTCACCAACAAGTGGTCAGCGCTGACGATCGGTGCCCTCGCCGACGGACCCCAGCGTTACACCGCTCTGCAGACTCGCTTGCAGGGAGTCAGCCCCAAGGTGCTCAGTGCGACCGTACGGCGCCTGGAGGCGTACGGATTCCTCACTCGCACCGTCTACCCGGCCGTGCCGTCCCACGTCGTCTACGAACTCACCGACCTCGGCCACAGCGTCTGCGCGCCGCTGGCCGCACTCAGCGACTGGGTGGAGGAGCACGTCGACCGCATCCGCGCCGCCGCAAAATAGCGACCCGGGCCGCCCTGGTGGATCGGCGCGGTCAGGGTGCGGGGCAGCGTCGAAGGAGCGCTCAAGAGGGCCAGGCGTCCGGGATCAGCTCGATCTCCGGCATCCCCGCGGGACGACTCTCGAACGGATGAACCTCGGCACCCGGCGGGATGCCGGCCCGGCCGAGCCAGATGCCGTGATGGCACCGGTCGCACCAGGCCGTCACCGAGCCGGTGCGGCTGTCGGGATAGCCGTAGAAGGTCAGGCGGATGTGGCCGCCGTCGCCCTCCGGGCACGGCACCTCGACCGGCTGGGGAAAGGCCTCGAACACCCGGAGAAAGGCCTGATACCAGGACTCCCAGCGACGTTCCGCCTCCGTCATCTCCGGCATCCGCGGTCATTCCCCCTCGAGTAGATGCTTGTGTTCCTGCCACCAGCGTTCCTCATGGGCATACGCCCGCGCCTCATAGGCGCGCCGGGCGGCCTCGGTCCACGGGAACGGCAGGCCCTGCCGCAACTCGTCGAGGTGGAACCGCTCGTGCGCGAGGGTGCGGGCCAGCTGCTCCTCATCCATGAACGCGTCCCGCGCCAGCTTGATCTCGCCGTCCGGCATGGTCGCACCGTAGAACTCCTTGCCCGGTCCGCCGCCGCGCCGGAACTTGTCGATGCTGAGCTGCACGCCTTTCATGTCGATGCCGTACTTCTTCGCCAGCGCCAGCACATTGTCGCGGCTCATCAGGATCTTCCGGCCGTTGCGGACGATCCCGTCGCCTTCTCGGAGGAGACCGTGCTCCAGCCCGCGCGATCCGCGCAGCCGGGCGATCAGATCCTGGATGATCTCGCCGAGCTTGCGCATCGCCGAGCCGAGGTTGCGCAGGCTGGAGAGCAGGTCCCGGAGCCAGCGGGCGATCTTCGCGGCCCAGGAGGCACACAGCGTGGCCACCTGCTCGACCACCACCGGCGTGGCCGCGCCGAGCGTGGCGATCAGTTCCCCCGCGTAGACGATCAGCCGCGAGACCACCGTGGCGATCGCATCCCGCACCATCATCCGCACGGCGGCGATCAGCATTCCGGCGCCCTCGGTGATCAGGGCCATCGTGTCGGCGGCCTTGACCAGCGCGCGCATCGACTCCTCGCGCTGACCGGCCCAGGTCCGGTAGGCGTCGGCGGCAGCCCCCTGCCACTCGGCCAGGTCGAACCGGACCGCCCGGACCAGCTGGTCCGACTCGGCCCGGACCGATGCGGCGACGTTGCGCCAGGTCTGGGCATGACCGGCGATCGCACCCGGGTCTCCGGCCAGCCAATCAAGGGCCTCGGAGAGCGGCTTCACGTGTTCCATCAGCCACGCGATGCCGTACTGCAGGAGAGCGCCGACCGGGTCGTCACCAGGGCCAGACCGTCGAGGCCGACGCCGACCGCCCCCAGGGTGCCGTCCACCCAGCTGCGGTTCTGCACACCCTGGGCGATGAGCTCGATGTCCTCGGCGATCCAGACCCCGGCCCAGGCCGATTTCGGCTGCTCGACGGGGCCGGCAACCAGCGGGTTGCCGGTCATCCGGCGCCCTTGAACGAGTCGGCGCTGAAGGCGTCGGAAGCCTCGTACTCAGCGGCGGTGACGCGCAGTTTTGCGCCGGTGTCCCGCAGCGACTCGGCGCACTCGTCCAGGCCATCGACCAGGATGTCGTGCAGTAGGTTCAGCATCGTCGGCACCATCACGCAGAGCTGCCCGTACGCCCCGTCGTCGGCGCGGACCGCACGACCGGCCCCGGCCGCCGTCGACACCTGGTCGGCGATCGCCTCGACGTGGCCCGCGTGCGTGACCAGCGCGTCGTGCCGCACGCTCACCTGATCGGACAATGGAGGCACCTCCTGCCTCCGCCCAAGCTAACGAGGCTGGTCAATGTCCGCGTTGGTGCGGATGACCTCGTAGTGGGCCATGACGAAGGCTGCGTTGCGGGTGGTTTCGCGTAGGCGCAGGTCGAGGCGGCGGGGGAGCAGCGGGGCGCCCGCCCCGAGCGTCACCGGGGCGTAGCTCACCATCAGCTCGTCGAGCAGGCCCGCGTCGGTGAACTGGCCGGCCAGGTCGCCGCCGCCGACCACCCACACGTTTCTGCCGTTTGCGGCCTCGGTGGCTGCGGCGTGCACCTCGGTTGCCGGGGCGCTGGTGAAGCGGATGTCGGCGCCGTCCACTCCGGGCAAGGTGCGGTGGGTGAAGACCCAGGACGGCTGGGTGTACGGCCACTTCTCGCCGGTGCCGGCCTGGTGTTTCACCAGCCACTCGTATGTTGACGCGCCCATGATGACCGCGCCTGCCTCGGCGATGAAAGCGTTGTAGTTCATCGGGCCGTTCTCGTCGATGTCCTGCTTGAGCAGCCAGTCCAGCGAGTCGTCGGGGTCGGCGATGAAGCCGTCCAGGGTGCTAGCCACGTAATAGATCGTCTGGGCCATCAGATGTCGTCTCCTCGTTGCGCTGGCGGCGTAGCCACATGATCGGGTCGCCCGGTCCCACCGGGTGGCCGGCGGTGCGCAGCATGAGCCGCGCCAACTGGCGGCGGTGGGCCGAGTAGGTCAGGACGTGGGCGACGACGCTGCTGATCACGAAGCTCTCCGGTGGCTCGCACAGCGCGTCGATCAGCCGGTCGCCCCACGCGCCGCGGGCGTCGAGGTCGCGCACCATCGCCAGCCAGGCCGCGCCGGCGACCTCGTGCCGCTCGATGAGCTCGGCGACCGAAGAAGGCCGGCCGCGCGAAGGGGTGTCCCGGCCGTCGATGGAGGCGAGCCAGGTCTCCTTGGTGCGGACCAGATGGTGCAGGACGTCGCCGATGGTCTCCTCGGGGCCGTCCCACTCGAGCACCACCGCCCCGGGCAGGCGCACCTCGGACAGCTCGGCCTCGGAAAGGCCGGTGGCGAAGGAGAGGAGCGCGGCCGTGTCGTCGAGGTCGTGCCGGACGAGCTGCGAAGTGAGCGGGTTCGTGGTGTGCTCGTTCGCGTCGACCCACAGCGAGAGCGGCGGGTGGAAGTGGATGCCGTTCGGCGCCGGCAGCCAGTGCCGGGCGGCGGGCCGGCTCGGTGGGTGCCCGAATGCCCGCGAATAGGCGCGGGAGAACCCCTCCGCCGAGTCGTACCCGGCCGCCCAGGCCGCGTCGGTCACCGCCGATCCGTTCGACAGCTGCCAGGCGGCCCGCTCCAGCAGCACCCGCCGCCGCATCGCCACCGGTGACTCACCCGTCCCGCGGGCCAGCATCCGGCTGAAGTGAAACGGCGACGAGAACGCGTCGCCGGCCATGTCGTCCAGCGAGCGGGACTCGCCGTCGGCGAGCACTGCGTCGAGGAGCTCGCGGAGCCGATCCCGGCCAACGTTGGTCACCGTTGAATTGTGGTGCCCGGAGCCACCCGGAACCTGACAGTTCTTGCTCTTCCCGGAGACCCCCGAATGGCGCGGCGAGGCCGGAACCAGACTGACGCCGGGGGAGGGCCGGGGATGGACTCCAGAGTGTCCCCTGTGCTCGGCAGGGGAACCGGTGACCAACGGCCCGCCCCGCGAGGGGCGGGCCGGATAACGGTCAGGCCGCGTAGAGCGCCGCGACCTCTGCGTCGCTCAGGCTCCGCTGGTAGACGTGGACGTCGTCGACCGAGCCGGACCAGTAGTCGGTCCGGTTGCCCGCGTACTTCGCCCGCCCGATCGACAGCGGACCGGTGCTCACCACGTCCGGCCCGGCCGGTACCGCGGCGGCTCGCTGCCCGTCGACGTACAGCCGCACCTCACCGCCGGCGTGATCCCGCACGCCGACCAGGTGGTACCAGTGGTTCAGCGCAGGCGTGATCGCCAGCCGGGCGCGATTGCCGCCCGGCGTGCTGAAGGCGAAGGCCCCCTGGCCGTACTGCAGATAGAAGGGATTTTCGGTGGCCCGGCCGTCCTGGCTGACCGCCGAGGCGTAGTTGCCGGGCAGCTTGTCGAGCGTGACCCACGCGGCGACCGTGTAGTCCTTCGTCGTGTCGAGGACGGGCGCCGCGGTGTCGGCCGAGTCGCCGTCACCATCGAACTTCAACGCCTGCCCGTGTACGCCGTCGGTCCACGTGGTGTCGCCGCTCAGCGTGAGGTCGGCCTTGCTGCCACTGGTGTCCTGGGTCGTGCCGTCTAGCGCCCAGTCGCCCCGGCCCGGGAACGTCGCGTCCGCCCCGGCCGCGGCCCCAGCCGCGATGACCTGCGCATTCACCGCCCGTACCTCAGCGGCGTTGACCTTGATCTCGCGCCGGTCGTAGGTCCAGAGGCCGTTGAGCTCGGTCTCCAGGTCGGTGATCTGGGTGTAGACCGAACCGGACAGCTCCGCCCCGGCCGCTTCGAGGTAGAAGCGCGAGGTGTTGTCCACATACTTCGCGGTCAGCGCCGCCTTGTCGGCCACCCCGCTGTAGATGACCGCCGGCGTGCCGGGCCACATGTGACCCGGGGTTCGCAAGGTGAAGCCGCCGTGCTCGCCGTCCATCGCGATCCGGGTCGCGTCCGGGTAGGCCGGGTCGTTGTTGACGTAGTCGTGGTGGTCGATCACGTCGCCCTTGCCCGAGTCACCCTTCGACGAGCAGCAGTTGACGCCGCTGTGCGCGTTGACGATGCGCGACGGGTCAGCCGCCTTGACCTGCTCGGTGATCTGCCCGGTCGCGGTCCGGTCCCATTCGCCCCAGCCCTCGTTGAAGACCACCCAGCCGATCACCGACGGGTAGCTGTGTAGCTGCCGCATCTCCTCGAGGCCCTGGCTGAGCCACGCCTGCTGACCGGCCACGCCGTCGATGTCGGCGGACACGAAGTCCTGCCACACCAGCAGCCCGACCTCGTCGGCATGCCGGTACCAGCGGGCCGACTCGACCTTGATGTGCTTACGCACCGCGTTGAAGCCGAGCTTCTTCGTCTCGACCAGGTCGAACCGCAGCGCCGCGTCGCTCGGCTGGGTGTAGAGCCCGTCCGGCCAGAAGCCCTGGTCGAGGGTGGCGAGCGAGAAGATCGGCTTGCCGTTCAAGACCAACTTCGGAAAACCGCCGACCTTTTGTACGCCTACCGTGCGCAACCCGAAGTAGCTCTTTACGGCGTCAGCGCCGAGGCGAACGTCCAGGTCATAGAGGTACGGGTCGTCCGGCGTCCACAGGTGCGGATTGGCGACCGTCAGCGTGAGGGGAGTGTTGGCCACGCCGCTGACCGTGCCGACCTTCTTGCCCTTCTTGTCGTAGGCGGTGGCGGTCACCCGGGCGTTCGGCGTGGCCGAGTTGACCTGCACGTTCACCGAGGTGAGGGTAGGGGTCGTGACGACCTCGTCGATCGAGGCCGGCGCGACCGGCTCCAGCCACACGGTCTGCCAGATGCCGGAGGACGGCTCGTAGACGATGCCGCCCGGGTTCAGCGACTGCTTGCCCTTGGGCTGGTTCGGGCCGGTCTCGTCGGTGACCGCGACGATGATCTCCTGCTGGCCGCTAGGCTTGAGCGCGCCGGTGATGTCCGCGGTGAAAGCGGTGTAGCCACCGGTGTGTTCGGCCACGAGCGTGCCGTTGACCCAGACCTCGGCCTGGTAGTCGACCGCCCCGAAGTTAATTTTGATTCGCTTTTTGCACCAGTCTTTCGGCACGGTCACGAGTTTGCGGTAGAACATGTGCGACTCGCGCCGCTCGATGCCGGACAGCTGCGACTCGACCGGGTACGGCACGGTGATCGTCTCGGCGAGCCTCGTCCCGAAGGCAGGTTGCGCACCCGCGGCGGCGCCGGCGAACTCCCACGGCCCGTTGAGGTTGAGCCAGTCCTTGCGGACGAGCTGCGGCCGGGGATATTCGGGCAGCGGGTGCTTCCTGTCGACCTTGTCGCCCCACGGCGTGGTGAGCCGGTGCGTGGAGTTGTTGGTCGCCGAGCGGATGACCTGCGGGACCGTCTCGGTGCCGACGACCAGGCCGCCGGTCCCGTCGTAGTTGACCTGGACCTTCTGCCCCTTCTGCACGGGCTGGCCGAGGGTGATGGTGATGCGAGTCCCGTCGCGCCGGGCCGACTTGATCGGGAACGGGGTGGTGTCGACCTCGACGGTGGTCTTCGCGGCGAACTCGCCGAGCGTGGTCACCGTGGCCTCGAAGGCCGCGGTCAGCGTCGTGCCGGCCGGGTCGACCGTGAAGTCGACCGGGAAGATCTGGAAGCCGTCCGGCGGGGTGAACGCCGATTCGGGCACGATCTGCTTGGCGAGCCCGGCCGCCGCCCATCGCAGGAACAGGTTGGCACCGCCGACATCCTGGAACATCTCGATGCGTACGACGTGGGCCTCACCCGCCACGAGATGCACCGGGGCGCTGTTCTGCTCGACGTCCCAGTCGCCGACCCAGTGGTCGATCACCGGCTGCTCGTCCAGCGAGAACCGGAACCCGTTGTCGCCGATCATCGAGAACGTGTAGTCGCCGGTGGCCGGGGCGGTGAGCTTGCCGGTCCAGCGGGCGGTGGTGTGCTCGGTGCGCCCGGTCAGCGACTGGAACGTCCCGACCAGCCCGCCGAGATCGATGTTCGGGTCGAGCACGATCCCGCCGAGCTCCGCGAAGTCCCGGGCGCCGGGCGCCGACATCCGGAAGTACTCGCCCTTGAGCCCATGCACATCGGCGGCGGCAGCGGTCGCGACGCCGGCCGGCGCCACCAATATGGACAGAACCATCAGGGCGGCAAGCAGTAGTGGTCGCAGGGGTGATCGCAGCATCGAGTGTTTCCCTTCGATCAACGACGCGTTGCGAGCACATTTACGCATAGACATCCGTGATGTCAACAGAAAGAAACAAGTGCAAACATTTCCGCTAAGAGTCTGCCCGGACTTACCAACGCCTCCCTGCGGAGAGGGCCGCTCGCACGGGGAGCCGCCGTGGTGTGCGAGGCCGGCAAGGCCGGCGGCACGAGGCGGTCGCCGTGGTGCGGGCCGCGCCCGGAGCCCATTTGTAGCAATCGATCGGAAGGGGCCCTGCGCTTAGAGTGGCCATGTGGGAGCTGTCTGCTCAGACTCGTGCTTGGAGGGGCCTTGATGTTGTCGGCGAACCACCGCATCAAGGACTCGCATGTGGATCTGCTCTGCCATGGATACGGGAGTGCGGATCTGACAGATGCACTGTGGCGAACCGAGTTCAGCCGGCGTCTCCTGCTCCTCGGCGCCGTCGTGGACCTCGTCACGCACCGGCCTGATCTGCTCGGACCGTTGCCGCCGCCGGCCACCTCGATCGAGATGCTGATGGAGATCGACGCCTCGGATCGGGCGATGTTTCGAGAATTGCTGTTGCATCCGCAGGTCGGGAGCTGGGCTGCTTACCTTCTGCGCCGCGCTCGCGGCCTCGTGACGTCGCCGTCTCCGCTGTGGGTTGATGCCGGCGTTCTGCATGCCCTGGCGTTCGTCGGCGCGGTCCGTCAGGGCCGCAGCTGGGCCACGGCTATTCCGGTGCGTGATGGCAAGGTGATGCTGCCCGGCTTGGGCATGGCGGTGTTTTCGGACCGGGCGGCGTGGGGTGTTGCCGAGGCTGAGACGGATGGCCATCAGGTGACGCTCCATCGCCGTGGGCAAGACTTGACGGTCGCAGCTGACGGCCGAAGCTGGTCGGGGGATGGCGACTGGTGGGAGCTGCGCCGGCTTCGGGTCGGCTCCGATCCCGTCATGGAGGTGACACTCGACGACATCGATCTGTTTCGTGACCTTGGCGATCCGGTCGAGCCGCAACGGCTGTCGATGGCCGATCACGAGCGGTGGGGGTCCCTCTTGTCCGAAGCCTGGGAGATCCTCTGCGCGCATCACCGGGCCTCTGCGGAAGCCATGGCCGACGGTGTGGTTTCCCTTGTCCCCCTGAGCGACAACGGTGTGGGCGAGACGCGGAGCGCGTCGACCGGTGAGGCTTTCGGTAGCGTCCTTGTCTCCCAGCCTGTCGATGCCCGGGCCTTGGCCGTCGCTCTGGTCCACGAATCTGCGCACATCCGGCTAGGTGGTCTTCTGCATCTGCTGCCGGCAACCTCGGGCGTTCAGCGGGAGAATCTGTATGCCCCCTGGCGGGACGATCCGAGACCGTTGGCCGGTCTGATCCAAGGAATATATGCATTTGTTGATATATCGGACTTCTGGCGTGTCCAGGCAGGCCTGAGCCAGTCACCGGCCGACGAGTTTGAATATGTTCTCTCGCGCCTTCAGGTGGAACAGGCTCTCCGTGCGGCGGCCGGCTCGGATGGACTTACCCGCCTCGGTGAGCGCCTGATCAACGGCTTGGCCGACCGCGTCGCCGGGTGGAAGCTCGCCCCGACCACCGAAACCGCGGTACGCGCGGCCGAACTGGTAGCTTCCGCTCATCGCACGGGTTGGCGCCTCCGGCATTTGAGCCCGGCGAAGGACACCGTGGATCGGCTCGTCGTCGCCTGGTCGAGCGGAAAGGATGCGCCGGTCCTGGATCCTGGATATGTCGTCGTTGCGGGTCAGCGGCAATGGTCCCAAGGACGGCTCGCCCTCGCCCGCAGATGGGTGATTCGAGGAGACGTGCCTCTTACGGATCGCCTTCGCGCGATGGGGGTGGACGACGCGGACGCGAACCTCCTGCACGCGGAGCGCGCTGAGGCCGCCGCGGCTTTCACCCGCCGTCTGCTCGATGACCCGGACGACCTCGACGCGTGGAGCGGTCTCGGCTTGGCCGTCGATGGGCCGGCGGCAGCAGTCCTCCGTGAGGATGCCGCCCTGGTCCGGGCGGTGCATCGTGGTACCCGCAACCCTGCCCCGGACCCGTCGGTCCTGGCGGAGTGGCTGGCACGGGCGAGCCGTACGGCTACGCCCGGCTCCAGTTCTGCCGGATGACGGCAGCCAAGGCGCCGAACTCCGGCGAGTCCTCGCCGAGCAGCACGCACAGCGAGTCCAGGAGGGCCTCTCGTCCGCTCGGATAGCCCGAACAGGTGCTGACGATGGAGATGACGTGGATCCGGGGAGTCGAACTGTAGGGGACACCGGACCGGATGTAGGCGGGAAGCAGGTCGATGAGCTGCGACCTGGTGTGTTCGTCCCGTACTGCCCGACTGCCGAGGAGCGCCTCGACGATCCGCGGCAGTCCATCCACGTTCCGGTTGCCGCCGGCCCGCGTCGGCGTCGAGATCTCCGGCATGAGCGCTCCCAGAAGAGCGTGCAGATAGGCCGTCGAGGCTGCTGCGGCATGTCCATGCCAGCGGTCGTCCTTTTTCTGATCGGCGAGGTCGGAGATGGCCCGGACGACGAAGAACTCACGGCCGCAGAGTCTTGCGGCGGTGGCCACTCCGGACGCCTCCATCTCGAGCGCGATGATCCGGTGCCGGTGTGCGAGGCCGTCACGCAGGATGGCGTCGCGGAGGAGGATGTCGGCACTGCCGATTGCCCCGCGATGGACGGTCGTGGTTTCGCCTCCACTCGGCCGCCGGAAGGCGACGTTGCTTCGCTCCAGGGTGGCGAGCGTGGTCAGCCACGGGCGGTGTCCATGGATCTCGTGCTCCGCAAGGCGGTTGTCGGCATCGAGGA
The DNA here is from genome assembly GCF_016862175.1 of Paractinoplanes durhamensis. GTDB lineage: Bacteria > Actinomycetota > Actinomycetes > Mycobacteriales > Micromonosporaceae > Actinoplanes > Actinoplanes durhamensis. The sequence continues at coordinate 370,625 of NZ_BOML01000013.1, read as the reverse complement.
CGGCGGCCGAGACATCGCCAAGCGGACGCCGTAGTTCGGTACCTTCGCCGGTCACCCTCAGGTGCGAATAGTCGACGACACCCTCGGTAGCGCTGACGATGTCACCGAGGCCCAGGCCCGCGTCCGGAATACCGGCCGCTATGCCGGAAACCATGATGGTCCGGACCGAGGGGAAGGATCGGACGAGGCCGATCACGGTGGCAGCCGCGTCCCGAGTCCCATCCCGGGTCAACTGTGTGGCTACGACCTGATGCGGCGTGTCCGGGGCGGCACTGGGAACGCTGCCGACGCAGTAGAGCTTTTGATCACCCTGCATGTGCTGATCGTGCGCGCCTTCCAGCACCTTCCGGACCGGCGCGTACTCGATCGCCAAGGCCGTGACGATCCCGATTGTTATGTCACCCGGCATGTGCGAAGACCCCACTCACCCATACTAATTCCCGCCGGATCATGTATCACGTCGATCATTATCGAGATTGCTGCCGCCCCGAAGCGAATCGTGCCTTGCATCCCAGCGGATATGAGAGACTGGCGAAGATGAATGGCGAAAGGTCCCGCGTGCCGCCATCCCGGTGACCGTACGCTCAACCCCGGCGTGGCCGGCCTTGAGAAGGGAATCTGCGCTGTGGATCTCGATCCCCCAGAGATCGAAACTGATTTGATCGACTTAACGGGTACTTCTCTCCGCGATCTCTGCAAGGCAGATCGCCGGCTTCTCGAGCCGTCGAAGTCGATATTGTTCGAACAACTGGAGCACGCTCGGGTCAATCTGGGCTCCGGCCCACCTGGGCGCATCGACTGAGACGGCGGATGGCGACGGCGGGAAGCCGTCACCATCCGCGATCCGGCGTGCTAGAGCGGCATCGGGTCGACGTCACAGTCGGCCCGCAGGTTCTGAAGTGCATTCAGCGTCGCAGGGTGGCGCTCGCCCAGGGCTCGGCGCAGGCTCGCCAGCGTGTCCGAGAGAATTCGATCGGCTTCGGCCACCCGCTCCAACGCCCTGAGGTCCAACGCCAGATTGACGCTGCAGGCGAGTGTCGAAGGGTGATCATGGCCGAGAATGCGCTCCGACCTGGCGAGCGTGTCGATGTCATGTTCGTAGGCCTCGCCCACGTCTCCGGTCGCAAACAGGTCACTGCCATAGTTGGTTGCGCAGATAAGCGTGACCGGATGATCGGCGCCGAGCGTTTCTCTGAGAATACTCAGGGAATCCTTGTCATGACCCAGCGCCGAGTCGAGCGCTCCGTCCAGGCGAAGAATGACGGCGAGGTTCGTCCGTGCCGAAAGTGTGTACGGGTGCCGCGCGCCGAAGAGTCGCACATACCTTTCCAGCGTGTCTTCGGCCAGCTTGCGGGCGCCTTGCAGATCTCCGTCGTGGCGGCGGTCGACCGCAAGGTTCTGCGCCGTCGCGATGGTCTCAGGATAGTCGTCGCCATAACGGCGCTGGTATTTGTCGAACGTCTCACTCGACATCTTCAACGCCCCTGGGTGGTCGCCCGCCTTGCGGCGGGCCACCGCCAGGGCCCGAGCCATCCGCAGCGTTGCCGGGGCGTCCTTGCCGAAGATTTCGATGCTTCGGGCATATGCGCCCTCGTGTTCTTTGCGAGCCGCGACGTAATCGCCGGACTCGCGCCGGTCGATAAGAAGGTTGTAGAGCGAGAGCGTGGCAGCGTCGCTGTCCGATCCGAGCACATTGACCAGGCGGCGGTAGTTGTCCCGATCGAGTTTTTCAGCTTCCTGGAACAAACCCAGGATCCGAAGATTGACGCCGAGGTTGTTCGTGCCTTGCAAGGTGATGGGATCGTCCGGCCCGAAGGCGCGTCGTGCGGCCTCCACGGCGCGCTGATCGAGTTCCAGGGCAGACTGGAAGTCGCCGGTCACCCGCAAGTCCATCGCAACGACCTTCATCGCGTCCAGCGTGCCCTCGTCCTCGTCGCCGAAGGTCTGCCGATAGAGCTCGAGGGTCTGCTTGTTCAGTTCCCGGGCATCCTCGTACCTGCCGTTGACGAAATACATCCAACTGAGCCACTTCGCCAGCCGCAAGGTGTGCGCGTCGGCCGGGCCGCGGTCGACCTTCCGATGTTCGAACGACTGCTCGGCCAGAGCTTCGCTGCCCTTGTGATCGCCGAAGTAGTACAGGTACTGCACGACACTGAAGACGAGGTCGTGTACTCGGGGCTCGTCCGAGGACACCGCGTCCGATGCCTCCACGTGCGCGCGGAGTGCGCTGTAGCGGTCCCACTGGCTCCGCCGGCCCGGTTCATTCGGGTCCGCGTTCGCCAGCAGGGTGTTCGCGCCCCGTCGCATGCGCTTCTGTTGACCCTCGTCCATGCTGTCGGTCAGCACCAATCGGATGAGGCGGTGAATCTGGAGTGTGTTGTTGCGGTGGTCATACTTTGCCAGCGCCAGCTTCAGGATGTCGCGGATCGCCCGGCCGATGCTGTAGGTGTCGCGCAACATGGCGTCCAGCTCCGGCGTGATGTCTGCTGCGCTCGAGCCGGTGAACAGATTGCGGGAGATCGGCTCCGGGGCGAAGAACGAGCAGACCTGCAACAGCTCAAGGGCGGCGAGGTTGCCCTCGGCCAGCTTCCCGAGCGACATGCTCCACGCCGCCCGCACGGTGAGCCGGTAGTCCGGCGGCGGGTCCACGTCGAAGAGTTCCAGCCGCTTCTCGCTCAGCAGCCGGAGATACTCCGTCGTTTCCATGCCGGTGGTCGCTCGCCAGGCGGAAGCTGCCTCGATCGCGAGTGGCAGGTCACCGAGCGCCTCGGCCAGGCTGTTTGCGTCCTCGTCGTGCAGATCGCTGTTGCGGTTCTGCAGAAAGGTGATGCTTTCGTCGCGGGTGAAAACATCGACCTCGAGTGCGCGAGTTCCCCGTTCCCAGTCAGGGTTCCGAGAAGTCACCAGAATTTGGCCGGCACCGCCGGTCGGGAAGTATTTCCGGGCCTCGGTGGGATTTTCGGCGTTGTCGAACACCAAAAGCCAGTCGCGATAGCCTGTTATTCCCGTGCTCAATGCCTCTTGCACCGCAGGGACGGCCGCATTGGCCTCGAGGCTGACATCCAGTTTCAGGCGCTGTGCCAGCTTTGTCAGTGACGACAGAATCTGACCGGTGTCCTCGGCCGGGATCCACCAGATCAAATCGTATTCGCGGCTGTGGCGATGAACGTATTCAATGGCTATTTGAGACTTGCCGACGCCACCCATGCCATGGATGGCCTGCGGTAGAACGGCGGTCTGGCGTCGTTCGCTGAGTTCGTTGTGAAGCGTTTCGAGAAATTCTTCCCGACCGGTGAAGTCGGGGTTTCTCTGTGGTACTTCTCCCCATACTTGCGGAAGCTTTTCATGGGTGAGCTTCCGGTCGGCGACGGGAGCCATATCATCTCCAATCTTTTCGCTCGTGTCGCCATGGGTCGCCGGCACGGCCTCGGCATCGGCCCTTGAGCTGGGCCCGATATCAACAGCTGGCATGAATCTTGTTCGCGTGTCGTGCTGGTTGTCCATATCACCATTTTCGTCACCAAAGCCACCAAGCTGACCATCGGGGGCGATAAACTGCAAATCGTCCGACATTACGCCTGGTGGCGACGGGTCCGACGGCACATCGGGAGTGTCACCCCGGACGGCGGCTTCGGTGTCGGGGCCCGACGTCACGTCGTCGAGCAACTCGAGCCTCTCGGCGACCTGCTCGACCCAGGCCGCCAACTCCGCGCGGAGGGTGCCGTCGAGCTCGGCCGCGACTCGGTGCGCGAGGATCAGGGCGGTGGCGGTATGCCGGGCGGTGTCACGGCCTGCGGCGAAATCGAATGCCTGCACGAGGTCTGGCGGAGGCTTGATGGAGCCGGAGATCGTCGACAGGGTGATCTCGTGCCATACGGCGTCGTCGGCTTCGGCCGCGGCCCTCCGAAGGAGGTGATGCGCTTGTTGGCTCTCGCCCTGCAGGAGGAGGCTGGCCAGGCTGGCATTGTCGACGAGGGAGCACGCCAGCCGGGTGCCGGGCGCCTCCGGCGCCATGACGATCAATGCTTCTTTGAGTGCGCGGAGCCCTCCGCGGGTGCTTATGCAGGCAAGGACGATCTCAATTACATGGGTCCTGGCCTGATCGCGTTCCGGGACGTCGGGGAACGTGCGGACGTCGCGCCGGACCAGGTTAATCAGCAATCTCCGGTCGGCAAGACTATGTGTGACCGGCACGTCGACCAGGGCGGCCACCAGAGCTTTCCGGAGCTCTGCCGCGGGATCCCGCTTGGTGTTGGTCAACGTCAGAGCCCCCAAATGCTGCGATGACAACGGTCGACGCGCTTCAATGAGTGGCCGGGCTTAAGTAATAGGTTGGCAGCCTACTGGGTCCTGGCCCAAGGCCCCAAACCCGACTGTTAGCCAGGTGGAAAGTTTCTCGGCTGTCGTCGAGTAGCTAATAATGCAAGTTGCACGGATAGGCGTACCATGCCCGAGTATGTGCACTGTGGAGGCGGGCACGCAAGGTAGCTCAGGGTTTCCTGCCCGACCGTGGTAGGCGATCGGGGCTCCCATGGTCACTATCGGGCGATCTTAGTCAGCCCCACGGTGCCGTTATCAAACAGAAATAGGATCTGAAGTCGTTTAATGGTCAACTGCCTTGACCGGGTCGAATAGTTGTGAGTTGCCGGCGCCTCCGGCATGCGGCGGCCGCGGTACCCGCCGGCAGGCGGGCCGACGCCGGTCTCGGCACCTGCACCCGCCCGGCCTCCAGCTCACGGATCGCCCGGACGCTGACCCGGCCCGCTCGGCCGGCTCCTCCTGCGTCAGGCCCAGCCGCCGCCGCTGATCCACGAACATAAGCCTCCCCGTGGGGTCAGTGCGCCACCCGCCGAACCGCGGGCCTACCAGCCGACGTTGTCCGCGGCGAGCACCCCCGAGTGCAGGTTGACGCCGTTCTGGGTGGCGCGCCAGCGGGTGCCGGTGACCGTCATGCCGCTGCCGGTGGCGACGTCCACCGCCCACCGGGCGCTGCCGTAGACGACCGTGTCCTTGACGACCACCCGGTTGGAGGTGGTCACCGAGACGCCGTCGTAGACCTTGTCGGCGGCGTTCGTCCAGCCGTAGCCCGGGTCCTGCACGATGTTGCCGCTGATCTGGGCGATGTCGGCGCCTTCGAGGCGGATGCCGTGCAGGTGCGACCGGTAGACGTGGTTGCCGGTGATCCGGGTGACCTCGGCGCCGACCACCTTGATGCCGAAGTCGCCGGGTGCGTTGTCCTGCAGGTCGATCCGGTTGTCGGCGATGATCGTGCCGCTGACCTGCGCCGTCCCGTCCTCCTGCACCAGGATCCCGCCGTCGGTGGGCTGCAGGATCACGTTGCCGGAGACGACCGTGCCGGTCACCGACCTGTCGAGCGGGTCGCCGGCGAGGATGCGCACGCCGCGCTGCGGGCGCCGGAACACGTTGCCGGTGATCGTGTTGCCCACGCTCACCTCGTCGCCGATGAAGACGCCGTCCTTGCCGCCCTCGGTGGTGTTGCCGACGATGGTCGTGCCGGTGCACCCGTAGCAGTCGATGCTGTTGTCGACGAAGCCGACGATCGTGTTGTTCTCGATCCGGCCGCTGCGGCCGCGGCCGTTGGAGACGCCCTGCGACGTGCCCGTCGCGTCGGCGCCGGCGACGATCAGGTTGCCGCTGCACTCGTAGTAGCTGATCTCGGGCTGGCCGCGGAAGTAGACGCCCCAGTCGCAGTCCAGCAGGTGGCTGTCGACCAGCGTGGTGTAGTCGGCGGCGATCCGCAGCGTGGCCACGAAGGACGTGTCCAGCTTGCCGTCGCTGCCCAGCGGCGGGCGGTGCCCGCAATGCTGGAACAGGCAGCCCGCGATCCGGGTGCGGACCGCCCCCGGGTTCACCAGGATCGCGCTCTCGGCGAGGTCGGTGAAGCGGCAACCCTCGATCCGCGATCCGGGCGCGGTGTCCTCGACGATGATCGCCTTGCCGCCCGCCTGGGCGCGGATCGCCGGGTCGATGCCCTCGAACGCCAGGCCGGAGACCTGGTGCGCGGCCGCCTTCAGGCGCAGCGGACCATGTTTGGCACCGCTGAACCGGATGATCGCGCCGGTGCCCACCAGGAACTGCGGGGTGGCCTGGCCGGCGATCAGGTCCGCGGTCACCCGGTAGATCCTGTCCGGGCCGCCGAAATCGAGCACCCGGGCCTGGGCCAGAGCACGGTTGAGCGCCGCGGTGTCGTCGGCCACGCCGTCGCCGGCCGCCTGGAAGTCGGCCGGCGTCGCGACCGGCCCGGCGGCGGCGGCCAGGGCGGGCGCGGCGGGTGCGCCGACCGCCGCGGTGACGCCGACCACCGGCGCTCCGGCCAGCAGAATCCGGCGGCTGATTCCCCGTGTTGTCACAGATTCGTCCCCTCGTACCGATCGTGTGAGGGCGGGATCATATCGACGGGCGAGAGCCCCGCGCTGTCCCGCGGCGGGGCCACACGAGACGACCGCGCCGCCGTACGCTGCTCCCGCCACGAAGTAGCAAGAACGGGGAAATCTACTGTGGACACAAGTGTGCCCGGCGCGGCCGGTGACGGCGTCACGGACGACACCCTGGCCCTGCGCGCGGCGCTGGCCGGGCAGCGGGTGGTGGACCTGGGCGGTCCGGAGAACGTCTATCTGATCACCGGGACGCTCACCCTCGACCAGGCGGCCGGCCGGCGGCTCACCGGCCGGGGCGCGACGATCCTGGCCGGGACCTCGGGGCTGACCCTGCTCGATCTGGTCACCGGCGGGCACACCGTCGACGGGCTCGTTCTGCACGGCGGCACCGCCATCGTCGTACGCGGAGCCGGTGTTCGGATTGGATCTTGTGCTTTTGATGGTGTGGAAAGCACGGGCGTGCGGGTGGCTGGCGGCGGCGAACGCGTGATCGTGAACCGGTGCGCGTTCCGGAGCTCCGGACAGCTCGCGGTGGCCGTCGAGGGTGCGAAATACGCGACGGTGACCGGCAACGACGTCCAGGGCGGCGGCGGGTTCCGGTTCGGCTCGGGGTCGATCGGCTTCACCTGCCGGGGCAACACCCTCACCGGCGCGACCGGCATCGTGGTCAGCGGCGGCCGCTCCGGATCGATCACCGGCAACACCATTACCGGCGGCACCGGCGACGCGATCGTCAGCGAGGCGAGCAGCGCGCTGGTGATCGCCGGCAACACGGTCAGCGGCGGCAGCGGGGTCTCGGTCACCGGCACCACGGTCGGCGTCACCATCAGGGGAAACACCTTCCGGGACGTACGCCTCGGCGTGCAGCTCGCCGACACCGGCGGGTCCGTCCGCGGGGTGCTGATCACCGGGAACACGATCCTGCAGCCGGCCGCCGCGGGCGTTCAGGGCGTGGTGGGCGCGAGCCAGATCGCCGGCCTGCTGATCGCCGACAACAGCATCGACGTCGGCGGTGCGGGCACCTACGGCGTCGCGCTCACCGGTGTCGACAGCTCCCAGATCCGCGACAACCGGGTGCACCGCCCGAAGGCCGACGCGATCCGCCTCGACGCCGGGGCGATGATCCAGGTTGCCGGCAACACCGTGCGGGACGCCGGATACCCGGGCGCGGTCGCCGACGGCGTGTCGGTGAACGGCTCCGACCGGGTGTTCGTCCGGGACAACGTCGCCTACGGCGGCGGGCGCGCGGTGTTTCTCAACGCGGCGACCAACGCGACCGTGGCCGGCACCCGCTGGCGCTCGGCCGATCCGTCCGCGATCCAGGACACGGCCGAGTCGGCGACGCTGCTGGAGAACGTGGTGCTGACCGGCTGCCGGATCATGGCGCTGGGCGACTCGATCACCGACGGCATGGACCGCACGCGGCCCGGCGCGTACCGCAAGGTTCTCCGGCAGTTGCTCCTCGCCGCGAATTACTCGATCGATTTCGTCGGCACCCGCTACAACCGGGCCGGCGACCTCCCCGACCCCGACCACCAGGGCTACGAGGGCAAAAAGATCACCGACCTTGATGTACGGGTGGAAGCCGCGCTCCGGGCGACGGTGCCGCACGTCGTCCTGCTGCACATCGGCACCAACGACGTCTCCGACCTGACCCTGGCCGTCGCCACCCTCGAGCAGCAGCTGGGCGTGCTGGTCGACCGGATCCACGGCGTCGACGCGCGCATCGACCTGTTCGTTGCGAAGATCATCGACCGCCCGGTGAGCGCGACGATCATGGCGCGGATCAAGGAGTACAACGCCGCCGTGCAGCGGGTCGCCGACGCGCGGGTGGCGAGCGGCCGGCGGATCCGGGTGGTCGACATGTACCCGCTGCTGACCGTCGCCGCCGGGGACTACGAGGACGGCACGCACCCCAACGACCAGGGGTACGCCAAGATGGCCCAGAAGTGGTTCGACGGGCTGGTCGCGGTCCCGGGAGCGTTGTCCGCTCGCTGAAGGGGAGATCGAGCGATAGCGTGCGGTCATGGCGACACGTGCGTTGGTGCTGGGCGGTGGCGGCGTTACCGGCGTCGCCTGGGAGATCGGGATGCTGACCGGCCTGGCCGGGGCCGGGGCGGGGACCGACCTGACCGACGCCGACGTGGTCATCGGCACGTCCGCCGGGTCGGTGGTGGGCGCGCTGGTGGCGGGCGGCGTCGACGCGCAGGCGATGTACGCGAGCCAGCTCGCGCCGCCGGCCGCGGAGATCCCGGCCCGGCTCGGCGCGGGGATGATCCTGCGCTGGGCGTGGGCGGCGGTGGGCCGGCGCGACGACCAGAAGGCCCGGGCCCGGATCGGCGCGATGGCGCTCGCCGCGCCGACCCTGCCGGAGGCCGATCGCCGGGCGGTCATCGCGGCCCGCCTGGGTGACCAGGGCTGGCCCGACCGCCGGCTGCTGATCACCGCGGTCGACGCGCGGACCGGCGAGTTCGTGGTCTTCGACCGCGACCAGGATGTCGACCTGGTGGACGCGGTCGGCGCCAGCTGCGCGGTGCCCGGGGTCTGGCCACCGGTCACCATCGGCGATCGCCGCTTCATCGACGGCGGCGTGCGTTCGCCGGTCAACGCCGACCTCGCCGCCGGCTACGACCGGGTCGTCATCCTCGCGCCGGTGACCGCGAGCTTCGGCCCGGCGAACAGGTTGAGCCGGCACCTCGCCGCTCTCGGCACCGACGTCGTCCTGATCCGGCCGGACAAGGCCGCGAAACGTGCCTTCGGCCGCAACGTGCTGGATCCGGCGCATCGGGCGGCGGCGGCCCGGGCCGGCCACGCCCAGGCCGAGCTGGAGTCCGCACGGGTGGCCGAGGTCTGGGGCCGGCCCGCTCAGCGCGAGTAGCGGTGTTTGACGCCGGCCGGGAAGTACTGGTCCGGTGGCTGGACATTTTGCATGTGTTGCCAGCTCATCAACGATGTCTCACCTGTTGATCACGGCATTCTAATCCCTAGTAGTCCCATAGGCTTTCTGTTAACGTGATCGCGTGTCCCAGGCAGCCCACCTCATCAGCCGGCGATACCTCGACCTGTGTCGTCACGCCGGCTCTCGCGGTCGCTGTTCACCTTCCTGAGACCCCCCGACATCTCTGCGCCCTGACGCCGGCCTGATCGCCCGGCGCCGATGACGCCTGCCCGCCGACCGGCTCCACCGCCGCGCCGTGCCGAAAAACCGCGCCTGAAAGGCCCCCCGCCATGACCACTGACGAATCCACCCTCACCACCAGACCCCCGGCCGCCGACGGCGGGGGAGAGCTGCCCGCCGGCGCCGTGTCCGGGCTCGGCGTCTTCGCCCAGGGGCTGGCCGCGGCCGCCCCCAGCGTCGCGATCGCCGGCGTACCCGGCTCGTTGTTCCTCGTCGCCGGCAAAGGCGCCTTCTGGGCGGCGATCGTCGGCGGCGCGCTGGTCTACCTGATCGCCGCGCTCATCTCGTTCCAGGCCAAGCGGACCGTCTCCTCCGGATCGCTCGGCACCTACGCCGGCAACGGCCTCGGCCCGGTCGCCGCGTTCGTCACCGGCTGGGCGCTGATCCTCGGCTACATCGGCTTCGCGGCCGGCGGCGTGCTCGGCGCGGTGCTCTACTTCAACGCGTTCCTGCAGGAGATCGGCCTGCACACCGACCATCTGGCGATCAAGGTACTGCTGCTCGTGCTCGCCTCGGCCGCCGCCTTCTACCTGCCGTTCCGCGGGGTCAGCCTGTCGGTCAAGTGGGGTCTGGGCTTCGAGGTCGTGTCGCTGGTGGCGATCTTCGTGGTGCTGATCGCCTCCTACCTCCACTATGGCGCGAACCTCGACACCGAGCAGTTCAGCCTCAGCCATCTGGGTGCCAGCACCACCCTGATCGCCGCGGTCACCGCGGTCGGGTCGTACGCCGGGTTCGAGAGCTCCGCCTCCCTCGGCCACGAGGCCCGCGACGCGCACCGCAACGTGCCCCGGGCGGTGCTGCGGCTGGTCATCATCCTGTCCGCGCTCTACCTCTTCGCCACCTACCCGGAGGTCCTCGGCTTCCAGGGGCCGAAGCTGCTGGACGCCGACAGCACCCCGCTGCCGGTGGTCGCCGACAACGCGAACGTCGGCTGGGTCACCTACATCGTCACGCTGTCGCTCGGCACCGCGATGATCGTGTTCTCCGCGGCGGTCATCAACTCCGGGGCGCGCAGCCTGTTCACCCTGGCCCGCGAGCACGCCCTGCCCGCCTCGCTCGGCCGGGTGCACGCCTCCTTCCGTACGCCGCACGTCGCGATCGCCCTGGTCAGCGTGGTCGGCTTCATCATCGGCCTGATCGGCACGGTCAACTCGGTCGGCCGGTTCCAGTGGGACGTCTACGTCGGCATCGTCTCCAGCTACGCCTACCTGTTCGCCTACCTGCTGGTGGCGATCGCGACCCCGCTGTGGCTGCGCAAGATCAAAGCCTTGACCCCGGGCGTCGTGGTGGTCGCGGTGCCGGCCGCGGCCGGCATCCTCTACGTGATCTACAAGAACCTGATCCCGGTCCCGGCCGGTGCCTACAAGTACCTCCCGTATGTGTTCATCGCCCTGCTCCTCGTCGGCCTGGCCCGCTTCCTGCAGCTGCGGGCGACCAAGCCGGAGATCGCCGCCCGGGTCGGCTCGATCCAGACGCTGTCCGAGGCCGAGCAGGAGCGCCTGGCCGAGCTGGGCATCCTCGACGCCGTCCACGGCGACCACCGGAGCAACTGATGCCCTTCTTCGACGGCGCCACCGGCCGCGTCTACTACCGCCACTGGTCCACTCCCGACCCGCGCGCCGCTCTGGTCTTCCTGCACGGGTTCGGCGAGCACACCGGCCTCTACCACCGTTACGCCGCCGAGCTCGGCGCCCACGGCATCGACCTGTGGGCGCTCGACGAGATCGGCCACGGCCTGACCGAGGGTTCGCGCGGGCATTTCGGTTCGCTCGACGACCTCGTCCAAAACGCTCGCGTTCTCGCGTCGCTGGCGAGAGAGCACGGCATACCGCTGGTGGTCGGCGGCCACTCACTCGGCAGTCTGGTCGCCGTGCTGACCGCGCTGGAGGAGGACTTCCGCGGCGTGGTGGTCAGCGGCGCCCCGCTGTCCCCGCTCGCGTGGCTGACCGAGGCGGCGGGCGAGACCCTCGACCTCGACCCCGAGGCCCTGTCGTCCGACCCGTTCTACCTCGACCAGCTGGAGACCGACCCCCTCGCGTTCACCTCCGGCGACATCGTGGAGCTGCTGGCCGCCGCGTTCCCGCCGGCCTGGGAGCGCCTCGACGCGGAGCTGCCCGGCCTGCGGGTGCCGCTGCTGGCCGTGCACGGCCAGGACGACCAGGTCGCGCCGCTCGACGGCGTCCGGCGATGGCAGGAGCGGCTGCCCGGCCTGCGGGTCGAGGTGATCGACGGCGCCGGGCACGACGTGCTCAACGAGGTCGCCCACCGCCGGGTCGCCGATACGGTCGCGGCGTTCGTGCTGGCGGTGACGGCATGACGCTGGACATCTCGGCCAAGGAACAGCAGGCGATCGCCGCCCTGCTGGAGTTCCCGCTGGTCTCGGCGATCACCGGGCGCCGGTCGCGCCGTTTCCCGGTCGGCGGCGCGATCCCGGCCGGCGCCCTCGCCTTCAGCAGCTCGAAGCCGGTGCAGCCGCTCAGCGAGGTGGAGCGGGCCCTGGTGCTGGCCACCGTCACCGGGGTGACCGGCTGGAACTTCGGCATCTCGCACCATCCGGGCTACGCCCCGGCCTTGCCGAACTACTCCGGATCGGCCGGCGGGCGCACGTTCCCGTCGGCGGCCGGCTTCCACACCACCGAGTTCTTCTTCACCGACGACTCCGGCACCTACTTCCTGTCCAGCCGGGACGCCGCCCCGGACCCGGACGAGGACTGGCTCGAAGCCACCGTCAAGCGCTACCACAAGCTCTCCGACCAGCGGATCTGGCTGCCCCGCGAGGAGCCCTACCTGGAGGGCCACAACACCTGGATCGCGAACCACCCCGGTTCGCTGCTGGTCATCCCGGTCGCCGACCTCGCCCAGCACCTGATCGCCAACCTGGCGTTCTTCCTGCAGAACGGCTACGGCGTCTACGACGACATCAACCACCGCCCGATCCCCGGCAGCGACCACCCGTCGCTGCGGCACGCCGGTGACCCGTTCCCGCTGTCCTTCGTCGAGCAGTACACGCTGGCCGAGGCGAGCGCCGAGCTGATCACCAGCGTCTACAACGGGCACCTGCTGCTCGGCGGCCTCGGCCTGGGCGGCTGGACGTTCGACGGGATCGACCGGCTGTCCATCCTCGGCGCCGCCGGGAATCCGGACGTGCCCGGCCTCGGCCTCCACGTCGAGCACGACGACCGCTGGCCGTTCCCCAACCCGACCGGCCTGCCCGGCGTCTTCGAGACCCTGACCCGCCCGCACGTGCGCGACGCCGAGGATGCGGTGGAGAGGTTCACCGAGCGCAAGTTCGGCCGCGGCGGCCCGTTCCACCCGGACACGCCCGGCCCGTGGGCGGACAACGCGGCGGTGCGCGGGTCGGCGGCGCCGTACGACGAGACGTTCCGCCGCCTGCTCACCGACGAGGTCCGCTACATCGACGACACCTTCGGCAAGGTGCCCGGCACGGTGCCGAGCGTGCACATCCTCAACTACCTGCAGGCCCAGCACCTGGACACCGACTTCTACGACCACCACTTCGGCGCCGGCGCCTACCTGGCGACCCACCGTGACCACCAGGAGATCTGGCACTGAGATGACGATCCATCTGCACTGGTACCTGCCCACCAACGGCGACAACCGGGACATCGTCGGCTCCGGCGACGGCTCGCAGAAGACGCTGCTGCGCGACGGGTTCCGTAGGCCGTCGGTCGCCTACCTCAGCGGCATCGCCCGGGCCGCCGAGGACCTCGGCTTCGAGGCGGTCCTCACCCCGACCGGCACCTGGTGCGAGGACGCCTGGATCACCACGGCCGCACTGTCCGCGCTGACCACCCGGCTGAAGTTCCTGGTCGCGTTCCGGCCCGGGCTGATCTCGCCGACCCTGGCCGCCCACCAGGCCGCCACCTTCCAGCGGGTGTCCGGCGGGCGGCTGCTGCTCAACGTGGTCACCGGCGGGGACTCGGTGGAGCAGCGCCGCTTCGGCGACCACCTCGACCACGACCAGCGCTACGACCGCACCGAGGAGTTCCTCACCGTGCTGCGCGGGGTGAGCGGCGCCGCCGAGCCGTTCGACTTCCACGGTAAGCACTACGACATCGAGCAGGCGAGGATCCCGTTCGAGCCGTACGAGCCGCCGGCGGTCTTCTTCGGCGGGGCGAGTCCGTCGGCGGAGCGCGTGGCGGCGCGCACCGTCGACACCTACCTGGCCTGGGGCGAGACACCGCCGCAGATCGCCGAGCGGCTCGCCCGGATGCGCAGGCTGGCCGCCGAGGCGGGCCGGACCCTGTCCTTCGGCATCCGCTTCCACGTGCTCAGCCGGGACACCGCCGAGCAGGCCTGGGCCGAGGCGAACCGGCTGCTCGACAACATCGACGACCGCCGGATCGAGCAGACCCAGCGCGACCTGGCCGCCACCGAGTCGGTCGGCCAGCAGCGGATGCGGGCCCTGCACGGCGGCGACCGCCGCAACCTGGAGGTCTACCCCAACATCTGGGCCGGCTACGGCCTGGTCCGGGGTGGGGCCGGCACCGCGATCGTGGGCAGCCACACCGAGGTCGCCGACCGCATCGCCGAGTACCACGACCTCGGCATCGACCACTTCATCCTCTCCGGTCAACCCCATCTGGAAGAGGCTTACCACTTCGCCGAGGGTGCCGGTGCCGAGTTGCGCCGCCGCGGCCTCGTCGGCGGAAACGGAGCCGAAGCATGACCACGATCGCCAGCTCCACCTCGCCGCTGTTCGCCACGGCCGCGCCGTCCGCGTACTTCAGCGACGACGACGAGCTCGACCGGCTCTACCGCGACGTGCGCACCGGCAGCCTGCACCCGCCGAACACCGACGTGATCCTCGACGTCATCGGCAAGACCGCCGTTCACTTGTTCCCGTAGGAGTGCCGCCGTGAGCATTGAATTTCGAGATTTGCGTACGCCGGAAGAAGTGAACGCCGGTTTCCGGGTGTTCCTGCGGGCGATGGTCGGACTGCCGTTCCGCGACCTCGACGCGACCGAGCTGACCGAGCCGGGCCGATACCTCGGCGCGGCTGACGGCGACACGATCGTCGGCTCGGCCGACTCGTACACCAGCTGGTTGGTTGTCCCCGGCGGAGCGCGCGTGCCGCACGCGGCCGTGACCCACGTCGGGGTTCTGCCGACGCATCGCCGGCGGGGGATCGTCAGTGGGCTCATCGAACGGCAGCTGCGCGACGTCGCGGCCCGCGGTGAGGTGGTCGCGTCGCTGCGGGCGTCCGAGGCGGTCATCTACGAGCGGTTCGGCTACGGCGTGGCCAGTTCCACTCAGTCGGCCCGGGTCGGCCTGAAGCGGGCGAGTCTGCGCCCCGGGGTGCCGGCCGGGGGAGAGGTGCGGCTGGTCGACGGGGAGGTCACCGTGGACCTGCTCGACGGCATCTACCAGCAGGCGGCCTGGACCGGCGCCATCCACCGGCCGCACGGCTGGTGGCGGCTCGGCCAGATCCTGCGCGAGGCCGACGCGACCGCCCACTACGTCGTGGTGCACCGCACCGGCGGCGTCGACGACGGCTACGCGATCTACCGGCCGGAGAACACCGATTCCTGGTTCACCAGCCCGGAGCGGGTCGTGACGGTCACCGATTTCGTCGCGCTCAACGACGGCGCCCGGGCCGGCCTGTGGCGGCACCTGCTCGCCCTCGACCTGGTCGACGTGGTCGCGTTCGACGCGCTGCCGCTGGACGACGTGCTGCCGCTCGCGGTGCTCGACCGGCGGTCGGTGGCGCTCGGCCCGGCGCACGACGAGACGTGGCTGCGGCTGGTCGACGTCGAGGCTGCGCTGCGGGCCCGGGCCTACGAGAGCGAGGAGACCGTCGTGATCGAGGTCCACGACGGTCTCCTCCCGGCCAACGACGGCCGCTACGAGATCAGCGCCAAGGCAGTGGCCCGCACCGAGAGCGCCCCCGACCTGACCGTCGACGTCGCCACCCTGGCCGCCGCCTACCTGGGCGGCACCCGCTGGCGGCACCTGGCCGCGGCCGGCCGGGTGGTCACCCACTCGCCCGAGGCGGTGCGCCGGGCCGACGCGCTCTTCGCCTCCGACACCCAGCCCTTCGCCGGAACGGTTTTCTGATGACCCGTCAACTGCACCTTCTCGTCCTCGGTAACCCGCGCTTCGGCAGCTCGTGGCGCTATCCGGGGGTCGTCAACGGGCCCGCCGCCGTGCTCGACTCGGTGATCGAGACCGCGAAGACCGCCGAGCGCGGCACCTTCGACGCCATCTTCTTCGCCGACACGCTCAACTACGGGCTGGAGGCGGCCTGGGCGCACAAGGCGACCGAGGACTTCGAGCCGTTCACCACGACCGCCGCGCTGTCCCGGGAGACCGAACGGCTCGGCCTGGTCGTCACCGGCTCGGCCACCTTCCAGGCGCCCTACCACCTGGCCCGCCAGCTGATCTCGCTCGACCATCTCAGCGGCGGCCGGGCCGGCTGGAACGTGGTGACCAGCTTCGCCGAGGCCGCGGCGGCCAACTTCGGCGACAACGGGGTGCTCGCCCACGACGAGCGCTACCGGGTCGCCGAGGAGACCCTCGACGTCGTCCGCAAGCTCTGGGATTCCTGGGGTGCGGACACCGTCGTCGAGGACCGGCCGGCCGGCGTCTACAACGACCGCAGCAAAATTCACGTGCCCAACCACAAGGGCGAGTTCTTCACCGTACGAGGCCCGCTCGGTGCCGCTCCGTCGCGTCAGGGCCGCCCGGTGATCTTCCAGGCCGGCTCGTCGCCGACGGGTCGCGCGTTCGCCGCCCGGCACGCCGAGGTCATCTTCACCGGGCAGGGCGACTTCGACCGCGGTCGCGCCTTCTTGGAGCAGGTGCACTCTTTCGGCCGGGCTACACCTCCGCTGGTGACGCCGTCGCTCGGCTTCATCGTCGGCTCCACCGAGGAGGAGGCGGCCCGGCTGGAGCAGACGGTCTTCGAGCAGTTCATCCCGGAATACCAGATCGGCTGGCTCCAGGAGGTCGACATCGACCTGACCGGCGCCGACCTGGACGGCCCGGTGCCCCTGGCGGCGTTCGCCGCGTCGACCGAGACCCATCAGACCGCGCTGGCCGGCTACCGCGCCCTCGCCACCCAGGGCAACCCGACGGTACGGGAGTTCCTGTTCCGCACGGTCACCGCGTTCGGCGCCCGGGTGGCCGGCTCGCCCGAGCGGGTCGCCGACGAGATCGAGCGGTGGTTCACCGGCCGGGCCGCCGACGGCTTCGTCCTGGCGCCCTCCGGCCTGCCCGGCCAGCTGGACGTGTTCGTCGACCACGTGGTGCCGATCCTGCGCCGCCGCGGCCTGTTCCGGCACGAGTACGCGGGCGACACCCTGCGCGCCCACCTCGGTCTTTCTCGCCCGTAATCCTATATCTCCGATCTGTAAAGAAGGGAAAGACCAGCCATGGCGTCTTTCAAACGCCTGACCGTCATAGCCGTTACCGCCTCGCTGCTGGCTGCCTGCGGATCCGGCTCGAGTGGCGGCAGCGCGGCCGCCGCGGACTCCACGCCCCGTGACGGCGGCACCCTGATCGTCGGCCAGTACCAGGAGGTCACCCAGTTCGACCCGAACCGGCAGTACTCCTGGGAGACCTGGCGGATCGACCGCAACATCTACGAGACGCTGGTCAACGAGGACCTCACGTCGCCGACCGGGGTGCCGAAGATCGTGCCCGGCCTGGCCACCTCGTGGACGGTCAGCCCCGACGCCACGACCTACACCTTCACCCTCCGCCAGGGCGTGAAGTTCACCGACGGGACGCCGTTCGACGCCGCCGCCGTGCAGTTCAACGTGCGCCGCTTCACCGACCCGGCGTTCGAGTACTACGACAAGGTCAGCGCGGCCACGATGTCGCTGGTCTACGCCGACCTCAAGTCGTTCGACGTGGTCGACGCGAACACCGTGAAATACACCTTCAAGCACCCGTTCCTCGACTACCTGCGGCAGATCCCGAACAGCGGTAACGCCGCGTCCGGCATCTTCAGCCCGGAAGCCCTCAAGAAGTACGGCCAGGACGGGCTCGCCGACCACCCGACCGGCACCGGCCCGTTCACCTTCCAGGAGCGGGTTCGCGGTGACCACACCACGCTGGTCCGCAACACCGACTACTGGGGGCAGCGGCCGCACCTCGACAAGGTGATCTTCAAGCCGATCGGGGACGACCAGAGCCGGGTGGCCGCGCTGCGCAGCGGAGCGGTCGACCTGATCAGCCGGGTCCCCCCGGACTCGGTCGCCAGTCTCGAAAAGGCCGGCTACGCGGTGCCGGAGAACAAGAACGTGCCGCAGATCATCTACTACAACTTCAACTACACCAACAAATACCTGCAGAACAAGAAGGTCCGGCAGGCCATCATCCAGGCGGTCGACCGCAAGACCCTGGCCGAGAAGATCTACAAGGGGTACGCCGAGGCGGCGACCTCGATCATCAACCAGGGCAACGAGGCGTACGACGCGTCGGCGGTCGACTACCCGTACGACCCGGAGGCGGCCAAGAAGCTGATCGCCGAGGCCGGCTACCAGCCCGGGCAGATCTCCTTCACGATCCTGAGCGACACCACCGGGCAGCCCACCGCCGAGTACATCCAGCAGCAGCTGAAGGCGGTCGGCATCGAGGCGTCGGTGCAGTCGTTCGAGTGGATCACCTACGGCACCCGGTCGGCCAACCTCAAGCCCGAAGATGGTCTCAACCTCGGCGAGTGGGGCTACGTCGCGCCGAACTGGGTGAAGATCTCGCACAACTACAGCGTGGGCATCCGGGACGGCGACAAGTACTCCGACACCAGCGCCGACACGCTCAAGGCGATCGACACGGCCGCCTACAACCCCGACCCGGCCAAGTCCACGGAGCTCTGGCAGGCCGCCGCGCAGACCTGGGCCACGGACGCCACGGTCTTCCCGCTGCTGTCCTTCAACCGCTACTACGCCGTGTCCGAGCGGGTCGGCGGGTTCGTCTGGCCGCAGCAGGACCACTACGACCTCGCCCAGGTCTGGGTGGCTGACTGACCATGACGCGACAGATCCTGTGGCGGCTGGTGAACCTCGTCCCGCTGCTCTTCGTGATCAGCCTGCTGGTGTTCTTCATCTCGCAGGCCGGCCCGGCCGACCCGATCAAGGACGTCCTCAGCCAGAAGATGTCGGCGGAACAGATCGAACAGATCCGGCAGGCGTACGGCCTGGACCAGACCGCCTGGTCGCAGTACCTGCACTGGCTGCGCGACATGTTCACCAACGGCGGCGGGATCTCGCTCAGCGTTCGCAGCCCGGTCTCCGGCATCGTCTACCCGGCTTTCCTCAACACGCTCATCCTGGGCGCGGCGACCACCGTGGTCACCGTCGTCCTGGGCGTGCTGATCGGGTTCGCCGCCGGGATCCGGCACGGCCGGCCCGCCGACCGGGCCGCGATGCTGTTCGTCCAGATCGGCAGCAACCTGCCGATCTACTGGTTCGGCCTGATCATCATCTGGCTGACCGCGGTGCGCTGGAACTGGCTGCCGGCCGGCGGCATGCACGATCTGCGCGGCGACGGTGGCTTCGGCGACCTGCTGCTGCACCTGATCGCCCCGGCCTTCGCGGCCTCGCTCGTCTCGATGCTGATCGTCGCCCGGTTCGTCCGGGCGGCGGTCATCGAGAGCGCGCAGTCCGACTACATCCGCACCTACCGGTCGCAGGGCTTCGGCCGGGCCGCGATCCTCGGCAAGCACATCGGCCGCAACATCCTGCCGCCGATCGTCAACACCACCGGCCTCACGGTCGGCTCGGTGATCACCGGCGTGGTGTTCGTGGAGACCATCTTCTCCTGGCCCGGCCTCGGCAGCGTGCTGCTCAACGCCATCGCCGGCTCCGACTACCCGGTCATCCAGTCCGGCATCCTCCTGGTCGCCGTCGTGTTCGTGGTCGTCAACCTGATCACCGACGTGCTCCTCGACCTGCTCAACCCCCGATTGAGGCACGCATGACCGCGGTCATCGCTCCACCCCGCCTCCGGCGCTCGGCGGTCGCCCGCTTCGTCCGCAACCGCGAGGCCCTGCTCGGGCTCGTCGTCCTGGTCGTGGTGATCGGCATCTCGGTGCTGGCGCCGTGGCTCGCCCCGCACGACCCGAACGCCGGCGACCCGGAGAGCGTGCTGCTCCCGACCGGGTCGGCCGGCCACCTCCTCGGCACCGACGACCAGGGCCGCGACGTGCTCAGCCGGCTGCTGTACGGCGGTCGCGGCGCCCTGGTCGTCGCCACCGTCTCGGTCGCGGCCGCGCTGGTCATCGGGACCCTGCTCGGCCTGACCGGCGCGTTCGCCGGGCGCCGGACCTCCGGCGTACTCATGCGGGTGATCGATCTGCTCTTCGCCTTTCCGGTGATCCTGGTGGCGCTGTCGCTGGCCGCGATCGTCCAGCCCGGACCGGGCGTGCTGATCGGCACGGTCGTCTTCGGCGCGGTGCCCTACGTGACCCGGATCGTCTACGCCGAGGCCAAGATCGAACGCGGCAAGGACTACGTGGAGGCGGCCCGCTCGCTCGGCGCGTCCGAGCCGGCCATCCTGCTCACCGAGGTGCTGCCCAACCTGGTCTCCTCGGTCGTCATCTACGGCACGAGCCTGGTCGGCATCAACATCGTCTTCACCGCCAGCCTGAGCGCGTTGGGCCTCGGCATCCAGCCGCCCAACCCCGACTGGGGCCGGATGCTCGCAGAGGGCGCGAAGGTGCTGGTCACCGGCTCGCCGGGCGTCGCGACCTTCCCCGCCGTCGCCATCCTGCTGGTCGCCCTCGCCTTCAACTGGCTCGGCGACGGCCTCCGCGACGTCCTCAACCCCTAAGGCAGGTGACCCTCCCATGACCGCCGTGCTCACCGTCGACGGCCTGCACGTCGACTTCCCACTGCCCGGGGACGTCGTGCACGCCGTTCGCGGCGTCGACCTCGAGGTGCGCCCGGGCGAGGTGCTCGCGCTGGTCGGCGAATCCGGCTCGGGCAAGAGCGTCACCGCCGCGAGCATCCTCGGCCTGCTGCCCGGCACCGCCCGGATCACCGCCGGCAGCATCCGCTTCGAGGGCAACGAACTCGTCGGGCTGCCGGAGAAAAGGCTCAACGTCTTCCGCGGCGCCGGGATCGGCATGATCTTCCAGGACCCGGTGACGTCGCTCGACCCGTCGTTCACCATCGGCAGCCAGCTCGGCGACACCGCCCGGCTGCACCTGCGCGTCTCCCGCGACGAAGCCCGGGAGGTCGGCCGCACCTGGCTCGACCGGGTCGGCATCACCGATCCGGAGCGGGTGCTGCGGTCCTACCCGCACGAGCTCTCCGGCGGCATGCGGCAGCGGGTGATGATCGCCCTGGCCGGGCTATCCGGGCCGAAGCTGCTCATCGCCGACGAGCCGACCACCGCGCTCGACGCCACCGTGCAGAAGCAGATCCTGGACCTGCTGCTCGACCTGACCGGCGAGACCGGCACCGCGGTCCTGCTGATCACCCACGACTTCGGCGTCGTCTCGCACACCAGCTCGCGGGTCGCGGTGATGCGCGAGGGCGCCATCGTCGAGGTGGGGGAGACGGCGCAGGTCCTCGGTGCCCCGGAGCATCCCTACACCCGCACCCTGATCGACTCGGTCCCGGAGATCGGGCAGCGCCACTCGGCCGGCGGCCAGGAGCGGCGCCTTCTTTCCGCCGCCGCGCACACTGCCCGCGTACACCTGAGCAGCGAGACCGACTCACCCAGGCCGAGCCCATCGCCAAGGCCGAGCCCATCGCCAAGGTCGGGCCGATCGCCCAGGCCGGGTGGTTCGGCCGGCCTGGGCGATTCGACCGGCCCGAATGTATTGGCCAGCCCGGCTGCAGGTCGGCCGATCTTGGAAATTTCGCGCGTCAGCAAGGACTTCACGGTCGGCGGGCTCGGCACCGGGCGCCACAAGGCAACGCTCCGCGCGGTCGACGACGTCACGCTCAGCGTGCGCCGGGGCGAGATCTTCGGCCTCATCGGCGAATCCGGCTCCGGCAAATCCACCCTCGCCCGCCTGGCCGGCGGCCTTCTCCCGCGCACCGCCGGCAAGATCAATTTCGACGGTACGGACGTCGCCGCGGCCGGCCGGGAGCTGCGCCGCCGATTCCAGTACGTCTTCCAGGACGCCACCACCGCCCTGAACCCGCGCATCAAGGTCGGCGACCAGATCGCCCGCCCGCTGCTGCGGCTGGGCAAGGCCACCGGCCGTAGGCAGGCCGCCGAGCTGACCGGCCGCGCCCTCGACCTGGTCGGGCTCAGCGCCGGTTACGCCGACCGCTACCCGCGCGAGTTCTCCGGCGGGCAGCGGCAGCGGGTCAGCATCGCCCGGGCCATCGCCCTCGAACCGGACCTGCTGATCCTCGACGAGCCCACCTCGGCCCTGGACGTGTCCACCCAGGCCACCATCCTCAACCTGCTGCTCGACCTCAAGGACGAGCTCGACCTGACCTACCTGTTCATCGGCCACAACCTGGCCGTCATCGAGTTCGTCTGCGACCGCATCGGCGTCATGCACCAGGGATCGCTGATCGAGACGTTCTCCGCCGACGAACTCTTCGCGGCCGACCGGCAGCCCGCCACCCGAGCGCTGCTCGACGCGGTCCTGCCGATCGGCGCCCCCACCACCACGAAGGGTTGATCATGACCACCATCCACGCCCCGTCCTACCTGCGCCCGGCCACCGCCACCGACGCCGAGCTGTCCGCGCTGTTCCAGCCGGTCTTCGACCGGATCGCCGAGGGCAACGTCGCCCGGGAGAAGGAGCGGATCCTCCCGCACGAGCAGGTGGGCTGGCTGAAGGAGGCGGGCCTCGGCCGGGTGCGCATCCCGGTCGAGCGCGGCGGCTTCGGCGCCTCCCTCGAACAGACCTTCGCGCTGCTCGCCGACCTCGCCGAGGCGGACGCCAACGTCGCGCACATCTGGCGCAACCACCTCGCGTTCGTCGAGGACCGGCTCAACGCGGCACCGTCGGCCACCAACGACCGGTGGATCCAGCGTTTCCTGGACGGCGAGTTCGTCGGCGGCGGCTGGACCGAGGCCAACAACGGCACCTTCGCCGACCTGAAGACCTTCGTACGCCGCGACGGCGACCGGTTCCTGGTCAGCGGGGCCAAGTTCTACGCCACCGGCAGCCTCTACGCCGACTGGCTCGACGTGCTCGGCAAGGGCGACGGCGACACCGTACTGACCGCGCTGGTCCGCCGGGACGACCCCGGCGTGGAACTGGTCGACGACTGGCCCGGCTTCGGCCAGCGGGCGACCGCCAGCGGCAGCGCCACCTACACCGACGTGCCGGCCGCCGAGGGCGACGTCTTCCCGGCCGGCGAGCGCTTCGCCTACCAGGGGCACTTCTACCAGACCGCGATGCTGTCGGTGCTGACCGGCATCACCCGGGCCGCGCTGCGCGACGGGGTCGCCGCCCTCAAGGCCCGCGGCCGCAACTACCCGCAGGCCCTCGACGCCGCGCCGACCCGCGACGGCCAGTTGCTGCAGGTCATCGGTCAGGTGTCGGCGCACGCGTTCGCGGCCGGGGCGGCACTGCGGGCGGCCGCCCGCAGCATCGACGGGGTCGCCCTGCACGAGCGGACCGTTCTGGAGACCGAGGTCGCGGTCGCGCAGGCGCAGCTGACCATCATCGAGGCGGCCCTGCAGGCGACCACCACCGTCTTCGACGCGCTCGGCGCCTCCGGCGTGTCCGAGAAGATCGGGCTCGACCGGCACTGGCGCAACGCCCGCACCCTCGCCTCGCACAACCCGCGGGTCTACAAGGCCCGCATCCTCGGCGACTGGATCGTCAACGGCACCGACCCGGTCCCCAACCTGTCCTTCAGCGCTGTCCAGCGTGGTGGGCAGGGCAACTGATGGTGCTCCGCCTGGGCTTCGCCCTCAACTTCCGCACCAGCTCGGGGCAGATCGACCAGGTCGCGCGGGTCTACGACGAGGTGATCGACACCATCGCGTACGCCGAACGACTCGGCATCGACAGCGTGTGGGTCGACCAGCACCACTTCGACAACACCGACGGGCCGTTCCCGTCGCCGCTGCCGTTCCTGGTCGCCGCGGCCGCCCGCACGTCCCGCATCACCCTCGGCACCGGCATCACCACCCTGTCCCTGGAGGACCCGCTGCGGCTGGCCGAGGACGCCGCGGTCGTCGACGCGCTCACCGGCGGCCGGCTGCACCTGGGCCTCGGCACCGGCGGCGCCAACCTGGACGGCTTCGCCGCCTTCGGCGTGGCCGCCGAGCAGCGCCACGAGCTCTACGCGAGCAAGATCGCCACGCTGCACGCCGCCCTCGACGGCCGGCCACTGTTGCCCGGGGCTTCGGGGCGTTTCCCCGCGGCGGGGGTCGAGGGGCGCCTCCCGGCGGCGGGAGCCGCGGGGCGCGGCCCGGCGGCTGCGGCCGCCGGGCCGCGTCTGTATCCGGACGGCTCGCGGGTTCGCCGGCACCTCTGGCAGGCTGCCACCAGCGTCGAGTCGGCGGCCGCCGCCGGGCGGGCCGGGGACGGACTGCAGCAGGGCGCGTTCTTCGACCCGGCCGGCACCGGCCAGGCCCCGAAGGTCCGGGCCTATCTCGACGCCCTTCGGGGCGAGCCGCGCGTCGCGGTGTTCCGGTTCGTCTACGCCGGACGTGACAAGGAATCGGTGCTGCGCGAGTTCGAACCGATCCTCGGGCCGCGACTGCAGGGCCTGGCCGACCGGGCCGCGCTCAGCGGCAACGACCGGCTGCGCGGCCTCAGCGTGCGCGAATACCTCGACCTCGTGCCGTTCTACGGCTCACCCGGCGACATCGCCGAGCGGATCGGCACCGACCCGGCGATCACGGCCGGCGCGACCGACTTCGTCGCCAACTTCTCCTACCGCGACGAGTTCGACGCGGCCAACGCCCGGGCCCGGCTGCACGTGCTGGCCACCGAGATCGGCCCGGCGATCGGCTGGCGGCCGTCCTTCCAACTGGAGGAAAGCAGATGACCCACCTCGCCCTCGGCCTCGCCGGGCCGCACCTCATCGAGCTGGCCGGGAACCCGGCGCTGCTGGCCCGCTGGGAGGCGCTGCCGCTCGCGTACACCGTGCTCGGCATCGACCGGATCGACGGCAGCGGCCCGTCGCCGGTGACGCTGGACAGCAGCGCGATCGGCGCAAGCCTGGCCGCCCGTACCCGGCAAGCCCGGTTTTTGATCGTTGCCAGCCCGCAGCGTGACCAGCCCTACAACCTCGCCCGCCGGGTCGCCTCGCTCGGGCACCTTTCGCGCGGGCGCAGCGGCGTGCTGTTCGGGGCGGCCGATGCCTACGCGGTGCCCGAGCCGGGCGGGCTGCCGCTGACCGCGGCGACCGCGATCGACGCGGCGCGGGTCGTGCGGGCCCTCGAACAGAGCTGGCCGTACGACTCGGTCATCGGCGACCGGGAGACCGGCATCCTGGTGCAGTCGGACCGGATCGTGCACATCGACCACGACGGCGTCTACTCCGTCGCCGGCCCGCTCAACGTGCCGGAACCACCCACCGGAGCGTCGCTGATCGCCTGGTATCCGACCGGCCCCGACGACGTCGTCGCCGACTCGGCCCCGATCGACCTGATCGTCGGCCCCGGCACGCTGCTGCGGCCGGTCGCCGGCCAGAGCCTCGCCGAGATCCTGACCGACATCGAGAGCAGGGCCTTCACGCCTGTGCCGCCGGGCCCGCTGCGCGCCGCCCTCGGCCTGTCCGCTCCGGCCCGTGCGGTGGGCGGCCGGCCCGCGTTCGCCGTGCCCGCGCCGAACCCGTCCCTGTGATCCCTGGCCCTCTGTGAAACCCGGCCCTCTGTGAAACCCGGCCCTCTGTGAAACCCGGAAAGAGACAACCATGACCGACCGCCGCACGGGGCACGTCATCCTCGGCATCAACGTGCTCGTCCTCGGCTACCTGCCGGCCGCCTGGCAGTCGCCGCTGCTGGCGAAGGACTCCTTCGTCGACCCCGCCTACTGGGAGGGCATCGGCCGCACCGCCGAGCGCGGCACCCTCGACGCGATCTTCCTGGCCGACGGCCCGGCCCTCGGCGATCCCGCCTACGACGCCAACCCGATCAAGCTGGAACCGACCGTGAACTGGGGTTACGTCGCCGGCGCCACCTCACACGTCGGCCTGGTGTCGACCGCCTCGACGACCTTCAACGACCCGTACGAGCTGGCCCAGCGCCTCCTCTCCGCCGACGTGCTGTCCGGCGGCCGGGTCGGCTGGAACATCGTCACCACCCGCGGCGCGGTGTCCGCCCGCAACTTCGGCCTCGCCGACGTGCCGTTGCGCGACGACCGTTACGAGCGGGCGTCCGAGTTCGTCGACGTCGCCACCGCGCTGTGGGAGTCGGCCGCCACCGGCCATGACATCCACCACCACGGCGAGTTCTTCGACGTCGACGGCCGGTTGCGGGTGCCGCCGTCCGCGCAGGGCCGCCCGGTGCTGCTGCAGGCCGGCGGCTCGGCGAAGGGCCGGGCGCTGGCCGGCCGGGTGGCCGAGGGCGTGTTCGCGGCCGAGCTGACCAAACAGCAGGCGATCGAGCACTACCGCCTGGTCAAGGGCTACGCCCGGGACAACGGCCGGTCCCCGGACGACGTGAAGATCCTGCCCGGCCTGCTGCTGAGCCTGGGCAGCACCGAGGAGGAGGCAAAACGGCGCAGCGACGAGCTGTACGACGCCGGCCCCGCGTCCTACTCGATCGGTTGGCTGTCCCAGTCGATCGGCTACGACGCGTCGAAGCTGGAGCTGGACGAGCCGTTCCCGGAGGACGTCCTGGCCGCCCCCGCCGACCCGCAGACGTTCCAGGGCAGCATCGGCTTCCGCGAGTCGATCGTGACCCAGATCCGCCGCACCAACCCCACGGTCCGCGAATACCTGAAGCAGACCCGCTACACCGGTTCCGGCCACGCGGGTTTCGTCGGCACTCCCGAGCAGTTGGCCGACCACATCGAGGACTGGTTCCACGCGGGCGCGATCGACGGTTTCAACCTGCAGCCGGACGTCCTGGCCGACGGCCTGGAGGTGATCGCCGACGAGCTGGTGCCGATCCTGCGCCGCCGAGGCCTCTACCGCCACGAGTACGAGACCACCACGCTGCGCGGCCACTTCCAGGCAGCGGCACCGACGCCCGCTTGGTGAACGCCGGGTCAGGCCGCCGGATCGCTTGGTCAGGCCGGGCGGGTCTTGGGCCCGCCGGTCAGGCCGCCCGGTGGTTGGCCCACTTACCTTCGACCCGCCCGGTGGTTGGCCCACCGGCCTTCGGCCCGCTGGTCAGGCGGCAGGTCAGGCCGGGCGGTCGTGGACTGCCGGGCGCGGAGGATTTCGCTCCACCGTGGTGGTTGGGTTTCCACGGCGTCCCGGGCCTGGCGGAAGAGGTCGTGGCCGGGCACGAGGGGGAGTACCTCGACTTCTTCCTGCGCGCCGGCACCTACGACGGGAACGGCGTGCCGGCCGGGGTGCGGGACGCGTTCGTCACGGCGTACCGCGGGTGAGTTCTCCGACGCTCGGCCACTCGTGCGGGTGCGCGGTGCGGATCACGGTCACCAGGGCAGCTCGGTCAGGGCCGAGCGGGTGATCACGCCGGTGATCCGGCCGTCGGTCAGGACGGCCAGCCAGGTGGCGTCGGCCGGGGTGCGGGCCAGCGCCTCGGCGACCGGCTCGCCGACCCCGACCGTCGGCAGGGGGTGCGGTGTCTCCGGCCAAGAGCCGTCGACCCAGCCGACGACGTCGCCGGGGGCCGGGGCGTCGTCCGACGGCGTCGAGCGGGGGAGCACGAGCAGGGCGACACCGGTCGGCGCGGCATCGACGTCACCGACCTGCCCGCCGGCCGGGTCTTCGACCTGCTGGTCAGCTGGGTTTTCGGCCCGGTCGCCGGCTGGGGTTTCGGCCCGGTCGCCGGCTGGGGTTTCGGCCCGGTCGCCGGCCGGGTCTTCGGCCCGGTCGCCGGCTGGGGCGAAGGCCGGCGGCTGCACCGGGCCGTCGCCGACCAGCGGCCCGGGCGCCGGTGGGGCCGGGAAACCGGCCCGCCGCAGCCAGCCGTCGTCGAAGTACTTCGACAGGTAGGCCCGGCCCGAGTCGGGCGCGAGCACCACCACCAGCGCATCCGGTCCGAGCTCGCGGGCCACCCGCAGGGCCGCCACCACCGCCGTCCCGGTCGAGGCGCCGACCAGGATGCCCTCCTCGCGGGCCAGCCGGCGGGTCATCTCGATCGACTCCCGGTCGGTGACCCGCTCCAGGCGGTCCACCACCGCCGGGTGGTAGGACTGCGGCCACACGTCCTCGACCGTGTCCGGGTGGACGTAGTGGCCGATGCTCTCCACGTAGTACGGACTGCCGTCCCCGCCGCCGTAGGCCGAGCTTTGTGGGTCGGCGCCGACGATCGTGACCGGGCCGGTCTCGTGCAGATAGGCGCCGGCGCCGCTGATCGTGCCGCCGGTGCCGACGCCGGCCACGAAGTGGGTGACCCGGCCGCCGGTCTGCCGCCAGATCTCCGGGCCGGTCGTGGCCAGGTGGGCGCCGGGGTTGGCGGGGTTGTCGTACTGCCCGGCCAGCCAGGCGTCCGGCGTCTCCTCGGCCAGCCGGGCGGCGACCTGGGAGACGTGCCGAGGGTCGTCGCGGGTGACCCCGCCGGTGGTGACGACCACCTCGGCGCCGTACGCCCGCAGCGTCGCGACCTTCTCCGCGCTGCTCTTGTCGGGCACCACGACGATGGTCCGGTAGCCGCGCTGCGCCCCGACGATGGCCAGCCCGATGCCGGTGTTGCCGGATGTGCCCTCGACGATCACGCCGCCCGGCTTCAGCTCGCCGGATGCCTCGGCGGCGTTGACCATCGAGAGCGCGGCCCGGTCCTTGACGCTGCCGCCGGGGTTGAGGAACTCGGCCTTGAGGTGGACCGCGGCGGCGATCCCCGCGGTCACCCGGGTGAGCCGGATCAGCGGCGTTTCGCCGATGGCATCGAGAACGCTCATTCCGATAACCTATCAGCAGAATAGGAATTCAGAGTTCACGGAGTCATGACGTCGCCTTCTCGATCTCCGCGGCGGCGTCGGCGACCGTGCGGCCGTGCGCGGCGGGCCGCCCGCCGTACGGGTCCGCGTCGCTCCACAGCGTGGTCGGCGCGGCCTTGCGGACGACCGGGAGCACCTCGGCGGCGAGCCGCTCGAGCATGGTCAGCTGCTGCTCGTGCGGGATCATCGTGGGCAGGCTGAACGACTGCAGGTCGTGCCCGAAACCCTCGTGGAACCACAGGATCTTCTCGGCGATCTGCTGCGGCGAGCCGACCAGGACCGGCCCGCGGGCGATCGCGTCGTCGATGTCCGAGAAGGTCATCTCGTTGCCGGGCGTGTGGTTTCCGGGCTGGTTGAAGTAGGCGACGATCCGTTCGTACGTCGGTCCGAAGGCTTCTCGTGCCTGTTGGGTGGTGTCGGCGAGGTAGAGGAAGCCGGCGCCCGCCGCGACGTAGGCGAACCGAGGGTCGTGGCCGCGTTCGGCGTACCGCTGCCGGTAGTGGTCGATCAGGACGGTGTAGTTGTCGCGGGGCTGGATCGCGTTGGCGGAGAAGAGCGGATCGCCCCACTCGGCGGCGAGCTCGGCCGAGGTGAGCGTGGTGGCCGAGCCGTGCCAGATCCGCGGTGCCCCCGCGTACGGCCTGGGCAGGCTGGTCACTCCGTCGAGCGGGCCGCGGAACCGGCCCTGCCAGGTGACATTTTCCTCGCGCCACAGCCGGCGCAGCAGACCGTACTTCTCGGCCAGCGCGTCCCACTGCTCGCCGTTCTCGATGTTGAACATCGGCAGCTGGCGCAGCTCGTTGCCCTTGCCGATGACCAGCTCGAGCCGGCCGCGGGAGAGCTGGTCGACGGTGGCGTAGTCCTCGGCGGCGCGCAGCGGGTCGTGGATCGACAGCACCGAGACGCCGGTCTGGATGCGCACCCGGCTGGTGGTGGCGGCGATCGCGCCGAGCAGGACGCCGACCCCGCTGGACAGGAACGCGCCGGCGTGCCGCTCGCCGAGCGCCACGGCGTCGTAGCCGAACTGCTCGGCGTAGCGGGCCGAGGTCAGGGCCTGGGCGAAGCGCTCGTCCGGCCGGATCTCGCGGCCGGTGACCGGGTTCGTGAGGTGCGGCAGGATGTCGAGGACCTGAAATCGCACGGTTTCTCCCGTATCTATCCATCAACCATAGGAGATCAATAGATTACGCCGTTCGGAGCTCGCCCTGCGCGGTGATGATTCCCGAGCCCGGCACGGCCGCGTCGAAGCGGGTCATGCCGTCCAGTGTCGCGGCTGTTCAGACCGCGGCGAACACCGATGCGTACCGGATGCCCGCGCCGAGGCCGCCGCCCTGCACCGAGATCGGGAATCGGCCCTGCGCGGCCTGGGTGTCGAACTCGGTCTGGTACTGCGCGGACGTCTGGTCGTGCCGGGCGACCCAGGGGCCGACGCTGTCGTTGGTGAAGATCGCCGCGTACTGCAGGGCGTCGGACGCGTCGACCACGGTCGGCCGCATCCCCAGCTGGGTGTACTGGTTGAACCAGCCCTGGTAGTCACTGGACGAGCCCATCTGGTGCGCCCGCCAGCCGACCCCACCCGCGTTGGGCAGGACGGTGGCGGCGTAGGTGCGGTCGGCGGCGCCGCCGTAGATCGCCAGCGAGGTGGGGATGCAGTTGTTGGTGCGCGCCCAGGACATCAGGTTCGACAGCGTGCCCGGGGTGGTGGCGGCCCCGTCGACCAGGCCGTGCCGGGCCTGCCAGGTGCCGGGCGGCCGCTGCTCGAAGATCGCGGCGAACACCGGGTCGACCCGGCTGCCGGTGGCACTGACCCGGGTGGCGACGTAGCCGTCCGCGGTGAGTTGGTCGAACCGCGCCTGATAGCCGGCGGCGTTGAGTCCGTGCAGCGCGGCCCAGGCCGGCCCGCCGCGCTGCACCCAGACGGCGGCGTAGAGCGGACTGAACCGGCTCCCGTAGACGCTGACCGAGATCATCCGGTAGCCCTGCTGGATGAGGCTGTCGAAACGCTGCTGGTGAACCGCGCCGGAGACCCCGTGGTAGGCGGTCACCGCGTCGCCGGCCTTGGCGAGCGCGGGCGCGCCCCCGAGCAGGCCGGCGGCGGCGCCGGCGGTGAGCCCGACGCCGGCCAGCAGAGCACGGCGGGAGAGAGCGGATTCGAGTGTCATGACGTGCCTCCACGGCCCGGTGCGCATCCGCGGCTGGACGCGGCCCGCGCCGACCCTCCCACAAAACAGTCCTTTAAACCCCAAAACCCGATAAGTCCGACATCAGAGTTCAACCGACCGGGTACGGGCGGCGCGCGCGACGCCGGCGGCCGCGTCAGCGCCCTGATCCTGGCGGCCTGCCGCCGGTGACGTCAGCGAGTCGTCAGGTTCGGCAGGGCCGGGAGCTCGTTGACGATGGTGGCGGCTACCTCGCTGAGGTGCCGGTTGGTGTTGCGGGAGAAAGCGCGGATCAGGGCGTACGCCTCGTCGGGGTTCACGCCGTAGGCCTGAGCCACCACGCCCTTCGCCTGCTCGATGATGACGCGGCTGTTCAGGGCGCCCTGTAGTTGTTCGGTGAGGGCCTCGCCCCGGCGGATGGACCGTTCCTGCAGGAGGCCGATCACCGCGACGTCGGCCAGGGACTGCACGATCAGGGTGTCCGCGTCGTCCAGCTCGGTGGCGCTGCCGAACACGCCCATCGCGCCGATCACCTCCCGGCGCAGCCGCAGCGGGAACGCGTGCACCGACTGGAATCCGGCCTGGGCGGCGCGCGGTGCGAACTCGGGCCATTTGCCGGCCGCGGCGGCCAGGTTCACGTTGGTCACCGGGCGGGCGGTGCGGAAGGCGTCCAGGCACGGACCGTCACCATATTGAAGTTGGAACAACTCCATCAGGCGGGCGCTCTCGTCGGAGGCGGCCATGAAATTCAGCCTGTTGCGATGATCGGCGAGCATCAGCCCGGCCTCGCCGGTGTCGAACAGGTCGGCCACCCGCTGGGTGAGCATCTGCAGGAACTCGACCACGTCGAAGTCGTCGATCAGCGTGTCGGCGACCTCGACGAACAGGGTTGCGAGCCGTTCGGCGGAAACGGTGGTCACGGGGCCTCCCACCCTTGTCCGGAAACCGTGCCGACGGCGGTCACGACTGGCCGCTGCCGAACGAAAGCCTACGCGCCACCACGTCGCGCGCTACCTCTCCCAACGCGCGATCCTCCGCGTACGCGTGGGCACGCAGCCGGGCCAGCGCGTCGCTGAGCGTGACCCTGAGCTGCACCGACACCATTCCCTGGGCCTGGAAGACCTCCGCGCGCTGCCCCATCACCTCGTCGAGCCCGTCGGCCGCGGCTCCCGGCGGCGCCTGCGCCTGACCGTCCAGCAACGTCGTGACCGCCACGTCGGCGAAGGTCAGCGCGTCCCGCAGCTCGCCGGCGGTCAGGGAGCCCGGCCGGCCGCGGAAGATGTCGAGGGTGCCGAGGCGGGCGGCGCCGATCTGCAACGGGAAGGCGAACACCGCCTGCACGCCCTGTTCGTGCAGGGCCGGCAGGTAGGCCGGCCACCGCCCGGGCGACTCGTCGGCCAGGTCGGGGACGAGCACCGGCCGGCGCCGGTTGAACGCCTCCAGGCACGGGCCCTCGCCCAGGGTGAACTGCAACTCCTCGAGCGCCCGGCAGGCCGGCCCGGACACCGCGGCCACGCCCGGCACGCCGGCCTCGGCCCCCACGCTCACGCCCACACCCTGGGCGGACAGGGCTCGTTCGGCGGCGCTGCACAGCCGGCGCAGCACCCCGGTGACGCCGTCGCCGTCGCCGCCGCGCACCGGCTCGTCGGTGATCAGCCGCAGCACCCGGCCGGCGCGCTCATCCATCGTCACGCCCGCCCATCTTACGGACCATCGAGCAAGTCGCCTCGCCTGCATATGCGGCCGGAACGGCATACGCGCTTGGCACGTGGGAGTCATTGCCGGACGCGGGAGACGGCCCTTACCGTCGTCAATAGATGCCCTCGTGCATCAGCCGACGCCAGGACGGCACTTCAACGACGAACCGCCTGGACGTGCGTACTTCACCAAGGCCGAATGCCACGACGCCGGCCGCGTCGTGCTCCGCCTCCCCCCGAACAGTTCGATGTGAAGGCTGGCTTCCGCATGCCCAAATTCCGTGTACGTCTCTCCGTTCTGGCCGGTGTTCTGCTGGCCGGCACCATGCTCGTGGCCCCTCCCGCGCATGCTGCGGTGCCCACCCTGGCGAGCCGGATGGCCGCCGTGCAGGTCGCGAAGACCATCAACTACTACCCGTCGACCGCCGGCTGGACGTCGATGTGGACGAACTTCGACCCGGCCCGGATCGACATCGACCTGACCAAGGCGGCCGCGCTCGGCGCCACCGCCGTCCGCGTCATCGTCTTCCCGACGACCTTCGGCTACCCGGCGCCGTCCTCGGCGTACACCGCGAAACTCAGTCAGTTCATCGGCATCGCCGATGCCCACGGGCTCAGCGTCAAGCTGACGCTGTTCGACTGGTGGAACGGCTACTCCGACGTGGACAACAGCGTCATCTGGGCGTTGAGCCTGCTCTCGCCGTACATCGATGATCCGCGGGTGATCGCCGTCGAGCTCAAGAACGAGGTCTCGCCGGGCGATGCCGCCGCGATGAACTGGGCCCGTCAGCTGATCCCGGCGATCCGCGCCACCCTGCCGGCCATGCCGCTGACCCTGACCGTCGACGGCACCAGCGGCGCGGCCGGGATGACCAGCCTGAAGGCGCAGCTCGCCACCACCCCGCTGGACTTCTACGACTTCCACTTCTACGGCGCGTCCGAGCGGGCCCTCGCCGAGATCCGCCGGGCCCAGACCGCGGTCGCTCCCGACCTGGTGGTCGTCGGCGAGACCGGGCTCAGCACCCTGTCCGGCACCGAGGGGGAGCAGGGTGCCTTCCTGGCCCGGGTCTTCCGCGCCGCCCAGGTGGCGGGCGTCGGCTCGGTGGCGCCGTGGATCCTCAACGACTTCGCGGCCGGCGCCATCCCGTCGAACTCGGCGGTCTCCACCCAGCCGGCGCAATACAAGTACGGCCTCTACCGCACCGACGGCACCGCGAAATTCGCCGCCGGAGTCGTCAGCGGCGCGTGGACCGGCGGGTCGACCCCGAACAGCATCCTCAACCTCGGGTTCGAGGCGGCCGCGATCGACTCGCCGTGGCGGAACTACCAGCCCGCGGCCGGCGTCGCCGTGATCACCACCGAGACCGCCCGCACCGGCACCCAGTCGGCCCGGTTCACCGGCACCACCCGCACCACCAGCGGGCTGCCGTCCCTGCTCACCTCGCCGATCACACCGGTCCAGGCCGGGGCGTCGTGGCACGCCGAGGTCTACGCCAAGGGCACCGCCGCCACCGGGACCACCGAGCTGGCGCTGAGCTGGTTCGACATCAACGGCACCTGGATCAGCCAGAACACCTCCAACCGCCTGCCGGCCGGCACGTCCACCTGGACGAAGCTCTTCGTCGACGCGGTCGCGCCGACCGGGGCGGCTAGCGTCCAGCTGCACCTCAAGTCCGGCGACAACACCGGCAGCGTGTGGTTCGACGACGTGACGGTGTCCTGACCGGGGCAAACACCCACCAGGCCGCGCCAACCCCGATACGCTGACCGGGTGCACTCCATCGTCCAGGTCGGCAGTCGGCTGGAGCAGTATGCCGACTATCCGGAGGGCGCCGCCCTCACGATGTTCGCGGGCGAGCCGGTGCAGTTGATGCTCTTCCTCAGCCGCCCGCACGAGCTGGAGGTCGAGGCCGTCACGGCGGCCCCGACCCGGTTCGCGTGGGTCGACGGGGAACACACCGGCATCCTGGCCTACCGGCTCGGCCCGATCCTGTCGTGGTCGCAGATCCCGTACAACCCGCACCTCTACGAGCACGAGGACGGCTTGCCGGGCGTCGACGCCGATCCGATCGTCCGGATCGTCCTGGTCGACCGGGACGACCACACCGTCAAGGCGATGCACGAGGTGCGCTGGCCGGAGGAGTTCGCCGCGACCGTCCGGGCCTCCATCGCCCACATGCGCGACCTCCCTTACAACCGCGTTGCGTACGACCATGTCCTCGCCGGGCTGCATCGCCGTTACCCGACCCCGGAAGACCTGGTGCTCGACCGCGCCGACGCGCACTGCACGGCCACCCCGGTCACCTGAGGCGTACTCGTTGAAAGTTTCAATGCGCTCTCGTAACATGCGGGACACATTGAGAACGTTCACAGGGGTCTTTGGTTGACGGGCAGGCTCGCGATCTCGCCGCGGGCGCGACGGGACCGCGAGTCCGACGACGCGCTCGCCGTCGCCGCGCGGGCCGGTGACCGCGAAGCCCTGGATGCGCTGGTCCGCCGGCACCTGCC
This sequence comes from Paractinoplanes durhamensis, assembly GCF_016862175.1. Lineage (GTDB taxonomy): Bacteria > Actinomycetota > Actinomycetes > Mycobacteriales > Micromonosporaceae > Actinoplanes > Actinoplanes durhamensis. Next base: position 335,711 of record NZ_BOML01000013.1, on the reverse strand, counting down.
GATGATCTACAACATCGTCCGGCAGGCGCTCGGCGCCCACCCGGACGTCGACGACGTCGTGCAGGACATTATTTTGCGTACGCTGCGGCAACTGCCCCGGCTGCGCCGGCCGGAGAGCTTCCGGCCGTGGCTGGCGGCGATCACCGTCCGCCAGGTCGGCACCTACCTGACCCGCACCGGCCGCACCGCCGGGCACCTCGCCACCCTCGAGGAGGCGGCCTGGCAGCGGGACCCCGCGGCCGAGCTGGAAGGCCCGGCGCTGCTGCGGGTCGAGATCGCCGCCCAGCGCCGCCAGGTGCGGCACGCCGGGCGGTGGCTGTCCACCGAGGAGCGGGCGGTGCTGTCGCTGTGGTGGCTGGAGACGGCCGGCGAGCTCTCCCGGGCCGAGGTGGCCGGGGCGCTCGGGCTCACCGCCGGCCACGTCGGCGTGCGCCTGCAGCGGATGCGCGATCAGCTCGACCTCGGCCGGACGATCGTGGCGGCGCTGGACGCCGTGCCCGGTTGCCCCGGGCTGGCCGAGGTGGTGGCCGACTGGAACGGGGTGCCGAACCCGTTCTGGCGCAAGCGGATCGCCCGGCACACCCGATCCTGCGCGGCCTGCACCGAGGCTGCCGCCGGCCGCATCCCGGCCGAGCGCCTGCTCCCCGGCTTCGTGCTGCTCCCGGTGCCGGCGGCGGTCGAGGCGGCGACCGCGCACACCGTCGCCACCGGCACGATTCCGTCGATCCTCGACCGCATTCCGCGGGCGTGGGCCGTTTCCGCCGCGGTCGCGGCCCTGGCCGCGGCCGGCCTCTGGGCGACGGCCGATCGGTCCGCCCATCCGCCACCGGCCACCCCGGCGATCGCGGCACCGTCCGCCGCGGTCCCGGTGATCCGGGCCGGGCGGCTGTCGCTGGAGGCGGCCAACGCGCGCGGCCGGTTCGTCGCCATCGACGGGAATCTGAGCCGGCTCGACACGGCCACCGGCAAAGCGGCCCGGGGCCGGGCGACCTTCGACGCGGGCCCGGGCCTGGCCGATGCGGGCTGCTTCACGTTCCGGGCCGCGGACGGCCGGCACCTGCGCCACCAGGAATGGCGGCTGCGGGTGAGCGGGGACGGCCAGACCTCGCTGGACCGGGGGGACGCGACGTTCTGCGTGCGGGCCGGCGAGCCCACCGGTTCGGTGGCGCTGGAGTCGGCCAACTATCCCGGCTTCTTCCTGCGGCACGTGGGCACCGAGCTCTGGGTCGATCAGGACGACGGTTCCGCGACCTTCCGCGCGGACAGCTCGTTCCTGGTCCGCGCGCCGCTGGCTTAGCGTGCCGGGTCAGGCCACCGATGGGCGGGCCCGGCGCATGCCGGACCCGCCCGTTTCGCGGTTAGCGCTGCCGGGTCAGCAGGCCCGGGCGGTACGGCAGGAGGCCGTAGTCGCCGCCGGAGCTGGGGGAGCGGCCCTGGTAGAGCAGTTGCAGGTTGCAGGGGTCGACGGTGAAGGTCTGGTCGGCGGTGGTGCGGATCAGCTCGCCGTGGCTGATGTCATTCGTCCACGTCGCGCCGCTGTTGGCCTTGCCGGCGAACGGGTTGCTCTCGGTGGCGGCCTGGGCCGTCCAGGAGCCGCCGAGGCTGGTGGCGGTGAACGAGCGGAAGTAGCGGCCGTTCGCGCCGATCGCCTCGACGATCATCAGGTACTGGTTCTGGCCGGCCACCTTGTAGACCTGCGGCGCCTCGAACAGGTTGTTCGTGGTGTCGCTCATGACGGTCGTGTAGGAGGAGCCGAAGCTGCCGGGGAAGTTGCCGATCGGCATGCTCGCCCGGTAGATCTTGCCGTTGTCGCCGGCGAAGAACAGGTACATGGTGGTGCCGTCGGCGATCAGGGTCTGGTCGATCGGCCCGGTGCCGGAGCCGGTGATGCTGCCGGAGAACAGCGGCTGGGCCGCCGACCAGCCGTTGGCGTTGGTGGGGTCGGTGGAGGTGCGGTAGGAGAACGCGGTCGCGCCCCACTGATAGGTGAGTACCCAGATGTTCTTCGGCGCGAAGTAGAACAGCGTGGGTGCGACGGTGCCGGACGACATGCCGTTCTGCGCGGCCGAGGCCATGTCCGACCAGTTGGTGAACGGGGTGAAGTTCATCGAGCCCCAGGTCGACCCGGTGTCGTGGGTGGTCGCGTAGACGAGCTGCTTGCCGTTGTAGGGCACGACCGTGAAGTCCTTGAGCGACACCCAGCCCGACTTCGGGGTGGCCAGCGCGCCGGTCGACGACCAGCGGTAGGACGAGGGAAGGGTGCACGCGGCGGAACTGCCGACCGGGACGAGCTGCCACTGCTGATTGGTGCCGTTCCAGTCGGCGTACTGGACGATGTTTCCGCCGTCGGCGGTGGCCGCGCCCTGCACCTCGACGGCTTTGCCGCTGTTGCGGTTCAACAGCTGGATGTAACCGTCGACGTCCTGAATGCTGAATTGCTGGTTGGTGGAGTTGTTGTCGGTCCACTGCACGATCGAGCCGCCGTCGGCGGTCGAGAAGTTGTAGACGTCGAGCACCTTGCCGGACAGCTTGGACTTGAGCCGGTAGTAGCCGCCGCCGGAGTCGACGAACTGCCACTGCTGCTGCGACTGGTCGTTACGGGTCCACTGGGTGATCCGGGCGCCGTCGGTGGTGGCCAGGTTGTAGACGTCGAGGGCCTTGCCGCTGTTGCGGTTGACCAGCACATACGACGCGCTGGTGTCGATCGTGGCGGCGGCCGCCGGGCCGGCGGCGAGCGCGACGACGACACCGCCGGCGGCGAGCGTCACCACCGCGACGGCGGCACGCCAGGCCTTACTCATGACAGTCATGGGGATGCTCCTGCGGGACGGAGAACGCTTACATTGAATCGCGTGAATCGCATATTGCCAGGGTGTTTCCTTCGACATCAATAGAAGTGGACCGCGAATTCGGCGCGACTCGCGTGCATTTCCCGGCGTAACACTTTTTCATCATTCGACTTTTCGTTATAGGGTTCGGGGATGCGTGAAGCGAGAATCGATGACGTCGGTTCGATCGCCGGCATCTGGCATCAGGGCTGGCGCGACGGCCATCTGGGGCACGTGCCCGCGGCGCTCGCCGACGAGCGCACACCCGAGACGTTCCGCACCCGGGCGGCCGATCGCCTGCCGGACACGACCGTGGCCGTCGTCGACGGTGAGGTGGCCGGCTTCGTCATGGTGGCCGGCGACGAGGTCGAGCAGGTGTACGTGGCGGCGGCGCACCGCGGCACCGGCACGGCCGCGGCCCTGCTGGCCGAGGCCGAGCGCCGGGTCGCCGCGGCCGGCTTCGCGGCGGCCTGGCTGGCGGTGGTCCCGGGCAATGCCCGGGCGCGGCGGTTCTACGAGCGGCAGGGCTGGCGCGACGCCGGCGGATTCGAGTATGCGGCGAGCGCCGGCACCGGCACCATCGCCGTCCCGTGCCGCCGATACACGAAGGCCGTCCGCCGCGGGGAGTAGTGACGCAGCGTAATTGTCGAGTGCACGGATAGCTTTGGCGGCTTTCTGGCGTGATGATGGCGTGAGATCGAAGCGATCGGAGGGTAGGCCGTATGTCGGACGTGGTTGTGGTTTCCGGCCATCCCGATCCCGGATCGAGGACGTTGCAGCTGGCCACGGCGGTCGGCGAACGGTTCGCGATGAGCCGGGGTGACACCACCGTGGTGGTGGTCGACGTTTCCCAGTTGGGTCCGGGTCTGCTGGTCTCCGGCGATGGCGCCACCGGCGAGGCCCTGTTGGCATTGCAGGACGCCACCCTGTTGATCGTGGCGACCCCGACGTACCGCAGCAGCTACTCGGGCGTGCTCAAGGTGCTTCTCGACCAGTTGCCGGCCAATGCCCTCGCCGGGGTGCTCGCCATTCCGGTCGTCACCGCGGACATGCAGGCGCAGGCCGACCTGGCCGAGGCGTTCCTGGCGCGGCTGCTGAGCGACCTGGGCGCGGACGTCGTCGACTTCGGCCTGACCGCGATCGGGCCCGAACTCGCCGACCCGGCCTCGGTCGCCGAGCTGTACGCGGACGCGCTGATCAGCTGAGCCCGCCGCCGGCTGGTCAACGTGGACCGGCCGGCCTGCCGGATCGCCACCTCGCGCAGGCCCAGGGCCGCGCGTAGGGTCGGCGCGCCCGCGGCCGGTTCCGGCAGCCACCGGCGCAGCGCCGTGACCACACGGATCCCGACGCGTACGAAAGCGGCTGGTTCGCCGTCCGCACCGTGGCCAGCCATTTCCATCTCCGGGACTTCACGGTCTGGCGTCCACCGGCCGGTTAGGAGGGTTTCGGCTCCGGCGACCGCCCGGGCCCGCGAAAGCCGGCCCGGGCGGAGGGATCACTGGACGGTCAGGGTGCCCGCCGCCGGCTGGCCGGCGTCCGGGGTGCAGGCGAGCTTGACCGAGCCGATCAGCTGGACGTCGGCGGTGATGTCCACCGCGCCGCCGGTGAGGGTGTCTGTGCCGGCCACCGACGGGGTCCAGCTGCCGGTCAGCTCGCCGGTGATCGGGTCGCCGGCCGGGATCGCGCCGCCGCTGCCGGCCAGCGTGAACGAGCCGGTCTCGGCCCCGCTGACCTGCAGGACGGCGGTGCCGCTCCACGACTTGATCCGCAGCGGGGCGGTGAGGCCGAGGTCGGTCACGGTCAGGTCGAACGCGACCGGGGAGCCGGCCGCGGCCGGGTTCGGGGTGGCGACGAGCTCGCCGGTGATGGTCACCGCGTCGGTGCCCAGGATGCTGGTGCACGTGTACGGCGCGGACACCGGGTCGGCCAGGGCGGGCAGCGGTGCGGCGAGAACTCCGACGGGTAGGGCCGCGGCGATGACGGCCCAGCGGGCTGCGGAGACGGTCATGGAACGCTCCTTTGCGCTTGTTACCGGGGAGTTCCATTGTATTTACGAACGTCGATGTCTTGAACGGCGTGGGCGACACAGTTGGGCGCTCCGGTTGTCGCCGCCGCACAACGCCGCGCCGCGCTACGGCGTGGCGCGGGTGACCGGACCCGTGCTCGCGGGGCTTGCCGTCTCCGGCTTGGCCGACGCCGACGCCGAAGCCGAGGCCGAGGTCGACGGGATCGGGCCGGCCTGGCTCGACGTCGCGGTCGGGGTGGGGGTGGGGCGCGAGCTCGCGGCCGGCGCCGGCGAGGAACCCGGCATCACCGGTGGCGCGACCGGGGCGGGCGGGCGTAGCAGGGCGAACACCAGGATCGACACGGCCGCGGCGGCGAGCCCGGCGGACAGCGGCAGCCACCAGCGGCGTGTTTCGGCGCGCGCCGGGTCGGCCGCGGGCCGCACGCCCTGGCCGGTGACGGCGGCCGCCCGGGCGGCCAGGGCCCGGCGTACCCGCTGCTCCAGGTCGGTGTCGCTCATTTCTCCCCCAACTGGGCCCGCAGCACCCGCAGGGCGTGGTGCGCGGTCGACTTCACGGTTCCGGCCGAGATGCGCAGGGCGGTGGCGATCTCCCGCTCGGACAGGTCCGACCAGTAGCGCAGCACGATGATCTGCCGCTGCCGCGCGGTCAGCCGGCCCAGGGCCCGGATCACCTCGAGGTTGTCCGCGCCGAGCAGGGCCTGGTCCTCGGCGGCCGGCACCGGGTCCCGCCGCGGCGGCAGGTAGGCCCGGGCGATCCGGCGGCGGCGCAGCACCGAGCGGGCCGCGTTCATCACCCCGGAGATCAGATAGGCGTACGGGTCGGCCACCGCGCTCAGGTCGTCGCGGTGCCGGCGGTAGAGCCGGGTGAAGACGTCCTGCACGATGTCCTCGGCCGTCGGCTGGTCGTCGACCATGAGCACGGCCATCCGGATCAGCGGCAGCCGGCGTTCCCGGTACAGCGCGCTGATCGCCGGGGCGTCGGCGGGCGCCGCGACGGCGGGGCCGGACATCGCCCCGCGCATCCAGCGAAGCAGCGATGTCGGCATCGGCAGTGCAAAGGTCACGCAGGGCCTCGTCGGTGTGGGTGGTGGTAAGGGCGGTCGCGGGCCGGCGGGGCCGGCCCGCGATGCGCTCAGGAGGTGGCGCGGGTCGAGGCGGTCGGCGCCGGCGTGGTGATCCGCGTCGGCTTGGCGGTCTCCGCCGGCGCAGAGGCCGACGGGCGCGTCCTCGGGGCGGCCGTCGCGCTGGGAACCGGCGAGACCGGTGCGGCGGTGGCGGTGGCGGCCGGGTGACTCCGGGACGCGGTCGTCGCCGGCGTGGAGCCGGACGTGGCCGGCGACGGGGCCGCCGATGCGGTCGCCGAGGGCGCCGGCGCGGGGGTCGCGTCGTCGGCGAACGCCGCCGCCGTGGTCACCCCGCCGATGGCGACGACGGCAACGGCGCCGGCGGCGACCGCGAGGGCACGAGTGGGTTTGCGCATCAGAAGCTCCAGTACGGTCAGTGGTGCACTGTCGCATGGAGGGACGCGCGAGACCCGGATAGGTTGGCTCCACGGCGGTGATTCAGTTCACAGGCCCATGTCGGTGCGCAGCGCGGCCACCAGCTTCACGTTCCGGATGTAGTCGTCGGCCGACGTCGCCTCGGCGGCCTGGTTGAGCCCGTACGGCCAGAAGTGCTGGGTGTCGGCGTAGAGCACGGCCGACGCGTTCCCGGTCACCGACCGTAGTTTGGCGATGGCGGCGCTGCCGGTCCACTGGCCGCCGGACACGTGCGCCGACCAGGTGCTGTAGGTGCCGACGCCGAGGGTGTGCGCGATCTCGTGCTGGGCGGTCGCCTGGTTCATGTAGCCACGGCTGCTGCCGAACCGGATCGTGCCGTTGTAGTTGCCGTCGGCCGTCGCCACGCTGGTGTCGTACGTGACGTAAAGGGCTTTGGCCGTACCCAGATAGCAGTTGTACTCGGCGACGGCGAGATTCATCGCCGTGGTGATCTGGGTGTAGGCGTCGGTCTGGTCGGCCGTCGGCGACGAGGCCCGGGCGAGGGTCCAGGTCAGTCCGCCGGAAGCCGGGCAGCCCGCCGACCCCACGGTGACGTTCCATTTCTGGTTGCCGCCGCCGTTGCAGGTGTAGAGGTCGAGCAGCGTGCCGTTGGCGGTGCCGGCGCTGAGCGCGTCCAGGCAGAGCCCCGACGCGGCGCCGCGGACGGCGCCGATCGCGGCGGAGGCCGGCCCGGCCGAGACGACGGCGAGGGCGGCACCGGCAAGGACGGTGACGGCGAGCGCAGCGACGCGTTTCATGACCGAAGAACGTACGCATCCACGCCTGTCGATGCAATCTTTACTCTTTTCGATGGATGCTGATCCGTTGAGTGACGGGATCCGTATCAGAGGATGACCTTGTCGCGACGGAGAGTAAAAGGTGGTCATCGTGGGGGCGCCGCAGCAGACCTGGCCCACGGTCGCATTGATCGGACATCCGGCGTACCTTCTCGAACCCGCGGCGAGGCGGTGGGTCCACCGGGAATTGGTGCGGGCCGCGGTCCGGCTGCGCGACACCAACGGCATGACCCGCGGCCTCTCCGGGATGTCCCGCGGCCCCGGCCTGTGGTGGGCCGACGCGGTGCTGCGCGCGCACGTCGATCTGGGGCTCCACCTGCCGTTTCTCCGCCAGGCGGACAGCTGGCCGGACGCCGACCGGGTGGAATGGATGCGGCTGATGGGCCGGGCCGGCCGGGCGCCGCTGGTCTACGGCGCGACGCCGCAGCCACGCTCCCTGATCGCCTGCCATCGCGCGATGATCGACGAGGCCGACGAACTGCTGGTGGTCTGGCAGCCGGGCGCCCGGGGCCAGGTCTGCGACGCGGTGCGCTACGCGCTGGCCCAGGGCCGCTGCCCGGTCTGGATCGACCCGGAGCAGCAGTGGATCCACCGGCCGGCCGCCGACGAATGGCCCACGTTTCTCCCCAGCCCGGCCGAGGCGGCGGTCAGCGCGCAGGCGGAGATGCGCTCGGTGCGCAACCGGCGGGACGGCCAGCCCGGCACCGGCCAGCCCGGCACCGGCCGGGTCGCCAACACCGGTTCGTACCATGCGGCTTCCCGCCCGGTCAGGAAGAACTGAGGTCGCGCCGGTTGAAGCGCCAGGTGCCGGCGGCGACGAACAGGACGGCGAAGCCGAGCAGCAGGCCGGCGTGGCCCCACTGCACGCCGTGCTTCAACGGTTCGCCGCCCAGGTACCAGTCGAAGGGGGAGAGCCTCTCCGTCCACTTCAGACCGTTGATCTGGGTGAAGAACGAATCGGCCAGATAGCCGAGCACGGCGACGACCGCGCTCACGGCGAGCGCCTGGGCGCGGCGTCCGGTCCAGGCGCCGACCCCGTAGGCGAGCGCGGCGAACAGCAGTCCGAACAGGGCCAGCTGCAGGCAGATCGCGACCAGCCGGCCGGGGGGCAGGGCGGTGAACCGGCCCGGGCCGCGCAGCGCGATGACGACCAGGCACATGACCGCGGCCGCGGCGACCATCGCCGCGGCGACGGCCAGGAAGCGTTGCAGGGCGAGCGAGACCCGGCCGACCGGCTGGGCCAGGACCAGGTCGAGGGTGCCCGCCTCCTCGTCGCCGGCCACCGCCTTCACCCCGGCCGCGATGGCGAAGACCGCGACCAGGATCGGCACCAGCAACCCGAAGACGCTGGCCGCGAAGTAGTTCGCCGGCTGCGTGTAGTCCTGCAGGTGGAAGGCCTCCTTGAGGGCCTGCGGGAACGAATTGAGGGCGTCGGTCATCGCCGGGTTGTCGATGCTGCGGTAGAACGACGCGTACATCGCGGCGACCGCGGTGAGCGCCACGATCCAGCCGAGCCACGCGCGGCGGTTGTCCCGCACCGCCTTCCGGAAGACGCGCATCACGCCTCCTCATGCCGGTAGTAGGTGAAGAAGAGCTCCTCGAGCTCGGGTTCCTCGCTGATCAGATCGACCACGTGGTGCCGGGCCAGTGCCTTCACGAACGCGTCGGCGTCGCCGGCGAGCTTGCCCCGCAGCACTGTGCCGTCCACCACCACGTCGGAGAGGCCGGCCGCCTCGACGACCGGTGCGTCGGTGTCGAAGTGCACCTCAATCTTGCGGAGGGCCCGTTTCCGCAGGTCGTCGATGTGCTCGACGGCGACCAGGGTGCCGGCCCGGATGATGCCGACCCGGTCGCAGGTCTGCTGCACCTCGCTCATCACGTGCGACGACATGAAGACGGTCTGCCCGCGCCGGGCGGCGGCCTGGACCTCGGCGACGAACTGCTGCTGCAGGAACGGATCGAGGCCGCTGGTCGGCTCGTCCAGGATGAGCAGCGGCGGCTCGTGCATGAAGGCCTGCAGCACACCGATCTTCTGCCGGTTGCCCTTGGACAGGCTGCCGATCCGCTTGCCGAGGTCGAGGTCCCACCGGGCCGCGAACTCGTCGATGCGCCGGGCGGGGACGCCGCCGCGCAGGTCGCCGAGGTAGGTGAGCAGTTCGCGGCCGGTCTGCCGGGCGTCCGCGACGAAGTCGCCGGCCAGGTAGCCGATCCGGGAGCGAAGGGCGGGGTCAGAGCGTGGATCGGCGCCGAGGACCCGGACCGTGCCGGTGGTGGGCCGGATCAGATCGAGCAGGATGCGGATCGTGGTGCTCTTGCCGGCGCCGTTGGGGCCGAGGAAGCCGAACACCTCGCCGGGGGAGACGGTGAGGTCGAGGCCCTTGAGCGCGGTCGTGCCCCGGGGGCCGTAGCGCTTGACCAGGGCTTCGGTCTGGATGGCCGGGATGTCCGCCATCATGCGTCCTTTCGTTGGTTCCTAGGTGAGTCCTTCTCGTCGCGCGAACTCGTCGATCAGCTGGGGGATCCGCTCGGCCATGAAGGCGTAGAAGTCGCGGCTCACCCGCAGCCGTTGCGCCCGCGGCAGGCTCTCGTCGCCGCCGAGCAGGTCGATGCCGTTCTGCATCAGGGCGTGGATGGCCAGGTAGACGCGCCGGGCGTCGACCGTGCGGACCAGCGCGTCGGGCAGCATCTCGTACACGTGGCCGCGGCCCGCGCCGGGCACCCGCCGCACCATGCCGACCTGCTCCAGCGCGCGCATGCCGGTGCTGACCGAGCCCTTGGAGAGGCCGAGCGACCGGGCGAGCTGGGCGCTGCTCTGCTGCGGCGGATCGCAGATGAGCAGCCGGCCCATCAGCTTGCCGAACGCAGCCGGCAAGCCTATCCCGGACAGCACGACGCCCACCTCTTCGGCGAACCGCCGTTCCTCATCCACCCGATTCTCCTAACATTCAAAACCTTCTGAACGATACAGCGTCCGTACGGGGTGGGCCACCACAGAAGAGTGTCGTATTGTCGGCCCGTGCCGGAATCTGTGACTAGCCGCGGGACTGCGGCTACCAAGCGTGCTGCTGCTGGTCCCTCGCGTAAAGGCCCTGGTGGGCCGCCGCTCAAGACGAAAGCGGAGAAGCGGGCCGAGGCCAAGGTGGCCAAGGCGCGCGCCCGGGCGAAGCAGAAGCGCCGCCAGGCGCTGACCGTCGGCGGCTCGGCGGTCGTCGTGCTGGCGCTGCTCGTCGGGCTCGTCGTGTGGATCACCCAGACGTCGTCGGACAAGAGCCCGGCCGCCGCGAGCGCGAGTGCGGAGGCCACGCCCAGCGCGGCCGCGTCCAGTGCGGCGTTCCCGCCGGTTCCGGCCGGGGCCGACCCGGCCCTGTCGACGAAGCCGACCGCGACCGCGGGCACCGGCACGGTCGCCAAGCTCAAGACGACGACCCTCATCGCGGGCACCGGCGCGGCGGTCCAGTCCGGTCAGACGATCGAGGTGAACTACGTCGGCGTCGGCTACTCCGACGGCAAGGAGTTCGACTCGTCGTGGAGCCGGTCGGAGGCGTTCAGCTTCCAGATCGGGTCCGGCGGCGTCATCAAGGGCTGGGACCAGGGGCTGCTCGGGGTGAAGGTGGGCAGCCGGGTGCAGCTCGACATCCCGTCCGACCTGGCCTACGGCGACAACCCGACCGGCGGCCAGCCGGCCGGCGCCCTGCGCTTCGTGGTCGACGTCCTCTCCGCGTCCTAGCCGCATCGGCCCCATCAATATCCCCTGAAACGGCAAAACGGCCAAATCGCAGGTCAGTGGGCTTTAAAGTCATAAAACCCACCGTGACCTCGGGGGCCTAGTGGCTGTTGGCAAGGGAGTGCGTGCGGTGGGGGATCGCGGGTCGGTAAAGCGTCGTGCGTGGGCAGGGATTCTTGGTCTGTTGGCCGCGTGGGTGATGCTGCCGACCGCCGCTGCCCAGGCCGGCTACGCCACGAAGGTTGCGTACCCGACCGGGAGCTTCCCGATCGGAGTGGCCGCCGGGGATTTCAACGGCGACAACAGGCCCGATGTCGCCGTGGTCAACGTCAACTCCGACAACGTGTCGGTACTGCTGGCCACCGGCGGCGGTGCCTTCGCCAACAAGGTCGATTACAGCACCCTGGTCGCGCCGATCGGGGTGGCCACCGGAGACTTCAACGGCGACAACAAACTCGATCTCGCGGTGACGAGCAATGGCGCCAGCATGGTGTCGGTGCTGTTGGGCGTCGGTGACGGTACCTTCGGCACCAGGGTCAACTACGCCGTCGCATCCGCCTCGGTCGGGGTGGTGGTCGGCGATTTCAACAACGACACCAAACTCGATCTCGCCGTGGCCGCGAGTAGTGCGGTCGTGGTGTCGGTGCTGCTGGGCGCCGGTGACGGCACCTTCGGGACCAGCGTCAACTACACCGCCGGGTCCTCCCCGTACGCGCTGGCTGTCGGCGATTTCAACCAGGACGGAAAGCCTGACCTCGTGGTGACCAACGGCGGCACCAATTCCGTGTCGGTGCTGTTGGGAAACGGCAACGGTACCTTCGCCGCCAAGGTCGACTACACCACCGGAAACTACCCGTTCGCCGTGCAGGTCGGGGATTTCGACCAGGACGGAAAGCCCGACCTCGCGGTGAGCAACCTCAACTCCGCCACGGTGTCGGTGCTGCTGGGCAACGGCAACGGGACCTTCGCCGCCAAGGTCGACTACACCACCGGGACCAACCCGTCCGGGATGGCACTGGACGACTTCAACAGCGACGGCAAGCTCGACATTGTCGTGGCGAACCGTAACGCCAATACGGTGTCGGTGCTGTCGGGCAACGGTGCCGGCGCCTTCGCCGCCAAGGCCGACTCGCCGGCCGGGATGTTCCCCTGGGGGATCGCCGTGGCGGATTTCGACCAGGACGGAAAGCCCGACTTCGCGGTCAGCAACTTCATCTCCAACACGCTGTCGATCATTCCGAACACGCCGACTCCGGTGTCGACGGTGACCTCCTCGGCCAACCCCTCGGCCGCGGGGAACTCGGTGACCTTCACCGATACCGTCTGCGGACTCGGCGCGACCCCCACCGGAACGGTCACCTTCAAGGACGGTGCTACCTCGCTCGGCCCGGGGACTCTTGTCGCCGGCGGTGGAACGAACTGCGCGCAGGCCACCGTGAGCACGTCCGCGCTGAGCGCCGGTTCGCGCTCGATCACCGGCGTCTACGGCGGTGACGTCACGTTCGGTCCCAGCACCTCCAACACCCTGACCCAGGTCGTCAACGGGCCGCCGGTAACGCATTTCGTGGTGTCCGCTCCGGCGTCGGCGACGGCGGGCACTGCCGTGAACGTGACCGTGACGGCGAAGGACGCCGGTGAGAACACGGTGACCGGCTACGGCGGGACGCTGACGTGGACGTCGTCGGACCCGTCGGCGGTGCTGCCGTCGAGCTCGACCAGCCTGACCAACGGTGTGGGAGTCGAGCCGGTCACGTTCAGCACTGCCGGCAGCCGGACCGTGACCGTCACCGACGGCAGCTCGATCACCGGCACCAGCGGGGGCGTCACGGTCGAACCGGGGGCGGTGACGCACTTTGCGGTGTCCGCCCCGGCGTCGGCGACGGCCGGCACGCCGGTGACCGCGACCGTGACGGCGCTCGACGCCGCCGGGAACACGGTCACCAACTACTCCGGCTCGGTGGCGTGGTCGTCGACCGACTCGGCGGCGGTGCTGCCGCCGACCGCGACCAGCCTGACCAACGGGGTGACCAGCAAGCAGATCACGTTCAGGACGAGCGGCAGCCAGACCGTCACGGTGACCGACATCGTCGCGAACACCGGCACCAGTGGCAGCGTCGCGGTCGATCCGGGGGCGGTGACGCACTTCGCGGTGTCGGCGCCCGCTTCGACGACATCGGGCACGCCGGAGACGGTGACCGTGACCGCGATGGACGCCGCCGGCAACACGGTCACCAGCTATGCCGGCTCGGTGACGTGGGCGTCGACCGACTCGGCGGCGGTGCTGCCATCCAGCCCGACCAGCTTGACCGGCGGCGCCGGCACCGAACAGATCACCTTCACCACCAGCGGCAGTCAGACCGTGACCGCCACGGACGGCTCGATCAGCGGAACCAGCAACAGCGTCGCGGTCGATCCGGGGGCGGCGGACCATTTCGTGGTCGCGGCCCCGGCGTCGGCGACGGTGGACAAGGCGGTGACCGCGACCGTGACGGCGAAGGACGCCGCCGAGAACACGGTCACCGGCTATGCCGGATCGGTGGCGTGGACGTCGACGGACTCGGCGGCGGTTTTGCCGTCGAGCCCGACCATCCTCACCAACGGCGTCGGCACCGACTCGATCACATTCCACACCAAGGGCAGCTGGACCGTGACGGCGACCGACTTCTTCGCGATCACCGGAACCAGCAACAACGTCACGGTCAAACCGGCGGGCGTCACCTTCATCCCGGTGACGGTGACCCACTTCGCGGTGACGGCTCCCGCGTCGGCGACGGCCGGCACGACGGTGACGGTGACCGTGACGGCGAAGGACGCCGGGGACAACACCGTCACCAGCTACGACGGCACGGTGGCGTGGACCTCCACCGACGCGGCGGCGGTGCTGCCGTCGAGCCCGACCAGCATCAGCAACGGCGTGGGCACGGCCCGGGTCACGTTCGGCACCAGCGGCGGCCGGACGGTGACCGCCACCGACACCGGGTCGATCACCGGGACCAGCAACAACGTCCAGGTCAGCCCGCGGGCGGTGACCGGGGTCCAGGCACGCGGCGGAGTCGCGTCGATCATCGCGTCGTGGGCCGCGGTGACGGGCGCGTCCGGCTACACCGCGACCGCCGACCCCGGCCCGTCCTCATGCAGCACCACGACCGCGACGAGTTGCGTGCTGGGCGGGGTCGCGGGAACGGCGTACACCGTAAGGGTTGTCGCCCATCTGCAAGATGGTGGCGATTCCGCGGCGAGCGCGCCGTCGAACATGGTGATCCCGACGCAACCCAAGGCGCCGGACACCGCACCCGATTCCGGGAACGCGGGTCTGACCACGGACAAGGGTGACGTCCCGGCGGCGCAGCCCGGCGACACGTTCACCGTGATCGGGGCCGGGTTCGCGGCCAACTCCACGGTGCGGATCACCGTCTACTCCGCACCGCGGATGCTGGCGACCGGGGTCACCGACCGGTCCGGGAAGCTGCGGCTGCCGGTCACCCTGCCGGCCGACCTGGCGCCGGGGAAGCACACCGTGCTGGCGTACGGCGTCGCTCCCGATGGCAGCACCCGCCGCCTGACGCTGACCGTGACGGTCGCCGCCAAGGCTGACGATGGTGGGCTGCCGACGACCGGGGTGAACGCTTTGAGCACCGCGCTGCTGGGCGTCCTGTTCACCGCGGCCGGTCTGGCGCTGGCCATCCGGCCGCTGCGGCGGCGGTCGGCCCGCTCGTAGCTCGACGTTGATCAGGGCGAGGACGCGACCGGCGGTCGCATCCTCGCCCTGATCGGTCTACACCTTCGGCGGGACCGTGAAGTCCTCGGCCGGCGAGGTGTCGGTGGCGCCGTCGGTGCCGGCGTTCACGCCCATGCCGCGGGCGGCGAACACCTGCCAGATCCGGTCCTGGCCGCGGCCGTGGTCGACCACCCGGTCGGCGAGCAGGATCGCGTTGCGCATGTCGAGGTAGGACGGATCGGCCGGGGCCAGCTCCATCGCCCGGGTCACCAGCGAGCGGGCCTTCCAGCTGCCGATCGTCGTCCGCAGGTCCCAGAGCGTCTGCGCCCAGATCTCCCCGTCGGCGTGGATCTCCGGGCCGCCCGCCGAGCGGATCCGGCCGTAGTCGCCGTAGGTGTAGCCACCGGCGCCCGCGGCCGGAGTGCCCGCGCAGACCGGCTCGGTGCTGCCGACCGGGCAGTCGATCGGCTCGCTGCGGACCGCGCGCCCGTTCAGGATGTAGTCGCCCTCGCGGACGTCGCCGTCGATCGTGTCGTCCTGCTCGTACCCCTTGTCGACCAGGTAGTCCAGGCCGTACCAGTCGCCCCAGGCCTCGCCCATCGCCCGCGCCTGATCGCCGGTCATCGTGCCGTTGCCGGCGGCGTCCACGACCAGTCGCTCGGACAGCCCGTGGGTGTACTCGTGGAAGACGATGTCGGCCGCGTCCCCGGAGTTCCCGGCCAGGACCGATGCCGACCGCTGGAACAGGTACATCTGCATGCGCGGCGCGGTGCCGTCCGGGCCGGTCGTCATGTTGGCGTTGTTGTCGTGGTCGGCGTCGGGCAGGCCGTCCGCGGTGTCCGCGCCGTCCATCGCCTGGCCGTCGACCGCGTCGCCGTCGACCGCCTCGAAGTTGCCGGCCTGCCGGGTGAAGCCGATCGGGGCGGCGTTGAGGTGGTCGTGCCAGGTGTTCAGGTAGGCGAAGAGCTGGGTCGCGTTCTGCGCCCGGTTGACCTGCCAGGAGTTCGGCACGGCCGGGTTCCACGAGCATTGCCGCTGCGCCGAGCACGGGGCGCCGACCTGGGCGGAGAAGTCGGTGAACGGGAAGTCGAAGCTGGTGGTAGCGCCCGGCCGGACCTCCTCCGACTCCTGCGCGGCGTCGTCGTCGTTGACGTCCGAGTAGACGTGCGCCGCGTTGCCGGTCAGCGTCGGCGAGCCGGCCGGCAGCCATCGGCCGAGGTCGACGGTGTGCTGGGTGCCGCCGGACGGCGCGCCCGGGTAGTTCTCCCAGGTCGTCGCGTGGTCGTTGGCGACGAGGCTCCGGCGGGACAGCAGCGTGCCGTCGGCCGCGTCCACCACGCTCAGGTAGCCCTCGTCCATGTCGATCACCTCCCGGGCCGGCCGGGGTCCGTCGGCGGTGCCGAAAACGACCTGGCGGCCCGGACCACCGTCGGTGAACGTCGCGGTTCTCAGAGAGGCGGGCAGGCCGGCCAGCGGGGAGCCGTCGACCGAGATGATCCGTCCGTCCCCGGTGACGTGCACCTTGACGCCGCTGCCGACGACCTCCACGCCACCGACGTTCTGGGTGAAGCTCAGGTGGTGGGTGCCCTCGATGTCGACGTAGTCCTTGCGGAGCCGGAGACCGGCCAGCCCGGCCGCCGCGGCACCGAAGACGGCCCGGTGCGCGGCGAGGTAGCCGCGGGCGATCTTCTCCGGCGCGGCCGTGCTGGTCGCGGTGAGGAAGCCGTCGAGGGCGGCGATCTGCCGGACGGCGCCGGTGCCGGCGTCGATCGCGACGACGCCGGGCACCGCGCGCGATTCCCCGGCCTGCACGCTCGCCGGCAGCAGGGCCGACACCAGGACCGCCGCCGCGGCCGCCGCCACCGCATGTCGTACGTGGATAATTCTCATGCCGAGGACGGTATTGATCCCCAGTGGACGCTCACGTACTCATGACTTGACGGGCGGGTTGTGCGGGTAAGAGCGGTGCGCGACCTCGTGCAGCGGCAGGCCGTGCACGGCGACCACCTGCTCGGGTTGGAAGCGGACGACACGGCCGGTGTGCCCGTCGTCACCGGGGCGGCCGGCCTCGCCCCACTCGATCCGGGCGGTCCCGGACAGGTGCAGGGCGCCGCCGGTGGCGAAGTCGGGGAACAACAGCGCCGCCTCCGGGCTCACCGCCAGGTTGCCGAGGCTGTTGAACATGTTGTTGCCGGGATAGTCCGGCCACCACAGCCCGCGTTCGTCGACCCGGACGAAGCCGGGCGGCCCGCCGCGGTGGGACGCGTCGGCGCCCTGGTCCGGGTTCGCGGTGCCGAGGAAGAAGGCGTCGGCCGAGCGGATCAGCGCGATGTCGTCCGGTTCGAGCGCGGTGCCGCGGCGCGCGTCCCCGCCGGCCGCCGGCTGCCCGGCGCTGTCCGGCTCCAGCAGGCGCGGCTGGATGAACTGCGGGCAATTTCCGTACGCCTGCTCGACCTCGACCACCAGCACATGCTCGGTGGCCACGGTGAGGAGGCCGTTGATCCGCACCCGGCGCTGCCGGGCGAAGTCGACGCTCGACGTGCCCACCTTCTGCCCGGTGGCGATCCCGGACAGCGGGTCGCCGGCGGCGAACCCGGCGTGCACGGCCAGCTCGTGGCCGGACCGGACCTGCAGAAGGCCGGGCGGCCCGGCGAGCGGCGAGGTCCAGAGCCGGCCGGTCGCGTCCCGGCCGGTGAGGGCCAGGAAGGTCCGCTCGGCCAGGAACCGCGCGACGCCGCCGGACAACTCGGCCGGGTCGAGCATGCGGGCGAGCCGGGCGGCCTCGTTCCGTACGCCGGCCTGGCGCTGCACGGCCAGCTCACCGGGGTGGAATCCCGTGTCGGCACGCATCAGAGGATGACCTCCAGGGAAGGCGGAAGGCGCTGGGGTTGCTCGTGGTGAACCCCAGCGCCCTCGCCGGTATGCCGGCCGGAGGTGTGGCCTGGCCGACATGGCCCGGCCGGCCCGCTCGCGATCCAGTTGGATTTCACAAGTCCTCCACTCGCGCCGACTACCGTGAAACCTCCATCAACTTCGAAGGATTATTCGTTGACCTCTCCTGACTCGGTGCGCCTGCAGGTCATGGGCTCGTTGCGGGTCTGGCGGGGCGGCGTCGAAATCGATCCGGGCCCGCGCCAGCAGCGTTGCCTGCTGGCCGTGATGGCGGCCCAGGTGGACCGGCCGATCGGCATGGGTGACCTGATCGACCTGATCTGGGGCGCCGATCCGCCGGGCAGCGCGGTCAACGTCATCCACAAGTACGTCGGTGCCCTGCGCCGCCTTCTCGAACCGGGCCTGCCGCTGCGATCCGGCGGGTCCTTCATCACCCGCCGCGACAGCGGATACCGCTTCGCGGCCGGGCCGGAGTCGCTCGACCTGGTGGCGTTCCGCGACCGGGTGGCCCTGGCCCGGAAGGAGCCGGACCAGGCGCTCGACCACTACGTGGCGGCCCTGAGCCGGTGCGAGGGCCCGGCCGGTGGCAGCCTCGCCGACAGTGCGGGCGCCACCGCCGTGTTCACCGGCATCGACGGGGAGTTCCTCGACGCGGCCGTCGCGGCCGCCGAGGTCGCCGTCCGGGAGGGCCGGCCGGCCGCCGTGCTCGCCGCGCTGCGGCTCGCCGCGCGGATCGGCCGGCTGCACGAGCCGGTGCAGGCCGCGCTGATGACGACCCTCGCGGCCGGCGGGTATCAGGCCGAGGCGCTCGAAACGTACCGGGTCATCCGGGAACGCCTGGCCGAGGAGCTCGGCCTCGACCCGGGGCGCGAGCTGCAGGACGCGCATCAGCAGGTGCTGACCCAGGCGCCGGCACCGGCCACCGACCCGCGGCCGGTGCCGGCCGACGCGCCGCTGTTGCGCCCCGCGCAGCTGCCGCCCGACCAGCCGATGTTCGTGGGCCGGACGGTCGAGCTGGGCGTCCTGCACGACCTGGTCGACTCGATGCGCGACACCCGGCGGACCAGCCCGATGGTGGTCGCGGTCGACGGCATGGGCGGCGTCGGCAAGTCGACCGTGGTCACCCACTTCGCCCATCAGGTCGCCGCCGACTTCACCGACGGCCAGCTCTTCCTCGACCTGCGCGGGCACGAGGGCGAGGACGGCAGCGTGCTCGCCGCCGAGGCACTGCGATCCTTGCTGTACGGCCTGGGGCTGCGCGCGGACGACGTCCCGGACACCTTCGACGCCCTGGTCGGGGCGTATCGCAGCCGGACCGCCGGGAAGCGGATCCTGGTGATGCTCGACGACGCGCGGGACGCCTCCCAGGTGCGGCCGCTGCTGCCGAACTCGGTCGACAGCCTGGTGCTGATCACCAGCCGCCGCCCGCTGGTCGGGCTGTCCGCCTCCGACGGTGCGCGCCTCTACCGCGCCTACGTCCCGGATCTCGCCGACGCCCGGCAGATCCTCACCAGCCGGCTCGCCTACCTGCGCAATCCGGGGCCGATCGGGGTCGAGCCGGCGGTCATCGACGAGATCATCGAGCTGTGCGGGCGACTGCCGCTCGCGCTGGCGATCTTGGCCGCGCGATTGAGCGTACGCCCGAAATTGTCCCTGGCGACGGTGGCCGCCGAACTGCGCGACGGTGCGCAGCGGCTGGCCGCCTTCCCGGAGGGCCGTGGCGTGACCGATCCGCGGACCGCGTTCTCCTGGTCCTACCGGCAGCTCAGCCCGGGCGCGGCGCGGCTGTTCCGGCTGCTGTCGGTGGCGCTGACGCCGGGCATCACGCTCGAGGCCGGCGCGAGCCTCGCTGGGCAGGACGTGCACCGGGTCCGGGCCGAGATCGAGGAGTTGACCGAGGCGGCGCTGACGGTCGAGCACGAGAGCGGCTGCTTCACCTCGCACGTGCTGGTGCGGGCCTACGCCGACGAGCTCTTCCGCTCGGTCGACCCGGTCGCCGCCCAGCGGGCCGCGGTCACCCGGCTGCTGCAGTTCTACCTGCACAGCAGCTATCACGCCCAGGTCGTGCTGGAGCCGAACCGCACGCCGATCGCCCCCGAGCCGGCGGCGCCGGGCGTGGTGCCGTATCGGCCGGCGTCCTACCGGGAGGCGATCGACTGGTTCGCCGGGCAGCGCGAGGTGCTCAAGGAGGCGGTCCGGGTCGCGGCCGACCTCGGCCACGGCATCGTGCCCTGGCAGCTGGCCATCACCATGCAGCAGTACTTCGAGTGGTTCGGGCACTTCCAGGACTGGGAGGACGTGATGCGGTTCGCGCTGCGGGCCGCCCGCGAGAACCGGGATGTGCTCGGCGAGGCGCACGTATTGCGGAGTCTGGCCGGCGCTCGGTGGTTCCTCAACGCGTACGAGGAATCGCTGTCCTTGCTTTCCGCTGCTCTTCAGGTTTTCGTCGATCGGGGGATGCTGCTCGAACAGGCGCTGACCCACATCAACTTCCATTCGGCGCACACCGCGCTCGGCGAACACGAGACGGCCCTGGAACACGCGCGGATCGCGGTCGAGCTGTGCCGGGCGGCCGGCAACGAGAAGTCGGAGATGCGGTGCCTCGACTGCATGGGGCGGTCGCTGACCCACCTCGGTCAGTACGCGAAGGCGGCCGTCGAGCTGCGGCAGGCCCTCGACCTCAACCTCGCGGTCGGCCGCCGGCACGAGGAAGCGATGATCCGGGTGTCGATCGCGCACAACCTGATCGAGCTCGGGCGCACCGCCGACGCGGTGGCGGAGCTGCGCCGGGCGGTCGAGGCGGCCAGGTCGGTGGGGCAGGGGCCGTACCATTTCGAGGCCTTCCGCAGCCTCGCCGAGCTGCTCATCGAGACCGGCGACGTGCCCGCCGCCCGGGAGGCGTTCGACCGGGCGAGCGGGGTGCTCCAGTCGTTCCAGGGCGGCGGCCCCCGGCACATGCAGGCCGAGCTGCGCCGCCTGGCGGCGAAACTGCCGTCATAAGGGAGAGTTCCGTTCGCACGAGGGAGTTGCCGCTTGGGCACGCACAGTCTCATCCACGCCGGTACCCGGCAGGTCTACCACGTCGCCGGCGCCGGCCCGATGCTGATCACCCACTCCGGCGGCCCTGGCGTCGACTACGCCTACCTGCGCTCGCCGGAGCTGGAGAAGCACTTCACGATGGTCTACCCGGAGCCGGTCGGCACCGGCGGATCCGGGCCGCTTCCGGCCGGGGCGACCTTTGTGGACACGTACGCCGAGTTCCTGGCCGCCCTGATCGATCACCTGGCGGTGCCCCGGGTGTACCTGCTCGGTCACTCGCACGGCGGCCTGGTGACCCTGCGCTACGCCATCGACCACCCCGATCGGGTCGCCGGTCTCGCCCTCTACAGCGCGACCCCGACCACCGATCCGGAGTTCTGGGCGGCCGAAACGGCGGCGGCGCTCGCCTACGCGCAGCGGCATCCGGACGTGCCGGAGGCGGCCGACGTGGTGACGGCGCTGCAGGCGTTCGACGTCGCGACGACCGACGCGGAGGCCACCGAGGTTCTCCGCCTGGGCCTGCCGCTCTACTTCGCCGACTACTGGGGCCGGCAAGCCGAATTTCAAGAGCTTCGTTCCAGCGTACGGGCGTGGCCCGCGCCGTTCCCGTCGAGGAACGTGGACCTGCGCCCCGAACTGCCGTCGATCGCCGCCCCGGCCGTGATCTTCACCGGCCGGCAAGACTTCATCTGCGGCCCGGTCTGGGCGGAGATGATCCACCGGGGCATCCCCGGCTCCCGCCTGGTGATCCTGGAGAACAGCGGCCATTTCGCCCAGTACGAGGAGCCGGACGCGTACGTCGAGGTGGTGACCTCGCTGCTGCCGGACACCGACGGCAGCCTGCGGACCGTCTTCCGGCAGGGCGACAACGAACAGGCGGCCCGGATGGCGCAGGCCGAGATCGAGCGGGCCCGCGCGGCCGGCGACCCGGCCGGCGAGGTGGAGGGCCTGTACACCCTGGCCCGGGTGTCGCTGCGCGGCGACGACCTGCCGCGGGCCGCGGAGTTGGCCGGGACGGCGCTGTCGGTCGCGCTGGAAGCCGGTGACCGGCGGCTGGAGGAGCGGCCCCGGCACGTGCTCGCCGCGATCGCCCGCCTCGCCGGCGACTACCCCCGGGCGCTCGGCCTCTACCGGGCGAGCATCGAGCTCAACGAGGAACTGGGCCAGCCCGAACTGGTCAACGCCGAATACCACAACCTGGCCTTCACCGAGCTCCACCTCGGTCACCTCGACCGGGCCCGCGAGCTGTTCGTGGCCGGCCGCGACCGGGTGTTCCGGGAGGGCTACGACGACTTCGTGCCCTACCTCGGGGTCGCGGCCGCGGCGCTGGCCTCGGCCGAGGGTGACCACCCGCGGGCCGCCCGGATGATCGGGTTCGCCGACCGTGCCTACGCCGCCCTCGGCCAGGTGCCCGACCCGGACGACGCCCAGGAGCTGTCGAACGCCCGCGCCGCCGCGGTGGCCGCCCTCGGCGAGGATCGGTTCGACCGGGAGTACGGCCGACCGGCGACCGCGCTCGAATACACCGCGGGGGAGGCGGCGTGAACGCCGACCGGATGGCGGCCGCCTACTTCGCGTCGCTGGCGACACTGTCCCGGAACACCCCGGACGGCTGGTACGCCGAACGCGGCACCTCGCGCGCGGCCACCAGCGGCTCGGCGATCGCGGCGCTGAACGGCGCCTACAGCGTCGCCCTCGACCCGGACCCCGCTTCGCTGGACACGATGGCGGTCGCGGTCCGCGCGCGGGACGTGCCCTGGTCGATCACCGTCCGCGGCGCGGCGAGCTACGCGGTGGCCGGGCTGGCCGCCCGGCACGGCCGGACCGTGCGCGCCGACACGACGGTGCTCGCCTGCGCGGCCGCCGACGTGGCGTTCCGCGATCCGGAGGCGGTCATCCGGCGGGTCGGGGCGGCCGAGTCCGGCACCTACACCGCGATCCTGGCCGAGGCCTTCGAGGCTCCGGTCGCGGTCTTCGGCTCGATGATGGCCGGCGGCGTGCTCGATCATGCCGCGTTCAGCGGCTACCTGGCCATCGAGTCCGGCCGGCCGGTCGGCACCGCGCTGGGGATGCGGGCGGGCGACGTGATCGGCGTGTTCAACGTCGGCGTGGTCCCGTCCCACCGGCGGCGCGGCCTGGGCCGGGCGCTCACCGAGCGGATCCTGGCCGACGCCTTCGCCGGCGGCGCCGACGCGGCCTACCTGCACACCTCGGCGATGGGCCGGCCGCTCTACGCGTCGATGGGCTTCCGCCATGTGGAGACCCGGACCGTCTTCACCGCCGGCTGAGTAGGTCGTCAGGCGGGTCCGTCCGCGTTCGGATCCTCGGCCCGCTGCACCTGCGGGTCGCCGACGTGCTGGAGGGCCTCGACGCGAGCGACGAGTCGGTGGTCCGGGCCGCGGCGCAGGAGGCCCGCCGGCTGTCTGCCGAGCGGGAGGCCCACCTGTTCGCCCGCCGGGCCGACGAGTTCCTGGCCGCCCTCGAAACATGACAAACGTCAGCTGTTCCGCTGACTCCGCTCACTGCGCCGAGCCCGCCCCGGCCGCAAGGCTTGTCCAGGTACACCGAAGCGGGACGGATCAGGATCAGAGGAGTTAACGATGACGCATCGCCAACGACTAACGATGATCGCCGTAACAGTGATCGCGGCCTTGGGACTCGGCTTCGCCGGGGCCGGCCCGGCCAGTGCCGCCCCCAGAGCCGCGGCCGCCGCGCCGCCGGTGACCGCCCTGGCCACGCCGGTCACCGGCACGGCCGACAACGGCTCCTTCGCCGGCACCTTCACGCCGACGACCTTCACGACGCAGGGTGACAAGGTCCTCGCCACGGGCGTGCTGACCGGTACGGTGAGCGACGTGTCCGGTGCACCGATCGGTGAGGTCACCCGCACCGTCAGCATGCCGGTGACCGTCGCCGCGGTCACCTGCCAGGTGCTCAACCTGGTGCTCGGGCCACTGCACCTCGACCTGCTCGGCCTGGTCGTCGACCTCAACCAGGTGCACCTCGTGATCACCGCGGTGCAGGCGGCCGGCAACCTGCTCGGCAACCTGCTGTGCGCGATCACCCACCTGCTCGACGGCACCCCCACCGCCGGTGGACTGGCCGCCCTCCTGAACGCCATCCTCGCACTGCTCGGCCAGCTCTGACCCGAGTCAGCTCTCTGGCTGGTAACGCCCGCGCAGCCGCACCCCGCCAGGTGCGGCTGCGCGGCCGTCATCTCGGCCGGGTGCGGCTGCGCGGCCGTTGTTACAGCCAGCCGGCGCCTTCGGCGAGGCGGACCGCCTCCAGCCGGTTGCGGGCGCCGGTCTTGCGGAGGATCGCCGAGATGTAGTTGCGGACCGTGCCGGTGCTCAGGTGCAGCTCGGCGGCCACCTCGGTGGACGGAACGCCGGAGGCGGCCACGCTCAGCACGTTGAGCTCGCGCGGCGACAGCGGACTGCGCGGGGCCGCCACCATCGCGACCGCCAGGCTCGCGTCGATGACCCGCTCGCCGCGGACCAGCCGGCGGATGCCGCGGATCAGCTCGCACGGCGCGGCCTGGGTGCCGACGACGCCGTCGATGCGCAGGTCGAGGGCCCGGTTGAGCAGGGCCGGGTCGTCCGGGCCGGCCAGCAGCAGGGTGGCGCAGCCGGGCTGCTCGGCGGTGAGCCGGGCGATCGTGGCCAGGCCGTCGCCGGCCAGCAGCGCGGCGCCGATCACGGCCACGTCCGGCGGCACCGCGCGGGCCATGGCCGGCGCCTGGTCGAGGGTGGCCAGCTCGGCCACCACCTCGAGGTCTTCCTCCATGGACATCATCGCGGCGAGGGCGCCACGGAGCAGATTCATCTCTTCGACAAGCAGAATGCGGATCACGATTGGCCTCCCAGCCAGGGTCAAAGCTTCGGGGACGGCCGGACGTAGACCGGCCGGTTTCCGGATCCCTGCGGGAGGTTGTTCAGCTGGGTGGGCCCGCGTAGCGCACGGTGCGCCCGCGGACGATCAGATCGGTGGCCAGGAGCCGGCCGGTGGCCGTCACCTCGGGCCGCCAGGGCGACGCAACGGTGCCCATCGCCGGCGCGCTGCCGCCCCCGGCGTCGCGTGCCTGTCCGGGGGTGGTCGACGGGTCGGCCGGCTGCCGCGGCGGCGCCGGGGGCGGCGCGGTCCGGGTCGCCGGCGGCTTCACCACGCCGGACAGTCCGGTTGCCGGCGCACGGAACGACGGCTGCTGAAGCGGACCCGCCTGCGCGGACAACGCCGGCGTCAGCGACGGGCGCGGCGTGGATGCGCTAGGCGACACCGGCGTCGTGACCTGCGACAGGCCGGGCAGTTGCGGCACCGCGGAAAGCTGCGGCCCGACGACGAGCTGAGGCCACGACGGCAGTTGGGTCCACGACGGCAGCGGAGGTAATGACGGCAGCTGGAGCTGGGCCGGGAGTTCCACCCTCGGCAGGCCGGGCAACTTGACCAGCTCGGGCACGGAAGGGAGCCGGATGGCTGCTGCCCGGACCGGGGCCACCGTCGAATGGACGGCATCGGACGTGGCCTGACCGACCTTCGACGTCCGGACCTGCACCCGCCGGACCGTCTCGCCGACCCGGGCGCTCGACGCCTTGGCCTTCTTCAGCGCCGGAGCTTTCGGCGCCTGGACCTTGGGCGTCTGAACCTTGGGCGCCTGGACCTTGGGCGGCTTGATCGTCGGCCGGTGGGTCCGTTCGGTGTGGACCTTCGGTGCGGCCGCCTCAGGAATGATCGACTTCGGCTCGGTGGCGGCCTTCGTGGCGATGGTCTTGACCGCGGCGACCGGATCCGTTGCGCCGAGGTCGCCGATCGACCCCGTGTCGGCCCGCGCGCCATGATCGAGAAGGCAGAGCGCGAGATAGGCCGCGAAAGCGAGGCTGAGCAGCACGAACAGGCGAACCACACGCCGGGTCACCCCGGGCGCACCGTCCTCTCCGCTCGCCACTCCATTCAGCATCCACACGGGAATACCCCGTCCCGGCACATCGACACCTCGTGGGATCGTTGCTGGTGGATGTCTGTTCTCGCCGGGAGTGCTGTGCTTGAGGTGCGTCTGCTGGGACCGGTCGAACCCTGGGCCGGCCGCCGTCAGCTGCCGATCGGGGAGCCGCGTCAGCGCGCGGTGATCCTCGCGCTGACCTGGGGCCGGTCAGGAATTGACCGGCACGCCGACCCGGCCGGCCGCCCAGGTGAGCACGTCGCCGGCCGGTAGCGGCCGGGACATGTGGTAGCCCTGCGCGAACGGGCAGCCCATCGTTTCGAGGAGGGCCAAGGCGTCCGCGCTCTCCACGCCCTCGGCCACCACCTTGAGGCCGAGCGCCCGGGCCAGCTCCAGGATCGCCCGCACGATCGCCTCGTCGCTCGGCGACTCGTGCACGCTGCCGATGAACCGGCGGTCGATCTTCAGCTCGGTCAGCGGCATGGTCTGCAGGTACGCCATCGACGAGTAGCCGGTGCCGAAGTCGTCGATGGACAGCTTCACGCCGAGGTCGCGTAGCCGGTCCAGGATCGTCTGCACCTCGGCCGGGTCGGTGATGATCGACGTCTCGGTGATCTCCAGGGTGAGCATCGCGCCGGGCACCTCGTGCCGGGCCAGCGCCGCCGCGACCCGGTCCGGGAACGCGTTGTCGTAGAGGCCGCCGGCCGCGATGTTGACCGCCACCGGCAGTTCGACGCCGGCGTCCCGCCAGGTCCGGTGCTGGACCAGCGCCATCTCCAGGATGGCGTCGGTGAGCGCCACGATGATCTCGTCGTCCTCGGCCTGCGGGATGAACTCGCCCGGCGGCAGCAGCCCGCGGACCGGGTGCTGCCAGCGGACCAGGGCCTCGACCCCGACCAGCTCGCCGGTGCCGGTCGCGACCTTGGGCTGGTAGTGCAGCACCAGCTCGTCGCCGGCGATCGCCCGGTGCAGCTCGCCGATCACGCCGAGCTGCTCCGAGCTGTGGCTGTCCGCCTCGGCGTCGTACATCGCGGTGCCGGAGCGGTTCCGCTTGGCGGTGTACATCGCGATGTCGGCGTGCTGGAGCAGCTCGGCCGAGTTCGCGCTCTGCAGCGGATAGACGGCGCCGCCGATGCTGCCGCTGATGTCGACCCGCACCCCGTCCAGCTCGGCCGGCCCCTGCACCGCGTCGAGCACCCGGCGGGCCAGTTCCAGGCAGGCGTCGGTCGAGCCGACCCGGGGCAACAGCACGGCGAACTCGTCACCGCCGAGCCGGGCCACGGTGTCCGATTCGCGGACGGCGTCGGCCAGCCGGTTCGCCACCTCGATCAGCAGCAGGTCGCCGGCGTGGTGGCCGAGGGTGTCGTTGACCTCTTTGAACTTGTTGAGGTCGAGCAGCAGCAGGCCGACCGGGTCGCCGCCGCGGGCCGCCTGGGCCAGGGTCCGGTCCACGTGCTCGGCCAGCAGCGAGCGGTTGGCCAGCCCGGTGAGCCCGTCGTGGCCGGCGCGGTACTTGCTCTCCTGCGCCTGCCGTTCGATCCGCCGCTGGTGGCCGATCATGAGCGACGCGCACAGGACCAGCAGCACGACGTCGACCGCGACGATCGCCCCCGCCGCCACCAGCGTCTTGTTGTTCCGCTCGTCCACCGCGAGGAGGTATTGGTCCATGTCCAGGCGCTTGCGGGCGACCTGGGCGATGCCGCTCTTGCGCAGGGTCGACGCGGCCAGGCTGGCCTGCAGGGCGAGGGAGTCCACGGCCTCCCGCTCGCCCAGGGCGTCCGCGTCCACCAGCTCGTGCAGGGTCTGGGTGTAGGCGGCGTACGAGTCGGCGACGTCGGCCGCCTGCTCCTGGTCGGTCTCGTCGCCGTTCTTGGCCAGCCACGCGATGTTGCCGGTGGCCGAGCCCATCGCGGACAGCAGCGGCTGCCGGCCGACGTCGGTGCTGGCCCGCAGGTAGTCGCCGAGCATCTCGTACTCGATGCTGACGTTCAGGGTGAGGGCACCCCACTGGTCGCTCTGCATGCCGGTTTCCCGGACGTGCCGGGTGGTGTCGACGTTGCCGTTGATGCTGTAGCCGGCCAGTGAGGCGAGGGCGGTGACGCCCAGGGACAGTCCGATGACGGCGGTGCGCGCCATCACCTTGCTGCGGACTGCCTTGCTGATCACCTCGTACCCCCTCTTCCGCCCGGCTTGAATCGGCCGGGCGGTGGCCGGATTGAGAATTCGCGAGCAGCGACGCTCGGGTCGCTCTAATAATGAGGCTGCCATGAGAAAACCTCTTATTTGCGTCTTTGTCGTCGTTCTGCTTGCCCTGTTCCCGGCCGGCTGCGGCAAGAACGACGGCAGTGGCAGCGGCGGCACCCCGCACGTGGCGTTCGTGGTGGCCAACACCCAGCTGAGCTTCGCCCTGCAGATGGGCGCGGGCTTCACCGCCGGCGTGGCCCACGTCGGCGGGGTCACCGGCGAGGTGGTCGGCCCGGACATCGTCGACGGCCAGGGTGAGCTGAAGATGTTCCAGGACCTCAAGACCCGGGTGAAGGACGGGATCTCGGTCTTCACCCTGTCGCCGGAGATCTTCAGCCAGCCGATGGCCGACGCGGTGCGCAACGACATCCCGCTCATCGCGGTGGACAACCCGCCGCTGGCCGCGTCGAACGTCAAGCTGTTCGTCGGCAACGACAACTACCTGCTCGGCAAGATGCTGGCCGACGAGGCGATCGCGAAGCTGCCGGCCGGCGCCACCGGCAAGATCATCCTCGGGACGTCGGCGCCGGGCGTGAAGGTGCTGGACCGCCGGGCCAAGGGCATCCGGGACGAGCTGAAGGCGAAACTGCCCGGCGTGACCGTGATCGGGCCGTTCGACACCAAGCAGGAGACCACCGCCAACCTGGCCGCCTGGCAGACCCTCACCGAGGTGAACAAGGGCGCGATCGCGTTCCTCGGCACCGGCGACGCCGACGGCTGGAACCTGGCCGCGATCAAGACCAAGACCAAGGCGACCTGGACGGCCGGGGCGTTCGACCTCGACCCGAAGTCCCTCGCGGCGGTGAAGGCCGGCCAGCTGGTGCTGGTGTCGCCCGAGCACTTCGTGAAGGGCGCGGTGGCCGGCCGGCTGCAGGCCCAGCACGCGAAGGACGGCAAGGCGCTGCCGGAGGGCTGGTACTACACGCCCGGCCTGGCGGTGAACGAGAGCAACATCGACGCGGTCATCGCCCGCCAGGCCAGCACCGACGCCACCGCCGCCGCGGTCGCCGGCACGGTCGACACCGTCCTCACCGACGGCACCTACTTCCGGACGTTGTCCGACGTCAGCTGAACAGGCTGACCAGGCCGTGCGGTGCGCTCGCGCCGAAGATCAGGTCGACGGTCTCGCGGGCGGCGATCGCCTCCGCCTCGGCGCGGCGGAACATGACCTCCTCGTACGCTGCAAAGGCCGTTGACGGGTCGGCGGCGATCGCCTCGCCCAGCTCGGCGCCGTCGAGCATCGCGATGTTCGCGCCCTCGCCGCCGGGCACGGTCACGTGGGCCGCGTCGCCGAGCAGGGTGACGCCCGGGGTCCGCGGCCAGCGATGCCGGTCGGGGAGCTGGTAGATGCTGCGCACGACCGGCGCGGTCTCGCCGTCGGTGATCAGCGAGATCAGCTCGGGTGCCCATCCCGCGAACTCGGCCGCGATCCGCTGCCTTCCACCGTCGAACCAGTCGATCGGGCGGTGGAGGACGACGTACACGTGGATGATGTTCCCGGCTTCCCGGTGGGCGAGGAGGCCCTTGCCGGGGACGAGGGCATACATGGCGCCGTCCCCGACCGCCTTGGCCGCCGCCGGGTGGCGTTCGTCGACATCGTGCAGGTAGGTGTCGACGTAGCTCATGCCCGCGTAGACGGGCTTCTCGCCGGACACCAGGGCCCGGACCTTCGACCACGTGCCGTCGGCGCCCACCAGCAGCTCGGACATGGCCGTCGTGCCGTCCGCGAAGGTCAGTTCGTGACGTCCGCGGCCCGCCGCCGAGATCAACTTCTTGCCCCATCGCACGGTCCCGGGCGGCAGTGATTCCAGGAGGATCCGCCGAATGTCGCCCCGAAGCGCCTCGGGCCGGGCCATCGAGCCGTCGTCGTCGACCTCGGCGAGCACCGTGCCGTGCTGGTCGAGGACCCGCTGCGCGCCGCCGCCCCGGTGGATGATCGCGCGGAACTCAGCCGTGAGCCCGGCCATCTCCAGGGCGAGCTGACCGTGCTCGTGCAGGTCGAGCTGCCCGCCCTGGGTGCGGGCCGCGGCCGAGGGATCCGCGTCGTAGACGGTGACCGGATGGCCGTGGAGGTGCAGGACCCGGGCGAGGGTGAGGCCGCCGAGTCCGGCGCCGATCACCGTGACGGGAGTGGTCATGGGGTTCCCCTTGTCGGAATTTTGGACCGGCGGTCCATTGCTTTCGAGTATTGGACCGCCGGTCCAAACGTGTCAAGATGATCCGCATGACCAGCCGGCGCAGCGACGCGCTCTCCCGGGAGCGCATCGTCGACGCGACCATCGAGATCCTCGACGCCGCGGGCGAGGACGGCCTGACCCTCCGGGCGGTCACGGCCCACCTCGCGACCGGCCGGGGCGCGATCTACCACCACGTCGCCAACAAGGACGAGCTGCTCGCCGCGGCGGCCGACGGGGTGCTCGCGGGATTGGCCGGCGACGGCGACCCGCGGGAGTCGATCCGTGCGCTGGCGCTGGGGATCTTCGACGCGATCGACCGGCACCCGTGGGTCGGCGCCCAGCTGTCCCGCGACCCGTTCCAGCCCGCCGTCCGCCGGATCTGGACGGGCATCGGTGCGTCGCTGCACCGTCTCGGCCTCACCGGAAAAGCCCGGTCCGACGCCGGGTCGGCGTTGGTCAACTACGTGCTCGGCGCGGCCGCCCAGCACGCCTCCGGCGCCCGGCAGGCCCCGGACGACGCCGCCCGCCGGGCCTACCTCGACGCCCTCGCGGCGGACTGGGCCGAGCAGGACGACGATCCGCTCGCGCGGGAGTCGGCGGCGCTGCTGCGCGAGCACGACGACCGCGCACAGTTCCTGGCCGGGGTGGACATCTTCCTGGCCGGCATCTCAAGCCTTAATTGACCGGCGCCGCGATCTGGGCCGCGAGGTGCCCGGCGCCGTAGCCGTTGTCGATGTTGACCACGGCCACACCGGGTGCGCACGCGTTGAGCATGGTCAGCAGCGCGGCGATGCCGCCGAACGCGGCGCCGTAGCCGACCGAGGTCGGCACCGCGACCACCGGCACCGCGATCAGCCCGGCGACCACCCCGGGCAGCGCACCATCCATCCCCGCCACCACCACGACCGCGCGCGCTTCGCGCAGCAGCTCCAGGCGGGCGACGAGCCGGTGCAGCCCGGCCACGCCGACGTCGACGACGAGCTGGGTACGCCGGCCGAGGTAGCCGGCGGTGAGCTCGGCCTCCCGGGCGACCGGCCGGTCGGACGTGCCCGCGGCGACCACGACGACCAGCCCACCGGCCGCTGGAGGCGCTTCCGGTGGCCAGGCGAGCAACCGGGCCTCCGGATCGTGAAAGGCGCCGGGGAGTTCGGCCCGCACCGCCTCGGCCTGCTCGGGCGTGGCCCTGGTGAACAGGGTAGCGCCGTCGCGGATGGCGCGGGCGATCGTCCGGACCTGGTCGACCGACTTGCCCTCGCAGTAGACCGCCTCGGGATAGCCGCGCCGGTGGGCGCGGTCGTGGTCGAGGTCGGCCAGCTCGTGCAGCGGCCGGGGCGGCACCCAGCCGTCAGCCATGCCGGGTGGCCAGCAGCGGCAGGGTGAAGGCGCCGGACTGGATGCCGGCCAGATCGATCGCGACGAACCGGAACCCGGCCTCGCGCACGCCGGCCAGGATCAGCTCGCGGAGCGGATCGGACACCGCCCGGGGCAGGTCGGCCGGGAGCAGCTCGACCCGGGCGACGTCGCCGTGATGCCGGACCCGGGAGTCGGTGAAGCCCAGCCCGCGCAGAGCGGCCTCGGCGTCCTCGATCTGCCGCAACTTGCCCGGGTCGACGGTGATCGAGTGCGGGATCCGGGAGGCCAGGCACGGCGCGGCCGGCTTGTCCGCGCACGGCAGCCGCATCGCCCTGGCCAGCCGGCGGACGTCGGCCTTGCCCAGCCCGGCCTCGGCGAGCGGCCGCCGGACGCCGTGCTCGGCCGCGGCCTGCGACCCGGGCCGGTCGGGCCGGCGGGCGTCGTCGGCGTTCTCCCCGTACGCGACGGCGTCCAGGCCGTGCCGCTCGGCGAGGTCGGCGTCGATCCGGGTGAAGAGCTCGTCCTTGCAGTGGTAGCAGCGGTCCGGCCCGTTGGCCACATAGGCCGGCCGGTCGGCCTCGCGGGTGTGCACCTCGACGACCGGAACGCCGATGAACGCCGCCACCTGGTGCGCGCCGGTGCGTTCGGCGGCGGCCAGGCTGGCCGAGACGCCGAGCACGGCCAGGACCCGGTCGACGCCGAGGGTGCGCGCGGCCAGCGCGAGCAGGACGGCCGAGTCGACGCCGCCGGAGAAGGCGACGCCCAGCCGCCGGACACCGGCCAGCGACGCCCCGACCTGGCCGGCCGCCTCGGTGAGCTCGCCGAGATCAGCGTTCAGATCCATCGAACTTCCTCTCGTAGCTGCGGGTCTCCGCCCGATCATCGCGCGTACGCTGACTCGATGGCGGACGGCCCGACCATCTATGGCGTGGCACGTGAGGCCGGATTCAGGTCGTCGGCCGGGT
The DNA here is from genome assembly GCF_016862175.1 of Paractinoplanes durhamensis. Taxonomy (GTDB): domain Bacteria; phylum Actinomycetota; class Actinomycetes; order Mycobacteriales; family Micromonosporaceae; genus Actinoplanes; species Actinoplanes durhamensis. The sequence continues at coordinate 303,474 of NZ_BOML01000013.1, read as the reverse complement.
CGTCGGTGGTCGCGAGGAACGTGATCCGGAAGCGGTCCATCAGCGCGCGGGGCCGGAACTCGGGCCGGGTCAGCGCGTCGGCGACCTGGTCGTAGATCGCGTCGGCGGTGTCCGCCGAGGGCCGCTCGGCCACCCCGAACACCTCGGCGAGCACGCTCCGCATCCAGAACCGGACCGGCGTTCCGCGGAAGGCCGGCCACTGCTCGCAGAACAGCCGCCAGGCGCGGCGGGATCCGGCGGCGTCGAGCGGGTGGCCGCCGACGCCGAGCTGCTCCAGCGGGACGCCCTGCGCGTGCAGCATCCGGAACACGTAGTGGTCGGGGGAGATGAGCAGGGACGCCGGGTCGCCGAACGGCACGTCGTCGGCGAGCCATCGGGCCGGGACATGACCGTGCGGTGAGATGATCGGCGCGGTGGCGGTGGCGGCGTAGAGCCGGCGGGCGATCGCCCGGACCTGCGGATCCGCCGGGAGCAAACGGTCGGGGGAGAGCGTCATGAGCACATGCTGGGCGCGGCCCGCCCCGGCGGACCACGAGTTGCCGCCAGTTGCCCTCGGCGGGAGATTGGTTCCATGACGACAGTTCACGGCACCCGGCCCGCCGTTCGGGTCGGCGGCGCCACCGGGGTGCTCACCGACGACGAGGTGCGGGCCTTCATCCGGGGCAGGCTGGACGCCGTCGACCTCGACGGCCGCAGCGTCTGCATCCTGGTCCCGGACGGCACCCGCACCTGTCCGCTCCCGCTGCTCCTCGGCGCCGTGCACGCGGCCCTGGCCGGCCGGGTCACCCGGATGACCACCTTGATCGCGCTCGGCACCCACCAGCCGATGAGCGACGCGGCGATCGCCCGGCACCTGGGCTTCGCCGAGGGCGCGCTGGAGGCGACCTATCCCGGCATGACCGTGCTCAACCACGAATGGTGGCGGCCGGAGAGCTTCGCCGATCTGGGCACGATCCCGGCGGCGCGGCTGGCCGAGCTGTCCGAGGGCCGGCTCACCATGGACGTCCCCGTGCTGCTCAACCGGGCGGTGGTCGAGCACGACGTGGCGCTGGTGGTGGGGCCGGTGCTGCCGCACGAGGTGGTCGGCATCTCCGGCGGCAACAAGTACTTCTTCCCCGGCGTCGCCGGGCCGGAGATCATCGACGTCTCGCACTGGATCGGCGCGCTGATCACCTCGGCCGAGATCATCGGCACCACCGCGGTCACCCCGGTCCGGGCGCTGATCAACGAGGGCGCGGCCCTGGTGCCGGCGGAGAAGCTGTCGTTCTGCGCGGTCGGCGAGGCCGGCAGCCTCAACCTGCACTCGATCTCGTTCGGCGACACGATCTCGGCCTGGGCCGACGCCGCCGAGGTCTGCGCGGCCACCCACGTGCACTACCTCGACGAGCCGGTGCACCGGGTGATCTCGCTGGTCCCGGCGATGTACGACGACATCTGGACCGGCGCCAAGGGCTTCTACAAGCTCGAGCCGGCGGTGGCCGACGGCGGCGAGGTCATCCTCTACGCACCGCACATCACCGAGATCTCCACCAGCCACCCGGAGATCGTCGAGATCGGTTACCACTGCCGCGACTACTTCGTGAAGCAGTGGGACCGCTTCAAGCACCACCACTGGGGCACCCTGGCCCACTCCACCCACCTGCGCGGCGCCGGCACCTACGACCTTTCGACGAACGAAGAGCATTTCCGGGTACGGGTGACCCTCGCGACCGGGATCCCCGAAGAGATCTGCCACGCCGCCAACCTCGGTTACCTGGACCCGGCCACGATCGACCTGGACGCCGAACGGGCCGCCGGGAGCTTCGTGGTACCCAACGCCGGTGAGGTCCTGTTCCGGTTGCGCTGAGGCCCGGGCAACTCGTGGCAATCGCTGCGGCACCGGCCGGCTCGGGTGGCTCAATGGGGACACCACCGACGCGAAAGGCCCGATCATGCTCCGTCCGCAGGACACCGCGACCCGGGAGACAAAACGACTCGACGGCCTCTGGTCCTTCCGGCTCGACCCGGACTCGGCCGGCCGCGACGCGGGCTGGTTCCGGCAGCCCCTCACCGGCGCCCGGGAGATGGCCGTCCCGGCCAGCTTCAACGACCTCGCCGCCGACGCCGCGGTCCGCGACCACATCGGCGACGTCTGGTACCAGCGGGTCGTCCGGGTGCCGAAGGGCTGGGCCGGCGAGCGCATCGTGCTGCACTTCGAGTCGGCCACCCACCGGGCGACCGTCTGGGTGAACGACACCGAGGTGATGAGCCACGAGGGCGGCTACACGCCGTTCGCCGCCGACATCACCGGCCTCGCCGTGCCGGGCCAGGAGTTGCGGGTCACCGCGCTGGTCGACAACACCCTGTCGTTCCAGTCGATCCCGCCGGGCGTGATCGAGCAGACGCCGACCGGGCCGGCCCAGATCTACTGGCACGACTTCTTCAACTTCGCCGGCCTGCACCGCTCGGTCTGGCTGGCCGCCACCCCGCCCGCGTACGTCGACGACGTCACCGTCGTGACCGGACTCGCCGGCCGCACCGGCACCGTCGACTACACCACCGTGGCGGCCGGGGCCGAGAGCCTGGGCACCCGGGTGGTGCTGCGCGACGCCGACGGCGCCGAGGTGGCCACCGCGACCGGTGCCGCCGGGCACCTCGACGTCCCCGGCGTGACCGCCTGGGCTCCGGGCGCGCCCTACCTCTACGACCTCGAGGTGCAGCTCGTCGACGAGGCCGGCGGCGTGCGGGACTCCTACCACCAGAGCGTCGGCATCCGGACCGTCGAGGTGCAGGGCACCCAGTTCCTGATCAACGGCGAACCCTTCTACTTCAAGGGGTTCGGCATGCACGAGGACCACGCGACGATCGGCAAGGGACACAGCGACGCCCACCTCGTGCACGACTTCGAGCTGCTGCACTGGATCGGCGCGAACTCGTTCCGGACCTCGCACTACCCGTACTCCGAGGAGGTGCTGGACTACGCCGACCGGCACGGCGTCGTGCTCATCGACGAGGTCGCAGCCGTGGGTCTCAACATGGGCCTCGGCGGCGGCATCTTCGGCGGTCAGGGCTACCCCACGTTCTCACCCGGCACGATCAACGACGCGACCCGGCAGGTGCACGCCCAGGCGATCCGGGAGCTCGTCGCCCGCGACAAGAACCACCCGAGCGTCGTGCTCTGGTCGATCGCGAACGAGCCCGAGTCCGACACCGCGGGCGCGGAGGAGTATTTCCGGCCGCTGTTCGACGTCGCCCGCGCGGCCGACCCGACCCGCCCGGTCGGCTTCGTGAACGTCATGCTCGCCCCGCACGGCGCCTGCCGCGTCAGCCAGTTCGCCGACGTGCTCATGCTCAACCGCTACTACGGCTGGTACGTCAACACCGGCGACCTGGCCGGCGCCGAGGAGGCCTGGACCCGGGAGATCACCGCCTGGGCCGGCGACGGCAAGCCGATCATCATCACCGAGTACGGAGCCGACACCATGTCCGGACTGCACTCGCTCACCCCGCAACCGTGGAGCGAGGAATACCAGGTCGCCTACCTCGACATGAACCACCGGGTCTTCGACGCCTGCGACGCCGTCGTCGGCGAGCAGGTGTGGAACTTCGCCGACTTCGCCACCAAGTCCGGCATCATGCGGGTCGGCGGCAACAAGAAGGGCGTCTTCACTCGCGACCGCGAGCCCAAGTCCGCGGCGTTCGCGCTGCGCCGCCGCTGGCGCGCCAAGGCATGACCGTAACGGCCTGGGTGGACGTATCCGCCGGAGTCGCCGGCGACATGCTGCTCGGCGCCCTGCTCGACGCCGGTGCCGCGCTGCCGGTCGTGCAGGCCGCGGTCGACGCCGTCCTGCCCGGGACCGCCCGGCTGTCGGTCGAACCGGTCGTCCGGGCCGGGCTGCGGGCGGTCGAGCTGTCGGTCGAGGTGTCCGGGGAGCAGCAGCCGCACCGGCGCTGGCGTGACCTTCGCGGGAGCATCGAGCGGGCGGACCTGGCCGCACCGGTCCGCCGGGATGTCCTCGCCGTGTTCGGTGCGCTGGCCCGTGCCGAGGCCCGGGTGCACGGCATCGCCGCCGAGGACGTCCACTTCCACGAGGTCGGCGCGGTGGATTCGGTCGCCGACGTGGTCGGTGTCTGCGCGGCCGTCCACGACCTGAAGCTCGCCGGGCTCGTCAGCGGCCCGGTGGCGCTCGGGTCCGGCCACGTCCGTACTCAACATGGGCTTTTGGCTGTTCCCGTCCCGGCCGTGCTGGAGCTCGCGCACGGCTGGGTGGTCGCCGGCGACGGCCGCGGGGAGCTCGCCACGCCGACCGGGATGGCGCTGATCACCACCCTGACCCGGCAGGTCCCGGCGATGCCGGCCATCCGGATCGGCGCGGTGGGCATCGGTGCCGGAACCCGCGACCCGGCCGAACGGGCCAATGTGGTCCGGGTCGTCCTGGGCGAGCCGATGACGGACGCCGATGAGGTGGTGATCGAGGCCAACATCGACGACCTGGACCCGCGGGTGTGGCCGTCCGTGCTCGCCGAGCTGCTGCGGGCCGGCGCCGCCGACGCCTGGCTGACCCCGATCCTGATGAAGAAGGGCCGCCCGGCGCACACCCTGCACGCGCTCACGCCCTCCGATCATGCCGCCGAGGTCCGCGAAACGATCATCAAACACACGAGCACGATTGGCGTACGGCAATATCCGGTGACCAAGTACGCCCTTCCGCGCGCCTGGGTGCCGGTCGAGATCGACGGCACGACCGTACGCATCAAGATCGCCTTTCAGGACGGTGTGATCCGGCAGGCCACCCCCGAGTTCCGCGACGTCGAGGCGCTCGCGCACGCCGCCGGCCGGCCCGTCCAGGACGTGCTGCGCCAGGCCGTCGCCGCGGCGCAGGCGTCCGGTCTGACCCCGGGCAGCCCGCATCCGGATTCATCCGGGAAACCCTCGCCCGGCCGTGCCACCCCGGACAGTCATGGGGCATACCGGCACACACACGAGGGGGAACATTCATGATCACCAGAAAGCGGGCGATCGGCGCGGGGGCAGCCGTCGCCTTCGTCGCCGCCATCGCCGGCGCGGTCACCACCGTCGCGGCGAGCCCGGCCGCGGCCATCCCGGCGTCGCAGTCGATCTGCTCGATGCCGGGCTTCGAGTTCTTCTCCGACGCCAGCTGGATCACCATGTTGCCGTCCCGGTCGGTCACGACCACCGGTGCGACCACGCTCAAGGTGTCGGCGACCGCGGACATCGGCGTCGAGGCCGCCAACAACGCCGAGGTCCGGCTCGGCTGGTCGGTCAACGGCGCCGCACCGGTCGAGGGCGTCTTCGGCCCGGCCAACTTCGCCAGCCACGCCAACTCGTGGGAGACCCGGACGTCCTGGGCACTCATCAACGTCGGCGCCGGCACCACCACCGTGCAGCCCTACATCCGGCTCAGCGCACCGCTGCTGTCGCCGAGTGCGCACATCCTCCACCGGTGCTTCACGATCGAAGCCACCACCGCCTGACCGCGCTCATGTGAGTGCGGCGCTTAGTTGAGTGCGGCCAGGTCCGCCCGGGCCCGGTCGGCCTCCGGCATGCCGAGCTCGGCGTAGAGCGTCGCGGCATGCCGGAGGTGCCGGCGGGCGGGTACGGTCCGGCCGAGGGCGCGGTGCGCGGCGCCCAGGCCGGCGTGCGCCCGCGCCTGCTGGTCCAGGTCGCCGATGTCGGCCGCGATGGTCTGCGCGGCCTGATGATGGGTGAGTGCCTCGTCGAGCCGGCCGTCGAGGCAGGCGGCCTCGCCGAGTCCGTTGAGCGCCCACACCTCGCCCTCGCGCTGCCCGATGGCGGTGACGATGGCCAGCGCCTGCCGGTGGAAGTCGGTGGCCAGGCCGGGCTGGCCGAGCCGGGCGTGCAGGGTGCCCAGTTCGTCCAGCGCGCACGCTTCACCGGCCCGGTTGCCGAGCCGCCGGTACGCCGACAGGGCCTGCCGCAGATGCCGGGCGGCCACCTGGTGGTGGCCCAGCCGCGCGGTGGCGGCGCCCAGGTTGGTCAGCGCGCCGGCCGTACCGACGTCGTCGCCGCCGGCGCGGTTCAGCGCCAGGGCCTGGGCGTGCCGCTCGGCGGCCCGCTCGTGGTCGCCCAGCCGTGATTCGAGGAAACCGAGATTGCTCAGGACCGCCGATTCGGCCGTGCGGTCGCCGGCGAGCCGGCTCAGTTCGAGCGCACGTTCGTAGTGCTCGGCGGCGGGCCGGAGGCGGCCGCGCCGCTCCTCGACGGCGCCGAGGTTGGTCAGCGCCCGCGCCTCGCCCTCCGCGTCGCCGACCTGCCGGAACAGGCCGCGGGCCCGCTGCAGAAGATCGGCGGCCTGGTCGTAGTGGCCGAGCCGGCGATAGGTGACGCCGAGGCTGCCGAGGGCCAGGGCCGCGCCGTTGGGGTCGCCGGCCGCCCGGGCGGCCCGGTGCGCGTGGCCGTGCACGGCGAGGGCGTCGGCCGAGTGGCCGCCGCCGGCCAGATAGCGGAACAGGATCGGGGACAGCCGGGTGGCGTGGCCGGGCCAGCCCCGGGTCGCGGCGTGCGCGGCCACCGCGACCAGGGTGGGCCGTTGAGCGTCCAGCCAGGCGAGCGCCGCGGGCGGGTCGGCCATCGGCGGCAGCGGCGTGCCGGGCGCGGCGACGGACGGCCGCCGGTGTGCTTCGGCCGGGTGCTGGATGTCGGCCGCCGCGGCGGCACCGGCCAGGTAGAGGTCGAACACCCGGGTCAGCGCGGCCCGGCGGTCGGCGGGCGGATCCTCGTCCCGGGACCGCTGGGCGGCGAACGCCCGGACCAGGTCGTGGAACGTGTAGCGGCCGGCCGCGGCCCGCAGCAGCAGATGGTCGGCGCACAGGTCATCGAGGGCCGCGTCGGCATCGGCGCCGGTCAGGGCGGCCGCCGCGTACGCATCGAAATCCGGCCCCGGATGGGCCGCCGCCAGGCGCAGCAGCCGGCGCCGGTCGGCCGGCAGCCGCCGGTAGGACAGGTCGAGGGCGAGCTGCACGCCGGCGTCCAGCCGCCGTTCCCGGTGCCGTTCGTCGAGGCGGGCGGCGTGGTCGGTCAGGGTCCAGCCGGCGGTGCCGCGGATGTGGCCGGCCACCAGGCCGAGGGCCAGCGGCAGATGCCCGCAGCGCTCGGCGATCCGCTCGGCCGCCGCCGGGTCGGCGCCCACCGGCACCCCGGCCGCGGCCCGGGCCAGCAGGCTCGCCGCCTCGGCCGGGGTGAACACCTCGACCGGCACGCGGGCCGCGCCCGGCAGGCCGTCGAGCGTGCGCCGGCTGGTGACCAGCACCGGGCAGCCCGGCGTCGCCGGCAGCAGCGGCCGGACGGTGTCCTCGTCGGCCGCGTTGTCCAGCACGACCAGGGTCCGGGTGCCGGCCAGCCGCTCCCGGTAGGCGGCGGTCCGGGCCGCCAGCTCGTGCGGCACGTGATGGCCGGGGACGCCGAGCAGGCGCAGGAATCCGTCGAGGACGGCGGCCGGATCCACCGGCGGCTGGGCGGGGTCGGGATGGAATCCGCGCAGGTTGACGAAGAGCACCCGCTCGGCGCGGAGGCGGCCGGCGGCGTGCACGGCGAGCTGGGTCTTGCCGACCCCGGCCATCCCGGAGATGACCACCGGGCCGTCGCCGCTCAGCGCCGCGTGCAGCCTCGCCAGCTCGGCGGCGCGGCCGGTGAACGACTCCAGTTCCGCCGGCAGCGCGTCCTGGACCCGGACCTGGGTCGCCGCCCGGGCCTGGCCCTCGATCACCTGCAGCGCCTGCCGCCACTGCGACACATACCCCTGGTCGGGGTGCAGCGCGTGCACCACCGCGGCGACCAGGTCGGCGTTGACCCGCCGCCGCCCGGTCCGGAAGCAGTCCGCGACCGTGCTCTTGCCGGCCAGCTCGCCGACCGGGCGCCCGGCCTCGGCCCACGCCGCGTTGACCCGGCCGGTGATCGCCTCGTACGAGGGGTCGCCGGCCCAGATCTTCAGCGACCGCAGCCGCTCGGCGAGATCGTCGAGCGTGCCGGCCTCCCCGGGGTCGGGCAGCGTCATCCGAACCTCCTCAGTGGACGCTCCGACGGTAGTGCTCGATCAGCCGGCGGGCAGTCGGCGTCATGACAGCAACCGGGGCTTGATCGACCGGTAGGCTGGCGCGCGATGCCGGAGAACACGCCCAGCGGCGCCGGGCGGCTTCCGCACGGCTTCCGGATGGAGATGCACGCCCACCCCGAGGGCCAGTTGGTGTTCGCGGCGGCCGGCGCCCTCGCCACCACGACCGAACGCGGCACGTGGGTCGCGCCCGCCAACCGGCTGACCTGGACGCCGCCGGGATTCCAGCACGCGCACCGCTTCTACGCCGAGACCGACGTCCGCCTCGTCGCGATCCCGGTCGACCGGTGCGCCGAGCTGCCTCCGCACCCGAGCGTGTTCGCGGTCAGCCCGCTGCTGCGCGAGGTCCTGCTGGCGCTCACCGACCGGCCCGAGAGCCGCCCCGGCGCGTCCGACCGGCTCCGCGCCGTGCTGGTCGACGAGCTGATCGAGACGCCCGAGCAGTCCCTGCACCTGCCCGAACCGGCCGACGACCGGCTGCGCACCGTCACCGACCTGCTGCACGCCGACCCCGGCCGCCCCGCCACCCTGGCCGAGCTGGGCCGGGCGGCCGGCGCGAGCGAGCGCACCCTGAGCCGCCTGTTCCACACCGAGCTCGGGATGAGCTTCCACCGCTGGCGGACCGTCCTGCGGATCCACCACGGCCTGATCCATCTCAGCAACGGCCGGTCGGTCACCGAGACCGCGATCGCGTGCGGCTGGTCGAACCCGACGAGCTTCATCGAGGCGTTCACCGAGGTCGTCGGCCAGACCCCGGGCCGCTACGCCAGCTTGGCGGGTTTCCGGTATCCGAAGTCCATTTGACGGTGGGTGCCATCGTCCGGCGGCTGCAGAGTGGTCGGCATGGTTGAGAACACCACTATCGTCATCGTCGGAGCCGGGGTCGCCGGCCTGACCCTCGGTAATTTCCTGCTGCGCCACGGCATCGGCTGCGTCGTGCTGGAGCGCCATAGCCGCGAGTACGTCGAACGGCGGCAGCGGGCCGGCACCGTCGACGCCCGCGGGGTGCGGATGTACCGGGCGTGGGGGCTCGGCGAGGTGCTGGCGGGCGATCCGCTGCCCGAGGTGGCCGGCGGCTTCTGGATCGACGGCGAGGAACTGCCGATCGACCTCGACGACGAGGACAACGCCGACAGCATCCTCTGCCCGCAGCAGGTCCTGGTCCGCAACCTCACCGACGTGTTCCTGCGCGACGGCGGCGACCTCCGGTTCGAGGCGGCCGACGTGAGCCTGGGCGACGTCGTGCGCTACCGGGACACCGGCGGTGCGGTGCGGGCGATCCGCGGCGACTTCGTCGCGGGCTGCGACGGCGACCGCGGGGTCAGCCGGGCGTCGATCCCCGACGGGGTCCTGACCCGCTACGCCCACGAGTACGGGTACGCCTGGCTGAGCGTCCTCGCCGCGGTGCCGGGCACCTCGTCCGGGATGGCCATCCACTCCCGGGGGCTGGCCGGCCTGATCCCGCGGGGCGCGCACGCCAGCCGCATCTACCTGCAGATCCCGCTGACCGACACCGTCGAGCAGTGGCCGGACGAGCGCATCTGGCGCGAGCTGGACGCCCGATACGGCAGCCCGCGGCAGTCCGGCCCGATCACCGACAAGCGGATCGTCCCGCTGCGCAGCGTGGTCTACGACCCGATGAGCTACGGCAACCTGTACCTGCTCGGCGACGCCGCGCACATCGTCCCGCCGATGAGCGCGAAGGGCATCAACCTCGCCCTCAACGACGCCGAGACGTTCGCCCGCGCCGTGATCCTGCAGGCCGAGAAGGGCGACCCGAGCCTGCTGGACAGCTACTCGGCGGACTGCCTGCGGCACGTCTGGAACTACCAGGCGTTCGCCGCGTGGATCACCGACCTCATGCACGACGCCGGCGACACCACGTATGCGGGCGAGTTCCGCCAGCAGATCGCCCGCGCCGAGTTGCAGCGCCAGTTCACCTCACCGGCCGCGAACCGCCTGTTCAGCGAGCTGACCTCCGGCGTGAACTAGCCCGGGAAGCTCGGCCATCGTCGTGAAGATGTGGGTGGCGCCGGCGCCGAGCAGCGCCGCCGGCGGGTGGTGGGCCGGGCTGTCCGGCGGGCAGAAGCCGAAGACGGTCGCGCCGGCCGCCACCCCCGCGGTCACGCCCGGGACGGTGTCCTCGACCACGGCGGCCCGGCCCGGGTCGATGCCCAGGTGCGCGGCGGCGGCCAGGTAGACGTCCGGGGCCGGTTTGCTGTGCGGCTGGTCCATGCCGCTGAACATCTTCCCGGCGAAGACCCGGTCGAGGCCGACCTTGCGCAGCTGCAACTGCACCTTGCCGAGGTCGGCGCCGCTGGCACAGGCGATCATGCCGCCCAGCCGGGAGTCGATCTCGTGGACCGCCGCCACCGCCCCCGGGACAGCCTCCAGCGAGGCGGTCAGGGCCACGTTGCGACGGTCCCGGAAGTCGTCCAGCCAGTCGTCGGTGACGACGAAGCCGGTGTGCGCGGTGATGATCGCGGTCTCGTCCCGCAGCGCCCGCCCGACGAAGAGCCGGAAACAGTCGTCCGGGCTGATCGCCCAGCCGAGCTCGTGCAGCATCACCCGGAGAACCCCGTTGGTGATGCTCTCCGAGTCCACCAGGACCCCGTCGCAGTCGAACAGAACAGCGTCGAAGGTCATGACCGCGACCCTACCGGCCGACCAGCTGGGCCAGCAGCGTGAGCGCCTCGGCGGACGGGGAACCGGCCGGCGCGGTGTACGTCACCAGGCGCTGGCCGATCGTGTCGGCCGTGCTCAGGGCCTGCTCGGTCACGGTCAACCGGCCGACCAGGCGGCCCAGGCGGTCACCCCGATCGCCTCGGTGCAGAACCTCTACAACCTCACCAACCGTGCGGCCGAGGACGTGCTGAACCACGCCGAGCAGGAGAAGATCGCCTTCCTGCCGTGGTACCCGCTGGCCGGCACCGGCATGGCCGACACCGTCGCGCTCCGGTCCGGTGCCGGGGGTGACCGAAAGTCGCCCCCGGCCCGGACATCAGTGCACGATCACCGGCGCCGCGTCGGCCGGCGCGTCGTCCGCCGGCTGCGCGTCCGAGCGTTTGCGGGGCAGGAACAGCGCCGCCACCACGGTCACCGCGACCAGCGAGAACGCCACCCAGTAGGTGTGCCCGAAGGCGACCGCGGCCTCCGCCAGGCCCTGCTTGACGCCGGCCGGGCCGCCGATCTGCGCGGCGATCGCCGGGTCCTGCCGGGACGCGATCGCCGGGCCGGCCAGCTTCGCGTCCTTCAGGCCGTTGGTCAGGATCACCGACATGATCGCCACGCCGACCGAACTGGCGATCTGCTGGGTGATGTTGAGCAGCGTCGACCCGCGGGCGACCTCGGCATTCCGCAGGGTCTTGAGCGCCGACGTCATGATCGGCATCATCGTGCCGCCCATCCCCAGACCCATCACGAACAGGGTCAGGATCAGCCAGGTGTACGACGTCGTCGAGGTGATCTGGGTCAGGCTCGCCATCCCGGCCAGGATGAACAGCAGGCCGAACGGCACGATCCGGCCGACCGGCAGCTTGTCGCTCAGCATGCCGGCGATCGGCATCGTCAGCATGGCGCCGAGGCCCTGCGGGGCCACCAGCAGGCCGGCGTGCAGCACCGACTCGCCGCGGATCTGCTGGAAGTAGGTCGGCACGAGCAGCAGGCCGCCGAAGAACGCCACCGCGAACAGGAACATCGTGAGGATGCTGATCGCGAGGTTGCGGTTGCGGAACAGCCGCAGGTCGAGCAGCGGGTGCGCCGGTTTGAACGAGTAGACGACGAAGCCGAGCACCAGGGCGAGCCCGACCAGCCCGGGGATGAGGACCTCGGCCGAGGCGAGCGTGCCGGTGCGGGGGACCGACGAGACGCCGTAGAGGAACAGCGCCAGGCCGGGCGACATCATCAGCATGCCGACGACGTCGAGCTTCTCCGACGGGTGCGGTGCATCCTTGGGCAGGACCACGAACGCGTAGATCAGCGCGATGGCGCCGATCGGCAGGTTGATCAGGAAGATCCAGTGCCAGCTCGCGGTGTCGATCAGCCAGCCGCCGAGGATCGGGCCACCGATCGGGCCGAGCAGCATCGGCACACCCAGGATGGCCATCAGCCGGCCCATCCGCTTCGGACCCGCGGCCCTGGTCATGATGGTCATGCCGAGCGGCATCAGCATGCCGCCGCCGAGGCCCTGCAGCACCCGGAAGGCGATCAGCATGTTGATGTCGCTCGCCATCGCGCACAGCGCCGAACCGATCGTGAACAGCGTGACCGCCGTCATGTACAGCCGTTTGGTGCCGAACCGGTCGGCCGCCCAGCCGGTCAGCGGGATCACGGTGGCCAGCGCCAGGGTGTAGCCGGTGACGGCCCAGGCGACGGTCGAGTAGGCGAGCGGGTGGCCGGCCGTACCGAAGGTGGTCTGGAACGTCGGCAGGGCGACATTGACCACCGTGATGTCGAGAATCGACATGATGGCGCCGAGGACGACGACCCCGGCGACTTTCAGGATGTCGCCGGTGATCCGTTGATCGTCCGCGGCGGCGGGGTTGGCAACCTCTGTCATCGAGTCCTTCTTCGAAGAAGTTCAGCTCTCGACCCGAGTGTGCACCCACCCCCTGACATGTTCCGCACACGACGCTGACACGGCCGGATTCGTCCGATCAGTCCTGCGCGGGGTCGCGCAGCGAGCGGAGCAGAACCCGGGAGACGTCGATGACCTCCAGCCCCTCGGGCGCCTTCCCCTGCTGCTTGCGGACGGCGGTGCCGTCGGTGAGCATCACGATGCAGAACGGGCAGGCGGCGGCGATCAGGTCGGCGCCGGTCTCGATCGCCTCGTCGGTGCGGGTCTCGTTGATGCGGACGCCGATCGTCTCCTCCATCCACATCCGGGCCCCGCCGGCGCCGCAGCAGAAGGACGTCTCGCGGTTGCGCGGCATCTCGGTCAGCCGGACGCCGGGGACGCCGCCGAGGATCTCCCGCGGCGGCGTGAAGACCCGGTTGTGCCGGCCCAGGTAGCACGGGTCGTGGTAAGTGATCGCCGCGTCGACCGGGTGTACCGGCACCAGCTTCTGCTCGGCGACCAGCCGGGACAGCAGCTGGGTGTGGTGCAGCACCTGATAGTCGCCGCCGAGCTGCTTGTACTCGTTGCTGAGGGTGTTGAAGCAGTGCGCGCAGGTGACCACGATCCGTTTCACGCCGGCCGCGTCGAGCGTCTCCACGTTCTGCTTGGCGAGCTCCTGGAAGAGCAGCTCCTGGCCGAGCCGGCGGGCGGAGTCGCCGGTGCAGGTCTCGGCGCCGCCGAGCACCATGAACTCGACGCCGGCCTCGGTCAGCAGCTCGGCCACCGCGCGGGTGGTCTTCTTGGCGTTCTCGTCGAGCGCGCCGGCGCAGCCGACCCACAGCAGGTAGTCGACGTCGTCGGGCAGGCGCTGCCCCTCGTCGAGCACCCGCACCTCGAACGGGAGCCCGGTCATCCACTCCAGCCGCGCCTGCGCGCCCCGGCCCCACGGGTCGCCGCTGCGTTCCAGGTTGCGCAGCAGCGTGTGCGCCTCCTTCGGGAACTGCGCCTCGATCAGCACCTGGTAGCGCCGCATGTCGACGATGTGGTCGACGTGCTCGATGTCGACCGGGCACTGCTCGACGCAGGCGCCGCAGGTGACGCAGGACCACAGGACGTCGGGATCGATCACCCCGCCCGCGTCGACCGGCCCGACGAGCGAGCGTTCGGCCTCGGCCAGCACGTCCTTGGGCAGCGCCGCCCGCTCTTCGTCGGAGGTGGCGAGCAGGTACGGCGCCTTGGCGGCGGCGTGATCGCGCAACGCCATGATCAGCAGCTTGGGGGAGAGCGGCTTCTCGGTGTTCCAGGCCGGGCACTGCGACTGGCAGCGGCCGCACTCGGTGCAGGAGCCGAAGTCGAGCATGCCCTTCCAGGTGAAGTCCTCGATGGCCCCGCGGCCGATCTTGTCGTCCTCGCCCGGGTCCTCGAAGTCGACCTCCTTCCCACCGGAGTAGACCGGGAGAAGCGGGCCGAGCGCGCGCGGGCGGCGGGAGAACGCCACGTTCAGCGGCGCGAGGAAGATGTGCAGGTGCTTCGAGTAGAGAACGAGCACGAGGAAACCCAGCACGACGCCGAGCGAGGCGAGAAGGCCTGCGGTTTCGAAAACATCATTTGCCGTACGACCGGCCGGGGCCAGCAGGCGCGCGACCGCCTCGGAGGCGAACGCTCCCGACGCGTACGGGAAATTGCCGGTGTTGATCTGTGCCCCTCGATAGAGAAGCAGGGTCCACATCACGTTGAAGATCATGAATAGGACGAGCCATGCCGGGCCCAGGTGCGAGCCGAAGAACCGCGATCGGCGGCCCTCGCGCTCGGGGCTCTGCACCAGGCGGAGCACACCGAAGACGGCCAGGCCGCAGAGCACCGCCACGATGAAGAAGTCCTCCAGGAAGCCGAGCCATGCCTGCTTGCCGATCAGCGGGATGGCGAAGTCACGCTGGAACAACGCGCCGAAGCCCTCGACGATGGTGGCGAGCAGGATGGTGAAGCCCCAGAACACCGCGGCGTGCGCGGCGCCGGGCACGCTCCACTGCAGAAGCTTGCGCTGCCCGACGACCTCGGTGGTCACCGCCAGCAGGCGTTTCCCCGCGCCACGGGTGCGGTCCGGCTCGACCGGCTGCCCGATCCGCCCGATCCGGTAGAGCATGAACGCACGCCGACCGGCCACGGCGAACGCGGCCAGCGCGATCACCAGGCCCAGGACGAGTCGCAGGACCACGTCATTCCTCCGGTTCCGGGGTTGGGGAGCGGCGCCGTTCGATCTCGGCGAGCAGTTCCGGGACGACCCGGTGCACGTCGCCGACCGCGCCGAGGTCGGCCAGTTCGAAGATCGGGGCCTGCGGGTCGCTGTCGACGGCGACGATCGTCCCGGCGCCGTGCATGCCGGTGCGGTGCCGCATCGAGCCGGAGACCCCGAGGGCCAGGTAGAGGCTGGGGTGGACGATCGTGCCGACCTGGTCGACCTGCATCTCCGCCGGGCACCAGCCCTGCTCGGCCGCGGCGTGAGTGCCGGCCGGAACGCCGTCGAGCGCCGCGGCCAGCCGCCGGACCAGGTCGAACCCGGCCCGGGAGCCGACCCCGCGGCCGCCGGCGACGACCACCGCGGCGGTCGAGAGTTCGGTCGGTTCGACCCGGTCCCGCCCGACCTGCCGGACGGCGCGGACCCGGCCCGGGAAGGTCATCCGGACCGGGCTGACCACCGCCGTCACCGGCGCGGGCGCCACCGTGATGTGCTCGGTGCGGACCGCGAGGATCGGGGTGCCCCGCACCACGACGGACTCCACCCGGTAGGCGCCGTGCTGCACCGACTGGGCGGCGACCGGTCCGTCCGGGCCGGCCGTCACGTCGACCACGTCGCTGAGGATCCCGGAGTCCAGGCGTACCGCGACCCGCCCGGCGATCTCCAGGCCCTCGCGTCCGGAGGCGACCAGGATCGCGGCCGGTGGCCGGCGGCCGGCGAGCTGAACCAGCGCCTCGACCCGGGCCGACACCGGATGGTCGGTCATCTCGGGGGCCGGCACCGAGTAGACGGTCGCGGCGCCGAACCGCCCGAGCGCGGCGAGGCTCGCCGGCTCGACCGGACCGCCCAGCACCGCGGCGGGCGTGCCGAGCCGGCGCGCGACGGTGAGCAGAGCGCAGGTGGCGCGGCGCACTCTGTTCCGTTCCGCACTTCGTTCCGCGAGAACCAGGACTTCCGCCACCGCGTGCCTCCCGGCCTAGAGGAATTGGCGCTCGGCCAGGAAGTCGGCGACCCGGACGGCCACGCTCGCCGGGTCACCCATGGCGAGCACGTCGCAGTCGGGGCGGCGCCCTCGGCGCGGCGTCGCCGAGCGGACGGCGCACGCCGAGCCGGCCAGGCCGACCTCGGCCGGGTCGATGCCGAGTGTTGCCAGAGTCCACACCTGGATCGGTTTGTCCCGGGCGTCGTGCCGGGTCACGAACCTCGGGTAGGGCGGCTCGCCGCATCGCTCGGTCACCGAGACCACCAGCGGCGGCGTGGCAGCAAGAACCCGCCGGTCACCGCACCCGTCGTCCCGGTGGATCTCCACCGTCCGGTCGCGCACCTCGAGCCGATCGGCGAAGCAGAGCGCCGGCACCCGCAGCCGTTCCGCGATCATGGCGGGCACCGCCGACATCCCCGAGTCGGCCGTCGCCGAGCCGCACAGCACCAGGTCGAACCCGAGCCGGTCGACCGCCGCGGCGAGCACCCGCGAGGTGGCCAGGGCGTCCGACCCGTGCAGGGCGTCGTCCCGGATGTGCACGGCCGAGCGGGCACCGAGCACCAGCGCGGTACGCAGGGCGTCCACCGCGCCGGCCGGCCCCATGGTGACCGCGGTGATCTCGGCGTCCGGCTGCTGCCCGGCGATCTGCAGGCTCTGATCGACGGCATACCAGTCGGCGGTGTTGAGCCCCGCCGGCCCGGCGTCTCGGATGACGGTGAGGTCGGGCGCGAAGGCAAGGCGGGTATCGGTGGACGGCACCTGCTTGACGAGTACCACGATCCGCATCGCGTGGACCTCCCGGCCGGCCCCCTGCGGGGCTGAACGCGAGTTTAGGACGACGACTGTCGATCTGACCAGAGCTCCGTCCGCTTGACGTCGGACGGCCGGTGGGGACCATCGGCCCTTCCCGGTTGAGCTCCGCGGGGCTGTGCTTGATGGAGAGAAGCGGAACGGTCCAGGGAGGCCGGCCATGAGTGATCTCGACAGACTCCGTATCGAGCGCGAAGCACGCCACGACCACGCGGATCGCGGGAACCCCGGTCGGTACGGCGCGGCGATCAACCGGTACCTGGGCGCCGTTGGCTATCGTCCGGATGAACCGGCCCGGCCGGCGCCCCGGCCCGCCTCGTCGCCCAGCAGCGCGACCTCGGGTCTCGTGCTCGTCGGGGTGGATGAGAACCCCCCGAGCTACACCGCCGTGGACCATGCCGCGATCGAGGCCGAATTGCGAGGCTGGGACCTGCGGATCGTGCACGTGCAGAGGACCGGCGGTATCCGCCCGTCCGCGCAGGAGGGCGGTGCCTCCCTGCTGGAACGCCTTACCGACCGGGTCCGCGCCTACTCTCCCACGGTGGCGGTGACCAGCCGGCTGCTCGTCGGCTCGGCCGCGCCACTCCTGCTGGCCGAGGCGCGCGACGCCGGTCTGGTCGTGGTCGGTCATCAGCACGGTGCCGTCGGCGCGGCATTCGGTGTCAGCGTCGGTGACCGGGTCGCCGTGGACCACACCGGTGTGGTGCTGGTCGTGCGCGTCCCCGGCTGGCCGGCCGGTCCGGGATTCGGTACCCGCCCGGTCGTGGTCGGGGTGGACCGGGACGACAGCCCGGCCATCGGGTTCGCTCGCCGCGAGGCTCTTCTTCGGGGCAGCGATCTGGTGGTCCTGCACGCGGACACGACGCCCAGGGCCGCTCGGGTGGAGACGGTCGGCGGTGTCCGGATACATCGGCGGTTCGTCGCCGAGGACCCGGCCGTCGCTCTTGTCGAGGCGTCGAACGAAGCCGCCGCGTTGGTGATCGGCCGGCACGGCCCGGGCGGAATTCCGGCCGGGTTGCTCGGTTCGGTGAGCCGGTCGGTGGTGCAGCGTGCGCACTGTCCCGTCTTCCTGGTGGGCTGACACCGAAGGAGTCGTCATGGTGGTTCTGGTGGCTTACGGAAGCACCGGGGGCGGCACCGGCGAGATCGCCGCGTGGATCGCCGAGGAACTTCAAGCGGCCGGTTTCGCCGTGCAACTCACGCCGGCGGGTGAGGTGACCGGCGTCGCCGGGTACGACGCGGTCGTTCTCGGGTCTGCGCTGTATGCGTTCGGCTGGCACGCGGACGTCCGTCGCTTCGTGCAACGTTTCTCGCACGTGCTCCGCGGTCGCCCGGTGTGGCTGTTCAGCAGCGGGCCGCTGGACAGTTCCGCGGACGCCGGCGCACTGGAGCCGGTGCCGCACGCGGCGTCGGCGCTGCGTGACCTCACGGCTCGGGCGCATGTGACATTCGGCGGCCGGATGACCACCGATGCACATGGCTGGCTCGGTCACGTAGCCCAACAGCTCGCCCGGGAAGGGCACGTGGGTGACTTCCGCAACCCGGTCCGGGTGCGGGCCTGGGCACGAGGCGTGGCCGGTGAGATCGCCGCCGCCCGCCGCATGCCCGAACAGATCTGACATCCGGCCGTCCGGCCCTGACCGGACGCTGACAGCCGAGACCGGATGCAGGAGCAGGGCCAAGGAAGGGAGGAGAAATGAGTGGAACGATGACGCGATGGCTGGGTGACATGACCGACTGGTTCGAGGTCGATCTGCCGCGTCCGCTGCTGCCCGCGATCCGCTTCGAGGACAAGATCAGCGCAGAGGAGTACGTCCTCCGCGCCGAGCTGCCCGGGTTGGACCCCGAGAAGGACGTCCAGATCACCGCGCTGCACGGCGTGCTGACCGTCAAGGCCGAGCGCCATGAGGAGGAGGCGAGCCGGCACCGCAGCGATTTCCGCTACGGATCCGTGCAGCGTTCGGTGCGTCTGCCGGCCAATGCCGACGAACCCCGGATCACCGCCTCCTACCGTAAGGGAATCCTCGAGATCACGGTGCCGTTGACCGCACCGCTCGACACCGGCACGACGATCACGGTCAGAACCGAATGATGAACGAATGTGCCGACGATCGGCCGGCGGCCCACGGGCCGCCGGCCTCATTGGTGCCCGCTCGGCTCACCACATGAGGCGTGGGGCGGTGCCGCCGGTCAGGCGCGGCCGTGGCGCAGCAGCCGAAGAGCTACGCCGGGAAGCACGGCGATCAGGGCGCAGCCGAGCAGCTCGAGGGCGGTGAGCGGCTCGGTACCCAGCAGGGTGCGCAGAGGTTCGGTGACCACCCCGGCTACCTGCAGCAGGCCGGACAGGGCGACTGCGGCCGGAAGCCATGGGTTGCGTTCGCCGCCGGACGTCGTCCTGGCGCGGACCGCGAGAGCGACGCCGAGCTGTGCCAGGCCGAGGACGACGAACATCACCGACTGCCACGGTCGACCGGCCTGGTCGGCGATCACACCGGCGGCCAGCACCACGGTCGCCACGGCGACGCCGCCGGCCAGCACACTGCCCAGCAGCCCGTCGCCGAGCACCGACTCCTGGGGTGAGCGTGGCGGCCGGCGCAGCACACCCTTCTCCGCGGGTTCGGCGCCGAGCGCTACCCCGGGCACCCCGTGCGTGAGCAGGTTGATCCAGAGCAGCTGGCCGGGCAGCAGAGCGAGCGGCATGCCCAGCAGCGGCCCGGCCAGCATCACGACAAGTTCGGCGATACCGCCGGCGAGCGCGTAGCGCAGGAAGCGGCGGATGTTGTCATAGATGCGCCGGCCTTCGCCGATCGCGTCCGCCACGGTGGCCAGGTTGTCGTCGACAAGGACCAGGTCGGCAGCCTGCCGGGCCACCTCGGTGCCGCTGCCCATGGCGACCCCGATATCGGCACGGCGCAGTGCCGGCGCGTCGTTCACGCCGTCGCCGGTCATCGCGACGACCTCGCCCTGCTGTTGCAGGGCCGCGACGATGTCGAGCTTGCGGTCGGGCTGGGTGCGTGCGTACACCCGGATGCCGGCGACGTCGGCCGCGGTCAGCGGCCCGTCGTCGCCGCGGGCGACGCGGTCGCCCGGGCCGAGAATGCCCAGGTGGGAACCGATGGCCGCGGCGGTCGCGGGGTGATCTCCAGTGATCATCAGGAGGCGTACGCCGGAGGCCTCGAATGCGGTGGCGGTGGCGGCGGCCTGCTCGCGCAGCGGATCGCCGATGCCGACCAGTCCGGCCGGGCGCAGCGGAGCCGCGATGTCGGGCCGTGCGGAGTGGGCGGCGGCGACGGCCAGCACCCGCAGCCCGTCGGCGGCGAATTCCCGGGCCGCCGCGAAAAGATCGCTGTCGGCCTCCGGATCCAGGATTGCTTCCGGAGCGCCTTTGGCCACGATCAGGTATCCGCCGGTGTCCAGGTGGTGCGCGGTGGTCATGCGCAGCGCGGCGTGGTCGAACGGCTGCTCGGCGACGCGTGGCGCCTTCGCGCGTTCGGTGACCCAGTCGTAGCCGCACCGGCCGGCGAAGGCGAGCAGGGCTGCCTCCATCGGGTCGCCGGCCGGCGACCAGTCGGGCTTCACCAGGTCCGCGTCGTTGCACAGGAGACCGGCCAGGGCGAGCGGGCGGAGCTCGTCCACCCCGGCCGGCTGGATGGTTCCGGTCGGGGTGTATCCGGTGCCGGTGACGGTGTACCGCCCGCCGGTCGCGGTCACCGCGCGCTGGACGGACATCCGGTTCTCGGTGAGCGTGCCGGTCTTGTCGGCGGCGATCACGGTGACCGAGCCGAGCGTCTCGACGGCGTGCAGCCGCCGAGGGATGGCCCGGGTACGGGCCATCCGGCGGGCACCGAGGGCGAGTGCGAGCGTCACCACGGCGGGCAGGCTCTCCGGTACCGCGGCCACCACCAGGCTGACCGCGGTGATCGCCATCCGGACGACCGGCTGGCCGGCGAGCATCCCGAGTCCGAAGACGATCGCGGAGACGGCGACAGCGGCCGCGCCGAGGGTCCGCCCCAGCGCGGCGAGCCGGCGTTGCAGCGGGGTCAGGCCGGGGGCGGTGCGGGACACGAGGTCGGCGATGCGGCCGAGCGAACTGTCGGCGCCGACCCGGACCACGATGCCGGTGGCCCGGCCGGTGGTGAGTACGGTGCCGGAACCGGACTCCTCGCCGGGGCCACGATGCACCGGGACGGACTCGCCGGTCAGCGACGACTCGTCGAACGCCGCCCGCTCGGCGACGGCCAGCTCCAGATCGGCGGGCACGACGTCGCCGGCTTCGAGGCGCACGAGGTCGCCCCGGACCAGGTCAGCGGCCGGGACGATCCGGTCCTGGCCGTCGCGGACCACGCGCGCGGTCGGTGCGGCGAGGTCGTCCAAGGCGGCGATGGCCGCGTCGGCGCGTACCTCCTGCACGACGCCGATCACGGTATTGACGAACACGACCAGCGCGATGACCGCGGTGTCCGGCAGGTCGCCCAGAATCGCGGTCACCACGGCGGCGATCAGCAGCAACGCGACCAGCGGGTCAGCCAACTGGTGGCCGATCCGCCCGAGGAGATGGCGCTGCACCGGCTTGGCGACGACATTCGGCCCGTCGGCCCGGCGACGCTCGGCGACCTCGGCCGAGGTCAAGCCGGCGACAGCCGCGGTCCGATTCATCGCTACCGCCGGCCGGCCCGCAGCGTGCGCAGACGTTGTTCGTAGTCCTCCTGGTCGATCTCACCGCGCGCGAAGCGGCCGGCGAGGACACGCTCGGCGTCCGGCGCCGGCGACTCGGGTCCGCCCTGGCCCCAGTGGAACTGGGCGACCACGAGCCCGGCGAGCAGGAACAGGGTCGGTAGCACGATGGCGAAGCCGATGAGTGACCAGCCGACGCCCATGCCACTTCCGTGGTACATCATGGCGCCACCCCTTTCATGGGTCTCGATGCCATCGTCCGGCCGGAAGGGGCGGGGGAGCAGAGTCGATCGGCCCTATGGCGTTCCTCCTCGCGCCGTGGCGAAGTACCGGTGGATGCGGGACTTTCGACTCCTTGGCAGGCGGGGCCATTCAGGATAGGAAGAAGGGATGATCCGGGTATTCGTGCTTGACGACCATGAGGTGGTCCGACGCGGCCTGATCGACCTCCTCGAGAGCGACGGCGACATTCAGGTCGTGGGTGAATCGGGGTCGGCCCAGGAGGCGAGTCGCCGCATCCCGGCGTTCCGCCCGGATGTGATGATTCTCGATGCTCGCCTGCCCGACGGCAACGGCATCGACGTGTGCCGTGACGTGCGGGCGATCGACTCGTCGATCAAGGGGCTGATCCTCACCTCCTACGAGGACGACGAGGCCCTGTTCGCCGCGATCATGGCCGGCGCGTCGGGTTACGTGCTCAAGCAGATCCGCGGCACCGATCTGGTCGACGCGGTCCGCCGGGTCGCCGAAGGGCAGTCGCTGCTCGACCCGGCGATCACTCAGCGGGTGCTCGAGCGCATCCGTAACGGGGTGGAGGCGCCGCGTGAGCTGGCCGGGCTGACCGAGCAGGAGCGCCGGATCCTCGAGTTCATCGCCGAGGGCCTCACCAACCGGGAGATCGCGTCCAGGATGTTCCTGGCCGAGAAGACGGTGAAGAACTACGTGTCGCACCTGCTTGCCAAGCTCGGCCTGGAGCGGCGCACGCAAGCGGCGGTCCTGGCCACCCGCCTGCTCGGCGAGCACCCGCACGGGTAACCGGTTCGGCCGTTGCGCCGTCAGCCCCCGGCCGTCAGCCGGTGTGCGCCGATCAGGCGCGCCCACCAGGGGCGCGCCGAGTCCGGGCCGAGCGGTGGGCAGACCGCGTTCTTGACGCTCACCCAGCCACCCGGCCCCATCGTGACGGCGCCGATGGCGGGACGCCGGCGGGTGGCCGCGACGATCGCCGTGCCGGCGATCGCCACCGCGGCGGCGGTGGCCAGGACGGTGCCGGTAAGCCTGGTGACATCGACGACCGGCCGGAAGGTGGCCGTCTCCGGGCCGGCGATCCAGGCGCCGACCGGACGGTCCCCGTCCATCACCGGTGTCACGGTGACCATCGGCCGGCCGTCGATCTCGGTGTGCACGATCGACCTCCTACCTGCTGTCCGAGCCGGCAGCGCCGGCCACGACGGCACGGCCGGCCTCGAGCCGGGCGATCGGCACCCGGAACGGGGAGCAGGACACGTAGTCGAGTCCGGCACCGTCGAAGAAGCGGACCGAGGCGGGGTCGCCGCCGTGCTCGCCGCAGACACCCACGGTCAGGTCCGGGCGGGCGGCCCGGCCACGCTCGACGGCGGTGCGGACCAGTGCGCCGACCCCGTCGACGTCGATGGTCTCGAACGGGGAGGCGGCGAATATGCCGAGGTCCTGGTAGCGGCCGAAGAACGCGCCCTCGACGTCGTCGCGGGAGAATCCCCAGGTCATCTGAGTCAGGTCGTTGGTGCCGAAGGAGAAGAACTCGGCGGCGCCGGCGATCTCGCCGGCGGTGAGCGCGGCCCTCGGCACCTCGATCATGGTGCCGATCCGGATCGGCGGCGCGCCCGGCACGGAAGCCAGGATCGACTCGGCTTCCGCCCGTACGGTCTCCAATTCCTGAACGGCGCCGACCAGCGGAACCATGATCTCCGGCCGCGGGTCGCCGCCGGCGGCGACCCGCGCGGCCGCGGCCTGCGCGACCGCCTTGACCTGCATCGCGAAAAGGCCGGGGATGACCAGGCCGAGGCGTACGCCGCGCAGGCCGAGCATCGGGTTCTGCTCGTGCATGCGCCGGACGGCGGCCAGCAGCACCCCGTCCCGTCCCGGCTCCTCGCCGAGCGCCTCGGCGCGCGCGACCCGTGCGGTCAGCTCCTCCAGCGGGGGCAG
The DNA here is from genome assembly GCF_016862175.1 of Paractinoplanes durhamensis. Classification (GTDB taxonomy): domain Bacteria; phylum Actinomycetota; class Actinomycetes; order Mycobacteriales; family Micromonosporaceae; genus Actinoplanes; species Actinoplanes durhamensis. The sequence continues at coordinate 279,964 of NZ_BOML01000013.1, read as the reverse complement.
GAACTCGTGCAGCGGCGGATCGATCAGCCGCACCGTGACCGGCTGGCCGTCCATCGCCTGGAAGAGCTCCTCGAAGTCGGCCCGCTGCAGTGGCAGCAGGGCGTCGAGAGCCGCTGCCCGCTCGATGTCGCTGTCCGCGAGGATGAGCCGTTCGACCAGAACCCGGCGGTCGCCGAGGAACATGTGCTCGGTGCGGCACAGACCGATGCCGGTGGCACCGAAGCGGCGGGCCCGGGCAGCGTCGGGTGCGGTGTCGGCGTTCGCGTGCACGCCGAGACGGGCGGTGTGGTCGGCGTGGATCATCAGGCGTTCGACCGCGGAGAGCAGCGGGTCGCCGTGCGCGGTCAGGTCACCCTCGAAATAGCGAACCACCTTCGACGGGTGCACCGGAACGGCACCCGGGTAGACGTGGCCGGTGGTCCCGTCGATCGAGATGATGTCGCCGGCGTGCAGGCTGCGGCCCGCGACCACCACCTCGTTGTCGCGGATGTCCAGCTGCTCGGCGCCGCAGACACACGTCTTGCCCATGCCCCGGGCCACCACGGCGGCGTGCGAGGTCTTGCCCCCGCGTGCGGTCAGGATGCCCTGAGCGGCGATCATGCCGGGCAGGTCGTCCGGGTTGGTCTCGCGCCGGACCAGGATGACGGGCCCGGTGGCGGCTGCGGCCGAGGCGGAGTCGAAGACGATCCCGCCGACGGCGGCTCCGGGCGAGGCCGGTATGCCGGTGACCAGCGGCGGCGGAGCCGCGGACTTGTCGAAGCTGGGGAACATCAGCTGGGCGAGCTGTTCGCCGCTGACCCGCTGCAGGGCTTCGTCGAGAGTGATGGTGCCCTCGTCGACGAGCTGGGCGGCGATGACGAAGGCGGCGGCGGGGGTGCGCTTGCCGACCCGGGTCTGCAGCATCCACAGCTTGCCGTTCTCGATGGTGAACTCGATGTCGCACAGGTCGCGGTAGTGCTGCTCGAGACGCTGCATGATCGAAAGCAACTGAACGTAGCTCTGCGGATCGATGCCGGCCAGCTCGGCCAGGCTGACGGTGTTGCGGATGCCGGCGACCACGTCCTCGCCCTGAGCATTCTGCAGGTAGTCGCCGTAGACGCCGCGCCGGCCGGTGGCCGGGTCGCGGGTGAACGCCACGCCGGTGCCGGAATCGGCACCGCGGTTGCCGAACACCATCGCCATCACGTTGACGGCAGTCCCGAGATCCTGCGGGATGCGTTCCTGCCGGCGGTAGAGCACGGCCCGCGTGGCGTTCCACGACCGGAACACCGCGCCGATCGAAAGGTACAGCTGTTCATGGACGGCCTGCGGGAATTCCCGGCCGGTGTGCGCGTGAAAGACCTTCTTGTAGGACTCCACGAGATCCATCAGGTGGGCGGTGTCCAGTTCCGCGTCGCTCGTGACCCCGGCCGCCGTCCGGGCCATGGTCAGCTCCACCTCGAAGTCCTCGCCGGGCACGTCGAACACGGTCTTGCCGAGCATCTGGATCAGCCGGCGGTAGGAATCCCAGGCGAACCGGCCGTCGCCGCTCTGATGGGCCAGCCCGGCTACGGTCGTGTCGTTGAGGCCGATGTCGAGGATGGTCTCCATCATTCCGGGCATGGAGAACTTCGCGCCCGAGCGCACCGACAGCAGCAGCGGGTCATGCGGGTCGCCGAGATTCCGGCCCGCACTGGCCTGAAGCTGGCGGAGGTGATGCTCGACCTCGCCGAGCAGCCCGGTCGGCATCGCCCCGGTGTGCAGGTATTCCTTGCAGGCATCGGTGGTGATGGTGAAGCCCGGTGGAACCGGCAGGCCCATCCTGGTCATCTCGGCGAGGTTCGCACCCTTGCCACCGAGCAGATCCTTCAGGTCCTTGTTTCCGTCGATGAAGTCGTAGACGTACCTGGACATCCGAACCTCCTGCGTCGTCGCACCCTTTCGTCGTTCTGGTCCTCCCTTCTTGCTATGCCGCGGCGATCCGGCCGAGTAGTGCCGGAGGTCCCTGTCGGACGGGCCGAAGCGCGCTGCGTGCCACGCTCAGGGCGGTACGCCCCCGGAACCGGATGGGCGCCGGAAGGGCGATGCCGGCGGCCCCGGCCACCGGCATCGCGTCCGTTCGGTGCGCTCATGAAGCGACCGTTGCGGAGCGGCCGCCGTCCGGTTCCGGTTCCGGTTCCGGTTCCGGTTCGGATCCGCCCTGGTCGAGCCGGAACGGCGGGTAGCGTCCGGTGATGAGGGTCAGGTAGGCGGCGACCCGCAGGTTCCAGCGGGCGACGCCGACGAGCAGGTCGTGCAGGCCGGCCGGGTAGCGTCCGCTGAAGAGCAACGCCACCGCGGCCACCAGGACGGCGGCACCGACCAGGCTCAGCGGTGCGTCCGCACGGGCGTCGCCGTCGCCGAACGACCAGGTGGCACCGGTCAGAGCGCCCAGCAGAATCAGATGCGGCACGGCGAACAGCCACGCCACCAAGGGCAGCCACCGAGGCGGCGGCGGGCCCGGCTCGGCCTGGAACCGGGCCGGATAGTCCGGCACGGCAGCCAGCGTGAACGGTGGGTACCGGTCGGTGCCGAGCACCTGGTACCCGTAGTAGCCGACCCGCCAGGTCCAGCGCAGCACGCCGATGTTGTAGGCCCGGATCGACTCCGGGTAGCGGCCGGTGAACAGCAGGGCGACGTAGGCGACGAGGGTGAGCACCACCAGGCCGATCCACAGTACGGCCAGAACGATGTAGTGCGGGATGAGAATGATCCACTTGACGAGCCAGAGCCACCGGCTGAGTGACTCGTCGCGATGTCCCTCGACCCGCACGGGATAGCGATCCATGACACCTCCCCAGATTTTCTCCAGCACACCGCGGCCGTACCGGGGACGGTCAGGGCCGGAGTTCTTCGGATGCGGAGCAGACCGGCGCCATCCGGGGGCCGCACGAGGGACCAACGGCTCTGGAAGGTCACGGGCGCGCCGGGGTCTGGTAGAGGTAGCGCGGGAGTCCCGGAGGTGCGAAATGACCATGCTGCGAGTGATGGCGGGCTACGACGGCTCGATCGCCGCCGGTGAGGCCATCGGGGTGGCCGCACGGCTGCTGCCCCGGGCACACGCCTGGATCTCCTATCTGTGGGTGCCGCCGTTCGCCGATGAGGCGATGCGCCGCCGACTCTGGCACGGGACGAGCCGGGTCGACGAGTTCGTCGCAGCGGTGGAGCGGGAAGGCTCCGCCGAGGCCGCACGCATCGCCGGCATGGGAGCCGCTCTCGCCGGCGCGGCCGGGTGGGAGGCCGAAACGCTGGTCGAGCGCGGCTACGGCGGGGAGGGCGCACAACTGGCCGAACTCGCCGAGAAGCTCGAACCCGATCTGCTCGTGCTGGGTTCGCGCGGTCTCGGTGGCGCGCACGCCGTACTCGGCAGTGTCTCCGACATGGCCGTGCACTACGCGCCGAGGCCCGCCCTCGTAGTGCCGCACCCGTTGCTGGTCGACGAGCACGCGACCGTGGCGGACGGCCCCGTCCTGGTCGGCTGGGACGGCTCAGCCGGGGCGCGGCAGGCGCTGACCGTGGCGCAGTCGTTGTTCGACGGGCGGCGCATTCTGCTCGCCGCCGTCCACGACGGCGTGCCCACGGAGCCGCCACCCGCCGACTGCGAACTGCTCACCGTGGACCGGCCGGCCGGCCGCCCGGCCGGTCGGGGGGTAGCGGAGGCACTCGCCCGGCTGGCCGCCGACCAGCAAGCGGCCGTGGTCGTCGTCGGATCCCGGGGATGCTCGGCGATCAGGGAGATCCTGCTCGGCAGCGTCGCCATGGCCACCCTGCACCACGTTTCGCGTCCCGTCCTCGTGGTGCCGCATCACCTCCAGCCAGGTGCGCCCGGCGCCACCGATCGGATCGAGATCACCTTCGTGCCCGCGCAAGTGGTCGCCGGGATCCGGGAGCGGGTCGCTCCGGCCGACCTCGAAGCGTTCTTCGCCCGGACGATCCCGGTCGTCGCCGCCGCACTCACCCGGGTCGGCGCGGCACCGGCGGGGCCACCCACGGCCGTCTACTCGCACGAGGAGCGCCAGGCCTTCGACGTGACCGTCGGATTCCCGGTCGAGAGCGAGCCGCCGGACGCCGCCGGGCTGAGCATCGAGCACCTCCCGGCCGGCCGGGTGGTCCGTGCCGAGCACAACGGACCGTACTCGTCGCTGCCGGCCACCTATGCGGCCCTCGCCTCCTGGTTCGCCGGCCACGCCCGGACTCCACCCCGCGTCATGTGGGAGGAGTACCTCATCGGACCGCAGGAAGCCGAGGAGTCCCGATACCGCACCAGGATCGTCTACCCGCTCCTGTGATCGGGCGATGACGGACACCCTTGGTCGGCACAGGTCCGTTCGCCGGAGGTCTCCCGCCCGTTCCGGCGGCGACCGGCATGGAGTCACGCTGGAGGCATGACCGGCGGAATGGCAAAAAACGGAGCTTTCGAGATTGCGTACGAGGTGGAAGGCGCCCCGGAGGGCGAGCCACTGTTGCTGATCATGGGTCTCGGCCTGTCGATGGACTTCTGGCCGCCGGGATTCCGCCGCCTGCTCGTCGAGCGCGGCTTCCGGGTCGCCCGGCTGGACAATCGGGACGTGGGCCGGTCCACCCACCTGTCCGGCGTCGGCCCGCCGTCGATGCTGTCGCTTCTGGCCCGGCGCCGGTCCGGCTACCGCCTGTCGGACATGGCGGGCGACGCGGTCGCCGTGCTCGACGCGCTGGGCTGGGACAGCGCACACGTGGTCGGCGTCTCGCTGGGCGGCATGATCGCGCAGACGCTCGCCGGCGGTCACCCCGAGCGGGTACGCAGCCTGACATCGATCTCGTCATCCCCGTCGCCACGGATCGGCCGGCCCGCGCCGCAGACCCTGCCGGTGCTGCTGGCCGGGCGGGCCCGGGACCGGGCCACGGCGGGCGCCCAGATGGTCCGGGTCTTCCGGGTGATCGGCTCGCCGGGCTACCCGCATGACGAAGCGGAGATCCGCGAGGCCGCGGCCCGCCTGTTCGACGTCGCGCACGACCCGGACGGCCTTCGCCGGCAGCTGGCCGCGATCGTCTCCGCCGAGGACCGCCGGCCGATGCTGCGCCGGTTGCGCCTGCCCGCCCTGGTCGTGCACGGCGACGCCGATCCGCTTGTCCGGCCGTCCGGCGGTCGTGCCACGGCACGTGCCCTTGCCGGGTCGAAGCTGGTCATCTACCCCGGTATGGGCCATGACCTGCCCGCCGCGCTCCAGCCGGACCTGGCCGACGAGATCCTGGCGCTCGCCGGGCGGTGGTCGCCGGCCCGCTGAGCGTGGCACCATGCGGGTATGTCGAGGGTCAAGCGGATAGGCCTGGTCTTGGGCGCGGGTGGCACGCTCGGTGCGGCGTGGACCATCGGCGGTCTGTCCGCCGTGCAGGACCGGATCGGACGTCCGTTGAACGAGGTCGACGTGATCGTCGGCACGAGCGCGGGCAGCATCGTGGCGGCCGCGATCCGGCACGGGTTCACCCCGGAGGACCTGGTCGCCCACCAGCTCGGCGGGGGTGCCGACCACCTCCCGGGGGCGCACGAGTTCGAACACGACTCCGGCCGGTTGCCGCCCCCTCCGCGCCTGCGGGTCGGCTCGGTCCGGCTGCTGGCCACCGCGGCCCTCGCCCCGCACAGCGTGCATCCCGCCGTCTGGGCCAGCGCGCTGCTGCCGCAGGGTCGCTCCGAGCACCACACGCTGCGTAGATATGTTCAGACTCTGGTCCGCGACGATCCCGATCACTGGCCGGTGCGGGACACGTGGATCGTGGGCGTGGACTACGAATGCGGCCGCCGGACCGTGTTCGGCCGTCCCGGCAGCCCGCCCGCCTCCTTGCCGGACGCGGTGGTGGCATCCTGTTCCATCCCGGGCTGGCATCGGCCCACCCGGATCGGCGACCGCCGCTACGTCGACGGGGGAGTCCGCTCGTCGGCGTCCCTTGACCTGCTGCACGCCGGCGGGCTCGACGAGGTTTACGTTCTGGCGCCGATGGCGAGCCGGGAGAGCGACTGCCGGTGGCATCCGGCCTGGCATGCCGAGCGGGCGGCGCGCCAGGTCTTCAACGCGCAACTGGAGCGGGAGCGGCGCAAAGTGGAGCGCGGAGGCGCCCGGGTCACGCTGCTCACGCCCGGCCGGGCGGACCTGTCCGCGATCGGGATCAACCTGATGGACGGGCGCCGGCGGCGCGAGGTGCTGCAGACGGCGCAGGTCACGGTCGAGGCGGCGCTGCGCCGCGTCGCAACGCGGGCGGCCTGAGGTTGACCCCGGTCCTGCCGCCCGGCCTAGGTGAGATCATCCGCCGCCGGCGGGAACTGGCGGAGCTGCCGATCCGGCGGTTCGCGGCGATGGTCGGCATCTCCGGGCCGTACCTGTCGCAGATCGAGCGGGGCCTGCGAGCTCCGTCGGATCGGGTGTTGCGGGCGATCGCGGCCTCGCTCCGCACCACTGCCGACGCACTGCGCAGCGAGGCGGGCCCGCAGTGGGACCCGCCGCCGGCCGTGCTCGTCGCGATCGCCGCCGACCCGCGGCTGACCGCCCGGCAACGCCAGGCACTCACCGAGGTCTACCGGGCGTTCGTCGCCATGGACGCCGAAAACTAGGCGACCGGCACCGACCATTCCAAGCAGGTGCCCGAAGGCGTGCCGGCGCTGAGGGCGAAGGTGCCGCCGCGTCGTTCGGCACGGCGCCGGAGGTTGGCCGTGCCGCTGCTGCGGGCGGTTTCGCCGACACCGATGCCGTTGTCGCTCACCTTGACGGAGAGCAGGACGCCGTCCGGCCCGGCGTCGACGGCGACATCGACGTCGACCCGGGTGGCCCGAGCGTGCCGGGCGACATTGCTCAGGCCCTCACGCAGGGTTGCGGCGATGTCGTCGGCGAGAGCACCGGGGTCGGTGGAGTCGGCCATGAGGGTGTCGACAGGACCGCTGAATCGCAGCGCGGGCGTGAATCCGAGCGTCTGACCGGACTCGGTGACGAGGCCCAGGACGCGTGCGCGGAGTCCCTCCGGCGTCGGGGTCGTGGCCTGCTGGATGGCGAAGATGGTGGTCCGGATCTGAGCGATCGTGTCGTCGAGCTCATCTATCACGCCGGTGATGCGCGGGCCGGCCGGATGGTTGCCCATGCGGGCGGTCGCGCCCTGCAGCGCCAGCCCGGCGGCGAACAGGCGCTGGATGATGTGGTCGTGCAGGTCGGCAGCGATGCGGTCGCGTTCATCCATGATCGTGATGCGTTCGCGTTCCATGCGGGACTCGGACAGTTCGAGCGCGACCGAGGCGTGGTTGGCGAACGCGGCCGCCATCTGCAGGTCCTCCGGCATGAACGGCGGGCGCCCGGGGAGGCGGGCGACGGTCAGCACGCCGCCGGTCCGCTCCGACCCGGTCAGCGGGGCGACCAGGACGGGGCCGACGTCGATACTGTCTGCCAGGACGGTGGGCGGAAGCCCGGGCCGGCCGCTCGCATCGTCGAGGCGTACCGGCGTGCCGGTGCCGAAGACGTGACCGCACAGCGTGTCGCCGATCTGGCTGCGGGAACCGATCAGGCTCTTGGCGGCTTCCTCGGTGGCCGGTCCACCGACAGCGGTTTCGACGAGCAGTTGCTCGCGGCCGGGGCCGGTGGGCAGAAGGACGGCGACCAGGTCGGCGTCCGCCAGCCGGTAGGCGTGCGCGGCGATGGACTCCAGCACGGAGGACTCCGCGGCGGCGCTGAGCATGTCACGGGTGATCGCAGCGGTAGCGGCCAGCCAGTCGCCGCGCCGTCGGCTGGTCTCGTAGTGCCGAGCGTTGTTGATCACCACGGCGGCGGTCGCGGCCAGCGCGACGGCCAGCTCCTCGTCGTCGCTGCTGAAGCTGCCGTTGCAACTGTCGGTGAAATAGAGGTTGCCGAAGACCTCGTCCCGGATGCGGATGGGCACGCCCAGGAAGCTCTTCATGGGGGGATGCCCGGCCGGGAACCCGGCGGAACGGAGGTGTGTCGCGATGTCGTCGAGCCGGATCGGATGCGGATCGTCGGTGAGTGCGCCGAGAAGCCCCTTGCCCCGGGGCAACGGCCCGATGGCCTCGACCGAGCCGGCGGGCATGCCGGTGTGGATGAATTCGGCCAGCCCGCCTTGCCCGTCCAGGATTCCGAGCGCGGCATAGCGGGCGCCGACCAGCTCCCGGGCGGACATGGCGAGACGCTGCAGCAGCGGGCGTAGCTCAAGATCGGACAGCAGCGCCTGGTTGGCTCGGAGCAACCCGCGCAGCCGGCCTTGCGTGCTCATCACCTCGTGCGCACGCTCGACGAGCTGACCGAGGAGCTGATCGAGCTCCAGCCGGGGCAGATCGGGAAAGGTCAGCTCACCGTCGGAATCCATCACGCCTCGCAACGGGGGTTGCGTGCAATAGCCATTGCAGACTGCCATCAACGATGATGAGATCGCAAGACCCTCGCGGTCGCGATCTTGAGCGGTGGCCGGGATGCGGCCATCGGTCGGCCGGGCCGGCGACGAAAGGCCCTGCCCGATCGTGACCGCCCGGGCCGACGCTGGACGATATGACCGAGTCCCTCGACGGTCCCGCCGCAGTCGACGGGCGCCGCCCACCACAGCAGCTCTTCCGCGATCTGCGCACGTCGGCCGGCGGTCTCGGCGCCCGCGAGGCGGCGCGCCGGCTGACCGTTTACGGCCCCAACGAGTTGTCCCGGCGTCCGGGCAACTCCTGGCTCACCGAACTGCTCGCCCAGTTCACCCAGCCGCTCGCCGTGCTGCTCATGGTCGCCGCGGTGCTCGCCTGGCTCGGCGACGCGCCGCAGCTGGCGATCGCGGTCGTGGCGGTGATCCTGCTCAATGCGGGTTTCGCGTTCGTGCAGGAGCGGCAGGCCGAGCGTGCGGTCGAGGCGCTCGCCGCCTACCTGCCCGACACCGCACGAGCCCTGCGTGACGGAATGGCCTGTGAGGTCCCGGCTCGCGAGTTGGTCCCCGGCGACATCATCGAGATCACCGAGGGTGACCGGATCTGCGCCGACGCCCGGCTCATCGAGGGCGATCTGTCGGTGGATCTGTCCGCGCTCAACGGCGAGTCGGTGCCCGCCGGGCGCACCGCCGACGCCGACCTGGTGCCGGGACCGCTGATCGAGGCGCGCGAACTGGTCTTCAGCGGCACCGCCTGCGTCGCCGGGCAGGGCCGGGCCGTGGTGCTGCACACCGGGATGCACACCGAGATCGGTCGCATCGCCGCCCTGTCCCAGCGCGGGCGCACCGAGCCGAGCCCGCTCGAGCGGCAGGTACGCCGGGCCACGTGGGTCATTGCGATCGCCGCGGTGCTGGCCGGCGCGGCGTTCCTGCCGATCGGGGTGGTTGCCGGGCTCGGCTGGTCGGCGGCGATCAGCTTCACGATCGGTCTCATCGTCGCGAACGTGCCGGAAGGCCTGCTGCCCACGATCACCCTCGCCCTCGCGGTGGGCGTCCGGGAACTGGCGCGCCGGGGTGCCGTCGTCAAGCGGCTGTCCGCGGTGGAGACGCTCGGCTCCACGACGGTCATCTGCACCGACAAGACCGGCACCCTGACCGAGAACCGGATGCGGGTCACCCGGATGTGGCGGTCCGGGGCGGAGCTCGACGCCGGGGAGGCCGGTGGCCGGCCGCTGGCCCGGGCCGCAGCCTTGTGCACGACGGCGCGCGAGGACGGCCGCGGCGATCCCACCGAGATCGCGCTGTTGCGGCTGGCGGCCGATCTGGACGTGCCCGCCACCGGCCGCGACCGCGAGCGCGTGGCCCTGTACGCCTTCGACGCCCGGCTCAAGCGGATGTCCACCGTTGACGGCGATCGGGTGCATACCAAGGGCGCCCTCGAGTCGGTGCTGCCACTCTGCACCGGCGTTCTCGCCGCCGACGACACCGTCGGCGACGTGTCCGACGCGGTGCGGACCGAGCTGTCCGCCGCCATGGACCGGTACGCCGCGGCCGGTCTGCGGGTGCTGGCCGTGGCCGGCCGGGACGTTGCCGGACATCCCCCGGCCGACCGGGCCGACGCCGAGCGTGACCTGGTGCTGCTCGGCCTGATCGCGATGGTCGACCCGCCGCGGCCGGGTGTCGCCGAGGCGGTCGCCGCCGCCCACCACGCCGGGATCCGGATCCACGTGATCACCGGGGATTACGGGCCGACCGCCGCCGAGATCGCCCGTCAGGTCGGCATCGGCCGGGGCGGGCGGCGAATCGTCACCGGCGACCAGCTGGACCGGATGACCGAGTCGGAGCTCGACGAGCTGCTGGCCGGGCCCGGTGAGATCGTCTTCGCACGGTCCTCGCCGGAGGGGAAGCTGCGCATCTGCGAGGCGCTGCGGGCGGGCGGGCAGATCGTGGCGATGACCGGCGACGGCGTCAACGATGCCCCGGCGCTGCGGCACGCGGACATCGGCGTGGCGATGGGCCGATCGGGCACCGACGTGGCCCGGGAGGCAGCCACGATGGTGCTGACCGACGACAATTTCGTCACCGTCGTGCGGGCCGTCGAGGCGGGGCGCCGCGTCTTCGACAACGTCCGCAAGTTCGTGCTCTACATCTTCGCCCACGCCGTACCCGAGATCGTCCCGTTCTTGATCTTCGCGTTGTCCGGCGGTTCCGTGCCGTTGCCCCTGACCGTGCTCCAGATCCTCGCCATCGACCTGGGGACCGAGACCCTGCCCGCCCTTGCCCTTGGCCGGGAGGCCGCGGAGCCGGGCCTGATGGACCGGCCGCCGCGCTCGTCGCGGCAGGGCGTCATCGACCGGCGACTCCTGCTGCGGGCCTGGGGACTGCTCGGGACGGTCTCCGCGGCACTCGTCACGGCGGGCTACTTCTGGACGCTGTGGTGGGGTGGTGGTTCCCCTGCGCAGGCCGCCACGATGACCTTCGCGGGCATCGTGGCCTGCCAGATCGGCACCGCGTTCGCGGCCCGCACCGACCACGCCTCGCTGCGGTCGATCGGTGTGTTCAGCAACCGGTTGCTGCTGGCCGGCATCGCTTTCGAGCTGGTCGTCGCGGCCGTGATCATCTATCTGCCGCCGCTGCAGCCGATCTTCGGTACGGCCGCGCTGGGACCGGCCCAGCTGGCCTTCCTGCTGCCGTTTCCGGTGATCGTCTGGCTGGCGGACGAGATCTTCCGGTGGCACGGCAGATCGGCCCGGCCGGGTGGGACCTTCGACTCTCCTCCGGAGAGTGCCATGGGGAAACGCTGAAGGGAGAGGACGATATTCGGAGGCTCCCATGATCTACCGCATCGCTATCAACGGTTTCGGCCGGATCGGCCGGAACTACCTGCGCCGCCTGCTGGCCAAGGACATGGCCAACGCGGGACTTCAAGTGGTCGCCATCAATGACCTCTACGATGCCGAGACCCTTGCCCACCTGCTCCAGTACGACACCACGTTCGGCCGGCTCGAGGCCGAGGTAGGCGTGGACGGTGGCATGCTCAACGTCGGCTGGCACAGCATCCCGACCTTCTCCGAACGGTCACCGGACGCACTGCCGTGGGGTGCCATGGGCGTCGATCTGGTCATCGAGGCCACCGGCAAGCTACGTTCCCGCGACACCGCCGCCCTGCATCTCAAGGCGGGCGCCGGCCGGGTGCTCATCTCGGCGCCCGGCAAGGATGTCGACGCGACCCTGGTGCCGGGCGTCAACGCGGATTCGTACGACCCGGTGAAGCACCAGATCATCTCGGCGGCGTCGTGCACCACCAACTGTGTCGCGCCGCTGTTGAAGGTGCTGCACGAGGCGTTCGGCGTCGAGCACGGTTATCTGACCACCGTGCACGCCTACACCAACGACCAGAACGTGCTCGACGCGCCGCACAAGGATCCGCGCCGGGCCCGGGCGGCCGGGGTCAACATCATCCCGACCGGCACCGGCGCGGCGAAGGCCGTCGGTCTGGTGCTGCCCGAGCTGGCCGGCCGGCTCGACGGCGTGGCGTTGCGGGTGCCGGTGGTCGACGGCTCGATCAGCGACCTGACGCTCCAGCTTCACGACCCCTTCAACGTCACCGAGATCAACGCAGCCGTGGCGGCCGCGGTCGCCGCCGGCCAGCCGATGCACGGCATCATCCGGTACACCGACGCGCCGCTGGTCTCCACCGACATCATCGGCGATCCGGCCTCGTGCGTGTTCGACGCCCGCCTGACCCAGGCCTGCGGCCCGCTGGCGAAGGTGTTCGGCTGGTACGACAACGAGTGGGGCTACACCAACCGGCTCGTCGACCTGACCACACTGATGGCACGGAGGTGAAGTCATGCGCGTCAAGGACATCATGAGCAGCCCGGTGTACACCGTGCTGCAGACCGCCTCGGTGGAAAGCGCCGCGAAGGTGCTGACCGCCAGGTCGGTGACCGCACTGCCGGTCCTCGACACCACCGGCCGCCTGGTCGGCATGGTCGGCGAGGGCGACCTGCTGTGGCACCGGGTGCCCGCGGATCCGACCGCGCACATCCAGCGGCTGCTCGACACCGATCCGGAGAGCCGGCCCGGCATGGTCGTGGAGGTCATGTCGGCGTACCCGATCACGACTCGTCCGGAGGCCGATGTCGCCGACGTGGCGGGGGCGATGCTGGACAACGACATACGCAGCATCCCGGTGCTGGAGGACGGCACCGTGGTCGGCATCATCAGTCGCCGCGACATCCTGCGTGCCATGGTGCGCGGCGACGACGTGCTGACCGCCGAGGTGCAGCACCGGCTGGACGAGTACGGCGACGGCCACCGCTGGACGGTGATCGTCGAAGGCGGCGTCGCGCATGTCAGCGGCACCTTCGACGACGAGACCGAGCAGGGGATCGTCGTGGTGCTGGCGCGGACGGTGCCCGGCGTGGCGGCCGTTGACGTCGGCGCCGCCGGGCCGGTCGGCGGATGACATGTCCGCGCCTGTCCTCGCCGGCATTCTTGCCATGACCGGCGCCGGGGACGTGCTGCGCCTCGCGTTCGGCGAGGCGCAGCGCCGTCGTGTGGCGCTTCGCATCGTGGCCGCCGGAATGGTCGCCGACGATGAGCCGCTCCTCACCGATCTGGTCGAGCGCTGGGTGGAGAAGTTCCCGGAGGTGCCGGCCGGCATCGAGTTCCGCGACTCGCTCGACCCGGCGATAACCCTGACCGCGGCGACCCGCACGTGTTGTCTGGCCGTGCTGAACGCTCCGGACGACCCGCGAGACATCGCGGTGGTGCGCGCGGTGCAGCGGCGTGCCGCCTGTCCGCTCGCCGTCGTCTGAGGAACTCGCCGTCCTCTGAGGAACTCGCCGCCGTCTGAGGAATGAGAAGGCCCGGGGGACGCCCCCGGGCCTCATGATCTGTCAGGCAGCCGTGTCGTGCACGACCGCGATGCTGCACTCGGAGTTTCGGAGCAGGTGCTGGCTCACCGATCCGAGCAGCATTCCCTTCAGTGGCCCGCGGCCACGGGAACCGACCACCAGCAGTTGCGCCGTGCTGCCGGCCTTCGTCAGGGCGATCGCGGGGTGTTCCGCGACCGCCTCGGCGCGGAGGGCGAGCTGCGGGAACTTGGCCTGCCACCGAGCCGCCAGCTCCTCCAGCCGCCGGGAGTCCTCGACCTGCACCGCACCGGTGGCTCCGGCGGGCTTGAACGCCTGGACCACCCGCAGCGCGACGCCCCGGGCGGTGGCCTGCTCCGCGGCGAACGCCAGCGCCGCCTCGGCCGCCGGTGAGCCGTCGAAGCCGACGGCCACGGATGCGTCGGCGGCGGGCCGGCCGCGTACGACGACCACCGGGCAGTGGGCGTGCGCGGTGACCGCGACCCCGACATTGCCGAGCATGTTGAGGACGGCGCTGTGCCCGCGGCTGCCGAGCACGACGAGGCCGGCGTCGGCCGAGCGCTGGACGAGCATGAGGGCGGCGTTGCCGTCGGCGGTCTGCAGGGTGCACGGCACGGCCGGGTGGGTCCGCCGGATCTCGGCGAGGGCTTCCTGCAGGCCTTCTTGGATGACCCGCTCCGTCTCGCCGTCCGGCCAGACCGCACCGGCCGGGATGAACGGCGCGGACGGGGTCCACACCGGCCATTCGAAGGCGTAGAAGAGTTCGACCGGCGCGCCGGTGCGTTCGGCCTCGTCCAGTGCCCACCGCGCGGCGTTCATCGCGTCGGCGGAGCGGTCGTATCCGACGATGATTTTGCGGGTTGTCATGATGGCTCCTTTCCGGGCGGCTCGGCCGCGCTCAGGCGGCGGAGCAGGGAATCCGGCTCGGCGCCGACCGGCGCGAGCCGCAGTTTGGCGTCCACCGCGACGACCCCGTCCGGCCCGGCCAGGACCGGGTTGAGGTCGAGCTCGGCGATCTGCGGAAGATCTTCGGCGAGCCGGCCGAGCCGCAGCAGGAGGTCCTCGAGTGCCACGGTGTCGACGGGCGGTGCTCCGCGGTAGCCGGTCAGCAGCGGGGCCGCGCGCAGGCCACGCCACATCCGCCCGGCGTCGAGGTCGGTCATCGGCACCAGGCGCAGCACGCGGTCGCCGAGCAACTCGGTCCGCACGCCGCCGAGCCCGAGCAGGACCACGGAGCCGAACCGGGGGTCGTGAGCGATGCCGGCGACGAGTTCGACCGGCTCGGTCATCTGCTTCTGCACGAGCACGCCGCTGCCCGGCCGCCCGGCGGCGGCCACCGGTCGGTACGCGTGCCGGACGGCCGCCGGGCCGTTGAGATCGACGCGCACGCCGCCGCTGTCGGTCTTGTGCACCAGTTCCGGGTCGGCGGACTTGACGACCACCGGGTAGCCGAGCCGGTCGGCGGCGACGGCGGCCTCGGTGGCCGAGGTGGCGGTCACGGCGGGGAGGATGGTGATGCCGTACGCACCCAGGATCGCGGCCGTCCGGTCGTAGTCCTGCCAGCCGCACCCGACGGCCAGATCACGGGCCAGACCGGTGTCCACCCCGGGCAGATCGGCCCGGCCGCCGAGCGGCCGGCGGCGCCACTCGGCGTACTCGGCGGCGGCGGCCAGCGCGGTGACCGCCCGCTCCGGCAGGTCGTAGACGGGCACCCCGCGCGCGCCCAGCCGGGGGCCCGCCTCGGCGCCGACCAGCACCACCGCCGTCGCGAGGCCGGGATGCTCGTCCACCACGGACGCGAGCGCCGCGATGATCTCGGCGGCCCGGTTCGTACGGGTGGCGATCACGATCAGCAGCAGCATGTCCGTGCCGTCGCTTGCGGCGACCTCGGCGGCTGCGGCCGCGAGGTCGGCGGGCGAGACACCGGCTCCGAGGTCGAGCGGATTCCCGGCACCGCCGGGCGGCACGGTCAGCCCGGCCGCCTCGGCGGCGTCGGCTGCCAGCACACCCAGCCCGCCGGCATTGCCCACGATCGCGAGGCGCCGCCCGGTCGGCAGGGGCTGGTCGGTGAGCATGCGCGCCTCGTCGAGCAACTCCCCGAGGTTCTCCGGCCGGACGACGCCGGCCTGGGCGAACAGGGCGTCGACGGTGGCGGTGGGGGCGGCGGCCGCGGCCGTGTGCGAGGCGCCGGCCCGCTGCCCCGCGTCGGAGCGGCCGCTCTTGAGGGCGAGCACCGGCTTCCGGCGGGCGAGAGCGCGGACGGTGCGGGCGAACTTTCGCGGGTTGCCGAACGACTCGACGTACAAGGCCACCGCGCGGGTGGCCGGGTCGTCGTACCAGTAGGCGATGAGATCGTTGACGCTGACATCGGCCTTGTTGCCGAGCGACACGAAGGTGGAGATGCCGTGCCCGGCCCGCAGCGCGTCGTCGAGCAGGGCGATGCCGACCGCGCCGGACTGGGCCGCGACCGCGAGCCCGCCGGCCGGTGGCGGGGCGGACGGGGCGAACGAGGCGTCGAGGCGCACCGCGGGGTCGGTGTTGATCAGGCCGAGACAGTTCGGGCCGACCAGGCGGATTCCGTGGTCGCGGGCGAATCGGACCAGCTCGTACTGGCGCTGCCGGCCGCGCTCGCCGGCCTCGCCGAAGCCGGCGCTCAGGACGACCGCGGCGCGTACGCCCACCGCTGCACCGTCAGCCAGCACCCCGGCGACCTGGTCGGCGGGTACGGCGATCACCAACAGGTCGATCGGCGGTGGAAGCTGTCGTACCGATCGGTGGGCGGTCGTCCCGGCAACCGGCCGGCCGCTGTGGTTGACCGCGTACACCGTGCCGTGGTAGCCGTACTCGCGCAGGCCGCGGAGCGTTTCGTGGCCGACACCGCCCGGCCGGTGCCCGGCTCCGACGACCGCGACCGAGGCGGGCGAGAGCAGGGCGCGCAGCGAGGCCCGCTCGGCGGTCCGGTCCCGCAGGTCGACGGCGTCCTGCGCGTCCGGGTCGAGAGTGTCCAGGCCGACGTCGATGATGCCGTCGTCGAAGCGCGACCAGGAGTGACCGCCCAGGTCCCGCGCGGTCCGGAGCATCGCGATGTTGTCCGGCAGCACCTCACCCACGAGTTCGGCGATGCCGTAGCGGTGGGCGCGGGCGGCGAGGTGCTCCAGCAACAGCGTGCCGATCCCGCGTCCGCGGTCCCGCTCGGCGACGAAAAGGGACAGCTCTGCGCGGTGCCCGGTGTCGTCGGTGCGCTCGGCGGCGGCGACCCCGACGAGTCGCTCGCCCTCGACCGCGAGCACGGCGAGATGCGCTGCGGATTCCGGCCGGCAGAGCCGGCCCACCTCGGTGGCCAGCGCGGCGCTGCCCGGCCGGGTGAAGAAGCGCATCCGCAGACTGTCCGGCGTGGCATCCTCATACAGCCCGGCGAGCGCCCGCTGATCGGCCGGCCGGGTGGGGCGGATCGTGATGATTCCGCCGTCCAGGGCCAGGGCGTCGGCGCTGTCGTTGATGGTCATGGCTCTCCGATCACGGCGTCGGGTATTTGGCGAGGACCTGCCGCAGTTGATCGACCAGGCGCAGCGACTCGTCGTGCTCGCGCTGCCAGACGTTGCGTCCGAAGATCAGCCCGGTGGCACCGGCCGACATCGACTCCTGAGCCTTCTCGAGCATCACCTCGTCGCCGGCCCGGCCGCCACCCGAGATGAGCACCATCGTCCGGTTCGCCGCCCGGACCACCGCGTCGATGGCCTCCTGGCTGCTGAATTCCTCGGCGTACGCGGTGGGGACGGCGGTGCGCTTCTCGGGATGCGGGAAGTTCACCTTGACCACATCGGCACCGAGCTCACTGGCGACCCGGGCGGCGTAGTGCACCGCGTAGAACGAGTCCTTCCCCCCTTTGTGCTCGATCGCCTCACCGCGCGGGTAGGCCCACACGATCAGCGGCATGCCGAGTCGTTGGGCGTCCTGGCGGACGCTGCGGTACTGGGCGAAGTCGGCCTCCTGAGCCGGCGACCCGACGTACAGGGTGTAGCCGACCGCGTCCGCCCCGAGCCGCACCGCGTCCTCGACGGAGGCATGCAACGGCGACAGCGGACTGACGTCGCTCGGGATGTCGGTCTTGCCGTTCAGTTTCAGGATCAGGGGGACCTCGCCCGCGTAGTCCCAATAGAACTTCTCGGCCAGCCCGATCTGAATCGCGATGCCGTTGAACCCGCCTTCGAGGGCGAGCCGGATGATGTATTTCGGATCGGCCGCGATCGGATCGGCGAAGAAGTCCCGGGGGCCGTGCTCGAGACCTTGGTCGTACGGCAGGAACAGCGCGGTCCCGTTGCCCAGGCCGTGCTTGTACAGGATGCGGTGCAGGCGGGCCTTCTTACCGGCGCTCAGACCGCATTGTGCGAGTCGTAGCCGCGTACTCATGGCTGTCTCCTTTCCTTTCCTTTCCTCCTCACCGTGCGCACGAGCTCGCGGTACCGGTCAGAGGCACCGGACCGGTCAGGCCAGGACGTCCGGCACGTCGCGGCGCGGGGTGGGGTGCCCCGGGGTACCGAAGCCGAACCTGATGGCGATCTGCGGGAAACCGGCCCGGCGCAGCGAGCGGCGTAGCTGTTCGCGGGCGGCCGGCACCTCGATCGGCTGGCTGATCATCGAGGTGTCCAGGCCGGCCGCGGTCGCCGTGAGCAACACCTTCTGCATCGCCTGCCCGGCGGCGACCTGATCGGCGGGCCGGTCGCCCGAGACCCCGAGAATGCCGACGAGAGGCTCCGGCTCGTAGTCGTGCCACTGGCCGCGCCGGCGATCGTTGAACAACCGCTGAGGCAGCAGGTCGTGCGGCTCGGCGAGCGGCGCCCCGGCGCTGACGGGCACACCGTCGGGTGCCTGGTCCGCGTGTGACCAGGTCGCGATCTCGGCCTGATAGCGCGCGTCGCGCCGCAGGACCCGATCGGCGCTGTGGGCGATCTCGCTGAACCCGGCGATCGCGGTCGCGCCGACCAGCAGATCCAGCCAGGCCGCCTGGCTGCGCGCCGCATCGATGAGCCGCCGGCGGACATCGGCGGGGACCGGGGCCGGCCAGAACGGGCCGCGGTTGCTGTATCGGCGCGGAACAGCGGCGTACAGCTCCACCTCGGCGTACGTCGGCGGCCGCGGTGCTCCGGCCCGGAGCCGGGCCACCAGGCTGCGGTCGGTGAGAATCGGGTAGATGTCCGTCACGGCGGGCACACCCGCGCCGGCCAGTGCCAGCCGTGCGTTGTAGGTGGCGGCGCCGCAGGCGATCCTGGCCGCCCAGCCGGCCCGATCGGCGGCCAGGAGGCGCTCGGCGTCAACCCGGACTTCGATGGCACCGTCCCGCAGGCCGAATCTCCATGGCTGGCTGTTCACGAGCGACGGGGCCCGGATGCCCGCTTCGGCGGCGCGGCGCAGGTCGGCCTCTCCGTATGCGATGGCGGCGCCCGCCGGCGTCGGGTCGGGAGATGTCATGGCAGCAAACCTCCTCACCACCACGGTGATGGTGACCGGGCACACTCGGTCAGGGCAGAAAGACCTCGAACGGCCGTCGACCGGAACCTGTGGCCGTACCGGTGTGCCGATCCCGCATCTGTCCCGCCGAGTAGTGCCGGAAGTCCCTGTCCGGCGGGCCATACCGGGGCGAGCGTAGGGAGAGGGAATCGATCGAAGGGGAGGTCATCATGAAAGGACTCGTGTACGGCGGACCCGGCGCCAGATCATGGACCGAGATCCCCGATCCGGCGATCCGGGACCCGCGCGACGCGATCATCCGGGTCGACGCGGTCACTATCTGCGGCACCGACCTGCACATTCTCGCCGGTGACGTGCCCGAGGTGAAGCCGGGCCGGGTGCTCGGTCATGAGGCGGTCGGCACGGTCGTCGAGACCGGCAGCGGCGTCGGCGGGCTCACCACGGGCGATCGTGTGCTGGCCTCCTGCATCTCGGCGTGCGGGATCTGCCGTTTCTGCCGGGACGGTGCCTACGGACAGTGCCGGGGCGGCGGGGGCTGGATCCTGGGTCACCTCATCGATGGGGTTCAGTCCGAGTTCGCCCGGATCCCGTTCGCCGACCTGTCCACGTACAAACTGCCGGAACGGGTGAGCAACGAGGCGGCGGTTCTGCTGGCCGACATTCTGCCGACCTCGTACGAGGTCGGCGTGCTCAACGGCCGGGTGCGTCCCGGTGACACGGTGGTGATCGTCGGTGCCGGTCCGATCGGGCTGGCCGCCGTGGTCACCGCCCGGCTCTTCTCGCCGGCCCACATCGTGGTGATCGACAAGGCGGAGAACCGGCTGCAGGCGGCCAAGATGTTCGGCGCGGACACCACCGTGCTGGCCGGCACGGACGATCCGCTGAGCGCGGTCCGGTCGCTGACCGCCGATCTCGGTGCGGACGTGGTCATCGAAGCGGTCGGCACCCCGCAGACGTTCGAGCTGTGCACGGCGCTGGTGCGGCCGGGCGGCCGGGTCGCCAATGTGGGCGTGCACGGCAAGCCGGCCACCCTGCACCTGGAAGACCTGTGGATCCGCAACCTCACCATCACCACCGGCCTGGTCGACACCTACTCGACGCCGAAACTGCTCGACATGCTGGTCGCCGGGCAGCTCGACCTCGGGCACATGGTCACCCACCGGTTCGGCCTCGGCGAGTTCATGCGGGCGTACGACGTCTTCGCCGATCCGGCGCGTAGCGGCGCCCTCAAAGTAGTCCTGGCCGGCTGAACGGAACGGAGGCGACCACGATGAGGACCTGGAAGGTTGGCGACGTGATGACGCGGACCGTGATCTCGGTGGACCGCGACGCGTCCTATCGCAACATGGTGGATCTGCTGATCCATCGGCGGATCAGCGCCCTCCCGGTGATCGACGACGCCGGCCGGGTGCTCGGTATCGTCTCCGAGGCGGACCTGCTGCGAAAGATCGAGTTCGCCGGCGAGGAGGAGCCACGGATCTTCGAAGGGCGACGCCGCCGCGACGAACGTCGCAAGTCGGCCGGCCGCACCGCCGCGGACCTGATGAGCACCCCGTGCGTGGCGGTCACCAGCGACACGTCGATCGCCCTGGCCGCCCGCACGATGCACGCCAGCGGCGTCCGGCGGCTGCCGATCATCGACCAGGCCGGCATGCTGGTCGGCATCGTGTCGCGCAGTGATCTGCTCCGGGTGCACACGCGGCCGGACGAGGAGATCCGCGCCGACATCGAGCACGACGTCCTGGGTGTCTTTCTCATCGAGGAGGCGGATGGCGTCTCGGTGGCGGTGGCCGACGGCATGGTCACGCTGACCGGCAAGGTCGACCGCAGATCCTCGGCGGAGATGGCGGAACGGCTGACCCGCGAGGTGGCCGGCGTCGTCGGCGTCACGTCGACGCTCGACTACAGCTTCGACGACCGCCGTGTGCGCTGAGAACGCCTGTCCCGCCCGGCCCGATCCGGGCGGGAACTCCGCCATCGGCGGCTCGCTGGACCCGGGCGCGCCGCGGTACGGATGTCGTGGTGGTCACGAGAGGTGGGCGGCGTCGAGGGCGGCCTGCAGTGACCCCAGGTAGCCGTTGCTGGTGACGGTCGCACCGGAGACGGTGTCGATGTTCGCGCTCTGCGCGGCCAGGGTCTCCTGTCGCAGAATCGGCAGGGCGTACGCGTTGATCTCCTGGTCCTTGCCGTTCTCGGACGGGTAGATCGGCACCGCCACGTCGGTGATCTTGCCGTCGACGACGGTGATGGCAACCTGCACGTCACCCCAGCGGGTGGACACGACCGAGCCGGTGTAGGTCTTGGCCGCCGAGGAACTGCTGGAGGTGCTGGAGGTGCTGGAGCCAGGGGATGGACTCGTGCCGGTAGGGGTGGGCGTTGTCGCTTGCCGGCTGATGGTGGTCTGCGCGGAACCGGCCGCGGTCGTGCTGTTCGTGCTGGTGCGGTAGCTGAACAGCAGGACCACGGCGGCCACCGTGGAGAACAGCCACAGGCTGATGCGTCGCATCGTTGTCCTTCCGGATTACCAGGAGAAGAGTTCGGTGTGCAGTTGTCCGGGCTTGACCCCGGCGTCGGCCGCGGCTTTCCGGGCGGCGTCCGTCCAGGCGTCCGGGCCGCACACGTAGACATGCGAATCGGCGATCAGCGGCGCCATCTGTCGCAGCGCGGCCGCGTCGCCGTAGCCGGCGAACTTCGCCGGCAGCCAGGACGGACGCTCGGCACGCGGACCGAACAGGTAGATGATCCGGACCCCTCGACGGGTGGCGAACCAGTCCAGCTCGGCGCGGAACGCCACCTCGGCCTCGTTGCGGGCGCGATAGACGAGGGTCGCTTCCCCCGGCCCGTACGGCAGCTCCCCGAGCAGCGCCAGCAGCGGGGTGACGCCGATCCCGCACGCCAGCAGCACCACCGGTCCGCCGGCGTACGTCGCGCCGGTCATGGTTCCGTACGGGCCCTCGATGAGCGCCTTCGTCCCCGGCCGCAGCGACGCGACACGAGAGCTCCCGTCGCCGAGGTCCTTCACGGTGATGCGAAGCATCTGCCCGTTCGGTGTGGCCGACAGGGAGTAGGGGTGCGCCCGCGACCAGCCCGGCCCGTCGAGGAACCGCCACTGGAAGAACTGGCCCGCGCGGGCCGGAAGCCGGTCCAGTGCCCGACCGGTCAGGTAGACCGAGGTCAGCCCGGGACCCTCCGGCGTCACGTGCGAGACGACCAGGCGGTGCCGCCAGTTGCGCCAGGCCGGCAACCCGAGGCGGTACACCACCACGCTGCCCGCCGACACCCCGTAGAGCGTCCACCAGTACGCGATCGAGGCCGGCGAGCCGATGAAGTCGGTGCCGGTCCACAGCTGGTGCGGTAGCGCGAGCCCGACGCCGAGATATGCGTACAGATGCAGGAGGTGCCACGACTCGTAGCGAAGCTTGCGCCGGGCGGCTCGGACCGAGGTGACCACCACCATGATCAGCGCGAGGGTGCCGGCCGTGGCGAGCAGCATCCCGGGGTAGGTCCAGATCATGGTCCAGAGCTCGGCGAACGCATTGGCGTGCGCCGCCCCGGCGTAGCCGACAGTGATCAGCACCACGTGGGCGACCATCAGCCAGAACGAGGTGAAACCGGTCCATCGGTGCCAGCGGGCCAGGCGGTCCTGACCGAAGGCGCGTTCGACCAGCGGGATCCGGGCCATCAGCAGCACCTGCAGCAACAGCAGGTCGGACGCCCAGAGGCCGGTCAGGCGGCCGGCGGCCGACACGGCGTCCGCGCCGCCGCCGGTGACCTGCTGAACGCCGCCGTTCCCGACCCACAGTGCGGTCACGATCAGCAGGCTCACCCCGGCGCCGAGGCCACCTGCGTCCGCCCACCAGCGCGGTGTGGTGCGGCGCACCGGTGCGGAGGCGCCGGAGGACGGTGAGTCTTGCGAGGAGGCGACGTGGGACGACGCGGCCGCTACGGTCATGTCGTAACCATCGGCCAGCAAGTTGAGAAAGGAAGGCCTGAACCTATGGGCCGGCTATGAGTTGGCCGTGAGAGTCCCCGGGCTGAATCCGAGGGACCTGGGTCACCCGGTTCAGCCGTCGCGCGGCCCGGGCTACGGTCGCCGGTGATCACCTGCGGGCAGGTGGATGGTAAAGGTGGCGCCCGCGCCGGGGCGGCCCGAAGCGACGATCGTGCCGCCGTGGCCGGTGATCACCTCGCGTGCCAGGGCGAGCCCGAGGCCGAAACGGCGGTGGTCGGCGTGGCCGCGCGCGAAACGGGCGAAGATCCGTTCGGAGTCGGCGGGGTCGAAGCCGGTGCCGTCGTCACGCACGATCAGCTCGACCCGCGGGGGAGCGTGGCTGAAGCCGAGCTCGACCGTCACGTTCCCGCCGCTGGGGGTGTGGCTCAGCGCATTGTCCACCAGGGCCGTGACGACCCGGCGCAGAGCTGCCTCGCGCCCCCGGACGACGGACGGCCCGGCGGCGTCGGGGACCAGGACGAGTTCCACCGCCTGATCCCGTGCCCGGCTCTCGAGCGCGGCCACCACGCTGGCGGCGACCACACCGAGGTCCACCTCGGCGCCGGTCTCGATGCCCGCCTGCAACTGGGTGGAAAGCAGCAGATCCTCGATCACCTCGCCGAGTTGTCTGGTGCCGGCCACCAACTGCTCGATGTCGGGCGTCATCTGCTCCGGTGCAGCCCCGGCCCGCAGATCGTGGTGCAGCAACTGGGCTCGGGTGTGCAGCTGGGTCAGCGGTGTTCGCAGTTCGTGGCTCGCATCGGCGACGAACCTTCGCTGCCGGGCGAGCGCGTCCCCCAGGGGCGCGGTGGCCCGCTGGGCCAGCAGCGCGGCGGCCAGGCAGGCGATCAACAGACCGGACGCCTCGGCCAGCCCGAGAGCCATGAGCAACCGGCGCCGCTCCGCGTCCTGCGCGGCGAGGCTGCCCACCACCTGAACGGCATAGGCCGGTCGCTGCCGGGTGACGACAAGGTAGTCGATGCCGTCGATCTCCGTCGCGTTCGACTCGGCCGGACCGCCCGCCCGGACCCGATCGAGCGCTGCCCGGTCGGGGAAACCGTCCGGGGCGTCCTCGGTTGCGGTGAGCCGGCCGCCGGCGTCCAGCCGGAAGATCCAGCTGCCGGCGGGCGGGTCGATGACGTCCTCCTCGGTGGCCGCGGTCTGCTTCAGCGAGCGCTCCAGGCTCGAGCGTTGCTCGCGGGTCACGGCGATGAACGCGACGATGCCGACCACCAGCAGCACCAGGGTGATCGCCACGGTGTTCTGCACCGCCAGGGTCCGGCGCGCCCGGCGCAGCAGCAGCAGGTCCGGGTCGGGGCGGGTCACAACGTGCCCAGCCGGTACCCGCTTCCACGGACCGTGGTCACCACGGAGGTCCCGAGTTTGCGACGGAGGTAATGCACGTAGGTGTCCACCAGGGCGCCGTTCGCCGCCTCCGGAAAGACCTTGGCGACGATCTCCGCACGGCTGAAGACACGAGCGGGGTTCTCGGCCAGGAGCCGCAACAGGTCGCTCTCCCGGCCGGACAGGGTCGCCCGAACCCCGTCACCGGTGACGGTGCGGGTGATGAGGTCGAACTCGGCCGTCCCGATCGGGAGCTTCGGTGACGGATCGTGCGGTCGTCGCAGCAGGGCGCGGACCCGGGCGAGCAACTCGTCGACCTCGAACGGCTTGACCACGTAGTCAGCGGCGCCGCTGTCGAGGCCGTTCACCCGATCGGCGACCGTCCCGAGCGCGGTGAGGATGAGAGCCGGGGCCTGAACCGAGCGGCGCCGTAGCCGAGCGAGCAGATCGAGTCCTTCGATCGCGGGCAGACCGCGGTCGATGATCAGCAGGTCGTAGTCCCGGGTGAGCGCGAGGTGCAGTCCGGCCTGGCCGTCGCGGGCGAGTTCAGCGACATGACCGGCACCGTGGAACAGGCGCACCAGCAGGTCGCCGAGCTCCCGGTCGTCCTCGACCACCAATACGCGCGTTTCCCTCACCGCCCCACTCTCGCAGCTCTCAGCCGTCATCCGACGTGCGCCGCGTCGAGGGCGGCCTGCAGCGACTCGACGTAGCCACCACTGGTCACGGTGGCGCCGCTGACCGCGTCGATCCGCGCACTCTGGGCGGCGAGCGCTTCGGCGCGCAGCCGCGGCAACGCGTACCCGTTGATCTCGTCGTCACGGTCGTTGCCCGAGGGGCGCAGCAACGTGCGTACCTCAGTGATTCTGCCGTTGTTGATGGTGACCTGGACCTGGACCGGGCCCCACCGGGTCTGGGCGACGGTGCCGTTGACGGTCGATCCGGTCGATCGGGTCGATCCGGTCGATCGGGTGGAGCGCGGCTCCGCCGGCGGAGAAGGGACGATGCCGGGCGCCGCGGCTCCGGCGACGGGCGAGGGCGCCTGGCCGCCGAGGCTCGTACGGTAGCTGAACAGCAACACGACGGCGGCGATCGTGGAGACGATCCACAGCGTTATCCGGCGCATGCGGGCCGCACCATGCCGTTCGCCATCCACGACGCCACCACGACGACCACGCTCAGGACGGCGGCCGACCCCGCCGGCCCCCGCCGCCGGCGACGCGGCGGCGGTGCCGCGATCAGGCCCGCCGTATCGGTGCTTGTCATCCTCACCACGCCAGCGTGACGCCCGGAAATGGGAAAGCTCGAAGAATCGTCCCGGGGCTTGATGATCAACCGCTGGGATGACTGCCCCGGCGTGCGATCAGGACCGGGCAGTGCGCGTGATGCAGAAGCTGCAGCCCGGTCGATCCGAGCAGGGTGCCGCGAACGATGCCGTGACCACGGTTGCCCACCACGACCAGCCGGGCGTGGGCGGACGCGGCCGCCAGCGCGGTGGCCGCGCTGCCGTGCGCGATCGTCACCCCGACGGGTACGCCGGGATACTTGTCGCGCCAGGGTGCGAGCAGCTCTTCGACTCGCGCCCGCTCCGCGTCGTCCTCCTCGGGAATCGGGACACCGTGGGCACGTATGCCACCGGTCCACGGTGGTGCGGTGGGAACCAGCGAGCGGAGTGCGACCAGGTTGCACTCCCGGCTGTTCGCGGCGGCGAACGCGGCCTCGGCGACCTGCTCGGCGTACGGGGAGTCGTCGATGCCGGCGAGCACCGCTCCCCGCCCGTCCGCCCGGCCGCGCGTGACCACCACCGAGCAGGTCGCGTGCACGGCCACGCGGTGACCGACGGAGCCGGGCGACAGCCAGGAGATGCCCCTTCGATCGTGGCCGCCGAGCACGATGAGCTCGGCTGATTTCCCGGCCTCGAGCAGTTGCTCGGCCGGGCGGTCGATGAAGGTGTGCTGCTCGATGCGGAGGTCCGGCGCGATCTTCCCGGCGTGGCGCGCGGCCGTGTCGGTCACGGCCCGCGCGGACGACCACACCTGCTCGGCGTACTCGCCGGCGAAGGAGGCGTCGGAGTCCCGCCAGTTCCAGTCGATGGAGTGCACGATCCGCAGCGTCGCGTCGCGCCGCTGCGCCTCGCGTGCGGCCCAGGCGACCGCGACCATGCCGGGATCGGCACCGTCCGTGCCGACGACGACGGTTCGGGTTCTCATGGGGGCCTCCGTTCCATCTCAGCTGTGCGGTTCGTGGACGACGGCCACCGAGCAGGCGGCATGGCGCAGCAGATGCTGGCTCACCGAGCCGAGCAGCAGGCCCCGGATCGGACCACGGCCGCGGGTGCCGACCACCAGGAGCTGCGCGACGGCGCTGAGCTCGGTGAGGGCTGCGGCCGGGTGCTGCATCACGGCCTCGGCGACGATCTCGATCTCGGGGTGCTTCTGCCGCCACTCGTCGACGAGGTCGCCGAACGATCGCCGCTCGGCCTCGCCGACCTCCGGCGTGCCGATCCGCGGGTCGGTCACCGGCGACCACGCACGGACCACCCGCAACGGGACGTGCCGCGCGGCGGCTTCCTCGGTCGCGAACGCGAGGGCCGCCTGCCCCCAGGCCGATCCGTCGACCCCCACCACGATCGGGGTGTCGGCGGCCTGCACGCCGCGAACCACGATGACCGGGCAGCGTGCGGATGCACTGACCGCGGCGCTGACCGAACCGAGCAGGCCGTTGACGACGCTGTGGCCCTGACTGCCCAGGACGATGAGGCCTGCCTCGTGCGAGCGTTCGATGAGGGTGCGTGCGGCGCCGTCGTAGACGATCGAGACGGCGGTGCGGACGGTGGGGTGGCTGTGCCGTGCGTCGGTCACCGCCTCGTCGAGCATTCCCCGGGTGGCGCGATCGATCTCACCGTCGGGCTGGACCGCGGCGGCGGGCCCGGTGACGGCCGCCGGCGCCCAGGCCGGCCATTCGTGGGCATAGAAGAACTCGACGACCGCACCGGAGCGGGCGGCCTCATCGAGTGCCCACCTGGCCGCGGCCTTCGAGGGCGATGAGCGGTCGTAGCCGAGGACTATCTTCCGAGCGTTCATGTCAAGCTCCTGTCCGGACGGCGTGCCTGGCGATGAGGACGGGGCAATACGCGTGATGGAGCAGCTGAAGCCCGGTCGAGCCGAGCAGCGCGCCGGCCACTGCGCCGCGGTCGCGGCTGCCGACGACGACCAGCTGAGCGTGCCGGGACCTCTCGACCAGCGCCGCCGCGATGCTCTCGTGGGTCATGACGACCTCGGCCGGGACGTTCGGGTACTTGTCGCGCCACGGAGCGAGTCGCTCCTCGAGCCGGTTCCGTTCGTAGGCGTCGAAGTCCGGCGTCGCGACGTCTCTCGGGTTGACGCTCGGCTGCAGCCACAGCGGGACCGGCGGCAGGAAGGAGTGGACGACCTCGACCGGCCCACCACGTGTCGAGGCCATCTCGAAGGCGATCTGGAGAACGTCCTCGGCGGACGGCGAGTCGTCCACGCCTGCGGTGATCGGGCCGCTGTCGGGAGCGGACTCGTCATGCACGACGACTACCGGGCAGGTGGCGTGAACGGCCAGCCGCTGGCTCACCGAGCCGAGGAGCAGTCCGGCAAAGCCGCCCCGGCCGCGCCTGCCCAGCACGAGCAGCTCGGCGCCGTCCGAGACCTCCAGCAGCTTCGGTACCGCATGCCCGACCAGCAGGTCGGTCTGGATCGTGATCCGCGGCGCCACCGTGTGGGCGCGGCGGCCGGCCTGAGCCACGATCCCCTCCGCGACCTCGCGGGCGATGTCGATGTAGTCGTTGCCGATGTCGAGGCGTGACTCGCGCCAGTCCCAGTCGTAGGCGTGCACGATGCGCAACGGCACCGCGCGGCGTTCGGCCTCGCGGGCGGCCCAGGCGACGGCGTGCAGGCTGGTGTCGGTGCCGTCGGTCGCGACGATGACGGTCTTGGTGGTCATTTCTCCTCCCTCAGATGGTCGTCCCTTCGATCGTCGAGCTCATCGATGCCGGACAGGAGAGCGCGAGGTCCCGGTGAACAGGGCCGAAGGTCCCGTCGAACGACTGTCCGGGGTGGATGTGCGTGCGCCGGAGTGCCGGCCCCGACCGGCTTTCCGGAGAGGTCGATCGGCCCTGACCGGTATGCCGAAGTCCCTCTAGCCTCGACATGGGGGAGAGGAGAGCGACTGTGATGGACGGTCAACCATGAGCACCGTCGGCAGGAATCTTCTGACGCGATGTGTGCAGGCGGCGACGCTGGCACCGTCGCTGCACAACAGTCAGCCGTGGCGCTTCCGGATCGTCGGCGAATCGGTCGAGGTGTACGCCGACCCCGATCGCCGGCTCGAAGCACTGGACTCGTCCGGCCGGGAACTCATGATCAGCGTCGGGGCGGCGCTGTTCACACTACGGCTGGCACTGCAGGCCGAGGGCTGGGCGCCGGCCTGCACCCTCTTCCCGGATCGGAGGTCCCCGGACCTGGTGGCCACCGTCGAACCGGGCAGTCGAGCCCCGGCGTCCGACAGCGTGGCGACTCTGGCCGCCGAGATCTCGCGCCGGCACACCAACCGGTTCCCCTTCACGGCTGCGGTGGTGACCGCCGAGGCGATCGAGGAGCTCGCCGCGGCGGCCGCGGAGGAGGGCGCCACCCTCACGATCGCCGGCACGGCCGGGCGCGATGCGATCCTCGGGCTCGGCCAGGCGGCGGAGCGCCGGCTCCGCGCCCACGGCGGCTACCGGGCCGAGTTGAGCCCCTGGATTCGGCCCGCGCCAGGCCGGCGCGATGGTATCCCGTTGATCTCGGCCGGGCCGTGGGACGCGCTGGAGCGGCTGCCGATCCGGGATTTCGGTTTGATGCATCCCCAGCCGTGGCGCACGAGTGAGCGGTCCGGGACGTTCCCCGCGATGGTCGTCCTCACTACCGTCGGCGATGGCCCGGCGCAATGGATTCGTGCGGGCCAGGCATTGCAGCGCGTTCTGTTGGTGGCCACCCGTCTGCGCCTGGCCACCACGCCGATCAGCCAGCCGGTGGAGATCCCCGCGATCCGGGAGATGCTGGCGAATACGGCCACCGGCCATTGGCCGCAGATGATCGTCCGCATCGGCTACGGACCACCGGCCACGGCGACGGCTCGCCGGCCCATGGCCGAGATCCTGGAGGTCGACGGGCAGTGATCGTTCCACCGTCGAGACGAATCGATCTGTGAAGGGAATCGCCGTGACCACGGTCCTGACCGCGAACCGCAAGCTCGCCGACCTCGACGAGACCGACCTCGCACGGGTGGACGCCTGGTGGCGCGCCGCCAACTACCTGACCATCGGGCAGATCTACCTGCAGGGCAATCCGTTGTTGCGTGAGCCGCTGACCCCCGAGCACATCAAGCCGCGGCTGCTGGGCCACTGGGGCACCAGCCCCGGGCTGTCGTTGATCTATGCGCACGTGTCCCGGCTGATCCGCCTTACCGGCCAGCAGGCGATCTACCTGGCCGGGCCGGGGCACGGCGGCCCCGCGCTGGTCGCAGCCGGCTATCTGGAGGGCACGTACAGCGAGATCTATCCGCGGGTCAGTCAGGACGAGGCCGGCATGCTCCGGCTGTTCCGGCAGTTCTCCAGTCCGGGCGGGATCCCCAGCCACGTGTCGGTGACCACGCCCGGTTCCATTCACGAGGGTGGTGAGCTCGGTTACGTCCTGGTGCATGCGTTCGGTGCGGTGATGGACAATCCCGACCTGCTCGCGATCGCCGTGGTGGGTGACGGTGAGGCCGAGACCGGCCCGCTGGAGGGCTCGTGGAAGGGCATCTCGTTCATCAACCCGGAGCGCGATGGCGCGGTGCTGCCGATCCTGCACCTCAACGACGGCAAGATCTCCGGCCCGACCGTGCTCGGCCGTAAGCACGCCAACGAAGTGCAGGAACTCCTGCGTGGGCACGGCTACGACGTGATCGAGGTGTGCGGGGATGATCTGCCCGGTATGCACCTCCGGTTCGCCGCTGCCCTCGGCGGGGCGTGGGAACGCATCCGTGCGATACAGACCGCTGCCCGCGATGGCTCGTGGGACGGCACACGCCCGGTCTGGCCCATGATCGTGTTGCGTTCCCCGAAAGGCTGGACCGGGCCGGCCAAGGTCGACGGCATTCAGGTCACCGGCACCTGGCGGTCGCATCAGGTGCCCCTCTCCGGCGTCCGGGACAACCCGGAGCACCTGGCGATCTTGGAGAGCTGGCTCAGGTCGTACCGCCCGGAAGAGCTCTTCGACGCGGACGGCGCGCCGGTCGGTCTGGTCCGTGCGCAGGCGCCGGACGGCGACCTGCGGATGAGCGCCAGCCCGCACGCCAACGGTGGCCTCCTGACTCGGGACCTCGACATACCCGACTTCCGCGAGTACGCCGTCGAGGTGCGCGGGCCGGGCACCACCCACGCCGAATCGACCCGCAAGCTCGGCGAGTTGATGCGCGACATCTACCTTCGTAACCCCCGAAGTTTCCGGCTCTTCTGTCCCGATGAGACCAACTCCAACCGCCTCGGCGCGGTCTTCGAGGTCTCCGACCGGGCGTTCATGGAGCGCACGATCCCCGGCGACGTGAAGCTCAGCGCCGACGGCCGCGTGATGGAGGTGCTCAGCGAGCACAACTGTCACGGCTGGCTGGAGGGCTACAACCTGACCGGCCGGCACGGCATGTTCGCCACCTACGAGGCGTTCGCCATGGTCAGCGCGTCGCAGACGGTCCAGCACGGGAAGTGGCTGCAGGAGGCCCGCAATCTGGCCTGGCGGGCCAAGGTGCCCAGCCTCAATGTGCTGCTCACCTCGACGGCGTGGCGCAACGACCACAACGGCTTCTCACATCAGGGTCCCGGTCTCATCCAGGTGGTGCTGACCCAGCGCGGCGACGTGGCCCGGGTCTACCTTCCACCGGACGCGAACTGCCTGCTCTCGGTGGCCGACCACTGTTTCCGGTCACGGTCCTACATCAACCTGATCGTCCAGGACAAGCAGCCCCAGCTGCAATATCTGACCATGGACGAGGCCATCGCGCACTGCGCGCGAGGTGCGGGCGTCTGGGAGTGGGCCGGTACCGACGACGGTGCCGGTGATCCCGACATCATCCTGGCCTGCGCCGGCGACGTGGTGACGATGGAGACGGTCGCGGCCGCCCGGATTCTCCAGGAACGCCTGCCCAACCTCCGGGTCCGGGTCGTCAACGTGGTCGACCTGATGACCCTGATCCGCCCGAAGGATCATCCGCACGGCATGAGCGAGACCCTGTTCACCGAGCTGTTCACCGACACGGTCGACGTGGTCTTCGCCTTTCACGGCTACCCGGGCGCCATCCACCAGCTGGTGCACGGCCGGCCGGACGCCGACCGGTTCCGGGTGCGCGGTTTCATCGAGCAGGGCACCACCACGACGCCGTTCGACATGACGGTCCGTAACCGCGCATCCCGTTACCACCTGGTCATGGACGCCATCAACAACGCCGGGCGGCTGACGCGCGGCGCCGCCGACCTGAAGGCCTGGTGCGAGTCACAGCTGGCCCGGCACGAGGCCTACATCGTCGAGCACCTGGAGGACATGCCGGAGGTCCGGGACTGGTCTCTGGCCGGCCGAGCCTGAGCGGAACGAACAGAGCGGCACGGCGCCGCCGGCCGACCGGCCGGCGGCGCCGCATCACGCGATCAGCTGGACCGTGGCCTCGGACGGCAGGCGCGGCGTGCGGGGCCACTTGCCGGCGGTGGGGTCCGCGGTGGCGAACCGCAGCACCAGATACGGCAGCTCGTAGCCGCCCAGCATCCGCTGGATCATGTCCCGGCTGCCGGCGACCTCGACGACGAGGCTCAGCGGCAGGACCGAGACGGCCAGTTCGGTGGCGGTCAGCCAACCGGCGGACAACGCTTCGCCGGCGGTCAGCCAGTTCGGTCGCTCATCTCCGGCGCCATGAAGGACGGCGAAGACGGACGCGTGGTGGTGCGATTCCCCGATGAGTGCGGATCCTGGCCGCCGTAACGGCCGTCCGGCCAGCGCGGGGGCATGGACACCGCTGTCGGGTGCCGCCTCGTCACCGACCCATGCCGCCAGTTCCACCCTCCACTCGGGATCGTCCTCCTCCGCGCCGCGGGCCCAGTCGGATGCTTTTGCCAGGATGAACATCTGCTGCGGGCGCAGCAGTTTGAGATCGGCGCCCTCGCGGCGGATCGCGACCCCGATGGACCTCAGCTTGTCGTGGTCGAGGGGCCGGCTCGGCGCGCTGCGGCGGTCGGTGTGGCGGCGGCCGGCGGCCTGAGCGAGACGCGTCCAGACCGGTTCGATCGGCATCCGTCCGCCGGACCGCAGCCGCGCCAGATGGTCGATGTCAGCCGGGTCCGGAAATCGGTGCACGACGGGCCGCCAGCCGCCGGCCGCGAGCGACACGCGCGCATGGTGCAGGGCCGTGCCGCAGCTCAGGACGGCGAGCCGGGCGTCCGGGTCGGTGGTCCGGAGCACTCGCCGGGGTTCGAGTCGCAGATCGAGGTGGTCGCCGTCGACGACCCATCGCCATGGCTGGCTGTTGTGCAGCGACGGCGCCTGACCGGCGAAGACGGCAGCGTGCATGAGTGGATCCGGGGCGCGGATGGGTCGGGACATCACGGCTCTCCTTCCCGGCGTGCGGTCGGCCGCCCGGGTTGGTCCGGGCCGCGAACCGGTACACCTCGACCGTGCGCCCGCGCCGTGGTGCGGGCGAGGGCCGTAAGGCTCGGCGTTGCTTGTCCTCCGGCCCGGCCGGTGACGATGCCGGCGGCGTCGTTGACGCTCTGCCCGTGTCGCAGAAGCAGCAGTGCGCCGCCGCCATCGGTCCGCGTCATCGCGGCTTACTTCCGAAGGACCGGTTCCGTGTCGGCCTGCTCCGGCACGGGCACCGGAATGACGACGACCGGGCAGGTCGCGGCGCGGATGCAGGCTTCGCTGACCGAGCCGAGCACGGTGCGCCGGATCCGGCTGTGCCCATGGCTGCCGAGGACGAGCAGGTCCGCTCCGTGGCCGGCGCGGGCCAGGGCCTCTCCGGGGCTTCCCTCGATGACCTGAGCGGCGATCGGGACGTGCGAGCCGTGCCGTACGGCCAGCGTCCGGATCTCGTCGTCGAGCAGGCCGGCGGCCTTCTTCTCGGCCTCCTCCGGATTGGTGGCGGTGGCCGGACCGAACTCCAGTCCGTCCCACGACCAGGCGATGACGGCCTCGACGGCGCCGCCGCGGGCGCCGGCCTCCTGGACGGCCCAGTCGAGCGCTCGCCGCCCACCGTCGGAACCGTCCACTCCCACCACGATCAGATACCGCGTAGTCATGACGAACTCCTCTCGACACCGCCCGCAACGGGACCGAGCGGGCTCCGTCCCTACCGTGCGCAGCCTCGGTGCGGCAACGGCAGGGTCGAAGGTCGCGAGGATGCAGGAACAGGGTCCCCTCGCCGCGCACACCGGGTGAGGTGTGGCCCATCTCGGGGCACCTGCGGGACCAACGGCTCTGGAAGGTCCGGTTCCGACCGAGGTGTGGTGGAGCTACCACCGCGAGGTGAGGAGGAGCGATGGACACGACTACGGTTCCGCCGTCGCGGAAGGTCCTCGCCGGCTGTGTCGGCACCGCGACCGCCGCACCGTCGCTGCACAACAGCCAGCCGTGGCGGTTCCGGATCGACGGGCCCAGCGTCGACGTGTACGCCGACCCGGCGCGCCGACTGCACGTCATCGATCCGGCCGGGCGTGAACTGCTGATCAGCGTCGGGGCGGCGGTGTTCACGCTGCGGCTCGCGATCACGCTCGCCGGCTACCGATGCGAGTGCGAGCCGTTTCCTTCGCCCGCCGACCCCGACCTGGTCGCGCGCGTTACCGCCGGCAAGCCCACCGCGCCCTCCGCGGCGGCGGAGGCGCTGTTCGCCGCGGTGCCGCACCGGCACACCAACCGGTGGCCGTTCGCACACACGGCCGTGCCGGCCGACGCGCTCGAACACCTCGTCAACGCCGCCCGCCTCGAAGGTGCCGCGCTCAGCGTGGCGTCGCCGCCGGCTCGCGAGGCGATCCTCGGGCTGGCCCTGGAGGCCGACCGCCGGCTCCGGGCCCGGCCCGGCTACCGCGACGAGCTTCGCCGCTGGGCCGGCCCGAGCGCCCGCCACGACGGCGTGCCGACCTGGGCGATCGGGCCGTGGGACGCGCTCGAGTCGATGCCGATCCGCGACCTCGGCGCCCTGTCCGATCTGCCCCGCCCGACCGCGAAGTTCGAGCCGTACCCGACGATCCTGGTGCTCGCCACCGACGGTGACGAACCGGCCGACTGGTTGCGCGCCGGGCAGGCGCTGCAACGGGTGCTGCTGACCGCGACGTGGGAGAACCTGGCCACCACCCCCATCAGCCAGCCGATCGAGGTGCCTGCCGTTCGGGAGGCCCTGGCCGCGCCGGACGGACGGCGGTTCGTGCAGAGCGTGCTCCGGATCGGCTACGGCAAGATCACCGGCCGCACGGGGCGACGACCGGTCGCGGACGTCCTGATGCCGGAGCGGCGAGGTGCGACATGACGACGGCATGAGCCGCGTCGACGACCATGTCGCCGCATCGAGCGGGACGGCGGCACCAGGCAAGGAACGGTGCGAGGAGGCCGGCCATGAGTCATCTCGAGAAGTCCCGCACACAGCGGGAGGCTCGTCGCGACCATGCCGATCGCGACCATGCTGCCAGGTACAGCGAGGCGGTCGGCCGATTTCTGGGCGTGGCCGGTCACCGCTCGGAGGAACCGGCCCGGCCGACCTTCGCCGCCGCGACGCCGGCCGCCGTCACCGCCGTCACCGCCGTCGGCGTGGTGCTGGCGGCGGTGGACGACAGCCCCGCCGGCTACACCACCGCGGATCATGCCGCCCTCGAAGCGGAGCTGCGCGGCTGGGGGCTGTTGCTGGTCCACGTCCAGCGGACGGGCGGCGTCCGTACACCCGCACGGGACGACGGCGCCCGCCTGCTGGACCGGCTGACCGAGCGAGTGCAGGCATACTCGCCGACCGTGGCCGTGACGAGCCGGCTCCTCGTCGGCTGGGCCGCGCCCCTGTTGCTGGCGGAGGCGCGGGACGCCGGGCTGGTCGTGGTCGGGCATCGGCACGGCGCCGCCGGTGCCATGTTCGGGGTGAGCGTCGGCGACCGGGTCGCCGCCGCGCATACCGGGGTGGTTCTGGTCGTGCGCGTTCCCGGCCGGCCGGCTGGTCCGGGCTTCAGCCCGCGCCCGATCGTCGTCGGCGCCGACCGTGACGACAGCCCGGCCGTCAGATTCGCTCGTCGCGAGGCCGAACTGCGCGGCACCGATCTGGTGATCCTGCGGGCCGGCACGACACCCCGCGCCGAGCGGGTGGAGACGGCCGGCCGCATCCGGGTGTATCGGCGGTTCGTCGTCGAGGAGCCGGGCCCTGCCCTGATCGCCGCCTCGACCGAAGCTGCCGCGCTGGTGGTCGGGCGGCATGGCCCGGGCCGGACCCCGGCCGGTCCGATCGGCTCGGTGACCCGGTCGGTGGTCCAGCACGCACAGGGCCCGGTGTTCCTGGTCGGCTGAGCGTGCTCGAGCCGACCAGGTCGCCTACGCCTTCCCGCGGCGTACGACCGGGGAAGTGCCGCTCACGGGAAATCGATCTGGATCGTCTCGCGGGCCTCCCTGCGCGGTGAGGCGGGCAGCGTCTCGCCGGAGACGGCATAGCCGAGCCGCACGATCAGGTAGGGCTCGTCGTGGGCGTCGGGCAGCAGCCGGCGGAGCAGTTCCCGTGGCCAGGCCACCTCGACCGCCTCGCTGATCGGTGCCGTCGACAGACCCTCGGCGGTCGCCTCGAGCAGCAGGGCCGACATCGCCTCCCCGGCGCGGAGAAGGTCGACAACATGGCAGCCGGAGCCGTGCACGATGACGTAGACCGCGCCCTCGTCCTCGCCGGCGCCGGCGAGCAGACCGGGCGACCCGCTGGGCAGAAGGTTGCGTGCGGGCACCCGCCGGTGAGCCGGTTGCACGGCCGTGGCGGGTGGTACCCCGTCGCCGGTCCAGGCCGGCCGGTGCGTCCATCGGGTGAGCTCACCGCGGTGGGCCGGGCTGAAGTATTCGACGTCGGCCGCCTCCTCCACCGCCACGGCAAGCTCGGGCACCCGGTCGTCGGGCACCTGA
Source organism: Paractinoplanes durhamensis (assembly GCF_016862175.1). Classification (GTDB taxonomy): domain Bacteria; phylum Actinomycetota; class Actinomycetes; order Mycobacteriales; family Micromonosporaceae; genus Actinoplanes; species Actinoplanes durhamensis. The sequence goes on along the minus strand of NZ_BOML01000013.1, from coordinate 243,737 downwards.
CACAGCCGGGCGCCTTCGGTCTCGACGCACTCGGCCAGACGCGTCAGCGCCGACGGCGGAACCTCGCGATCTCCGAAGGCCCGGCGATCGGTACGCCGCCTGCTGATCGCACCGGCGAGCCTGGCCGCCACCGGATCGGCCGGCCCGTGCCCCACGACGCGGACCGCGGCCAGCAGGTCGGGTTGCCGGTCGTCAGGGAGGCGATCGATCTCGGTCCGCCAGCCCTGAGCGCCCAACGCCATCCGTGCGTGATGGAGCGCACCGCCGCAGCTGAGCAGGAGAAGCCGGCCTTCCGCGTCGGTGACCCCGAGCCGGCGCTCCGGATCGGACCTCAACCACATCATGTCCCCGTGGATGCGCCATTTCCACGGCTGGGTGTTGAACACCGACGGCGCGCGCAGGGAGACCCGGGCGGCCGACTCGAGTGCGGCGCTCGCCGCGGAGCGCGTAACGGGACTGTCAGGAGCGTTCATCGTAGTGCCCTCTCCTCGTCACATCCCCTCAAATTGCCACCCTCGCACCACCCGGGACAGGGTCGTTGGACCCGGCAAACCTGGCGCCGTGGTCCTCTTTGCACTCCCACCGGGACGAGCGGCATCTGCGGTCGGTTCCGCCGGAGAGCGGCCAGGCCGATGCCGGAAACGCGGAGGCGGCCGGCCCCCTCGAATGCGCGGGCCGGGCGCGCATGACTTTTCCCGGCCCGGAGTGCCCATCGGCACTTCCGGGACCGGGCCGCGCGCGATGTACTTGGCGTGTGACCGTCCCGTGCGGGTGCGCGGCGGCGGTCCCGACGGAGGTGCGTCATGGCGGTCGTGCGGCGGGAGCATGTGACGAAGACATTTCCCGGGGGCACCACGGCGGTCGACGACCTGAGCCCGACCATCGGTGATGCGCACGACACCGCAGTTGTTCCGGTAGCGAGCGCGGCGTGATGAGCAGGCGAACCGTATTCGCGGCTCTCGCGGCGCTGGCGCTGCTGCCGGCAGGATGCGCCGGTCCGGCCATGCCCCCGGCCGGGCCGGCGCCCACCAGCGCGGCCCCCACCGATTCACGTCCTGCGGCGCCGGTCACCGCCGGGCCGGCCTGGCGATCGGCGCCGGTCAGTGTGGTCCGCCACCCGCCGGTCCCGCCGGTTCCGGTGCTGACCGGTGTGCGGTCGGGAGCGCATCCGGCCGAGGGTTACGACCGGATCGTGTTCGACATCGACGGCGCGTTGCCCGGCTACACCATCCGATACGTGGACCAGGTGCGCGCGGATCCGTCCGATCGTCCGATCGCGGTGCCGGGCGAGCGTCACCTGCTCGTGGTGCTCGACCCCGCGCAGGCGCACCGTACCGACGGCTCGGGTACCGTCACCGGGATACACGCGCTGGGGCTGACGGCGCTCACGGCGTATGCGATCGTCGGTGACTTCGAGGGGCACGTGTCGATCGCGGTGGGCCTGCCCCGGACGGCCGGCTTCCGGGCCGGCGAGCTTCCGGGCCGCATCTTCCTGGATGTCGCCCGCTGAACCCCGGACGACATCCCGCGGGGAAAGCGTGCGCCGCGACGATCGAGAATTCCGGCGTGGCTCACCGCAACGCCTTGCGGGCCATCCGCACGTATGTGGCACCGACGCCCTCGCTGAGTTCGGCGCTCAACGTCAGCGCCTCCCTCAGCCACCGGAACGGCATGATCTTCGCGGCGTCCTTCTCGAACCCGGCAACGCCGCTGGCGTTGCGGTCGTACACGTTGATCGCCAGCCGGCCGGCCTCCCGGCCGAGACGGTGACGGCACGTCGGCGGTGCGGCCTTCGGGCCGGCTCCCGCCTTCTGCGTCTGCCACTCGGATCGGTGCCCCGGGCCTGGCCGGCGACCCGGATCCGGCACCTCGGAGCCGGTCGGGCCGGCGAAACGGTGATCGGTGGCCGTTCCCGCCGGACCTGCGCGGTCCGGTCGCCGGGCGGAGGTTCCGGGCGCAACCGGGAACTGTTCGGTGGACATCGCAGACATGGCAAACACCTCCATCTCGATCGTCCGCCGAGGATGGGTCCACGGTCAGGGCGCGACGTCCCGTATCGCTGTTACCAACGCCGCCGCCGCGGAGCCGTCGGACTCTGTACCGGCTCGCCGGCCCGGCCGACGATGGGATCGGAGGTGCGGCATGTTCGGATGGCAGGTCGACAGGCCCGGACCGGACGTCCGGAGTGCGCTCGTCCGGGTGCCGATGAAGGTCCCCCGCCCGGCGCCCGGGGAGTTGCTGGTGGCGGTCGACGCATGCGGTGTCTGCCGCACCGACCTGCACGTGATCTCCGGCGAGCTGTCACCGCACCGGCCCTCGGTGGTGCCCGGGGCGGCACGCTGGCGATCGCCGGCATCTACCTCACCGACGTCCCGGCCCTGAACTACGAGCGTGAGCTCTTCCAGGAGCGGACGGTTCGCAGCGTGACCGCCAATACCCGCCAGGACGGGCGAGACCTGCTCGCGTTCGCCGGGCGGCATCACCTTCAGGTGGCGGTCACGCCTTACCCGATGAGCCGGGCCACCGACGCCCTGGCCGATCTCGCGGCCGATCGGGTCCGCGGCGCAGCCGTCCTGTTGCCGTGACGGGCCGGCTCCGCGGTTTGGCGCCCACCACGACGACCGGGCTCGCATCCACCGATCAGCCCTCGATGACCGCCTCCACCCGGACCGTCGCACCGGGAGCCGCGAGCGGTGCCACCGTGCCGTCCACCCGTTCGCCGTCCACGATCAGGTGGTCCACCCGGCCGGTCGCCCCGGCCGCCTTGCGCACCGTGATCTCGTAGGTGGCCCCGCGGAAGGCCCGGGTGGCCCGGAAGCCGGGCCAATCGGCCGGCAGCACCGGATCCACGCGCAGGCCGGCCGCCTCCGGCCGGAGGCCGAGGATCCACTGCGTGATCGCGGCGAAGTTCCACGCCGCGGTGCCGGTGAGCCAGGAGTTCTTGGCCTCGCCGTGGGTGGGCGCGTCCCGGCCGGCGATCATCTGCGCGTAGACGTACGGCTCGCAGCGATGCACCTCGCTCAGCGTCTCCCGGACCGACGGGTTGATCCGCCGGTAGTAGTCGAAGGCGCGGTCGCCGTTACCCACCATCGCCTCGGCGATCATGATCCACGGGTTGGTGTGGCAGAAGATGCCGGCGTTCTCCTTGTAACCGGGCGGGTAGGAGGAGATCTCGCCGAGCTCGATCCGATAGCCGGAGTAGGCCGGTTGCTGCAGGATGATGCCGTGCGGGGTGGCCAGCCGCTCGGCCACGCTGCGCAGGGCCCGTACGGCCAGCCCGTCGTCGAGCCCGACCCCGGCGAGCACACACATGCCCTGCGGCTCGATGAAGATCTGCCCCTCGTCGTCCTCACCGGAGCCGATCGGCCGGCCGTGAAAGTCGTACGCCCGGCGGAACCAGGCGCCGTCCCAGCCGTGTTCGATGATGACGCCGGTCATCTTCTCGGCGGCGGACCGGTACTCGGCGGCTTCCGCGTCGAGCCCGCGCAGCTCGGCGATCGCGGCCATCTCCTTGGCGGCCAGCACGAACTGCCCGGCGATGAAGACCGACTCGGCCGCGCCACCGTGGGCGTTCTCGGTGGTCTGGAACGGCTCGCCCGGCGTGTCGGAGAAGCAATTGAGGTTGAGGCAGTCGTTCCAGTCGGCGCGGCCGATCAGCGGCAGGCCGTGCGGGCCGAGCCGATCCTGGGTGTAGCGCACCGAGCGGCGCAGGTGCTCGTACAGCGGCGCCTCGCTGCCGGGTGCGTTGTCGAACGGTACGGGCTCGTCCAGGATCGTCGCGTCGCCGGTCTCCTTGAGGTATGCGGCCACGCCGAGCACCAGCCACAACGGGTCGTCGTTGAAGCCCTCGCCGATCTCGTTGTTCCCCCGCTTGGTCAGTGGCTGGTATTGGTGGTAGGCCCCGCCGGTCGCCTTCTGGGTGGCCGCGATGTCGAGGATTCGTTCCCGGGCGCGTTCCGGGATCATGTGGACGAAGCCCAGCAGATCCTGGTTGGAATCGCGGAAGCCCATGCCGCGACCGATCCCGGACTCGTAGAAGGACGCCGACCGGCTCATGTTGAAGGTCACCATGCACTGGTACGCGTTCCAGATGTTGACCATCCGGTCGGTGTCCGGATCCGGGGTCGTCACGCGCAGACCGCCGAGCAGCACGTCCCAGTGACGGCCTAGCTCCGCGAAGCCCTCGGCGACCGTCTCCGGCCGCAGCCAGTGCTCGATGACCGGGCGCACGGTGCGCTTGTCGAGCGTCTGCGACCCGGGCGGGTCGAACTTCGCATCCTGCGGATTCTCCGCGTAACCGAGCACGAAGACGACCTCGCGGCTCTCGCCCGGCGCGAGGCTCAGGCGTACGTGGTGGCTGCCGATCGGCGCCCAGCCGTGCGCGATCGAGTCGAAGGCCGCGCCCCGCTCGACCGCCGCCGGCTGGTCCCAGCCGCGGTAGGCACCGAGGAAGGTGTCCCGCTGCGTGTCGAACCCGGCGAGCGGCTCCGAGCAGGCGAAGTACGCGAAGTGGTCGCGACGCTCCCGGTACTCGGTCTTGTGATAGATCACCCCGTCGGCCACCTCGACCTGGCCGGTGGAGAAGTTGCGCTGGAAGTTGGTCGCGTCGTCCTGGGCGTCCCAGAGGCAGAACTCGATCGACGAGAAGAGCGACAGCTCGGCCGCCGTGTCGCGCTCGTTGGTGACGCGGGCCCGCCAGATCTCGAGGGTCTCGCCGAGCGGCACGAAGTAGAGCGTCTCGACCCGGATTCCGCTGCGTGCGGAGGCGATCCGGGTGTACGACAGGCCGTGCCGGCATTCGTACTCGTCCAGCCGGCTTCGCGTCGGCTGCCACGACGGTGACCAGTAGTCACCGGTGGCGTCGTCGCGCACGTACAGATACCGGCCCCCGACGTCGAACGGCGCGTTGTTGTAGCGGTACCGGGTGAGACGGCGCAGCCGGGCGTCGCGGTAGAACGAATACCCACCCGCGGTGTTGGAGACGATGCCGAAGTACGCCTCGGTGCCCAGGTAGTTGATCCAGGGCAGTGGCGTGTCGGGCCGGTCGATGACGTATTCACGCCGTACGTCGTCGAAGTGTCCGAAGCGCACTGGTTCCTCCTCGCGCCGGATCGGTCCGCACTCTGCCGACCGTGGATGGGAGCGCTCCCACAATGCCCGCTGCCGCGTCGATGCGCCAGGGGCCTTCGGTCCTGTTCGGAGGCCGGCACCGGATGCAACGACCACCCGGAAGCATCATGGGTCAGAGGGCTCTGTCGATCGGGACCTCCGCGGACGACCATGGTCTCAGGAGGTGAAGACCATGTTGTTCTTGTTGCTGTTCTGGTCGGTGGTCCTGTTGATCGTCGCGTTTGCCGTTTGGCCGATCATCGACAAGTCCCTGGTAGATACCGGAGCGTCCGGAAAAGCCGCGCCCGACAAGGCGCCGGCCGGTGAGGCGGAACCGGGGAGCCTCGAAGGCGTCCTGGTGTCCCAGCTCGGTGCCGGGGTGATCACCCGTGGTCAGTACATGCGGGCCATGGAAGGCATCGCGGCCCGAGATGACGAGCGTCACCCGCTGACCGTCCCGCCGGACACCGGGTCACCGGCCTGAGCACCGACGGGAGGTCGGCGATGCGCAAAACTGTGGAGCGGCCGCTCCGGCGGGTTCTGACCGATTGCGTACGCCTGGCAACCGCGGCCCCCTCGTTGCACAACAGCCAGCCGTGGCGGTTCGGCATTCGCGGCATGGAGGTCGACGTGTACGCCGACCCCGGCCGCCGGCTGCGCGTGCTGGATCCGACCGGCCGGGAACAGCTGATCAGCGTCGGCGCGGCCCTTCTCAACCTGCGCCTGGCCATCCGGCGGGCCGGATATCGGTGCGACTTCGACCTCTTCCCGGAACCGGAGCAGGGAGATCTGGTGGCGCGCGTGACCGTCGGCCATCCGGCGCGGCCGAGCCCGATCGTCACCACGCTTGCCGGGGCGATCGAACGACGGCACACCAATCGGTTCCCGTTCGCCGGTGCCCCGGTGCCGGACGATGTCCTCGACGAACTGAGGGTGGCCGCCCGCCGGGAGGGCGCTTTCCTGGCAGTGGCCCACCCGGCGGCCCGCAAGGCGATCCTCACGATGGCCCGGTCGGCGGATCGCTTACTGCGTCATCACCCCGGCTACCAGCCCGAACTGGCGCGATGGACCGGTCCCGGCGACGACGGCGTCCCGCCCTGGGCGGCCGGCCCGGCGGACCCGCTCGCTACCGTGCCGCTCCGTGACTTCGCCGAGCGGGCGGCGGGGCCGCGGCAACGGGTGAAGTTCGAGCCGAACCCGAGCATCCTGCTCCTGGCGACCCGCAGCGATCACTGGCCCGACTGGGTCCGGTCCGGGCAGGCCCTCCAGCGGGTGTTGCTGACCGCGACGTCGCACTATCTCGCCACCATGCCGATCAGTCAGCCGGTCGAGATCCCCGACCTGCGGCGCAGGCTGCTCGCGCCCTCGTCGGGGTTGCACGTCCAGATGCTCCTGCGGATCGGCTACGCGGATCCGGCCTTCGCCACGCCACGCCGGCCCGTCGCCGACGTCCTGCTGTCGCGGGCCGGCCGCTGAGGCCATTCGTAAGGTGCAGCTCCGACATCCGGCTCTTCCCGCGGATGGGTGGGCCGTGGACGGTGGAGATGGGCCGCCGTTTCCACGGCCTCGAGGAGGTGTGTCATGTCCGAACGACCCACCGAGCAGTTCCCGCCCGTACGTGAACCGCCCGTGAACCACCGACGTGCCTGGCGATATGTTCTGGTCGCCGCGGTGACCGTTCTGGTGCTTCTCCTGCCGGTCGCCGCCTATCTGATTCTGCGCGACGACGACGGAGGGGCACCGGCTCCGGGGGATGCGGCGCCGTCCGCCGTGCCCGTTCCGTCCGTCTCGACCTCATCATCGGTACCCTCGTCTCCCGCCACCACGGTTCCCGACGGGCGGATCTCGCTGGAGACGCTGAAGAACTCCACGCTGACCATTCCGGCGTGGCCCGCCGACAACGTGCAGGGGCCGTCGGGGCGGCTGCGCTTCCGTGACGGAGTGGTGCGAATCTCCGCGCCCGGGCCGGCGGAACAGGGCAGACCGCCGACCGGAACGGAGATCGTCCTGTTAGGAGCGGTCTACGGTGACGTCGACCGGGACGGCGCGACGGAGACGGTCGCCGAGTTCGTCTGTGCGATCGAGGGCGGAAGCAAGCAGCTCGTCGCGTTCGACCGGGACTCCGCCGGCCACATCGTCACCGTCGGCCGGGTGGTCGCCACGACCGGGGAGATCCGCGACCTCCAGGACGGCAGTGTCCGGGTCGGTGCCGGCGGCGTGATCACCGTGCGGCTCGGCGATTACCAGCGTTGCTGCGACGACCAGACGCCCCAGCTCTGGCAGGAGCGCGGATACCAGCGTTCCGGCGACCGGTTCGTGCAGGTGAGCGGTCCCACGCGGATGGGCGCGAACCCGCACGTCACGGAGACGTCGGTCACCGCGGGGGAGCTGGTGCTCGGCCCGGTGACGGGCGGCTACCGGTACGGCACCACGACCGTCACCGTCCGGCATGGCTGGGGTACGCCACCCCGGCAGATCCTGCTGCACTTCTACCCGGGCGCCGGCCTCGAGCCGGCCGGTTCGGCGTGGCCACCGATCATCACCTCGCGATCGGAGACCGGTTTCCAGGTGAGTGTCGCCCCGCCGTCGGCGAGCGGCGTCGCCCGGTACACGTTCGCGTTCCGCCTTCCCCCGGCGGTTTCCCGCAGCACCCTGGAGGTCGAGGTCAGTGGCGCCACCGCGGTCGGCACCGCGTTGAGCGAGGCGAACCCGTTCAACAACGGCACTGCCGTGACCGTACGGACCGCGGATTGATCGACTGACGTGCGGCTGCCGTCCGGACCGGCCGCCGGCGGCCGCACGCTTCCGCCGAGGAAACATCACGAGGTGCGGCGAAACGATGGCCTCATCCGGTCCGGTACGGCGTCACCACTTCGGTACTCCAGTTGACCGGCGCCGGTTGCGCGCCGGGGTTCGTGTAGTAGACCTCCCAGTGCGGCTCCGCGGCTTCGAGATTCTTCTCCTTCAACCAGTCGGCGACGGCCTGACGGGCGAGACCGAGATCGTCGTGATTGCCGAAATGGATGGTGACCGCCGCCGGTCCGCCGGGGAGCCGCGACGGGGTGACCCGCCCGCTGCCGGGAACCGGCGTCAGGACCGGGTAACCGGCCTCCACCGTGACGGCGTCCGCGTGGACGGCGAACCGAGCGAACGGCGGTCCCTCCGCCCGGATGCCGTGGTCGGTCAGGAAGCGCTGGACCTGGTCGTAGGTTCCGGCGAGCCATGCGGGAAGCTGAGCGGCCGGAATGCTGGCCCGGATGACCACGGTGGCCTGGGCCGTCAGGGTACGACTTTCGATCTGGTAGGACATGCTTCACCTCCGCCTCGCTGACGACGATGGTCCGTCCACCAGGGACGTGCCAGGGTCTTTCGGTCCTGTCCGGAGCGGGAGCGGGTAGCGGCGGGATGCCCGCCGGACTTGGTCCCCACCGGCGAGGACATTCGCCTCTGGCTGCCCTGGTGGCCGGTGACTCACCGTGGAGTCAGGACTCCGTACCGAGGAGGGCACATGGATCAGCTCAGCGTCGCGGTTCTGTCGCACTCACGCAAGGAGCATGAGCGGCGGCTGCCGATCCATCCCCGGCACCTCGAGCGCATCGATGCCGACCTGCGCGGGAGCGTCTTTCTGGAACGCGGCTACGGGGAAGATTTCGGCATGTCCGACGAGCAGCTCGCGCCGCACGTCGGCGGTCTGCTTTCCCGTTCGCGGCTGATCGCCCGGTGCGACGTCGTGCTGCTGCCCAAGCCGGTACCGCAGGATCTCGCCGAGCTGCGGGAGGGGCAGATCCTGTGGGGCTGGCCGCATTGTGTGCAGGGCACGGAGATCACGCAGTTGGCCATCGACCGTCGCTTGACGCTGATCGCCTTCGAAGCGATGAACCACTGGTCGCACGACGGCGAGTTCAATCTGCACGTCTTCCACAAGAACAACGAACTCGCCGGCTACTGCTCGGTGCTGCACGCGCTCGAACTCGTCGGGACCACCGGCGACTACGGGCGCCATCTGCGGGCCGCTGTCATCGGGTTCGGCGCCACCGGCCGCGGCGCGGTCACCGCCCTCAACGCGCACGGAGTGCTCGACGTCGACGTGGTCACCCACCGCGGCATCGCCGCCGTGGCCTCGCCGATCCACTCGACGCGGATCGTGCACTTCGAGCCCGGGTTCGGCCGTCCCGGCCGGTGCACGGTGCTCACCGACACCGGTCCGGTGCCGATGGCGACCTTCCTGGCCGCCCACGACATCGTCGTGAACTGCGTGCTGCAGAACGTCGACCGGCCGCTGACCTTCCTCACCCACGACGACCTTGCCGCGTTCTCGCCCGGCGACCTCATCGTCGACGTCTCCTGCGACGAAGGGATGGGGTTCGGCTGGGCACGGCCGACGTCGTTCGCCCGGCCGATGCTGACCGTGGGTCGCGGCGTCCACTACTACGCCGTCGATCACAGCCCGTCCTACCTCTGGAACTCGGCGACCTGGGAGATCAGCGAGGCTCTGTTGCCCTACCTGCGGCCGGTGCTCGGCGGTCCAAAGGCGTGGGGTGCCGATGAGACCCTCCGGCGGGCCGTCGAGATCCAGGACGGGATGGTCCGGAATCCGAGCATCCTCGCGCACCAATGCCGCTCGCCCGAGTACCCGCACCCGATCCGCCCGGCGTCGGGCAACGGCCGGGACGTGGCAGCGGCCTGACCGCGGGTGCCGGCCTACACCAGGCCCCGGCGACGTCGGGGCAACGACAACTGTGCGGGAGGCAACCGCCATGGCGCAGATCAACGGTGAGGTACTCATTCGCCGCCCGGCCGAGGAGGTCTTCGATTTTGTCGCCGACGAGCGCAACGAGTCCATGTACAACCCGGCCATGGTCGACGTCGAGAAGATCACCGAGGGGCCGATCGGTCTCGGCACCCGTTTCGCCGCGACCATGATCACCAATCGTCGGCCGCTGCGCATCGAGATCGAGTACACCGGGTTCGACCGGCCGCGAAGCCTCACATCCATGAGTTGCATGGCGGCGGCCGACTTTGCCGGCACGCTGACCGTCACCCCCGAGGCGGACGGCACACATCTGCGATGGTCCTGGCAGATGCGTCCGAAGGGAGCACTGCGGCTTTTGGCCCCGCTGCTCGAACCGGTCGGGGCTCGCCGGGAACGAGCGGTGTGGGCACGCCTGCGGGACTTCCTGGAGGCCGGCGGAGCCGAGCTCCGATGACTGCCGCCACCAGGATGGGCATCGGGTCGGCCATGGCCACGGCGCTGGCCGGTCTCGTGGCCGCGATCGTCAGCGTGACCACGCCGCCCCGATCGGGGCCGTTCTGCACCGCCGGCTGTGTGACCTACCCGTATACCGACGTGGTCGCCTTCGCGCCTCGCGACTACTGGTGGCTCTACCCGCAATCGTTGTTCGTGCTTCTCGGCCTTGCGCTGATCGTGTGCGTGCACACGGCGGCGGCGCCTTCGGTGCGGACGTTCAGTGGTATCGCGGTCGCCCTCGCCGGTGTGTCAGCGACGGCATTGCTGGCGGACTACGTCACCCAGCTGACGGTGGTGCTTCCCAGCCTGCACCGCGGCGAGACCGCCGGCCTGTCGCTCCTCTCGCAATACAATCCGCACGGCATTTTCGTCGGTCTGGAGAACCTGGGCTATCTGCTGCTCGGCCTTGCCCTGCTGGTTGTCGCGGCGGCGTTCACCGCGCCGAACCGGCTCGAACGCGGACTGCGCCGGGTGCTCCTCGCCGGTGGCACGCTGACCGTGGTGGCGCTGCCGTCCCTCGCCCTGCGCTACGGCAGCGATCTGGAGTACCGCTTCGAGGTCGCCGCCATCACGCTCACGTGGATCACGCTCATTGCCGCCGGCGTGCTGCTCACCCGGTGGTTCGGCAGCGGAACCGACAAGTAGCCCGGCGGGCAGCGGCGTGCCCGGAGATTCACCGTCGGGGTTCGCGGTCTGCAGCCCGACGGTGAGAACGCCACCACCGTGGCCCACCCACGAGCCGGCACTGAATCCACGGGCAAGGCGAAGCATGGCGATGTTGCCGTGCAGGACGCTGCCGTTCAATTCGGCGATGCCCTGCTGCCAGGCTCGATTCGCCAGCTCGCGCAGCAGCAGTGTGCCGATGCCGCGGCGCCGGTTGGCCTCGTCGACGTAGACCGCGAATTCGGCCCTGGTCCCGGAACGGCCGCGACATTCGTACGATGCGGCACCGCGGACGCACCCGGCCTCTATCGCGATGACGGCCACGTGTCGATCGGTCCGCGGGCGGCACAGCCGGTCGACCTCGGCGGCGAGCACGACGGCGCTCGGCTGGTCGAAGAATCGCAGCCGCAGACTCTCCGGGGACGCCGTGGCGTACATCGCCGCCAGCGCCTGCTCGTCGGCCGGCTGCACCGCCCGTACAAAAACCGTGGTTGCCTTTGCTGTTTCCACCGGATGCCTCCGCTGTCCGTTCACCCGGAATGCGCGCTGAAGGTGGTTGAGCCCGGGCGGCTCGGGGGAAGGCCCCGACCCGGGCGAACAGGTCTCCGACGGTCGCCTTACGCCCGGTAGGTGATGCGGAACACCGGATAGTGGTCCGCTATCGCGCGGATGTCGTCGAGGGACGGCCGGGGGCCCAGTCCGAAGTAATAGCGTGCCTGGTCGGTGGCGGCCTGTTCGCCGCTTCGGTACCGACCGGCCCGCAGGTATACCAGGCGGCCGGCGGCCGGTAGGCCGTGCGAGCGGAATAGTCCTGCGGTTTCATGCCACATCTCCATTCCGTGGGCGTAGCCGCAGGCGCACGATCAGCAGCCCGAGGAGCGCCCACGCGGTGAGGACGGCCAGGTGGCCCCAGGCGAACCCGGTGCCGGACGCGCCGGGTTCGGTGGCGAACAGGAGAGCCTGCAGGAGATGGCGCGGCGGGAACAACGCGGCGACCGTGGTCAGCGGAACCGGCAACGGGCCATCGCCGACCACGAAGATCTCCGAGGCGAAACACAGCGGCATCAGCGTGCCGAGCGTGATCGCCACCAGTGTGCGCGCGGACGGCAGCAGGGCGGCGACCGCCAGCCCCACGGCGGTGAAACACAGGACGCCCGTGGTCAAGGTGACCAGCACCGCCGGCAGGTGCCCGAGGGGCACACGGACATCGAGGAAACCGACGGCGGCCGTGGTCAGGACGGTGGCCGCGGCCAGCGCGGTCAGCAGCGCGGCGGAGATCCGGCCGGTGAGGTACCAGCGCATCCGCAGAGGCGTGCCGCGCAGGCGCTTGAGCACACCGGCCGAGCGGGCGGCCACCACCTGCTCGGGCAGGTTGACATAGCCGGCCACGCCGGCCGTGTACGCCAGCATTCCGGCGAACAGATACTGGGCCATGGCGAGGCCGTGGACCCGCGCGTCGCCGAACACCGCCGGGAACAGCACCAGCAGCAGCCCGGGGAAGACGACGGTGAAGAAGACCGCGAGGGGCTCGCGCCGCAGGCCCAGCAGCGCGTACCGAATCTGACCCCACACCTGCACGAACGCCGTCGGGGCGGAACCATCGGACGGCGCCGACAGGTGCGCCGGCGCCGGCGCCGGTGCCGCCCCGGTCGAGGCCGGATTTGACGTCGCCCGCGGTTCCCAGCCGAAGCGCCGTCCGGCGATGACGATGCCGGCCGCCGTCCACGCCACGAGGACGGCAAGATGGCCAGGCCGGAAGCCGCTGCCCGCACCGGGTTCGAAGGTGGCGGACATGGCTCGGGCGAAATGCTTGAGGGGGAGGACCGATCCGGTCACGTCCAGCCAGCGGGGCAGGTCGGCGCCGACGATGAAGACGTCCGAGATGAACGCCAGCGGGATCAGGACGGCCTGGGCGACCGCCTGCACGGTGCGTGCTGTCCGGACGCAGGCGGCCAGAGCAAGCCCCAGCGACGCGCAGCAGCAGATGCCGAGAGTGAGCGTGACCAACAGAGCAGGCACCTTGGACCAGAAGACCTGAACGTCGTAGGCGAGCACACCGACCGCCGTCAGCAGAGCGACCGCCATCCCGGAGATGACCACCGAGGCACCGACCCGGGCACCGACGACGGTCCATGCCGGCAGCGGAGCGGCGCGCTGCCGCAGCAGGACGCCGTTCTCCCGCAGCGCGGCGGTATCCGCGGCCAGGATGGTGAACGAGGCCGACGCCACCCCGAAGACCGCAAACGGTGAAACCAGGTACTGCACGACGCGTACCCCGTTCTCCGCCTCCTGATTTCCGACGATCGTGGACACGATGACCAGAAAAGCGAGCGGGAATGCGAGCGTGAAGAAGACGGCGGCCGGATTCCGCACGAACGCCTGCAACGCGTGACGGGTCAGCAGCGGAAGCGTCCGGATCCGGGCGCTCGCGGGCGGGTGCACCACGGCCGGAACCTCAATGGCCATCGCCGCGCTCCTCGGTGAGGGCGAGGTAGACGTCCTCCAGGCTGGGCGGGGTGACCGCGAAGCGCTCCAGGGTGACGTCGCGGGCGGCGGCCCAGGCGGTCAGTCGCCAGACGTCCGGCACCGTCGCGTGTGTTTCGAGACGCAGGCCGTCATCGGCCGGCCGCAGTTGCGTGCTCATCGGGGGCAGATCGCCGAGGACGTACCCCGCCGGAAGCCGGAAGGTGACCACCGTCGGCAGGTCGCTCGCGGTGCGCAGGGCCCCGGGCGTGCCGGTGATCAGCAACCGGCCGGCGCGCAGGACGCCGACCCGGTCGGCCAGGCGTTCGGCCTCCTCGAGGTAGTGCGTGGTCAACAGGATCGTCGTGCCGAGGTCGCGCAGGCCGGCCACGAGGTCCCAGGCATGGTGGCGGGCGGAGGGGTCGAAGCCGGTGGTCGGTTCGTCCAGGAACAGCAGGTCGGGCGCGCCGGCCAGGCCGAGGGCCAGGTCGAGCCGGCGGCGCTGGCCGCCGGAGAGGGCCTTCACCCGGGCGTTCCGCTTGTCCGCGAGGCCGACCAGGTCGATCAGCTCGTCCGGGTCGTGCCGGCGTGGGTACAGAGCGGCCTGCAGCCGGACGAGCTCGCGGACGGTGAACTCCTCCTCGAAACCGGCCGACTGCAGCACCACCCCGATCCGGGCACGATAGGCCGCTCCGCCGCTTGCCGGGTCGAAGCCCAGAACCTGCACGGTGCCCGCATCCCGCCGGCGGTACCCCTCCAGTATCTCGACGATGGTGGTCTTGCCGGCCCCGTTCGGGCCGAGGAGCGCGAAGACCTCGCCGTCGCCGACCGAGAAGGTGACGCCGTCGACGGCCCGCACCGAACCGTAGGAACGGGTGAGGTCGCGCACCGCGATGGTGTCCATACCCGCAGTTTCGGTCGTCGCGCCCGTGGGACCACAGAACCGTCCGGATGCCGCGCGTGGGACCAATGGCCCACGAGGCCGGCGGTGCGGTTCCGGCGTACCGCCGCGTGGGAAGCCCGGCTTGCGGCGAGCGCGACGGCGCCGCCCGGCCGATGGTGGCAGGGCGGCGCGGTTTGGCTGGGTCTCAGATGAGCCAGCGGTTCTTCTGCACGAAGGGGAGCGTGGCCCACCAGCGGCCGAGGCCCCAGGTGTGCCCGGCGTAGGTCAGGGCCAGGACGACTCCGGCGGCGGCGTAGATGAAGTGGTAGTCGGTGACCGGGTTCGTCGAGCCGCTGGGCTCGCCGGCGCCGGTGGTCTTGGCCAGCGGCCATTCGGCGATCCACATGAGGGCCATCATCGCGACACCGGCGCCGGCGGCGATGCGCATGCCGATACCGAGCACGAAGGCGAGGCCGATGCCGAGCAGGCCGAGCATGAACAGCCAGTTGGTCAAGCCGTCACCGGCGATGTTGTGGAAGAACGTCTGCAGCCAGCTCGGGCCGACGTCGACGCCGGAGAGGAAGCCCTTGGTGGGGGAGCCACCGTTGATCCAGGCACGGGCCGAGGGGGTGGCGTAACCCCAGCCGAAGGTCTTGTCGAAGAACGCCCACAGGAAGACGAATCCGGTGGCGATACGCAGGACGGCGAGCGCCCGGGCAGCGGTGTGGGTGAGCATGGAGCCGGGCGCCTCGACCTTTTCAAGGTGGGTGGCGGTGCCCCGGCCGGTGGTTGTCATGGTGTCCTCCTCATCGATGTCTATACCTGTGACGGTGCCTGTTCGGCGGCTGCCGCACCGCAGCCGGACTCCCCTAATAGCCGGGACCTAAGTCCCTTCCTCGTTGCGGCCGGGCGAGCAGCACCGGGCAGTCCGCGTGCTGCAGCAGCTGGTTTCCCGTCGACCCGAGCGAGGCGCCACGAAGGAATCCCGGTCCGTGACTGCCCACGACCACGAGTTGTGCCTCGGATGATGCGGCGATCAGCGCCGCGGCACTGCTCTCGCCGGTCACCAGGCACTCCGCCGGTACCTGCGGGAACTTCTCGCGCCACGGTGCGATCAGGTGTTCCAGCCGCTCGAGCCGGGGCTCGTCGGTCTCGGGCGCCGGAATGCCGCCCGCGTGGATGGCCGACACCCAGATCTGGACCGACCGGCCGAACGCCCGGAGCACGATCAGGCGGGCCGCCCGCGCGGCCGCAGCGGCGAACGCGACGCCGAGCACCTGGCCGGCGGCCTCGGAGCCGTCGACACCGGCGACCACCGGTCCGTCCGCTTGTGCCCGGCCACGGACGACCGCCACCGGGCCGGGCGCATGCTTGGCGACTCGGCCGCTGACCGAGCCGAGCCGGAGGCCGGCGAACTGGCCGCTGCCGCGGTGACCGACGACCACCAGCTCCGCATCCCGCGCCAGATCGAGCAGACGGTCGGCCGGATGCCCGACCAGAGTGTCCGCCCTGATGTCGAGATCCGGGGCGATGGCCCGGGCCCGTTCGGCAGCCAGTCCGAGCATCGCCACCGACGCCGACCAGACCCGTTCCACGTGGGTGCCCGCACCCGGTCCGTGGTCCGGCCGGGAGTGCCACTCGAGGACGTGCACGATGCGCAGCGGGCGCCGGCGGTGCCGAGCCTCCGCGGCCGCCCACTCGACGACGACGGTTCCGGACACGTCGCCGGCAGTGCCGGCGACGACAGCAGGGACGTTCATGGCCGGCTCCCTTCACACGCCGATCACTCCGGTCCGGCGGGATGCTCGACGTGTGTTTCCGGGCCGGGGAAGATGAGTCCGGTGTGTCCGTCCTCCAGCCACCGGACCTCGTAGGGCGGGGTGCCGTCGGCATGGCGCAGCGAAACCACGACACCGACCCGGGCCGGAATTCCCACCTGCGTTCCCTTGACGACGATGCGATCACCGACGTTCGCGATCATCTCTACCTCCGGTCGCTCGGCCGGCCGGTAGGCCGGCGGTTCTCGCCAGCAGCCTCGCACCGGCCACCGCAGGGGAACAGGGCCGATGTGCTCGGATCCGGGCCCGAGCAGTCGCCGCTGGGCGTGCCGGTCAGAGGGGCTCCGTGTGATGCTGCGCGAGTGGCACCACGGCGACCGGGCAGGGCGCCGCGGTGGCCAGGGTGAGCGGCACATCGCCGATCCGGGCACGATCGCCGGCGCCCCGGCGTTTGTCACCGACGACGAGCAGGCGAGCGCCGGCCGCCGAGCGGATGAGCGCGTCGTCCACCGAGCCGGTGATCACGGAACACCGGGTTCGTACGCCGGGGTGAATTCTCTTCCATGGCCGGACGGCGTCGGTGAGGAGTTGGGCATCGTCACCGGGCGGGCGTTCCGATACATGGATCGCCGCGAGAGGCAGGTGGTTCTGCTCGGCGTAGCCGAATGCCATCTCCAAGGCGCCCCGGCTTGCCGTGCTCGCGTCCACACCCGCCACGACGTACCCGGCATACAGGCTTCCGGCCGTCCCGTTGCCGGGGTGAACGACGACGACCGGGCAGTGCGCCCGCTGGACCACCTGCCGTATCGTCCGTCCGCCCCCACCGTCGCCGATGACCAGCAGTCGCACGCCCTCCGACGCGTCGACGAGCCGGTCGGACGGCGGACCCGTACAAATCTTGAGGGTCGTGCGCTCCCGGCCGAGGCGGGCTCCGACGGTCGCGTACGCGCGGGCGAGGGCCGGCTCGACGACTTCGACCTCGGCCGGTGCCGGATCGCCGGCGAAGCGGTCCAGCGGTGAACCCGGGGCGCAGACCTGCAGCAGTACGAGACGTTCACCGGTGTGCGCGGCCAGTTCGGCAGCCCAGGCCAGAGCCTGCCAGCCGCCGGCCCCGCCGACACCGGCCGCTATCGGATGTCGCATGCGGCCTACCTCCGAGGGCCTCCTGAGGGGGCGCCGTCGCGCCCCCGTGGTGTCCGTCGCGTCCACATTGCTCGCCGTCGATCGGCTCGATCAGGGCCGGACGGCCCGGGACTGCGGGCCGAGTTCAGACGAGTGCCTTCTTGACGACCTTGCCGGCGGCGGTCAGCGGCAGCGTGTCGCGGAATTCGACGAGCCGCGGGCATTTGTACGCCGCGAGCCGCTCACGGGTGTACGCGATGATCTGCCGGGCGGTCGGGAAGCAGCCGGGCCGGGGCACCACGAACGCCTTGACCTCCTGGCCCAGCCGCTCGTCCGGGATGCCGACCACGGCCGCCTCGGCGACGTCCGGATGGCGGTAGAGGACCTCCTCGACCTCGCGGGGATAGACGTTGTAACCGCCACGGATGATCAGATCCTTCTGCCGGTCCACGATGTAGAGGAAACCGTCCGTGTCCTGGTAGCCGAGGTCTCCGGTGTGGAACCAGCCACCGCGGAAGGCGTCGGCGGTCGCCGCCGCGTGCCCGCGATAGCCGTGCATCGTGTGGTAGCCGCGGGTGACCAGCTCGCCGATGTGGGCCCGGCCGGGCGGCAGCCGCCGCCCATCGGCATCCCACACCTGGACCTCCACACCCCAGACCGGTCGTCCGACGCTGTACACGCGCCGGTCCTGGGCGCTGCTGTTGAAGGTGATCGT
The DNA here is from genome assembly GCF_016862175.1 of Paractinoplanes durhamensis. Classification (GTDB taxonomy): domain Bacteria; phylum Actinomycetota; class Actinomycetes; order Mycobacteriales; family Micromonosporaceae; genus Actinoplanes; species Actinoplanes durhamensis. Next base: position 225,756 of record NZ_BOML01000013.1, on the reverse strand, counting down.
GGCCGCTGTCTCGGTCATGCCGTAGCCCTCGAGGATGGGCACCCCGAACTGCCGCTCGAACGCATCGAGCACGTGGGCCGGGATGGCGTCCCCGCCGGAGACGCAGACTCGCAGCGACGACGTGTCATGATCACTGGTCCCGGCTGCGGCCAGCAGCGCGATGAACATGGTCGGCACGCCGTCGAACACGGTGGCGTGATCCCGCTCGATCGCGGCCAGCACCCGCTCCGCGCTGAAGCGGGGCACCAGCGACATCGCGGCGCCGAACCGCAACGCGACATTCATCGCGCTGGACATGCCGAACACATGGAAGAGGGGCAGGGCGGTGAGAACCACGTCGTCCGGCCGCACCTCGAAGAGGCGCCCGGGGATGTCCGCGTTCATGTAGAGCTGGAAGTGGGTCAGCTCGGCACCCTTCGGGACACCGGTCGTTCCGGAGGTGTAGACGATCGCCGCCGTGTCGCCCGGTTCACGGTCGCAGAGCGGGAACTGCCCGGTCACCGGCGTGGTGAGCTCGTCGAACGGACGCGCGGCGTGGTCGTCGGCGCCCACCAGGTAGAGATCGCCGAGGCCGGCTTCGGCGGCGCCCTTCGCCGCCTCGGCGACGGACCCGCTCCACGTGATCAGAGCGCGGGCGCCCGAATCCGCGAGCTGATAGGCCACCTCGGGGGCACGCAGCAGAACATTGAGCGGCACGACCGTCGCGCCGGTCTTCAGGATGCCGTAATAGGCGATCGGGAACTCCGGGATGTTGGGCAGTTGCAGGGCGATGGCGGTGCCCGGGCCGGCGCCGCGGCCGGCCAGCCCGGCCGCGACGGCGTCGGAGCGGGCGTCCAGCTCGGCGTAGGTGACGATGCCCCGGTCGGACATCAGGGCCGGCGCGTCCGGCCGGACGGTGGCGGATTCACGCAGGATCACGGCTAGATTCAGCATGTCGGCTCCCTTCCGAGCCGGAGCGGGCCCGGGCCCGTGGGCGCCGGGCGACGGCGGGCCGCGCCACGGGCTTCAACCTTGCGACCTCGTCGACCAGGGTGGTGGCGAAATCGTGGGCTTCCGGCACGGCGGAGAAGTCTGCGGTCACGCCGAACGCGGCCTGCCCGTCGTAGGTCATCACCGCGACACCGATCCGCATGCGTTCGGCGATCGGCACGTACGGCAGGATCTCCCGGATCGGACGGCCCAGGACGAACAGCGGGACCGGTGGACCGGGCACATTGGTGGTGACCGTGGCGAGCCCGCGATTCGGCAGGCTCAGGGCGGTGCGAATGACCAACGAGACCGCCGCGTACGGTTCTTGACCAGCCAGTTCGATCAACGCTATGCCGGCTTCCACCTCGTTGCGCTCGCGCAGTCCGGCGATCCGCTCGTGGACGGCACGGAGCCGTCCGGCCGGCTCGTCGATCTCCACCGGTAGGTCGAGGAGCAGTGAGGCCAGCCGGTTGTCGAGCACGTGCCGGGCATCCCGGTGACGGACGTTGACCGGCACCAGGGTGCGGATCGAGCCCGCCTCGGGCGCCTCGCCGCGGGCCAGCAGGATCTGGCGGAACGCGCCGGCCACGGCGGCGAGATAGACGTCGTTGACCGTGACCCGGTGTGCCTCGGCCACTGCCTTGATCTCGGCCAGGGGCGTGCGGGCGACGGCGTAGCGACGGGCCCGGCCCAGTGGCCCGGACAGCGACGTGGGCGGTGCGGGCAGGAATGCCTCGGCGAGAGCGACCGCCCCGCGGGCCAGCGCGCCGAGCCGGCCGACGGTTCGCGCCGGGTCCCCGGCCGCGTCCACCACCCGGCGGGCCTGCGCGAAGGGCATTCGGGCAAGGCGCCCGAGCGCGTCGAGCGTAAGATCGAGGCCGCCGGCGGCCGGCGTGGGCCGCCAGTCGTCCGGGTGCGGCCGGCCCGGGGTGGCGCCGGTGTCGCAGATCAGGCGGTACAGTTCGTTTCCGGTGACTCCGTCGATCATGCAGTGGTGCACCTTGGACAGCAGCGCCCAGCGACCGCCGTCCAGGCCTTCGATCAGCCAGTCCTCCCAGAGCGGGCGTTCGCGGTCCATCCGCTGGGACATCACCCGGCCGATGAGCGCCTCCAACGCGGCGTCGTCACCGGGCGCGGTGAGGGCGGTGCGGCGCAGGTGGAAGTCGAGGTCGAAGGACGGGTCGTCGACCCAGACCGGGCAGCCGAGATTGAACGGCACCCGGCGGACCTTCTGCCGGTAGCGGGGCACCAGCGCCAGGCGGCCACGAATCGCTTCCGCGAACTCGGCCTGGGTCGGTGCCGGGCCGTCCAGGACGGCGACCGAGGCGATCGCCAGCGAGGCGTGCGGATCGGCGTCCTCGGCGTCGAGGAACGACGCGTCCAACGGGCTCAGATACTCCATGATGCCCTCCTGGCGGTCATGCGTGACTGTCACATGCCGTCACCATCACTCGGCGTCAGTCCGCTCGCCAGGGTCGTCCGGCCCGTTCCATCGACGTCCGGCACCACCTACGTGCCGGGCCCACGTGGCGGGCCCGGACGGCGATCGGCCCGAGGGCTGAACCCCCGGGCCGATCGGCTTTGGATCAACGCAGCACCTGGCGTGCTGTTCGGACGTAGGCGGCGCCGACGTCCTCGATGAGCCCGGCGCTCACCGTGAGCGTCTGCCTCATCCAGGGATACGGCGCGACCTTCGCGACGTCCTTCTCGAACGCCACGACATCGGCGACGCCGCGTTCGTACACGTTGACCGCCAAGATGCCGACCTGGTGGCCGATGTGCCGGCCGTGTTCGCCGTCGGCCCCGTTTCGGGTTGCCGGCTTGGCCTGCTCGGTCTCGCGCGGAGGTTTGGTCCCGGTTGCTGTCATGATTCTCGCCTCCCTCTATTAGCAAGTTAGCTCCGTCCAGCTAACGCCGGCAGAGTCGCAAGTCGCCGATTTCGACGGGCATTCCGGCCCGCCCGCGGATGACGGCCGGTGCATCAGGCAGCAGTGCCCCGCACGATCAGGACTGGGCACTGAGCGTGATGGATCAGCTGGAGACCGACGGAGCCGAGCACCGTCTCGCCACTGTTCGCGCGCTCGCGCATGCCCACCACGACCAGTTGGTTGTCACGTGAGCCGCGGACGAGGGCCGAGGCGGCGCTGTCCTGCGTGAGAACCGTCTCGACGTTCACCGTCGGGTATTTGATGCGCCAGGACGTCAGCTTCAGCTCGATCCGGGCCAGTTCGGTCTGTTTGCCGGGCGCCGCCGGGGTGACCGAGTGCACCACGGTCAAGCCGTTCCGCCGGAGGGCGGCCGCGTCGAAGGCGGCGGCGAGGATCTGGTCGGCGATCGCGGTGTCATCGATGCCGGCGGCCACCGGGCCGTCCGGGCTCTCGCGGCCGCGCACCACGACGATCGGGCATCGGGTCATGGTGATCAACTGTCGGCCGGCGGGGCCGAGCACCAGGTCGCTGCGACCACGATCGCCCAGCACCAGCAACTCCGCACCGTCCACCCGCGGCCCGGTGTCGCCGATCAACGTCTCGGTCTCGATCTCCAGGCCTGGGTAGGGGTATCGGGCTCTCCGGTATGCCTCGGCGACGATGCCGCCGGCGATCTTTCGCGCCATCCCGACGTATTCCCTGTCGAGGTCCTGGCCGGACGTGTGCCAGTCCCAGTCGAAGGCGTACTCGATCCGCAGTGCGGCGCCGCGGCGGTGCGCCTCGGCGGCCGCCCACTCCTCGGCGGCGATGCCGCGCGCGGTGCCGTCGGTGCCGACGATGATCGTCATGGCCGGCTCCCCTCGATCACCTTCGATGCTAGGGAGGGGGATGGGGCGGCGGCAGGGTGGGAGGTCGAGACCAGGCGGGACGTAAGTCCCGCCGCTTGGTCACGGCCGCGGATGACATTGGTCCCTGTCGATCATACCGGCGACTGGCGAGCATGAGGGCAGGAGGTCGACCATGAGCAGCGACGCGGCAACAGGTTCGACCCGGCCGGTGGTGGTCGGTGTGGACGGATTGCGCCGCGTCGCCGGAACGATCGACCTGGCGGCGCTGGAAGCGGCGCGTCGCGGCACTCAATTGCTCATCGTGCACGTCTGGCCCGGCCGATATCGCGGGGCGGTCCGGGTCAGCGGAGCATCGTCGTCCCGGGACGACGGATGGCGTCTGCTGGAGGTCGCCGAACGGCGGGCGCATTTCGCGGTGCCGGATCTGCCGGTTCGTACCGAGTTGCGGGAGGGTGTTGCGGCGGCCGTGCTCGCTGATTGCTCGGCCGGGGCGAGGCTGCTCGTCACGGGAAATCGGGACCGCTTCCGCAAGGGCACGAGCTGGGGCTCGACGGCGGCCTACCTCGCGCGTCACAGTGTGTGCCCGCTGCTGGTGGATCGCGGCGCTGATCATGACGGGCCGGTGGTCGTGGCCTCGTCGGCCCGGCCCGGTGGCACGGCGGCGCTCGGCTACGCGTTCGCCGAGGCGTCCCTGGTGGGTTCTCGCCTGGTGGCCGTCCACATGTGGACTCGTCCGGCCGGCATCGACGGCTCGGCGCCGCTGATGACGCGGGGCGGCTGGGCAGTCGAGCGGCGGGCAGCCGCCGACCGGCTGGCGCGAGCGGTGGACACCTGGTCCGGCCGATTTCCGGAGGTGAACGTCGAACACCTGACGGTGTCCGACCTGGACATGGCCGGCACGATCGAGGCCGCTTCGCGGCGAGGTCGCCTCCTGGTCGGCGGGATCGGCCGGCTGGGTCTGTTCACCGAGTTGCTGTACGGGCCGTCCGGCCCGACCCTGTGCCCGGTATTGCTGGTGCCGAACGACTGGCCGGTGATGGACCGGCGATCACGGCCGGCGGTGACGTGCTGATCCGCGATGCGCGGACCGTCACTCGATGACGGTGATGACGTCGCGTGGGTCGCGTCGCGGCACCGGGGGTAGCGGCTGCCGGCTCTCGGTGTGGCCGAGCCGTACGGCCAGGTAGGGCTCGCCGATTCCGGAGAGCAGGCCGCGGAGCAGCTGATGGGGCCAGGTGACCTCGACGGCCTCACTCAACGGGGCCGTGGCGAGGCCGTCGGCGGTGGCGAGCAGCAGAAGCGCGGAGAGTGCCTCGCCGGCCCGGAGCAGGTCGACGGGCTGGACTCCCACCCCGAACACGATGACGTAGGCCGCGCCTCGATCGTGCTCCGGGCCGGCGTGCAACCCCGCCGTCGTCCCGGGGACGAAGTCACGGACCGGGACGCGGCGGAGCTCGGGTTGCACGGCGGTGGCGGGTGGCACGCCGTCGCCCAGGAAGCCCGGCCGGTTGGTCCATCGGTGCAGCTCGGTCCGGTAGGCCGGGTCGTCGAGCTCGGCTCCGGCGGCGAGTTCGGTCGAGACGGCAAGCAACGGGATCTGGTCGGGCCGGACAACGTGCAGGTAGGCGCCTTCGGCCTCGACGAAGCGGCGCAGTTTCGTCAGCTCGGGCTCGGTCACCGGCTCGTCGGTGAAGGCACGCCGGTCGGTGCGGCGCCGGTGGATCGCGGCCGCCATCCGCTGGTTCTCGGGGTCCGGCGTCGTCGTGCCGGTGCACCGGACCCGGGCCAGCAGGTCCGGCCGATCCGGATCGGGCAGCCGGTCGACCTCCGCGGACCACCCCGCGGCGTTCAGAGCGGTGCGGAGGTGATGGAGGGCGGCGCCGCAGCTGAGCAGCATCAGCCGGCCGTCCGGATCGATGCTCTCGAGGCGCCGGTCGCGGTCGGCGAACAGCTCCAGTGCGGAGCCGGTGATCCGCCACGCCCAGGGTTGGGTGTTGAGTGCCGACGGTGCATGCTGCGCCGTCCGGGCGGCCGATTCGAGTGGTGTCATGATGACCTCCTCGTGCAACGATGCCACGCAGGTCCCCGGTCAACCGGCGAGCGGCACCCGCCGTTTCACGGTCGTGCCGCGGCCGTCCGGTCCGATCGGGACTTTCGGCCCTTTGGACGTAGTCGCGACCGAGCGTATGCACAGAGAATGATTCGCGTCTATCTGCTCGACGATCACGAGCTGGTCCGGCGGGGCCTGGCCGATCTGCTCCACGCCGCCGGCGGCATCGAGGTGGTGGGGGAGTCGGCCTCGGCCCCGGAAGCCGCCCGCCGGATTCCGGCCTTCCGGCCGGACGTGATGATCCTGGATGCGCGGCTGCCCGATGGCAGCGGCATCGACGTGTGCCGGGACGTGCGAGCCATCGACCCGTCGATCAAAGGCCTTATTTTGACCTCGTACGAGGATGACCAGGCTCTTTTTGCCGCGATCATGGCCGGCGCGTCGGGTTATCTGCTGAAGCAGACCCGCGGCACCGGCCTGATCGACGCCGTCCGGCGGGTCGCCGAGGGCCAGTCCTTGCTGGACCCGGCGATCACGCAGCGGGTCCTCGAACGGATCCGCAACGGCGTGGAGCCGCCACCGGAGTTGGCCGGACTGACCGATCAGGAGCAGCGGATCCTCGCGCTCATCGCGGAAGGTCTGACCAACCGCGAAATTGCGGCACAGATGTTCCTCGCCGAGAAGACGGTGAAGAACTACGTCTCGCACCTGCTCGCCAAGCTCGGCTTGGAACGACGCACCCAGGCCGCGGTTCTCGCCACCCGGCTGATGAGCGAGCACCAGGACGGGTGATCCTCGCGACCTGGGCACCCGGCCGCGCCCTCGCCCCGATCAGCGCCCGTTGACGGTCGTCAGCGAAGCCGTCGCGGTCCGCGCGGCGGCCGCTGCCTCCTTTTCCAGGAAGCGGCTGAGTTCGCCGATGGTGCTCATCAACGGCGCCGGGAAGACGACGGTCGAGTTCTTGTCGACCGCGATCTCCACGAGGGACTGCAGGTTGCGCAGTTGCAGGGCCAGCGGGTGAGCCATCATCGTGTCGGAGGCCTCGCCCAGGGCCGCGGCCGCGAGGGACTCGCCCTCCGCGTTGATGATCTTCGCGCGCTTCTCCCTCTCCGCCTCGGCCTGGCGGGCCATCGCCCGCTTCATCGCATCGGGCAGCTGGATGTCCTTGAGCTCGACCAGAGTCACGTCGATTCCCCACGCGGTGGTGGTGTCGTCGAGGATCTGGCGGATGTCGGCGTTGATCTCGTCGGTCTCGGAGAGGGTCTCGTCCAGGCTGTGCTTGCCGACGACCTTGCGGAGCGTGGTCTGGGCTATCTGGTTGATCGCCGCCTGCACGTTCTCGATGGCGACCACCGACTTCACGGCGTCGACAACCCGGAAGTAGGCGACCGCGGACACGTCGACGCTGACGTTGTCGCGGGTGATGATGCCCTGGGACTGGATCGGCATGGTGACGATCCGCAGCGACACCTTGTGCATGACGTCGGCGATCGGGATCAGCAGCCGTAGCCCTGGTTCGCGGGCGCCGACGACGCGGCCGAGCCGCAGGACGACGCCGCGTTCGTACTGCTTGACGATGCGCAGCGAGAGCGCCAGTAGGGCGATCACCACCAGGCCGATGATGATCAGCACGGTGGTCGTGGTGTTCATGATCTGCTCCTTTCCGGGCGGGCGTCGGCCGGGAACCGGTCCGGGCCGCGGGTCGCCATTTCCTCGTATGTCTGCCAGCGTTGGTCGACGGCCTCCTGGGCGAGTGCCGCGAGGCGTACCGCCTCGGCCGGGTCGGTGTCGTGCAGCCGCCGGAACCGCAGCTCCCGGCCGGTGTAGTCGGACAGCGGGGTGCGCGGGCGTGGCGAGTCGAGCAGGAACGGGTTGCGGCCGGCGGCACGCAGCACCGGGTCGTACCGGATCAGCGGCCAGTAGCCGGATCGCACGGCGCGTTGCTGCTGGCCGAGGCCGTCGCGCATGTCGATACCGTGGGCGATGCAGTGCGAGTACGCGATGATCAGTGACGGGCCGTCGTAGGCTTCGGCCTCGCGCAGGGCCTGCAACGTCTGTTCGGGGTCGGCGCCCATCGCCACGCGGGCTACGTACACGCTGCCGTACGCGATGGCCTGCAGTGCCAGGTCTTTCTTCGGTGTTGTCTTGCCGGCTGCCGCGAACCGGGCGACGGCCGACAGCGGGGTGGCCTTGGACATCTGACCGCCGGTGTTCGAGTAGACCTCGGTGTCCAGCACCAGCACGTTGACGTCACGGCCGCCGGCCAGCACGTGGTCGAGCCCGGCCGAGCCGATGTCGTAGGCCCAGCCGTCGCCTCCGACGATCCAGATACTGCGCCGTACCAGGTGATCCAGGACGCTGCGCAGGTCCGCGACGTCCGGCTCGGCGGCGGGCAGGGCGTCCAGGCGGCGGCCGAGTTCGGCGAGCCGGTCCCGTTGGGCGGCGAACTCCGACTCGCGTCGCTGCGGCGCGCTCAGCACCGCGTCGACCAGGTCCGGCCCGAGCCGGTCGCGCAGCCGGCCGAGGCGGTCGGCGGCGAGCCGGGCGTGCAGGTCGACGGCGAGGCGGAAGCCCATCCCGAACTCGGCGTCGTCCTCGAACAGCGAGTTCGACCAGGCCGGCCCTCGGCCTTGCGCGTTGTGGGTCCATGGCGTCGTCGGCAGGTTTCCGCCGTAGATCGAGGAACACCCGGTGGCGTTCGCCACCATCAGGCGGTCACCGAAGAGCTGAGAGAGCAATTTGAGGTACGGCGTCTCGCCGCACCCGGCGCAGGCGAGGGAGAACTCGAACAGCGGCTGGAGGAACTGGGCGCCGCGGACCGTGCCGAAGTCGACCCGGGAGCGGTCGGCGTGCGGCAACGTCTCGAAGAAGGCGATGTCCGTGCGTCCGGCATCGAGCCGGGGCTCGCGAGGCTCCAGGTTGATCGCCCGTCGCTCCGGCGTGCCGACCGGGCAGGCCTCGACGCAGAGCGCGCAGCCGGTGCAATCCTCCAGGTAGACCTCGAGCGTGAACCGGGAGTCGGGCAGCCCGCGCGCGTTGAGCGGGGCGGACGGGAAGCCGTCCGGCGCTCCCGCGAGTTCCTTGAGGTCGTAGAACTTGGACCGGATCACGCTGTGCGGGCAGACGAACGCGCAGTTGCCGCACTGGATGCAGGTTTGCGGATCCCAGACGGCCACCAGGTCGGCGATGTTGCGTTTCTCGTAGGCCGTGGTGCCGCCCGGATAGGTGCCGTCCACCGGCAATGCGCTGACCGGCAACCGGTCGCCCCGGCCGGCCAGCATGGCACCGGTGACCTCGCGCACGAACGGCGGTGCCGCCACCGGCACCGGAGGCGGGCGGCGGCGACTCGCGGTGGGGTGCGCGGGAAGGTCGATCCGGTGCAGGGCGTCGAGGGCGGCGTCGACGGCCGCGTGGTTGCTCTTGACCACGGCGGCGCCGCGGCGTGCGTACGTCTTGGTGATCGTGTCCTTGATCTTCGTGATCGCCGCGTCGCGGGGGAGGACGCCGGAGATGGCGAAGAAGCAGGTCTGCAGGATGGTGTTGGTACGTCCCGGCAGGCCACACTCCGACGCGATGCGGCCGGCGTCGATGGCCCAGACGGACAACTCCCGGTCGAGGATCTGCTCCTGCACGTCGCGGGACAGATCGTCCCATACCCGTTCCGGTTGGGCGCTGTTGAGCAGGAGCGTGCCGTGCCGGGCGGCCGTCTCCAGCACGTCGACCCGGTCGAGCAGGGCGAGTTGGTGGCAGCCCACGAAGTCCGCCCGGGAGATCAGGTACGGCGCGCGGATCGGCCGGGGGCCGAAACGCAGGTGGGAGACGGTCATCGAGCCGGACTTCTTGGAGTCGTACACGAAGTAGCCCTGGGCGTGCAGCCGTGCGTCCGCACCGAGGATCTTGATGGTGTTCTTGTTCGCGCCGACGGTGCCGTCCGAGCCGAGGCCGAAGAACACCGCGCGGATCGTGCCGGGCGGTTCGATGTCGAGGTCCTCGTAGGGCAGGCTGGTGCCGGAGACATCGTCGTGGATGCCGATGGTGAAGCGCGGACGTGGATGCTCCCGGGCCAGTTCGTCGAGGACCGCCGCGACCATGCCCGGGGTGAATTCCTTGGAGCCCAGACCGTAGCGGCCGCCGATGACGGTCGGCATCGTGGCGCGGCGGCTCTCGGCCAGCGCCCCCAGCACGTCGAGGAACAGGGGCTCGCCGAGAGAGCCGGGTTCCTTGGTGCGGTCCAGGACCGCGATCCGGGAGGCCGTGGCCGGGATCGCGGCGATGACCGCCTCGGCCGGGAACGGCCGGTAAAGGCGGATCTGCAGGACACCGACGTGCGCGCCCGCGGCGTTCAGATGCGCGACGGTTTCCTGGGCGGTCTGCGCACCCGAACCCATCAGCACCAGGACACGGTCGGCGTCGGGCGCGCCGGAGTACTCGACGATGTCGTAGTGGCGTCCGGTGCGTTCCTCGAGGTCGGCCATGACGGCGCGGGTCGTGCCCGGGACCTCGGCATAGTAGGGGTTGACCGTTTCCCGGCCCTGGAAGTAGACGTCCGGGTTCTGCGCCGTCCCGCGGATCACCGGGTGCTCGGGGGAGAGGGAGCGGGCACGGTGATCGCGGACCAGCTCGGCCGGAACGAGCGCCCGCAGGTCGTCGTCGTCGAGCAGGCCGATCGTGTTGATCTCGTGTGACGTGCGGAATCCGTCGAAGAAGTGCACGAACGGCACCCGCGTGCGCAGGGAGACGGCCTGCGCCACCAGGGCGAGGTCGTGCGCCTCCTGCACCGAGGCCGAGGCGAGCATGGCGAAGCCGGTTGCCCGGGTGGCCATCACGTCGGAGTGGTCGCCGAAGATGGACAACCCCTGCGCGGCGAGCGAGCGGGCGGCGACGTGCATCACGGCCGGGGTCAGCTCCCCGGCGATCTTGTACATGTTCGGGATCATCAGCAGCAGGCCCTGCGAGGCGGTGAACGTCGTGCTGAGCGCGCCGCTCTGCAGGGCTCCGTGCAACGCGCCGGCGGCGCCCCCTTCGCTCTGCATCTCCACCACGGTGGGCACCGAGCCCCAGATGTTGCGCAGCCCGGCGGCGGACCACTCGTCGGCCAGTTCGGCCATCGGCGAGGACGGGGTGATCGGATAGATGCAGCACACCTCGTTGAGCCGGTACGCCACCCGGACGCAGGCCTCGTTGCCGTCGATCGTCGCGCGGTCGATCGGGCCACCCTTCGTTCGCGACTGCGGGGTTTGCCGAACCGGCGCACTGCCCGCGCTCATGGCGACACCTCCGGGATCATCGAGATCGCGTGCACCGGGCACTGGTCGAAGCAGGTACCGCAGCCGGTGCACCGGTCGTAGTCGATCCGGTAGCGGTTGCCGGGGCCCAGCTTGATCACCGCGTCTTCCGGGCAGGAGCCGAAGCAGCCGTCGCATTCGAAGCAGGTGCCGCACGACAGGCAGCGGCCCGCCTCGTAGGTTGCGGCGACGGTGTCCAGGCCGCCGACGACCTCGGTGAAGTCGGTGATCCGTTCGGCCGGGTCCCGCTCGGCCTGCGGCCGCCGGCCGCTGTCGCCGAAATACCAGGGGTGCAGATCGGCGAAGCCGGCTTGCGGCGGTGGCACCGTCTGCGGAACGACCACGCCGCGCAGGTACGCGTCGATGTGCCGCGATGCGGTGCGGCCGTGGCCGATGCCGACCGTCACGGTCCGTTCGGCCGGCACCATGTCACCGCCGGCGAACACGCCGGGGCAGCCGGTCATCAGTCCCGGCGACACCACGACCGTGCCGTCCGGGGTGAAGTCGATGCCCGGGACGGCACGCAGGAAAGCCGTGTCGGCGCGCTGGCCGAGGGCAAGCACGACCGTGTCGGCCGCGAGGGTCTCGGTGCGCCCGGTCGGGACCGGCCTGCCGGACGGGTCGAGCTCCATGATCTCCACGGTCAGCTCCGGTCCGTCGAACGCCTGGATCGTTCGCAGCCAGTTGATCTTGACGCCTTCCCGCTCGGCCTCCTCCGCCTCGTCGAGGTGCGCCGGCATCTGCTCGCGGGTGCGGCGGTAGACGATCAAGGCCTCCTCCGCACCGAGCCGCCGGGCCACACGGGCGGCGTCCATGGCGGTGTTGCCGCCGCCGTAGACGGCGACCCGGCGGCCGACGGCGGGCCGCTCGCCGGCGGCCACACTGCGGAGCAGGCCGACGGCGTCGACGATCCGTCCGGCCTCCCGTGCCGGGATGTCGACCCGCTTGGACAGATGGGCGCCGACAGCCACGAAGGTCGCGTCGAACCGGCCGGCGAGCCGCTCGGCGAGCAGGTCGTGCACCGGATGACCGCAGACGATCTCGACGCCGAGCCCGGCGATCCGGTCGATCTCCGCCGCCAGCACGTCACGGGGCATGCGATAGGCCGGAATGCCGTATCGCATCATGCCGCCGGGTTCCGCTTCGGCGTCCTGGACGACCACGTGGTGGCCGAGCCGCGCCAAATGATATGCCGCCGACAACCCGCTGGGGCCGGCGCCGACGATCAGTACCCGGCGGCCGGTCGGGGCGGGTGGTGGGTCGAAGCACCAGCCGCGTTCGATCGCGAGGTCGCCGAGGAAGCGTTCCACCGCGTGGATCGAGACCGGGCTGTCCAACTCGGCACGGTTGCAGGCTGTCTCGCACGGGTGGTAACAGACCCGGCCACAGACGGCGGGGAACGGGTTGGCCGCCACCAGCGCCCGCCACGCCCGCTCGTGCTCGCCGGCAACGGCCAGCGCGAGCCAGCCCTGGATGTTCTCGCCGGCCGGGCAACCCGCGTTGCAGGGCGGCGTCAGGTCGAGATAGACCGGACGGCGGGCCCGGGCCGGCCCGCCTCGCGCCGTGTCCAGGCGCAGGTCGGGCGGGTTCGTCAGATCGTTCGGCGGCCGGTTCATGGCTCCTCCCGCTGGCGGGTGTCGAATCCATGCAACGCCGGTCGGCGGCCGTCGCTCAGAGTCGAAAGGCCCTGTCCTGCGGAGGATGCCGCGCCCTAGGGCCTAACCGTTGATCAATGCAGAGACCCGCTGCCGGGTCACGCGGAACAGGGCCGCTATCCGGTTGATGCTGACGCCCTCGGCGTGCAGGGCGTGCGCCTGTGCACGCCGCCATCGGCTTCCGCTCCGGGAAAGGGCGTCCAGTGCGATGGTGATGCGCTCGACGATCAGCGGGGGTGCTTCGTCGGCCGCCATCGCCGTCCAGCTCTTCCCGTCGTCGTGCTGGGCGCTCAACTCCGTGGCGCGCCTTCGTGCATCGCTCAGTTCGCCCAGGCAGATGTCGAGGGCGTCCTTCAACTCGTCGAGAGCGGCGCGGGCCTCGCTGGAACGCGACTGCGCGAGGGTGACACCGGCCGGCCCATCGATCATGTCCGCACTCCCCAGCTTCTGCTCGTTGCCGTCGAATACCGCAATACCTATGGCATGAAACCCCTCTTGCTACAGGGTCTTGCGGCCCTTTGTGCGGAGTCGTACATCACCAGGTTGCCGGCCAACGCCGTTCCCGCGTCCAGCCGGCGAACGCCGCCCGCCGACGCTGACCGGCGCGCCGGTCAGTCTCGTGGGCGGCCGAACCACCGGCGTACGGATCGGTCGAACGCATCGTCGCCGCCCGCCCAGGCGACGATGCCGTCCGGGCGGACGAGGACGGCGTCGTAGCCGAGGTCGTCTCGGGCCGGCCCGGCCACATAGCGGATCCGGTCGCCCCAGGCCGTGACGGACTCCCGCAAGGGCCGGCCGGCGGCGAAGTCGAGCAGGACGCCGCGGCCGTCCTGCAGCAGGTCGCCGAGGCCGGTGCCGTCGGCCAGCCGGAAGTCCGGGGCGCTGCGGCCGGCCAGCGGCCGCTCGTCGCCCAGGTCGTAGCGGTTGGCCGTGCCCGAGGTCCGCTCCCACACGTAGGTGGTGGCGTCGCGGGTCGCGAGGAGGTCGCGCATCACCGATTGCAGTGCCGGGGCATACTCGCCCGGGCGCATGACCGCCACCTGGGCGCGCGACCAGTCCAGCACCCGGGCCCCGATCGGGTGACGCTCCGCGGTGTAGGTGTCGAGCAGGTCGTCCGGGGCCGACCCGCGCACGGTCGCGGCGAGCTTCCAGCCCAGGTTCAGGGCGTCGCCGATGCCGAGGTTCAGGCCCTGGCCGCCGAGTGGGGAGTGGATGTGGGCGGCGTCGCCGGCCAGCAGCACCCGGCCCTGCCGGTAGGTGGTGGTCTGCATCGCCCGGTCGGTGAAGCTCGAGGCGAGTTCGACCTCGTCCACCCGCACGTCCAGGCCGGACACCCGGCGCAGCACCGTCTGCAGGTGCTCGGGAGTCAGCGGCTGCGAACGGTCGAACGCGCCGCCGTCGAAATCCATCATGGCGATGTAGCCGCCGGTGGGCATACGCAGGTACATGCCGGTCCGGGTCACGGTGAAACCGGGCCGCAGCTCCGCCGGACCGGCGACGGCCCCGGTGAAGAGATAGCCGGTCAGCTGAGGTTCGGTTCCGGCAAAATCAAAACCGGCGAGCTTGCGTACGGCGCTCCGCCCGCCGTCACAGCCGACGACCCAGCGCCCGGCGTATTCGCGCTCGCCGGCCCGCACCACCACCCGGTCGTCGTGCTGGGTGAGGCCGGTGACCTCGACGCCGCGCCGGATGTCCGCGCCGAGCTTGACCGCCCGCTCGGCCAGCACCGTCTCCACCGCGTCCAGGTTGGTCAGCATGCCGTCCGCGGCCGGGCTGGGCAGTCGCGGCGGCAGGGCGGCGACCTCGACCTCGGCCGCGTCGAGCATGATGCCGGCGAAGTGGCTCACCGCCCGTGGCCCCGGCGCCCGATCCGCGTCGAGATCGGCGCTCGCCTCGTCGCCGCCCGACGCGGCCAGCAGCTGCGGCAGCATTCCCCGCCGGTAGAACGCCTCGACCGACCCGGCGTTCAGGCCGCGCATGCCGAGCGGAAACCGGCGCCACGGTGAGTGCGGCTCCGGCGCCCGCTCCAGCACCGCCACCGAACACCCGGCGAGCCCCAGCTCGCCGGCGAGGAACAGTCCGACCGGGCCGCCACCGACGATCACGACGTCGTACGTCCCCATGTTGATCTCAGTCACCGTGTGCCTCCGTTGTCCGGGCGAATCGCAACACGGCAAGGCTGGCTCAGGTCGCTGACAGGGCACATGCACGGAGCTGGCAGCCGGCTGTCACGGACCTGTTCGGACGGCCCGCTCGCTCCACTCGGCGAACAGCGCCCGCGCCCGCTCGGCCGGCGCCACCATGCGGCGCCGAATGGGCTTGACCTTGCCCCAAGGGCAAGGTCCAGGCTGGGCCGGTGAACGACGCGGACCTCTCGACCAGCGAAAGAAGCTGACGCATGCACCCCTACATCGGTTCCGGGCCCTATTGCTACGCCAACTCGCTGGCCATGGCCCTCGGTCCCACCGCACCCTCCCCGTCGACCATCGAAGTGCTGACCGGCTCGCCGTTCGGCATGCACCTGCTCGGCGGCCGGCTGCCGCTGTTCGACCCGTACGGCTGGGACGACCGCGGCATCGACGACGCCATCGCCCTGCTCGGCTGGACCTGCCGCCGACAAGGCGCCGACGACGGCGAGCAAGCCCTCGCGCTGCTCCACGAGGCGGTCAAGACCGGCCCTGTCCTGGCCGGACCGCTGGAAATGGGCCTGCTACGCCACGTGCCCGGAATGACCGGACCGATCGGGGCGGACCACTTCGTCACCGTCCTGGAGGCCGACGACACGCAGGTCCTGTTCCACGACCCCTACGGCTGCCCCTACGCGACCCTGCCCACCCAGGACTTCCTGGCCGCATGGCGCGCCGACACGATCACCTTCTACCACGCCGAGCCGTACACCATGCGTGGCAACTTCCGGCAGGCCCGGGCGGTCACCTCCGAGGCAGCGCTGCGTGCGGCCCTGCCCGGCGCGGTCGCCTGGCTGCGCGGGCGCGACGACCTCGCCGTGCCGCCCGGCACCATCGGCGGCGCCACCGCCGTGCACCACCTCGCCGACCTGGTCACCGACGGGCTTGACCCCGAGACACACGATCACCTGACGCAGTTCGCGATCCGGGTCGGTGCTCGACGGCTCGCCGACGCCGCCACCGCGCTCACCAGCATCGGCCGCGACGGAGCCGCCACCATCGCTACCCGGCAGGCCCGGCTGGTCGGCAGCCTCCAGCACGACCTCGTCAACGGACACACCGACTCCGCCACCCAGACGTTGCAGCAGCTCGCGCCCACCTACGATCAACTGGCCGCAGCACTCAGCTGACACCGCGCTCAGCTGACACCGCGACCCTCGTGGCTGCGGGCGCTGTCAGCGGCCGGTCACCTTGCCGAACCACCGGTGCAGCGCCTCGTCGAGCTCGCCGTCGCCCTCGACCCACGCGACGATGCCGTCCGGGCGGACGAGCATGCCGGGTGTGTCGGCGGTGACCACCCGGAGGCGATCGTCGGCCACCGGGAAGTCGCCGACGAGGACGGCCCGGCCGTCGTGCAGGGCGGCGGCGAGCCGGGTGCCGTCGGCGAGGACCAGCTCGGGGGCGCTGCGGCCGACCATCGGGTGGTCGCTGCCCAGGTCGTAGCGCTGGCGCAGCCCGGCGATGCTGGTGCCGAAGTACGTCGTGCCGTCGTGGGTGGCGGCCAGATCGGCGACCACCGCGCGGATCGCCCGGTTGTACGGGCTCGGCTGCATGATCTCGACCTGCGCGCGGTTCCAGTCGAGCACCCAGGCGCCGATCGGGTGCCGCTCGGCGGTGTAGGAGTCGAGGAGCCCGTCCGGCGCCCAGCCCTGGATCTCGGCGGCCAGCTTCCACCCGAGGTTCATCGCGTCGCCCATGCCGAGGTTGAGGCCCTGACCCCCGAACGGCGAGTGCACGTGTGCGGCGTCCCCCGCCAGCAGCACCCGGCCCCGCCGGTAGTCGGTGGCCTGCCGGGCGTTGTCGGTGAACCTGGTCGCGCTGATCACCTTGTCGATCGTCACCCGGACGCCGCTGACCGCGAGGATGCTCGCCGTAAGCTCGGCCGCGGTGATCGGGGTGTCGCGCTCGGCGGGCGGTCCGTCGAACTCGACGGTGAGCACCCGCCCGGGGATCGGCCCGCTCACGTAGACGCCGGTGTCGGTCACGTTCCAGCCCGGCTTGAGGTCGTCGTCACCGGTCATGGTGAGCAGCGCCTGATGCCCGGTGATCCGCGGATCGGTGCCGGGGAAGTCGAACCCGGCCAGCTTGCGGACGAGGCTGCGACCGCCGTCGGCGCCGACCAGCCAGGACGTCTCAACCTCAGAATCACCTAGCGTCACCCGTACGCCGTCAATGGCGGAAGTGAACCCGGTCAGCGCGACCCCGCGCCGTATTTCGACGCCCCACTCGACGGCGTGCGCGGCGAGCACCGCCTCCAGGTCGGCCTGGGAGAGCATCGCGATCTGACCGGCCGGGCCCAGCTCGGCCCACGGATCGTCGTCGCCGCGAAGGTTGCCGGCCTCCAGCCAGATGGCACCGAAATGGCCGAGGAACCGTGGCCGCGGCGGCATCGCACCGCCGCCGCGGGCTGCCATGAACTTCTTGATCTGCTCCATCTGCGCGGCCTGAGCAGCACGGATGCGGGGAACGAGGCCGCGGCGGTCGAGCGCCTCGGCGGTGGGCACGTTGATCGCGCCCGCCTTGATCGTCAGATCCGGCTCGGTGAGCCGCTCGGCCACCAGCACCCGGATGCCGCGGAGCGCGAGCTCGCTCGCGACCATCAAACCGACCGGCCCGGCGCCGGCCACCACCACGTCGTAGTCCATGGCGTCAGGATGGACCCGCAACTTATACCGGGTCAATGTTTTTATCGGGTATATGATTCGCCCATGGTGACGCCCGGCCTCCGCGAACAGAAGAAACAGCAGGTCCGCGACCAGATCTCGGACGCCGCGACGCAACTGTTCCTGGCCCGCGGGTTCGAGGCGGTGAGCGTCACCGAGATCGCCGAGGCCGCCGGGGTGTCCCGGATGACCGTCTTCAACTACTTCCCGCGCAAGGAGGAGATGTTCTTCGACCGCGGCCCCGAGGCGCAGCGCATCCTCACCGAGGCGATCCGCGGCCGCGCGCCCGGCCAGGACCCGGTGGCCGCCCTGCGGGACCGGTTCCTGGCCTTGCACGACGAGCGCCATCCGCTGGCCGGTTTCGCCGACCGGTTCACCGAGTTCTGGCAGGTGGTGGTGGATTCGCCGGCGCTGCGGGCGGCCCTGCGGGAGGCTCTCGAACGGCTCGAGGCGATGATCGCCGCCCTGCTCGCGGAGGCCGGCCACCCGCGCGCCGAGCTGACCGCGGCCCTGGTGCTGGCCGCCTACCGGGTCGGCTACGTCGAGGCGATCCGGCGCATCCGGGCCGGCGAGCCCGCCGAGTCGTTCTTCGCCGAGCAGCGCGCCCGCATCGCCCGCGCTTTCGACGCCGCCGCCGCGGCCGCCGCGACGATCGACCCGCCTTGGTAGGGGTCCTCGGAGCGTGACCGTCAGGCGAACTGGTCGGCCGGCCAGTCCGCTCCGGCCCTCAGCTTCGTGATCAGGTCGAGGACCGCCGCGGGCCCGCCGTTCGCGCCGGCCCAGCGGCTGACCACGCATCCGGCCTGCAGGTACGGCCGGTCCACGCCGTCGGCGGCGGCGGTCCACCAGTCGGCGTCGATGACCGGGCGGGCCTCGTCGTACGGCAGCTTGCATCGGTCGGACTGCGATGCCGGCCGCAGGTAGCGGGCGTCGTCGGAGACGAGCACGGCCAAGCCCTCGTCGAACCACTGCGGGACCTTGCCGCTCGCCGAACCGAGCCGCTCGTGGAACTCGACATGCGACAGTTCGTGGGTGGCGATGGTCGGATTGATCCCGGCCGGCGACAGCATCAGCGACCAGTTCCGCAGGGCGCGGCCTTTTTCGCCGCCGCCGCCGAGGCGGTCGTAACAGGATGCGGTGGAACAGATCAGGACGCGCGGCTCGCTGAGGCGAGCACCGTAGAAGGCGGCGATGCGCCGGTCGGCGTCGTCGATGAGCGTGCGGTAGGCGGGGTCGTCCCGGTCGGCGTACAGCCGGTTGCCCAGCGATGTCAGGTCGTAGCACCGGGGACACGCCGTCGCCCCCAGCCCGGGCACCGCCGCCACGGCGATCCCGCCGGCGCTGAGCACCACCGCGGCAATACCCATCGATATCCACCATCGCCGCCGCACGCCGCGATCTTACCCGGCCTCCTTCAGGTGCAATGTGGTCTTTCTGTGCTCCACCCATAAAGACGATATGTATTTACTGTCAATAGCATTTTGTAAGAAAGGGCTAAGAATTGCGGTCCGGCTATTCCGCGGAAGCGCGAATGGCAGGCATCCTTCGGCGGTCGGGTAGTCCGCCACGAGTGAGAGGTCGGCCGATTCATGCTGAGGAATTCGAGGGTGATGTCCGGTGTGGTCGTGGCGACCCTCCTGGCCACTGCGGGGTGCAGCGACTCCGGCAGCACCAGTACGGCGACACCCGGTTCGTCGTCGCAGGGTGGTGGCGGGCAGGGCGGGCCGGGCGGCGGGATGGGCAGCGTGCAGACGTTCACCGCGGTCGATCTGAACACCGGTGGGGACAGTCCGGGCGGGGCGAACACGGCCGCCGTGGTGACCGCCGCGCAGGCGTTCCTGGCCACTCTCGACGACACCCTCAAGGCGAAGATCAACCTGGCCTTCACCGACAACCAGTCCCGGCAGACCTGGTCGAATTTTCCGGCGAGCACGGTGGCCCGCAAGGGGGTCGCGCTCAAGGATCTCAGCGAGGCGCAGCGGGCCGCGGCGCTGGCGATGATGAAGGTCGCGCTCAGCCCCGAGGGATATCAGCAGGTGCTGAACATCCAGAAGGCCGACGACTATCTCAACAGCCTCGGCGGCGACGGCGCGGACGGCTTCGGCAACCTGGTCGACTACTACGTCGCGGTGTACGGCACGCCGTCGGCCACCGCGCCGTTCATGCTCCAGTTCGGCGGCCACCACCTGGCCCGCAACCTCACCTACAACGGCACCAAGGTCAGCGAGACACCGCAGTTCGTCGGCTCCGAGCCGACGTCCTTCACCAGCGGCGGCCAGACCGTCGCGCCGGTCAAGGACGAGTCGACCGCGCTGTTCGCGCTGTTCGCGTCGCTCAGCGCCGGTGACAAGGCGGCCGCGAAGTTGAGTTCCGGCACCTACGACGACCTGATGATGGGCCCGGCCCACGACGACGGGGTGTTCCCGGCGTCCGAAGGGCTGACCGTGACCGCCGCGCAGAAGACACTGGTGCTGGCCGCGATCAAGCCCTACGTCGACGATCTGGCCGACGACGCGGCGGCGAAGCTGCTCGCCAAATACGAGTCCGAACTCGGCTCGACCAAGATCGCCTGGGCCAACAACACCGGGCCCGAGGACGAGAGCAGTTACCTGCGGATCGACGGGCCGAGCGTGTGGATCGAATTCATCAACACCCGCAGCCGCAGCACCCCGAACATCCACTACCACTCGGTCTACCGGGACAAGACGAACGACTACGGCAGCACCAAGCCGTCGTGAGGATCGCCGGGCTCATCGCGTACGCCATCATCGCTTTTCTTGTTCTTCCGGCCTCGCCGGCCGCGGCGCACCCGATGAGCACCACCGCGATCCTGCTCGACACTGGCCCCGACCGGGTCACCGGCGTGGTCGAGCTGCCGATCGACCGGCTCGAGGTGGCCCTCGACGAGCCGCTGACCGCAACCACCGTGCTGCAGCCGGCCAAACTCGAGGACCTGCGCCGGTACGTTCTCGCCCACACCTCGGCCGGCAGCTGGGCGGTCGCGCTCACCGGCGGCCGGGTGCGGAAGGTCGACAGCGTCGATCACCTGGTCTTCGACCTGACCTTGACCCCGCCGAACGGAAGGACGAGCAACTTCCCGCTGACGTACGACGCGATCCTCCACACGATCGTGTCGCACCAGGTGTTCGTCGCCGCGCGTTCCGGGGGACAGGGCGACTACACCACCATCGGGATCCTCGACTGGCGCGAACACACCGTCGCGGTGCCGGTCGCCGCTGCCGCCGCGAGCACCGGTACCGGCTTCGTGGCCGCGCTGCGCCTGGGTGTCCGGCACATCTCGGAGGGCTCCGACCACCTGCTGTTCCTGATCATGCTGCTGCTCCCGGCTCCGCTGCTGGCCCGCCGCCGGCGCTGGGTGCCCGGCGGCGACCTGCGCCGGCAGTCGGTGCGCGTGCTGCACGTGGTGTCGGCGTTCGCGGTCGGCCACTCGATCACCCTGGCCCTGGCCGCGCTCGGCTACCTCGCGGTGCCGGCCCGCCCGGTCGAGGCGGCGATCGCCCTGTCCGTGCTGGTCTCGGCGGTCCACGCGATCCGGCCGCTGGTCCCCGGCGGCGAGGCCTGGATCGCCGCCGGCTTCGGGCTGATGCACGGCTTCGCCTTCGCCGCCCTGATCAGCGACCTGGGCCTGACCCACGGCTCGCTGGTCACCAACCTGCTCGGCTTCAACCTGGGGATCGAGCTGACCCAGCTGATCGTGGTCGCCCTGGTGATGCCGTCGCTGCTGATCCTGGCCCGGACCCGGGCCTACCCGTGGATCCGCCTCGGATCGGCCGGCACCGGGCTCGTGCTGGCCGCCGCCTGGTTCGCCGAACGCACCACGCTGATCAGCACCAACCCGCTCAACGGCGTGGCCGACCAACTGGTCGAGCACCCGTTCGTCCTCGCCGCGCTGCTGGCCGGCGCCGCCGGCACCGCATCGGCCGTGCCCCGCGTGCGAGCCGGACGTACCGCAGGTGCGGTAGGGCGGCTCGTTCTGCCGCGGTTGCGGCAGGGCCGATGACCGCGCTGAGCTGACGACCGGGACGGGGTCCGGCCGTGACCATGGAGTCGTTGTTCTTCCTGGTCACGAACGGTCACGACGAAGGAGCCTCGTTCATGTCAGCTCTGGCCCACTGGTGCGTCCGGCACCGCCGGATAGTCATCTCCAGCTGGTTCCTGGTCGCGGTGGGGCTGGTCGCCGCGGTCGTGCTGGGCGGGACGGCGTTCACGACGTCGTCCGACATGCCGGACAGCGAGTCGTCCAAGGCGTACGCGCTGCTGGCGCAGATGCCGAGCAGCGGCAGTTCCGGCAAGATCGGCAAGATCGTCTGGCACTCGACAGCCGGGCCGGTCACCTCGGCGGCGGTGAAGACCGAGGTCACCGCCGTGCTCGACGAGGTCGCCAAGCAGGCCGGCGTGGTGAAGGTGGTCAGCCCCTACACCGTCGCGGCGAGCGGCGATACCGCGTACGCCCAGGTGGTGGTGAGCAGCGACGCCGACGTCGCGCCGATCGAGAAGGTCGTCACCGGCGCCGAGGTCGACGGGGTCACCTTCACGTACGGCGGGGACGCCTTCCAGGAGCAGATCTCGTCCTCGAACGGGTCCTCGGAGATCCTCGGCCTGATCGCCGCCCTGGTGCTGCTGATGCTGATGTTCCGCGCGTGGCGCGCCGCGCTGCTGCCGCTGATCACCGGCGTGGTCGGGGTGCTGGTGTCGTTGTTGCTGGTCATGGTCGGGTCGCACGTGGTCACGCTGAGCTCGACGTCGATCACGATGGCCGCGATGATGGGCCTCGCGGTCGGTATCGACTACGCCCTGTTCGTCGTCAACCGCACCCGCAAGGGCCTGCTCGCCGGCAAGACCGTGCCCGATGCCATCGCCCGGGCGATCGACACCTCCGGCCGGGCGGTCATCTTCGCCGGCCTCACCGTCATCGTCGCGCTGATCGGGATCCGCGTGGTCGGCCTGGGCGTGCTCACCGGCATGGGCGAGGCCGCCGCCGTCACCGTCGCGGTCACCGTCGCCGCCGCCCTGACCCTGCTGCCGGCCCTGCTCGGCGCGTTCGGCCTCAAGGTCCTCTCGAAGAAGCAGCGCGCCCGGCTGGCCCAGGGGGTCGTCGAAGAACACGCCCCTCGGCTCGCCGGCAAATGGGCCGCGCTGGTGCAGCGGGTTCCGTGGCTGGTGGCGCCGCTCGCGCTGGCCGCGGTCGTCCTGCTGGCCATCCCGGTCCTGCAGATGCGGGTCGGGGACTCCGACGCCAGCAGCGACCCGGCGACCTCGGCGACGCACCGGTACTACGCGATGAGCTCGGCCGCGTTCGGCGACGGTTTCGACAACCCGCTGATGATCGCCGCGAGCACCCCCGACGCGCCGTCCCGGGCGGCGTTCACCGCGCTGGCCACCGAGCTGAAGTCGGTGACCGGCGTCGCCACGGTCACCCCGGTCGCGAAATCGGCCGACGGCACCGTCCAGTCGGTGACGATCATCCCGAAGAGCAGCGCCCAGGCCGAGGCCACCACCACCCTGATCGAAACCCTGCACGGCGACGTCATTCCCGCCGCCGAAGCCGGCACCACCATGAAGGCGTACGTCGGCGGGTCGGCGGCCACCACCCAGGACCTGTCCGACGCGCTGCTCGGCCGGCTCCCGCTCTACCTCGGCATCATCGCGGTGCTCGGCTTCCTGCTGCTGGCGATCGCGTTCCGCAGCCTGCTGGTGCCGCTGGTCGGCGCGCTCAGCAACATCACCAGCATCCTGGCCGGCCTCGGCGCCATCACCGCGGTGTTCCAGTTCGGCTGGGGGAGCGGGTTGCTCGGGGTCGGCAGCGGCGCTCCCATCACGTACATCGTCCCGGTCCTGATCGTCGGTATTGTTTTCGGTCTTTCGATGGATTACCAGGTCTTCCTGGTCAGCCGGATCCACGAGGAATGGACCCACGGCAGGGACAACAAGCGGGCCGTACGGGTCGGCGTGACCGAGACCGGCCGGGTCATCGCCACCGCTGCCCTGATCATGCTCGGGGTGTTCGCCTCGTTCGCGTTCGACGGGGAGCGGATCGTCGCGGCCATCGGCCTCGGCCTGGCCTCGGCGGTCTTCATCGACGCCTTCCTGGTCCGGCTGACCCTCATCCCGGCCCTGATGACCATGATCGGCAAAGCCAACTGGTACTACCCCTGCTGGGCCGAGAAGATCACCCCGCACCTGGCGGTCGAGGGAACGCCGGAGCCGGAGCCGGAGCCGCACGCCGCCCCTGCTGTGTCGGAGACAGTGCTGCAGGCCTGACGTATAGGGAAAGCTGAACTCGTGACCATTCGTGTCTTGCTCGCCGACGACCAGGCGCTGCTGCGGGCCACCTTCCGTCTCCTGCTCAGCGCCGAGCCGGACATCGACGTGGTGGCGGAGGCCTCGAACGGCGACGAGGCCGTCACCCGGGCGCTGCAGACCACCCCCGACGTGGTCGTGATGGACATCCGGATGCCCGGCAGCGACGGCATCGACGCCACCCGCCGGATCGCCGCGGCATCCGGCCTGAGCGGCACCCGGGTGCTGATCCTGACCACCTTCGAGACCGACGAGCACGTCCTGGCCGCCCTGCGCGCCGGGGCCAGCGGCTTCCTCGGCAAGGGCGTCGACCCGGCCGACCTGCTCGACGCGATCCGCACCGTCGCGGCCGGCGAATCGCTCCTGTCGCCGGCCGCGACCACGTCGGTCATCGAACGGTTCCTCCGGGTGCCCGAGCCGGTCTTCGCCACCGCCGACCCCCGGCTCGCCGAACTCACCCCGCGTGAGCAGGAGATCACCGCGCTCGCCGGCACGGGCTTGTCGAACGAGGAGATCGGCCGCCGGTTGACCATCAGCGCGGCCACCGCCAAGACCCACGTCAACCGGGCGATGATGAAGATCGGCGCCCGGGACCGCGCCCAGCTTGTCGTGTTCGCCTACGAGACCGGCCTCGTCACCCCCGGGCAGCGCTGACGTGCGCGCGCTGCGGGCCGCCGCGCTGCCGCTGCTCGTCATGCTGATCGGCATGGCCGAGGTCGCGTACACCGCGGCCCCCGATCCGCGGAAGCCCCCGATGGCGCAGGTCGGCCTGCTCGTGATCGGCTCGGGCGCGCTGCTGCTGCGCTACCGGTGGCCGCGGACCGTCGCCGTGGTGACCGCACTGTGCGGTGCCGTCCTGCCGTTCATCCCCCCGCACACGATCGTGCTCGACGCCGCCGCCGTCGTCGCGCTCTACACGGTGGCGGTGCAGACCGACCGCCGGACCGCCGCCACCCTGGGCGCGGTGGCCGCGGCGCTGCTCACCGCCAGCTCGATCATCTGGTTGCCCAACCACGTCTTCCACATCGGTGTCCTCCTGCCGATCAACTACGTCGCCGTCGCGGTCGCGGTCGGCGACGCGGTCCGCAACCAGCGCGCGTTGCTGCTTCAGGAACGCCGTCGCACCAGGGAGGCCGAGCTCAGCCGGGAGTCCGAGGCCCGCCGGCAGGTCCGCGAGGAACGCGTCCGGATCGCCCGCGAGCTGCACGACGTGGTCGCCCACCACATCACCCTGGTCAACGCCCAGTCCGGCGTGGCGCACCACCTGCTGCGCACCGATCCCGAGCGGGCCTACCAGGCGCTCGCCGGCATCAAGGAGACCAGCCGGGCCGCCCTCGACGAGCTGCGCGCCACCGTCGGGCTGCTGCGCGCCGACGACGAGCCGGAGAGCCTGCAGCCGGTACCGGCCTTCGCCGAGGTCGACGGCCTGCTCGAGTCGTTCCGCGCGGCCGGCCTCGACGTCCGGCTGACCCGCCGGGGCGTTGCCGGGCCGCTGACCGGGCCGGCCGACCTCGCCGCCTACCGCATCGTGCAGGAGGCGCTGACCAACGCCAGCAAGCACGGCACCGAACCGCGCGCCGAGGTGGAGCTGACGTACGACGACCGCACCCTCACCGTCACCGTCACCAACCCGGCCGCGTCCGGCCGCAGCGGCCCGGGCACCGGCCACGGCCTGATCGGCATGCGCGAACGGGCCGAGGCGGCCGGCGGCCACTTCGCCGCCACGCTCAAGGCGAGCGGATTCTTCGTCATCACGGCCGTCGTGCCGGTCGGCCCGAGCTGATCCGCCGGCACTTCCGGCCCGGTTTCGGGGAGCGTGCAACAGCCGGGGCCGATTGCCTCGTGGTTGCAGGGTGAGGATCGCCCACCAGATTGGATGACGAGTGATCACGTTTGACGACTACGTGCGGCTGCGGGGTGCGCGTCTCGTGCAGTTGGCACGGCTGCTGATCCGGGACCGGCACCTGGCCGAGGACCTCGTGCAAGAGGTGCTGAGCAAGGCGTTCGTGCGCTGGAAGAAGATCTCGGCCGCCGGCGACCCGGACATGTACGTCCGCCGGATGCTGATCAACAGCAACATCAGCTGGTGGCGACGGCGGTCCTCATCGGAGATCGTCACCGCCACGATCGGCGACCGGTCCGATGACGCCGACCTCGGCGACCGGACGGCCGGGCAGGACGCCGCCTGGCGCCTGATCGCCGAGCTGCCGCCGCGGCAGCGGGCCACCATCGTGCTCCGGTATTTCGAGGACCTCA
The DNA here is from genome assembly GCF_016862175.1 of Paractinoplanes durhamensis. GTDB lineage: Bacteria > Actinomycetota > Actinomycetes > Mycobacteriales > Micromonosporaceae > Actinoplanes > Actinoplanes durhamensis. Next base: position 199,595 of record NZ_BOML01000013.1, on the reverse strand, counting down.
GCGACGAGCGAATCGCCGAGATCCTCGAGATCTCCACCGTCACCGTGCGCTCCCAAGCGATGCGCGCGCTCGAGAAACTCCGCCGGCAACTGGAGCAGTCGCCGGCCTCCATCGAAGGGGGACATCGCCGATGAACCGCACCGACGAATCGATCATGGTGGCGCTGCAGGACCGCGCCGACGGCGGCGTGCACGTCGAGGATCTGCTGGCCGGCGCCCTGCAACGGGGGCAGCGGCGCCGGCTGGTCCGCCGCACGCTCGCCGGCTCCGCGGCCGGCGTCCTGGCGGTGGCGGTCATCGGCGCCGTCGCGGTGTTCCCGCGAGGTGGTCCGGCCGATGTCGCCCCGGCGGCCGACCCGCCGCCCGTGTCGCCCGCCGGACGCCCGCCGATCGCCGTCGGCGCGCCCGCCCTGGGCGAGGGCGGCACCGCCGGCCAGAACGGCCTGTTCCACCTCGATCACGAAGGCACGACCAACGCCACCTGGCGGTCGGGCGCCGGCTGGGAGCTCATGCAGACGAGCGGTTCAAGCGTCGTCCACACCGCGATCGGTGACTCCACCGCGAACCTGGACAAGGCTCTGGCCGCCACCGGCATGGAGCTGACCCCGAACCCGACGTCCACCCCGCTCATCGTCGACGGCAAGGCGGCCACGCTGGTCTGGAGCGGCATGAATCCGGCCGACGGCGCCCGCTGGGGTTACCTCCGCTGGCAGCCGGTCACCGGCACCTGGGCGCTGGTCTTCACGAGCTTCGCCGCCGACCCCGGCACCAACGCCGCCACCGACCGGGCCAAGCTGCTCGCCCTCACCGAGCAGGCCCGGTTCGACCAGGTCTACCGGTGCGCGGTGAACTTCCGCCTCACCTGGGTCCCGGCGGCCACCGCGATCACCTCGTGCGAGTTCGTGGGCGGCGCCCAGCCGTGGGCCCGGGTGCACCTGAGCACCGGCCGGGCAACGTACTCGGTCAACGTCACTGCCGCCGCGGCGACCGCGGCAAAACCGGTCAACCCCAACACCGACTACTCGGGTACGCCGTTGGAGTACACCGACGCGGGCCGGGTCCGCCGGGTCGCCGGCGCTCAGGTGGTGACGGTCGACCAGGGTGACGTGCTCCTCGCCAAGAACGACGCGCTCCACCTGGCCGCCGCCGTCCAGCCGGTCACCGCGACCGACCCGGCCGGCTGGCCCGCCGACCCGCTGCACTGAAAAGTCGCGCCGGGGCCGGAAGGCCCCGGCGCGATCATCCGACGGCGGTGACGGTCAGCGTGTCCCCGCGCGGGCACAGCAGATAGCCCGGTGTTCCCCGGCAGTCCTGTTCGGCGAGCCGTTCGGCGGTGCCGAGCACGGTCTGCCGCCCGGTCGCCAGGTCGAGGAGGTTCACCGCGGTCCGGTCCGGCCGGGTCCCGGTGTCCCGCAGCAGAAGCAGCGAGCCGGCCGCATCGGCGAAGAACGCCCGGCCCCCGCCGAACGGCTGCCCGATCGTCCGCCCGGTGGCGGTGGCGACCAGCACGGTCGTCGCCGAGGCGAGGTTGGCGGCGGCGGAGAGCAGCAGCCGCCCACCGCCGAGATCCCACACGAAGTTCATGTCGTCGCGCCGCCAGACCTCCCGCCCGGTGGCGGGTTCCCGGCCGGTCACGCCGCGCACGCCGGCCGTACAGATCAATTCGCCGCAGCGGGTGACATAGCCGATCAGCTCGTCGGACCGCCAGAGTGGCCGCAGGTCGCCGGGGCGATAGATGGTCGCGACGGTTTGCGCCGACGCCGTCCGCACCACGACGAGATAGGGCCCGGCCGGGAAGATCGTCGACACGTACACCCCGTTCCAGGCGATCCGGCCGCGCCCCAGCACCGCGCCGTCGCCGTACCGGTAGACGGTGGCATCGCCGGTCGGGGTCACCGTGACGATCGAGGCCGGCCGCCCGTCCTCGGTCAGCGTGGTCCACTGCTGAGCCGGCGCGATCGCGTGCTTCCAGACCTCGCGCCCGTCACGCAGCCCGACCAGCCGCAACTCGGTGGTAACGCCGACCTGGTCGGACCGGGCGAGCAGCACGTCGCCGAGCTCCACCGACGGCGAGGCGTCCCCGGCCGCCTGCCAGAGCTGCGCGCCGGTCGCCGCGTCGAACGCCACCGTGCCCCCATCGGCGGACACCAGCAGGACGTCACCGGCCGGGCGGACGCTCCGGCCGGCCACCTCGACCGACCAGCGGATCCGCCCGGTGGGCAGCTCATAGGCGGTCACCGAGCGAGCACCACGGTTGAGATAGGCGGTCCGGCCGTCCACCGCCACGGTGTCGCCGGACCCGAACGCGGCCGCCCAGAGCGGCCGCACCAGGGCCGGCGCCACCACCGCGGAACCGCCCAGCGCCGGTAGCCCGGCCGCGAGCAGCACGATCAGGACGAGGCGGAACAGCCGCGCCAGATCGAGCGGAGCGGCCTCCGCCTCGGCGGCCACCCCGGCCACATCGCCAAGGTCGATCACTTCGGATCCCTGCCGAAGGTCAGCGGCCGTGGGGGAGCGGCCGCCTGCTGACCGGCACCCTGTTCAGCGTCCTGGTGACCACCGTCGCGGCGCCCGCGCTCCCGCAGGTCGGCCGGCGACACCAAGAACTACACCCCGCTCCATCTGGTGGGCGGCGCACTCACGCCGGCCGGCGGCTTGTGCATCCAGCTCGGTGTACGGGCGGTGCGCCAACCGTCCGCTGCGGTCTTTTTGACGAGTTTCCCCTCGTCGGCCGGGTGTAGGTGATGCCTACGCTCGGCCGGTGCCCGACGACCGTCTCCTCGCGACCTGCTGGACCACCGCCGGTGCGGCGAGCCCGCTGCCCGGCGACCAGCGCAGCCCGATCCCGATCCGGGAGCGGGTCGAGGCCGCGGCGTCGGCCGGTTTCCGCGGCCTCGGCCTGCTGCACGCCGACCTGATGCCGGCCCTCGACGCCTACGGGGAAGGTGGCCTGCGGGCCCTGCTCGACGACCACGGGATCACCGACCTCGAGCTGGAGCTGATCACCGACTGGTGGATCGCCGGGCCCGACCCGGTCCGCCGCGATCTGCTCGCCGCGGCCGGGGCGCTCGGCGCCCGGCACATCAAGGTCGCCCCGGACGTCACCGACGGGCCGTGGGACCGCGACCGGTGGGTGACCGCGTTCGCCGAGCTGGCCGCCGAGGCCGCCGACGCCGGCACCCGGATCGGCCTGGAGTTCCTGCCCTGGTCCAACATCAAGACGGTCGGCGCCGGCCTCGATCTCGTGCGGGCGGCCGGGCATCCGAGCGGCGGTCTGGTCATCGACGTGTGGCACACCGAGCGGGCGCACACCCCACCCGCCGAGCTGGCCGCGGTGCCGATCCGGTACATCGTCGGCGTCGAGCTCGACGACGCCGACGCCGAACCGATCGGCACGCTCTTCGAGGACACCGTGCACCGGCGGCGGCTGTGCGGCGAGGGCGCCTTCGATCTCCCGGGAGTCATCACCGCCCTGCGGACGGCCGGTTGGCACGGTCCGTGGGGTGTCGAGATCCTCTCCCGCGAGCACCGCACGAAACCGGTCCGGCAGGCGGCGGCCGACGCGTTCCGCACGGCCCGCGGCGTACTCAAGGCTCGGTGTTGATGGTGTTGAACTTGCCCAGCAACCGGGCCAGGGTGCGGATGTCCTCGTCCGGCCACGAGTCGAGGTGGGCGCGCAACCGTTCGTGACGGGCCTCGCGGACCTGTTTCATCCGCTGCCGGCCGTCGTCGGTCAGCGCGACCAGATGCGCCCGGCCGTCACCCGGGTCCGGCAGGCGTTCGATGAGGCCGAGCGCCTCCAGGGGTTTGAGCTGCCGGGTGATGGTGGCCTTACCGACGCCGAGGTGCTCGGCCACGTCGCTGGGCCGGCGCGGCCCGTCATCGCGCAGATAGACGAGCAGCCCGTAGGCGCTGGCGTCGAGCCCCGGGTGCACGCCGCGGCTGAGTCGCTCGGAGGCGGCGCGGGCCCGCCGGACGAAGGTGGCGAACTCGCGTTCCAGCGCCGCGTGCGACGGCTCAGTCATCCCGGTCCGCCTCGAGGGCGCTGGTGGTGCGCAACGGAACCTCCCGGATGAACACGATGCAGAGCAGCGCCGCCAGGGCGAACGGGACGGTGTAGAGGAAAAGGTTACCGGTGGCGTGCCCGTACGCGTTCTCGACGGCGGCCCGGGCGGCCGGCGGCAGATCGGCGAGCCGGGGCACCGCGGAGGAGCCGTGCGCGGCGTGCAGGTAGTGGGTGACCTGGCCGGCCAGCACCGCGCCCAGGGCGGAGACGCCGATCGTGCCGCCGAGCGAGCGGAAGAACGACACCGAGGTGCTGGCCGCCCCGAGCTCCTGCAGCCGGACCTGGTTCTGCACGGCGAGCACCAGGTTCTGCAGGGTGGTGCCGAGCCCGATGCCGAGCAGTCCCATCCCGATCGCGAGCTGCCAGTACGGGGTGCCGGCCCGGGTCAGCCCGAGCAGCGCGAGTCCGGCCACGATGCTCACCGAGCCGCCGACCAGGAACGGTTTCCAGCGCCCGGTGGCGGTGATGATCCGGCCGACCACGGTGGAGGCGAGCGCGAGGCCGAGGATCTGCGGCAGGGCCAGGATGCCGGCGAGCGTCGGGCTCTTACCCCGGGACAGCTGGAAGTACTGGCTCAGGAAGGTGGTCCCGGCGTAGAGCGCGACCCCGATGACGAGGCTGGCCACGATGGCCAGCACCACGGTCCGGTTGCGGAACAGCCACAGCGGCAGGATCGGCTCCGCGGCCCGCCGCTCGATGAGCACCAGCGCCACGCTCAGCGCGATCGCCCCGCCGAGCATCACCGCGGTCGGCCACGAGCCCCAGGCGTACTTGTCGCCGGCGAAGGTCACCCAGACCAGCAGGAGTGAGGCCGCCGCGGTGATCAGCGTGGTGCCCGCCCAGTCGATCCGCACCGCGCGGCCACCGACCGGAAGATGCAGGGTCTTCTGCAGAAGAACCATGGCGAGAACGGCGAAGGGTACGCCCACGAAGAAGCACCACCGCCACCCGAGCCAGCTCGTGTCGACGATGACGCCGCCGATCAACGGCCCGGCCGAGGTGGCCACGGCCAGCACCGCACCGAGATACCCGGAGTACTTGCCACGCTGCCGAGGCGAGATGATCGTCGCCATCACGACCTGGGTGAGCGCGAGCATCCCGCCGGCGCCCACTCCTTGCAGGGCCCGGGCCGCGATGAGCAGCCCCGAGTCGGCGGCGAGCCCGGAGAGCACCGACCCGGCGGTGAACACGACAAGGCTGATCTGAATGAGCAGCTTCTTGCTGAGCAGATCGGCGAGCTTGCCCCAGACCGGACTGGTCACGGTGGTGGTCAGCAGCGTCGCGATGATCACCCAGGTGTAGACACTCTGCCCGGCGTGCAGATCGGCGACGATCGTCGGCAGCGCGTTGGTGACGACCGTCGACGACAGGATCGCCACGAACATGCCCATGTACAGCCCCGACATGGCCTGCAGGATCTGCGCATGCGACATCGGCTCCGTCTCGGCCCGCACCACGTCATCAGCCACTGTCATTCCGACCTCCATTGGTTGCCCGGGGCAACCATAGAAGGCCTAGTTGCCTGAGGCAACTTTCCCGGTCCGAGCTTGATGCCGTCCCACGCGCGCGGGGCGGCCGAACGGCGCGCATCGGTGACCTACGGCTCTGAGGTCGGGAGTGTCGGCCATGGACGGTGAATGGTGAGGCGTGGGTGACGACGCCCGCGCGTGGAGGTGAGTTCCATGAGAGGGCATCGGTTGCGGTTGCCGGCCATCCGGGCGGCCCGGCTGGTGGCAGCGGCAGTCGTGGCGATCGCCGTGACCGGGACGATGACGGCGGCGCCGGCACTCGCGTCGGACGCCGCGCCCTACCGGGCGCAGGTGTTCACGCGTGGCTACGACACCGCGAAGGTGGTGAGCCTGACGTTCGACCTGGACTGGCGGACGGGCACGCCGGCCGAGAACGCGATCAGCAAGGCCAACCTGGAGACGGTGCTGCGGGTGTTCGCCGCGAACGGCATCACCGGCGCTTTCGGCGTGACCGGGCGCTTCGCCGAGCAGAACCCCGCGGAGACGAAAGCGATCGCGGCGCTCGGCCACAAGATCATCAACCATAGCTACAGTCACCCGGATTTCATGACCCTCACCCAGGCGCAGCGGTGGTCGCAACTGGACCGGGCCGAGGCGGCGTTCCGGGCCGCCGGCGTCAGTTCCGCCGGCTGGTTCCGGTCGCCTTACCGTTCCGGCTACCTGAACGCGGGGCTCAACCGTGACCTGGCGCTGCGAGGCTTCTACGTCAACCTGGACTGGACGTTCGACACCACCGGCTATCAGGCGGCCGGCTGGCCGGTCGTGAGCAGCCGCATCGATCGGTACACCGTGCCCGGCGCGATCATCGTGATGCACGTGACGACCCCGTCCACCGACCCCGGCAATCTTCAGCTGATCATCGACAAGCTCAAGGGCATGGGGTACGGCTTCGTCAGCCCCTGGCAGGCGGTGACCCGTGGTCTGATCCGGGCCAAGTACCTGGCGGCCGGCGGTTCCGCCTCGGCGTTCGGCGCCGCGACCACGGCCGAGCTCGACGCCACTACGGCCGACACCGCGGTGCAGTGGTTCCAGCGCGGCCGGATCTACTACTCGCCGGCGAGCGGCACCCACTTCGTGTGGGGCGCGATCCTCGCGAAGTACCGGTCGATGGGCACCGTGACGTCGTTGTTGCGCTTCCCGGTCACCGACGAGACCGCCGGGGCCGCCGGTGGGTGGTACAACCACTTCCAGGGCGGGTCGATCTACTGCCTCGCCGCGACCGGGTCACACGAGGTGCACGGCGCGATCCGGGCGAAGTGGCTCGCGCTCGGCGCCGAGGCGGGATTCCTCGGCTACCCGCGCACCGACGAGACGAAGCTGACCGGCGGCCGCGGGTCGCAGTTCCAGCACGGCAACGTCTACTGGGCCAAGGGCGCGGGCGCGCACGAGGTGCACGGCACGATTCTGGCCAAGTACCTCTCGCTCGGCGGGATGAGCAGTCGGCTGGGCGCGCCCACGAGCGACGAGTTCTCGGTGACGGTCGGCCGGCGCAGCAACTTCGGGCACGGCGCGATCGTCTGGAACGCGACGGCCCGCACGATCTCAGTTATCTACTACTGACCGGCGGGAGACCGTGATGACCGTCATCTGGCTGATCGTCTGGCTCGTGCAGGGCACACCGGACGTGGCGTCGTGGGGTCCGTGGAACAACTGGGGCATCGCGCTGTTCGTCTGCCTGGGCGTCGATGTGATCGGCGCGCTCGGCCGGTCCGGCCGGCCGCGGCGTCCCCGCGGCGCTCAGTGACCGGAGCCAGGCGGCGCTAAGCGGCGCTCATGTTCTCGTGGACCACGGCGACGCTGCACACGGAGCTGCGCAAAAGATGCTGGCTCACCGACCCGAGCATCATGCCGAGAAGGGCGCCACGGCCGCGGGACCCGACCACCAGAAGTTGGGCCGTGGCGCTCGCCTTCGCGAGGGCGGCCGCCGGATGTTCATGGGGCGCCTCGGCGGAGACCGTCAGCCCGGGATGCTTCGCCCGCAGGCCGGCGACCCGGTCCTCGAACAGCCGGTGTTCTTTCTCGGCCGGTGCGGGACCACCGGGCTTCCATGCCTGGACCACCCGCAGGGCCACACCGCGGGCGGCGGCGCGGCCGACCGCGAAGGACAGCGCCGCCTCGGCCGCCCGGGAACTGTCGATGCCGACGACGATCGGCGCGTCGCGCGGCGGTTGCCCGCGGACGACGACGACCGGGCAGTGGGCGTGGGCGGTGACCGCGACCCCCACCGAGCCGACGAGGTTGACGACCGCGCTGTGCCCACGGCTGCCGAGCACGACCAGGCCGGCGGTGCTTGAGCGCTCGACGAGCGCGACCGCCGCGACCGCGTCGGCCGCGTGCGATGTGATCAACAGGGCCGGATGGTCCCGCCTGGCCCTGGCGACCGCGGCCTCCAAGGCACCCTCGACCTCCAGCTCGGTCTCACCGCCCGGCCAGGTCACGCCGCCCGGCACGTACCGGGCGGCGGGGGACCAGGTCGGCCACTCGTAGGCGTAGAAGAACTCGACGGGGGCGCCGGTGCGCTCCGCCTCGTCGAGAGCCCATTGCGCGGCGTCGGCGGCGCCGGTGGAGTGGTCGTACCCGATGACGATCTTCCGGGCATTCATGGTGACTCCTTCCGGGTCGGTTCCGCCGGGCTGGGTCGGCGAGGTGGTGCGTCCGGCTCCGGGCGCCGACGGCGGTCCTGGCGCGCTTACTTCGATCTCCGTCGATCATCCGCCGATCCGTCGCGGCGGGTGAGTGCGGCAGGTCACCGGTGCCCGGGCCGCAAGTCCCGCCGGGTGTCCCCGGGAGCTGAGGGCGACGCGGCGGTTCCCGGCGTATCCCAATGTCCCCGGCCGCGGACCCGGCGTGCAGCCGATGACTTTCGGCTCTGTCGATCGACCGGACGCGGGTTCGACCGTGGAATCACGGCCGGGTGGCCGTTTCCCGCCATGGCGGAGCCGGTCATATGCACACCGCTCCCGGCCGAGAACCTCGATTGAGGTGAGGCGTCATGTCTGTGCGCAATCGCATCCTGTCCCTGCTGGCGGTGGTCCTGCTGGGCGCCGGGGTCGTGGCCGGGACGAACGGACCGGCGGCCGCGGCGTCGCCGGCGTCCGATCACGTGATGACGGTCCTCGGCGCCGGACCGTTCCGGATGGGCATCAGCCTGGAGCGGCTCGCCGCGGCCGGCCTGATCAGCTGGTCCACCGACCCGGACGGCACGGGCGCCCAGCTTGCCGGGTCCGGGGGCACGTGGGGCGGCGAACTCGTTCTCACGTTCCACCACGGCGCCCTGATCGTGATCGAGACCGACACGGGGTCGGTGCGGACCGCGGCCGGAGCACGGGTCGGAATGTCCTTCGGCGACGTGGAAGCGATCTACCACGGCTACGGCGAGCTGATCACGAACGACCAGGGCCGGACCGCGTACGTGGTTCCGATCGGCCCGATGGTGATGCTCTTCGGCGACCACCCGATCCGGGCGGGCGTCGGATCCATTCAGGCCGGCCCGTCCCGCATCGTCCTGGACGCCTTCCTGAACGGTGCGTGATCGGAGTCGCGGTCCGGAGACTGCTTCCGGCACCGGGCCCAGCAGAAGGGAGAACGACCAGGCCGACACCCTGCCGTCGTCGGCCGGTGTGGTCGGCCCGGACACCTGGGGAAGGCTGAACCCCCGAAGCGTCGGTCTTTCCGTACCGTGCGCACGTAGCGGGCATGCCGGTCAGGGACGGCCGACCCGTGACTTGCGGCCGATGGGCACTGTCCGCCCCGCCGGTCGTGACCTGCCATGGAGGTGGACACGACAGGAGGAGGTGCGTGATGGCACACGTTCGGAATTGGACGGTCGAGGTGAACATCACCGAGAGCGAGCAGGACCGTCGCACCCATGCCACGGCGATCCTGCGCACGGACGCCCGTGTTCCGCTGCGCGGCGACGGCGAGGCGCACCGGAACCCGGTGGACGCGGAGGTGCCGGAGATCGGCGACGAGTTGGCTACCGCCCGCGCGCTGGCGGACCTGGCCTACAAGCTGCTCGACGTGACCGTCGGCGACATCGAGCAGTTCACCCGCCGGCCGGCACGGCTCGACGGCTGATGTCGAGGTGAGCGTCGCCGGGCTCGGCAAGCGGCTGCTGCACACCCTGTTCCGGCTCTCCGTGAAGAACGGCGAGGTCGTCCTGGTCCAGCACCAGTTCCTGCCCTGATCCGTACGGCGGTCACCGGTTCCGGATGCTCGGCCGGGCCCGCACGAAGGGTCGAAAGCCTCTGTTGCCGTACGCGCAGTGGGGTGACGGTGGAGTCATAACCCACCGGTACCGGAGTGAAAACCTCGGGTGGCGGATCCTCTGGGCAGCGCTGTCGTTCCGCGGTCCGATCCGCCACGGGTTGCCAGGAGCGCCCCGCCGGTGGGTCCGCCTGTCTGCCGTGGCGGCCGGGGGCGGTGGCCGGCCGTCGCGAGGGTGGCCCCGAGTCGGAGACCGGCAACGCGCCGGAGCGCCCCCGCGTGGCGTCCGCCACCAACGCCATCGCCTGGGCGAACTCGTCCGCGCGGACCGCCATGGCACGAGCATCGCCCATCAACACGGGCGACGGAACCAGACAATCGCGCCGAAAGGAGCAGCGATCATCCGAACGTGCGCGGTGGTGGCGTACGCGAAAAGCCTCTTAAAGTGTGGAAATATGACATAACGAACGTGGGCGGCATGCGGCCGTACCGAACCGATGCCGGAGGACCTTCCATGCAACGCCGCGTCTTTCTGCGGTCCGCCGCCGCCGTGGCCGTACTCGGCTCGCTCAGGTTTTCCGGCTTCGCCTTCGCGGCCGGGGGCGGGCCTGAGGATAAGCTGATCGAGGTGTGGACTGGAGAGCATGGCGGTTACCCGGCCTTCGACCTGGTGAACCCGACGTCGATCAAGGCAGCGCTCGAGAAGGGTATGGAGCTCAGCAGGGCCGAGATCGCCGAGATCGCCGGCACCTACGGAGCACCGACCTTTGCCAACACCATCGCCGCGCTGGAAGACAGCGGGCGTGCTCTCGATCGCGCTCAACGTTTCTTCGGCACTTTCACCTCGGCGATGAACGACCAGGCGATGCAGGATCTGCAGACCGAGATGTCGCCCGTTCTCTCGGCCTTCGGCGACGACATCATTCAGAATGCCCGGCTCTTCGCCCGGATCAAGGCGGTCTATGACGGCCGGGCCACCGCCGGCCTGTCGCCGGAGCAGAATCGCCTCGTCGAGTACTACTACCAGAACTTCACCCGGCAAGGCGCGGCGCTCAACGACGCCGACCAGGCCATGCTGAAGGAGCTCAATCAGAAGCTGGCCTCGCTCTACACCAAGTTCGGCCAGAACGAGCTTGCCGACGAGGAGAACTACCGGCTCACCATCGAGACCGAGGCAGATCTCGAGGGCCTTCCCGAATCGGTGCGCGCGGCGGCCGCCGATAAGGGAAAGTGGGTCTTCACCAACACGCGTTCCTCGATGGAGCCGTTCCTGACCTATTCCGCGAAGCGTGACCTGCGGGAAAAGGGCTGGCGCATGTGGATCATGCGCGGTGACAACGGTACGGCCACCGACAACAAGGCCGTGATCAGCGAGATCCTCCAGCTCCGTACCCAGCGGTCCCGGCTGCTCGGTTTCCCGACACACGCCCACTGGGCCGTCGCGAACAACATGGCGAAGACGCCGCAGGCCGCCATGGACCTGCTGATGAAGCTCTGGGGGCCGGCCGCCCGGCGCGCCCAGGAGGAGATCGCCGACATGCAGGCGATCGCCGACAAAGAAGGCGCCGGCATCACGATCGAGGCCTGGGACCACCGGTTCTATTCGGAGAAGGTGCGCAAGGCGACGTACGACCTCGACCAGAACGAGGTCAAGCAATACCTCCAGCTCGACAAGGTCCGCGACGGCATGTTCTGGGCCGCCGAAAGGCTTTACGGCCTGCAATTCGCCAAACTCGACGGTCTGCCCGTCTACCACGGGGACATGTCGGTCTACGAGGTGACGCGCGACGGCAAACGCGTGGGCCTCTGGTATTTCGACCCCTACGCCCGCGCCGGCAAGAGCTCCGGTGCGTGGATGAACGAGTACCGCACCCAGGAGCGCTTCAAGGACGACGTCACCCCGATCGTCTCCAACAACGCGAACTTCGTGAAGTCCGGCTCCGGCCCCGTCCTCGTTTCCTGGGACGACGCCGTGACGATGTTCCACGAATTCGGCCACGCCCTGCACGGCCTGAACTCGAACGTCACCTATCCCGGCGTGGCCGGCACGTCGGTCAAGCGAGACTTCGTGGAGTTCCCGAGCCAGATCAACGAGCACTGGTTCCCGACCCCGGAGCTGCTGAACCGCTTCGCCCTGCACGTCGACACCGGCAAGCCGATCCCCGCCGAGCTGCTCGCCAAGATCCAAAAGTCACTGAAGTTCAACCAGGGCTTCAGTACGGTCGAATTCCTGGCCTCGGCGATCTACGACATGAAAATCCACTTGGCCGCAACGCCGGACGCGCCGATCGATCCCGACGCTTTCGAGAAGACCAGCATGGCCGAGATCGGCCTGCCGAGAGAAATCGTCATGCGCCACCGCCCGACCCAGTTCGGCCACATCTTCTCGGGCGACGGATATTCGGCTGGCTACTACGTCTATCTCTGGGCCGATGCGCTGACCGCCGACGCGTGGGAGCTGTTCGAAGAGAAGGGCGTCTGGGACCCGTCCACCGCCAAGGCATTCCTCGACGACATCCTTTCCGTCGGCAATGCCGTCGCGCCGGACGAGGCCTTCCGCAACTTCCGCGGCCGCGACGTCGACACCGAGGCCCTGATGCGCCTGCGCGGATTCGCCTGACGTTCTCGGGTTCGGCCCGGTCGGCCGGATGCCACAACTGATTCACCGAGCAGACGAGGGTGGGGTCGGCTCAGCGGCGACCCGTCACGAGGCCGGGCAGCAGGTCACCGGGATCCGCCGGTGATCCGTAGTAGGAGCCTTGAGCGAACCGGCAAGCGGCCGTCCGAGCCGTTACCTGGCACTTGGCGCATTCGACACCGTCGGCAATGATCGACGCTCCAAGCTGGCGTGCCAACTCGGTCCCGGCTCCGAATGTGCGGTGAGCCTCGGTGTTGTCGGGTTCGTGCGCGGCTTGTCGTACGCCCATCTTGACGGCGCTGAAGGGGAGTCGCTGCACAGTGCTGGACGGCATCGGTGGGCATTCGTCGATGCCGAGGGCCAGCTGCACGCCCCACCTGGAGATCGTGTCGAGCGGGGCGAACGGGAGGGACGCGCCGAGGGCGAGCGTCTGCGGCACCTCGAGGGTCACCCGGTGCGGCTCCAGCCCGCTCAAGATCAGGGTTTGGGCGAGGTCGTCGATGAGATCAGGGTCGCCCAGATGCCCGGGGAACAGCTTGATGTGCACGCCCAGTGGATCGGATCCGGTAGCCGGCCAGGACGCGACCTCTTGACAGGCAGCGGCCGTCATCCATCGACCTAGGGGCATGTGCAGGCCGCGGGCTCCGCCTGCGGCCATTGATGTCGACCGGCCGGGTTGGGGATCGATCCAACGGAGTATGGCCTCGACGCCGACCGCTCCGTTGTCGTCGAGCGACACGATCGGCTGGTACTGAAGACGAAACTGGCGATTCCCCTTGTCAGTTTGATGCGCAACGACCACCTCGCCCCGGTCGTTGAGCTCCATCAGCCGCCGATCGCCGACCGAGCCTGGTGACAGGCGTGGTTCGTCGAGCGTGACCCGGTGGCGGGCGACGGCCTCCTGAAGGCACTTTTCCAGAACCTCGGGCGGGCACGGTTTGCTCAGGAAACGGAAGACCTGACCATCGTTGATGGCGCGGACGGCGGCGCTGAGCTCGGTCTGGCCGGTAAGCAGGACCCGGGTGCTTCGTGGCGACTCGACCCGGACGCGGGCGAGAAACGCTGCTCCGTCCATGCCGGGCATGCGCATGTCGCTCACCACGACGGCGAAGTCATCCTCGGCGGCGACCAACGTGAGCGCCTCCACGCCGCTGCCGGCGGTCGCGACAAGGAACCGTTGGTGCAGTTGCCGGCGCAGACCGGCGAGGATGCGGGGGTCGTCGTCGACCAGTAGCACCTTCGGTTTGGGAAGGAGATCGGTCATGGGATCACCGGCTCGGCGGCTGTCGTGGTCGGCAGCACGACGGTGAATGTGGTGCCGGCCCCGAGTGTGGACTCCACTCGCAGGGCGCCGCTGTGCTTCTGCACGATGCTCGCGTACGCCATGCTCAGACCCTGGCCGGTGCCCTTGCCGACCTCCTTGGTGGTGAAGAACGGATCGAAGATCCGCTGTTGGGTTGCCGGATCCATGCCGGTGCCGTCGTCCTCCACCGACATCTCGACCCGGTCGGCGAAGCGAGTCGTGGTGATCCGGATCAGACCGAGACCACCGCCGTCGCGCGGGCGGGCCTCGATAGCGTGCGCGGCGTTCACGATGAGGTTGAGGACGACCTGCTTGAACTCGCCTTCGTAACAGGGCACGAGCGCGACGTCGGGGCCGAGGTGCAGATCAAGTTCGGCGCAGTACTTCCACTCGTTGCGGGCAACCTGGACGGTGCTTTCGATCGCACGGTTGAGGTCGATCGCGCTTCGCCCCTGGCCCGGGTGGGAGAAGTCCTTCATGGCCCGGACGATCTGTGCCACGCGCTCGAGTCCTTCCAGCGACTCGCTGAGCGCCGCGGGGATCTCCGCTACCAGGAAGTCCACGTCGACCTCGGCCAAGGCTCGGGTCAGCTCCGCCGCCGCTGGACCGCCGGCCGGATCGGCACGGGACCGGTTGGCAAGCGCGGCCAAGTTGAGCAACTGGGTCAGGGATTGCTCGACGAAGCGGGTGTTGTCGGAGACGAACTGGATAGGTGTGTTGATCTCGTGGGCGATTCCGGCCGCCAGCTGCCCGATGGCTTCGAGACGGTTGGCCTGGTTCAGCTGCCGCTCGAGCTCGCTGACCCGGGTGACGTCGGCACCCACCCCGATCAGGCCACCGACCTGACCGGTCGCATCCGGCTGGGGAAGCACGCTCATGAGCACGGTCCGAGTGGCCCCGTCCGGCCGGGCGACGGTGATCTGCCGGTCCACCACCGCCTGACCGCTCCGCAGGACCTGCTCCTCGACATCGAGCAGGATGGCCGACAATTCGTCGGTGAATCCGAGCTCCAGCTCGGTACGTCCCAGCAGGGTCGTGTCCGACGGGACGGCTCGCATCGCGAGGAACGCCTCGTTGTGCCCGTGATAGCGGCCGGCGGAGTCCTTCCAATAGGTCAGGTGCGGGATGGAGGAGATCACACCGGTCAGCACGGCCTTCTCGGTCGACAGCTCCTGGGCCAGAGCCTCCGAGTGCCTCATCGCCTCGAGCAGGGTCTCCGCGGCCTCGCGGGTGGCCGTGACATCGCGTTCGACGCCGACGAGCCGAACGACGCCGTCCTCGTCAACCACCCGGAAGAGTTCGACCTTGAGCCAGTAGGGCCGGCCGTCCTTTGTCCGGGCGAGCATCTCGGGGAGCACGAACTCGCCGTTCGGCGCCGTGATCTCGTCCAGGGTGGGGAACGACTGCATCGTCGCCAGGCCGGTCCGGGGGCGGCCCAGCACATCCGCCGCGGTGTACCCGGTCATCGCGGTGAAGGCGTCGTTGACCCATTCGATGACGCCGTGCTCGTCGGCGATGACAACGGCGTCGTCCATGTGCCGCGCCACGAGCGCCAAACGCCTCGCCTCCTTGGTCGCCTGGCGCAGTTCCTCCGCGGTGCGGACCTGTCCGGTGACGTCGGTGACCGTCACCACGGCCTGGGCGGCATCGTGCCCACGGACCGGATCGACTCGGGCCTTCCACCAGCGCTGCTCGGTACCGACCAGCACAGCACGCTCGGTGCCGGCCTGTGGAGTGCCACCGGCGAGCACCTCGGTGACCGCGGCAGCGGCGTCTCTCAACAGTTCGCCCAGGCCACCCGGGCGTGTCTGCCCCAGGGTGAGGAAGTCGTCATTGCCGTGCGAGCTGACCATCTGGTCCCAGACGCGGTTGGTGTCGATGATGGCGCCATCCGCCGCCAGGATGCAGAGGGCCGCGTCCAACGAGTCGATGACGCTCCGCAGGAGCCGTTCGGCCACCCGCACCCGATTGGTGCGTTCGGCCACTCGACGCTGCAGGGTCAGGTTGCGCTGCCAGGTGGCGATGGCCGCGCTGTCCGGTTCGCTGGCGGTGCGCCGCTCGGCCGCCCCGATCAGCGCCTCGATCGTGACGCGTTGCTCGGCAACCGTCCGGGAAAGGCCGGCGATCATCTGCTCGGCCGAGGCCGTCACGTCGGTGACCTCGTTCACCCGCTCCGCCCCTCCCGGTCCGGGGGATCAGTTGGCATGCGGCGAGCCACCGAAGGCGACCGCGACCAGGGTCTGGTTCATGTGCATGCCGTTGAACTGCTCCCCGTAGGTGCTGAAGCCGCAGGCTCCGTTGCGGGCCAGGATCTGGCCCATCTCGTCGTTGAGGCCGTGCTCCTCGAACTCGAGGCGTCGCAGTACGCAGTCGAAGGTCAGGACGCCGTTGATGCCGCCGAGGGACTCGGCCAGTATCGCGAACCGTTCTTCGAGCTTTTCGACGATTCCGGCCGATCGGCCCAGCCGGAGGACCTCGCCGACGTCCACTGCGGCGAGAAGGCTGAGACTTCCGTCGTCCTCGTTCGCCGCGATGCTGCGAATCCAGCTTCCGCCCGCCGCCTGCAGCACCAGGGGGTGTGCGGAGAAGACCGCGGGTCCGAGTTGCCCGACATCGACCCCTGCCGCTTGGGCGTAGACCTCGGCGGCCGGCCTGCCGTTGAACGCCTGGACCAAACGCCGATCGGGCGAAGCCGCGGTGGCCACCAGCACCTGATCCGTCGGCTCGTGGTGCTGTAGCCGGAACAGCTCGAATGGACCGTCGAGCGTCACCATGGTGAAGGTGGCGGTGTCAGCCTCGAACCGGCCTTCGCTGTACACGGCAGTATGCGAGAAGGTCAGCGCGTCACCAGCCGATCCACCGATGATCGGCACGTCGCCCAGCGTCGCCATCAACCCAGCGGCCAGCCGGTCCTCGCGCATGCTCAGGCCGTCGACCAGCAGGATCGCGAAGCCGTCGGCGCTCTCCCACATGGCGTGCAGTTCGGCGAGCTGAGGTCCGGCCTGCTCCAGGGTGCCCTGCACATCGGTCAGCGGACTCAGGGAGATCGTGCGTGCGTGCACTCCGCCACCGGAGAGCGCGATCGCCGAGATGCCGGCGGCGTCATAGCCGCCGGGGCCGATGTTGCCGGAGCTGGTGCACCCGATCACCCGGTCGCCGCACCACGCGCTGATCGCGGTGGCAGTTTCGTCCAGGTCGTAACTGGTGCTGACGAAGATCGCATACAGATCCGCTGTGTCACCCAGTTGATCGCGTAGTTCAGCGATGGCTCCGGCCGCATCAGCCCGGTGCGTGACCGCCGACCGGGTGATCACCACACCGTTCGCCGTGGGACTTACCTGAATTGACACCGGGCCTCCCCGCCGGCTCCGCCTTGCCTGAAATGAGAAGCGTACGCGTATAGCCGGATATAGTGGGTAATTCGGTTATCTTCGTCAGCTCGCCACCCTCGACCGCAGACGATCTGATGTCCGACGTCGCCAGAGTTTGGAGGACCGGTGGCCGATCGCGTCTTGATCGTCGACGACGAGGTGCGGATCCTGGACGGTCTCCGCCGTACCCTGCACGGGCTTTACGAGGTCGACACCGCAGCCTCCGGAGCCGAGGGCCTGGCGTTGATCGACAAGGCCGACTCCGCGTACGCGGTGGTGGTCTCGGACATGATGATGCCCGGTATGAGCGGCGCCGAGTTCCTCGGCCACGCGCACGACGCGTCGCCCGACTCGGTGCAGATGGTCCTCAGCGGGCAGGCCGAGCTCAGCGCGACGATCGCCGCGGTGAACGACGGCAACCTCTTCCGGTTCCTGACCAAGCCCTGCGAGAGCGCGGAGATGATTCGTGCCCTGGACGCGGCACTCGCGCAGTACCGGCTGGTACAGAGTGAACGGGAACTGCTGGACCACACGCTCAACGGCGCCGTCGGAGTGCTCACGGAGCTGATGTCCGTCTCCAATCCCACGGAGTTCGCCCGCACCGAACGAGTCAAGGCGATCGTCGCCGCGATGCTGCAACGGGTAGTGGTCCCCGATCCCTGGGAGCTGCGCATCGCTGCGATGCTGGGACAGGTGGGGATGATGGCGGTTCCGTCCGAGGTCCTCACGGAGGTCCGGGCCGGTGGCCAGATCAGCCGGGAGGCCGAGGCCATCTATCACTCGCACCCGGCTCTGGGGGCGGATCTGATCCGCCGGATCCCCCGCCTCCACGACATCGCCGAATGGGTCGCGGCGCAGCCGGTGACCCTGGCGGAGGCGATCATGCCGATGTCCGCCAGGGCCGATCCTCCCGAGGCCGGAACTACCGGCCGTGATGTCTACGCCACGGTGATGGCCTTCATCGCCGGAGTCGACGCGGGTCTCCAGCCGCGGCGAGTGCACAACGACCTGGCCGGATGCGGGAACTATCGCGCCGACCTGTTGGACCACGTACTCGCCGCACATGAGAAGTCGATCGTGCGGCGCCCACGGCGGGTCAAGGGCGCCGAGCTGACCGTCGGCATGAAGGTGGAGCAGGACGTGGTCACGACGACCGGATTGATCCTCATCCGCGGGGGAGAGGTCCTCACCGAATCGATGGCGATCCGGTTGCGTCACTTCGCTTCGGGAGTGGGCGTGACCGAGCCGATCGATGTCCTGGTCTGAACGAAGCTTCGGCCCGGACCCTCCTGCCTCGGAACACCGCGGGGCCTGACCGCGTCGATCTGCCATGGAACGGCTGGGCGCGGTGCGGCCGGCGGACCCTCTTGCCGGTTATCGACGCGCGTATCAGGTAGCCGTAAATACGCTGACAAGACCGGGGTGAAAGGGGGAATCATGCGGATACGGCCAGCTCGCCTGTCGCCGCGGGCGATGCTGGGCATGCTCTATGCCGCCATCGTCGGACTGTCGATGGCGGCTCTGAGCAATGGCGTCGGGTCGTATTCGTTGATCACCGAGGCGGGCCGGATCACGCTGGGTGTCGTGGGCCTTGTCGCCTCGATCCGCGCCGCGCGGACCCCGGGGCTGTCCCGCCGGAGTCATGCTGCCTGGCGCGCTGTCGCGGTCAGCTTCGCGGTGCTGACCGGCACCCCGATCGCTCTCCTGCTGTTCGATCATCAGCGGTTCACCACGGCCGACGACGTGACCCACGTTGTTTTCGTACTGACATTGCTGGTGGCGGTGCAGCTGTTCCCGTTGGCACCACAGGATCGGCGCGGCCGGCTCAAGGCTGGGCTGGACGCCGGGATCGTGCTGGTCAGCGGCGCGATGTTGCTGTGGCAGACCGCGATCGGTCCCGAGGTCAGCCGCCATGAACTGTCGCCTTCCGTGATCTTGGAAGTCGCCGTCTATCCGCTGGCCGATCTCGCCCTGCTCTACAGCGTCGCCCGGGCGTTGATGCGCGGCGCCCACACCTCCGAACCCCAGCCGTTGCGCCTGCTCGCCGCGGGTGCGTTGGTCCTGTTCGTGGGCGACGCGTTCCATAGCTACCTGCACCACAGCGGTCAGGCCGCAGCGCATTCGTACTGGCAGTTCCTGTTCTGGATCACCGCGGACGCAGTGCTGGCCTCCGCCGCCTTGCAGCAATGCGCCGCTCCGACCCGCCAGGCCGTCCGAAGCCTCAGCTTCTCTGCCGCGCCGATGCTTCCCTTCGCGGCGGTGGCGATCGCCAACGTGCTTCTGCTCGCGACCGCCGCGCACGACGGGTCCCTGTTCCCATGGGGAGGTGTCAGCCTCGGTGTTGCCGCCATCAGCGCTCTGGTGCTCAGCCGTCAGGCGATCGTGCAGCGGGAGAGCGACGAGCGGGCGCTGACCGACGCGCTGACCGGGCTGGCCAACCGCGCTCGCTTCCGGGTGACCTCGACACGCGCACTCGAACGCGCTGCTCGCACCGGCCGGAGCTGCGGCGTGCTCGTCGCCGATCTGAACGGCTTCAAGGAGGTGAACGACACCCTGGGCCACTTTGCCGGTGACCAGGTCCTGCAGGCCTTCGCCGAGGTGCTGCGCAGCCATGTGAAGATGCCCGGACTACCTTGTCGTCTGGGCGGCGACGAGTTCGCCGTGGTCCTGCCCGACCTCGACGGCCCGCGGCAGGCTCACCAGGTTGCCGAGACGATCACGTCGGCGCTGGGGCCGGTTGCTGTCGGCGCCGCCGTCGTAGACCTGGCCGCGAGCATCGGCGTCGCCGTCAGCGCGCCGGGCGAACTCACTCATGATCAGCTTGTGCATCGGGCCGACGTAGCCATGTACCAGTCCAAAAGTCATCGTCCGCAGACAACCTGGACGAGCTGGCAGGAGAGCTACGACAACGACTCGCAGGCGGCCGCATGAGAGCGTGCGCGGCCCACGGACGTTGTTCCAGCTCGTAAAGTGGCCGGCGGCAGTGCCGAAGCGCGACGGCACGCCACTACCCCCTGACCGGGCTCACGACCAGCGACGGTGGGGAGGGGATCAGGGCCGCCGGCTCGGGGTTCCGCGGTGAATTCGATGACCGGTGCAACGTTGCGACCGGAATGGCTCGTCTTAACGCCGTGAGAGCCGACGAGGAAGAAGCCTTCCGGGACTTCGTCGCCGCGCAGCTGCTTCCGCTGCGGAATCTGGCGTACGTCACCTGCGGGGACTGGCATCTGGCCGAGGACGCGGTCGCGACCGCCCTCGCCAAGCTGTACCCGCGATGGCCCCGGTTGGACCGGCCCGATCTGTACGCGAAGACGATGGTGTACCGAGCGGCGATCGACGAGCGGCGGCGACCGTGGCGGCGGGAACGGTCGGCGAGCGACGCCATGCCGGACGTGATGCTGCGCGACCCCGCGACGCTCAGCGACGAGCGCCTGCGCGTGCGGGCGGCGTTGCTGCTGGTGCCGCCGCGGCAACGGGCGGCCCTGGTGCTGCGGTACTACCTCGGTCTGTCACAGGAGGAGACGGCGACGGTCCTGGGCTGCAGCACCGGCACGGCCAAGAGCCAGGTGTCGCGCGGGCTGGGCAAGCTGCGCGACCTGCTGACCGCCGAACATATCGAGCTGAGCGATTTGGAGGTGTGGAGCAGTGCGCGTGGATGAGGTGGTGAACATGGCGACCGACGATGGGCCGCCCCTGCGGGTGAGCATCGACGACATCGTCGCCTCCGGGCGGCGGGTGCAGCGGCGCCGCCGGACAATACTCGCGGGCGGCCTGGCGATGGCGGCCGTAGCCGCGGTGGCGGTGACGACCGCCGCCCTGGTGCCGATGGGGCCCCGTACCGATAAACAGCCGGCGACGGTGGCCGCATCGAGTAGCCCCTCTGTCCCCACGGCGGCGGCCGCCCCGCTGCTGGCGGACCCGCTCGAGTTCACCTTTTCCGGGTACTCGGTGGGACCGGTGCACGTGCAGAACCCGATCGTGGCGGGCAACGCCTACCAGATCGCCGCGGTGACGGTCGACGGGACGACCGACAGCCGCCACCGGGGGAAGGTGTCCGACCGGCGCGACATGACGCCGAGGCTGGACGCGTCGCTCACGCTCTACCGGCCGGGCGCCTACGCCGTGCAGCGGCTGGCGGGCACCACCTCAACCACCGTGGCGGGGCACCGAGCGCTGAAGGCGGAGCATCACCAGGGCTTCGGCCCCTGGCTCAGGACGCTGGCCTGGGAGTACGCGCCGAACGCCTGGGCGGTGCTGGACAGCAGCGCGGACCGGGCCGACCTGCCGACGATGGGGCAGCTGGAGGCGACGGCCGCCGCGCTCACCGGGGCCGCCGCTCGGCCGGCCACCGTGCCTTTCCGGTTGAGCTACGTCCCGGCGGGATACGACGTCTTCGCCGTCGGCGACCACATGACCGGCAGCCTCGATGCCGTCGGCGGCCCGAGCGCCACTGAATACAGCGGTCTCATCTTCGCCAGGAGCGGGCTTCCCCAGACGGGGCTCCTGGGACCGTACGACAACATGATGTGGGGCGCGTTCCAGATCATGATCTCGGCCAACACCGCCGACTCGCCCGGCACACCCGGCTGCGATTCGGGGCTCTGCACCCGGCTCGCCGAGGGCGGCAAGGTGACCGTCGAGGTGGCGAGCGACGCCGGCAGCCTGTCAAAGGCCGAGACGATGAAGGTCCTCAACGGGATCAGCCTGACCGACGTAAATGACACCAAAACCTGGGTGGACGTCCGCACCGCACTGACCCGATAACCCGCGAGCCGACACAACCCGCGCCGTGCGGCTAACTACCCCCTGGCCGGGCAGACGACCAGTGATGGTGGGGAGGGGATCAGGGCCGCTGGGGAGCAGTCGAAGCGGTCGTTGATCAGGGCCTGCACCTCGGGGGTCGACTTCGGGATGCTGAACCATGTGGGCTGGACGATCAGGTATTTGACGTCCTGGTCCTCGGTCAGGCAGCGGAGGTTGTCGGCGTAGCTCGGGCGGGTGCGCATGCGGGGGAGGAGGGCGCCTCGCTGCAACCACAGCGGTGACGGGTAGCGGCACGACGTCGGGTTGCCGATGGCGTGGTTCAAGGGGCCGTATGTCAGGTCCGGAAGAAGGTGCCGCTGAGTACATTGCCCATACCTCGGGCCGTAGCTGGCACGTGTACCACCATCGGAACATTCCGCCCCGGACATCGATCCGGTTTGGACACCCGGCCGTCGCCGTTTCACCGATTCTCTGCGGTCTGCTCAGGTCGTATGCTGCTGGCTCTCGGAGCGGGGAGACTGGAGGCAGGATGATCGAGGGATTTGTTCCCACGCTGCTGGTCGGCATTGTCGGAGCGTTCCTGGCGGAGGTGATTCGGGTGCTTCCGGCGGTCCGCAAGGGAAAGCCGCCGCGTGGCTGGGATCTGGTCGCGTCGCTGCTACAGGTCGTCCTGGGCGGTGGCGCAGTCCTTTTCGGATGGGATCAGGAACAGTCGGCTCTGAAGGTGGCGGTGATGGGGGCCGCATTCCCGTTGCTCTTCTCCGCCGCGGTGGATGGCGCCAAGCCGCCGTCCGGAGGCCATTCCGGGCGAGATGTCGCCCACGGAGAGCGTTCCGTCGCAGATTATTTCGCGGGACGGTTCTGATCGGGGCTGGCCGTGCTGCTCCCGAGAGACGAGAACAATCCGATCCTGTACATCGAGGAGCTACCGCGCTTCTCCTGGCGCCGGCCGCTGCATGTGCCGGGTGCGGTTCACGTCTACCTGAGCCGAGGGGACCGGCTCTTCTGGCCGGAAGGCGGGTTCACGCTCGGCGAGCTGTGGCTGGTCCGGCCGAGCCGGTTGTACGTCGTGGATGTGTCCACCTATGACGGGCAGATGTCGCACGACGTGACCGGCGCATCCGGGACGGTCACCGTCAGCCTGGTCGTCACGTTCTCCTGGCAGGTCATCGATCCCCGGTTCGTAGTCAAGTCGCACCTGGTCGACGTCATGGCCATCCTCCCGCACCACGTTGGCGCCGCCATCGACGCCGTGGTGGAGGCATTGTCCTGGTCAGATGCGACGGAGTTGAATCTGGCGCTGAAGTCCGGCGGCATGCCGGAGCGGGTGCGCGCCGAGGGTATCGAGATCTCCACGATCCGGGCGGCGGTCGTGTCACTCGGCGATGACGCGTCGGCGATTGCGGGCGGCGATGGTTGAGGATGCGGCCACTTGGATCATCGACTGGGTATCCAGTCGCACCGCCGATGACTGGCGCCGCTATGTATGGTTCGCGACGGTGGTGCTGATCGCCTACCGCGCGCTTCGGTGGGTCGTACGCCGTTTCCTGCCGTGGGTGATCGGCCGGGTCTTCATCCCCATCGCCGCCGGGCTGGTGGTTGCTGTGTGCTTGGTCCTCATCCTCGTACAGGGAATTCTGGCGTTGTCGTTCCGACCGATGGGCGTGTGGCCGCCGAGCCTCGTCCATGGTCTGGGTGATGCGGTCGCCTCTGTCGGGCGCGGGACAATGCGGGCAGTCCCTCGGCTGGCCGGCGGGCCCTCATTGCTGCGACACACACATCGACTGGCGATTTGGGCGCTGCTCGCCGGGATCGCCTGGTCGGCGCACGAGGTCTCCTGTGAGCATGATCCCGCATCGCTGTGGTGCACCCGCCCGTTGAGCGCGGTCACGACGGTCGGCGCCGACCTCTGGGAAGCCGGAACGGATGTGGTCCTCGGCCGATCTTCGACATGAGTCTGCTTCGCAGTTCGTATAGCGGGCCCCAGACGAGCTCCTCGATCGTCCGGGTCAGCCGTCCTCCGTGGGTGAGGTGCTCC
The DNA here is from genome assembly GCF_016862175.1 of Paractinoplanes durhamensis. Taxonomy (GTDB): domain Bacteria; phylum Actinomycetota; class Actinomycetes; order Mycobacteriales; family Micromonosporaceae; genus Actinoplanes; species Actinoplanes durhamensis. The sequence goes on along the minus strand of NZ_BOML01000013.1, from coordinate 175,681 downwards.
GTGACCGGCCCCAGGATCAGGCCCACTCGTGCCACCTTGGCCGCCAGCCGCTCGCGACCGCCGATGCCGTCGTCCTCGGCGAACCTCCTGAGGATCCCTAGTGCCAGCTCAAGCTGATTGCTCTGCCGGCCCAGAGCCGTGGCTGCTTCGATCCGGAATCTCGGCTCCACCGACGGGTCCCTTGCAACGGTGACCAGGAAATCACAGCCCGAGGCGCCCCTGGTCGCCAGAGTGCCCAGAGCGCAGGATCGAGCGGCTGGATCGGCCCGGTGATTGCGCACGACGGACCGCAGCAGGGCGTCTGCTCTCGTCGGATCGTGAACCCGCCGCTTTACGTACCACGCCATCAGACGCACGATGGCGGGTCGCTCGGCATCGTCCAACAACTGGTCGGATCCGACATGACTTAGTCCGGCCTTGTCCAAGGAACGGGCGGCGAACTGCCGCACGTCCCAGCCGATCGACCGGTCGTGCATGACGGCGGACATCGAGGCCTCGACCCGGCCGGGTGGTACCCGGCCGGTCAGCCGGGCCGCGATATCGGCGAGGGCGAACGTCGCCACCCGCTTCTCCCGTCGTTCCTCCGTCGTGAGTGTCCGCGGCGCGGACCAGACCTGGGCGACCGCCGGCTGCGGGCTGCGGACTGATTCGGAGTTCGGCTGTCCCGCCTTCGTGTTCAGCCACTTGTCGGTGAGGTCCTGGAGAGCCTGGACCTCGCTGCTCATCGTCAGGAGCCGGTTGCCCTCCAGGCCCGGATCGACCAGCCGGCCAGCCACGGCTGCCAGTGCATCCGCCGGCTCCCTGAGGTCTATGAGGGTGGCCATCGTGGTGACCCGGACGTGTGGCGCCGACCCGCTGCGCGCGATGGCGGAGATGTGCTGCAAGGCGCTGCGCCGCTCGTGATCGTCGCCGGCGTCGGCCAGTACGCGCAGCGCGGGCAACCGCATCTCCGCGGAGCGCCGCCCGCCGTACGCGAGCTGGGAAAGTACCCGCTGCCCATGTTGGCGGATATCCGCGTCTCCGTCAGCGAACAGTACTGTGGCAATCTCGATGCGCTTCGGTTCCGGGGTGTCTGGGCTATTGATCAACTCGACGAGCCGTGTCGCGTCGGGCGACCGGTGCAGCACTGCTCGGGCCGCCTGACCGACCGCGCGCAGCGTTCGCTGTGGCGCCACCGCTGCCTTCTCCACCGCCTCCATGGTGAGGTCGGCAAGCATCCGACCGCCCGATGGCTCCGCGGACCCGTCCGCAAGCACGGCAGCGAGTTCCGCCAGCTGGGGGTACTGGCGGCCAGGCCCCGGCTGCGCCAGACCCCGGAACATCGGCGCCGGGTCGTGCCCGGCGTCGGCGTAGGCACCCAGCGCGAACAATGCGGTGCTCGACGCACCGTGGGCCTCGACCTGGGCGAGCCACCACGCCCCGTCAAGGTCCCTTGCCTGTTCGAGGCCGAAGAGGTACTCGGCGATGCTCTGATGCGTGAACTCCAGTCCGTCGGCGCGGTTCACGATCAGGCCCGTGCTGAGGATCGAGTCGGTGATGTGCTGGTCGGTGACGTCCTCGGGGACCGGCACGTTCCGAGCTGCGAGCCACGACCGCACCACGGGGATGCTGGGATGCCGGTGGTGCTCGAGCCATTCGACGGCGAGGTGAGTGACGCACTGCCGTCTGAGCGAAAACAAGGTCTCGCCGAAGGCCTCCGCCTCGGCACCGAGATCGCGTAGCTGCTGGACTACCTTGGCCCGTACATCCGGGAAGGTCTGCCGGCCCTTGAGGAGGGTGTCGACGAAACGCCGGTAGAGACCAGTACGCCCCTTTGGCAGTTCCTCGTCGGGGTAGTGCTGATGCACGTCCGCCGCGATCGTGCAAAGCAGCGGGATCCGCACGATGGGCATCATGCGGTGGGAGTCCACCTGCCGCAGAAAGCTGTCCCGGCGTTGTTCTGCGGCGGCTGGATCGCGTAGCTGATACCAGCGGTGCGCGAACTCCTCAACCGCCGTGCGATCGAACGGTCTGAGGTTGTACTCGCCGAGCCGGTGGTCCTGATCTATACCGGCCGCCAGCGACCGCAGGTTGTGGAACTCCTTCGCACTCAGCATCCGGCTGGACACCACGAACCGGGCCTGTTTGCCGTAGGTGGCGATGTGCTCGGCGAGTATTTTGATCAGAACGGCCCGCTGCCGCGGGTTGAAGACCTCGTCGAGACCGTCTATCAAGACAAGCCAGTCGACTCCGGGAGCGGGAGGCTTTTCGAACAGCGACGCCGTGACCGACGAAGCTAGGAAGCCGTGCAGGTCCGCGTTGACCGCCTGGGCCACCGAGTCGAACCAGCTCGCGCTGGTGAGCAGACGTGTGGCCGCGCAGCGGATCGCCACCACGGGACCGATCGGCGGCTCCTCGCCCTCGCCCGGCTGTTCCGGCTGTGACCACCAGGCCGCAGACACTGACACTATGTGTTGGAGCAGTGTCGACTTCCCGCCGCCCGGGTCGCTGATCACGAGCGCGTTGCGATGCCGCTTGAGCATTTCCGTGGCCGGAATGGCAGACGGTTCTAGCGGCGCCAGGGCATCCTGGACAACGGCACGGTTACGCTTCGCGCGCCACGATTCGGCTCGCTGCTCGACATACACGGTGGAGAGCGGCACCTCGCCCTCGACGATCTGGTACGGCAGTTCCTCGGCCACCCGGCGCTGAGCGACCAGCATCCGATGCAGAGGGTTGCCCGGTTCAGGAAGATAGAGCATCGGTCTGCGCGGGGTGAACTGCCCGATGACGCCGCGGATGCGATCCAAGCGGTTCTTGAAGTCGACCGCGTCGATGAGCCAGGCAGCCCTCTGTTCGAAGTCGTAGTACTTGAGCATCGCGCAGACTTGGCCGGTGGATCTGTCTATGACCGGCGCCCCGCTCATGCCGGGAACGACACCCGTCTCGACACTCACTTTGACGAATGGCCCGCTCGGCCCCTCGACCGCCATCCGGACGACGTCGACGGCGGCGTTGCCTAGAGGCCCGCTGTGGTTGAAGCCATACGCGATGAGCTCGGCGTCCTGGTTCTGCTTGAACTTGAGTAGCAGTGATGCTGTCTCGGCGATCGGGTGGTCGATGTTGGCGTCCAAGCCGATGAACGCCAGGTCGGGGAACGGGTGGGCACCGCCGGTGGAGTTACCCGACGGATAGCGGTTCAGGACCACCCCGGAGACGTCCTGCTCCCCGACCCGGATGCCGACCTCGAGCCGGTTCGCGGCGTCATGCCTGCGCCGTTTCGCGTGGGCGACCACGTGCGCGCATGTCAGGATGATGTTCCGGTCGATGAAGAAGCCGGTTCCGGTGTGTCGGCCCGCGGTGATGTATACGGTGGCTTGACTCACTCGGTCGAGGGCCGTGGTCGCCGGATAGGACATGAGCCTCCTCGTGACACCGCCAGGGCTGACCGTCCGGTGTCATCGTATCGACGAAATACCGTGTCGACCGGGGTGCTGCGGCGATAGCCCCAAATGTGGACAGGCGACTCAGTCCTTCTGAAAGAAGGGCTGGCAGCAGTGGTGAAGCGCGACGGCACTCGCCCAGCTACCCCCTGGCCGGGCAGACGACCAGTGACGGTGGGGAGGGGATCAGGGCTGCTGGGGAGCAGTCGAAGCGGTCGTTGATCAAGGCCTGCACCTCGGGGGTCGACTTCGGGATGCTGAACCATGTGGGCTGGACGATCAGGTATTTGACGTCCTGGTCCTCGGTCAGGCAGCGGAGGTTGTCGGCGTAGCTCGGGCGGGTGCGCATGCGGGGGAGGAGGGCGCCTCGCTGCAACCACAGCGGTGACGGGTAGCGGCACGACGTCGGGTTGCCGATGGCGTGGTTCAAGGGGCCGTATGTCAGGTAGAGCACCGGGGTGTCCGGGCCCAGCCGCTTGCCGAGGTCGACCAGGGCCGCGTCCGCCGACCGCGCGACCGGGATGGTGTAGTCGTAGGTGCTGAACGCGTATGGGAAACCGGGCAGCACCGGTGGCAGCAGCGCGAAGGAGATCGCCACCACGCCGGCGGGCCACGGCACGGAGAGCGGCAGCCGGCCCGCCAGGAACCAAGCGGCGACGGCGAAGAGGGCCGCGGCGAGTTCGTACGCCCAGACCACCGGCCCGGAGTGCGACAGCCGCCAGTGGGCGGGCTGGTGCAGCAGCACGATGCTGAGGCCGGTCACCAGCACGGCGGCGGCGACGAGAGGCAGCCGGAAGCCGGGGCAGAGGGCGAAAGCAGCGCCGCACACCCCGGCGGAGAGCACCACGGTCGACGCGAAGTGGTAGTTGAAGAACTCGCCCTGGCCGTATGCGGGGGCCAGCGACAACCCGCCCGCGACAACCGCGACCACCACGCCGATCCAGCGCCGGTGGCCGGACGAGCGGGTGATCAGCGCGGCCGCCGCGGCCGGGGCCAGCACCAGGACCGGGCTCAGCACCGCCGCGTCGCCGATCGAGAAGCGCAGCTTTCGCAGGTCGTCCAGGTGGATGCCCTGCGGTTTGGCGTGCACCAGGTTGGCCAGGTCGCTCAGCCAGGTCCACTCCCAGGGCTGGAAGTGCTTGGTCAGGACATACCAGACGGCTACCCAGGCCACCGTGGACAGCGTGGCCCCTATGGCGCGGCGCCGGTCGAGCACGGCGATGACGATCAGGGCGATCAGGGCGATCGGGAAGGTGGAGGCCTTCACCGCTACCACCAGCATCGCGGCGGGGCCGGCCAGCAGGGCGCCCAGCCACCACTGCCGGGGCGCGCATGCGGCGCCGATGGTCAGCACGGCGATGAGCGCGGCGACCCAGTCGGGCTCCAGGAAGTGCCAGGGCGGGGCGACGATCAGCGACAGGCCGCTGGCGGCGGCCAGCCCGGCCGCCGCCGGCTGTCCGGCGTAGCGCCGGACACCCACGAACAGAAGAGCGATGACGGCCACCACCAGGACGTACGTCTCGAGGCGCAGCACCAGGTTCGTGGTGTTGCCGGAGCCGTCGCCGACCAGCAGGATGCGGACCTCGTCGAGGCCGGCCATCAGCAGTTTGTAGGCCAGTGGGCGGGAGACGAAGATGTCCCAGACGCTGACGCCGCCGCGCCCGGACACCTCGAGGCCGCCCAAGGCGTACCGTACGTCGCCGTTGAGGTCCGGCAGCGCGGCCACCACACTCGCGGCCAAGGCCGCACCCGCGGCCGTCGCCACGCCGACCGTCTGCGCTGTTCTGCCATGGAAAGTGTTCATCGCACTCTTCCGGTAGCCCTGCGTCGCCAGCGGCCCATGCTATTTGACGTTGGCGACGAGCGTGGCCCCGTCGGCGGCGAGGACACTCGCGCCGGTGAACATCGTCCGGAACAGCAGCGGTAGCGAAGCGCAGTGGGGCTAGGTCTACCTCGAAGAGTACAGCTGGAGCCATGGCCCGGCCCGAGCCGCACTGACTAGCGTTTCGGCCATGACGACTGACACCCTCCCGGTAGCGATCCGCCGGCGCCGCTTCCTCGGCACCGCTTGGCCATGGCGCGCGCTGGCCTACCTGGCGACCACGGTTCCCGTGTCAGCCGTACTGTCCATCGGCCTTTTTCTTCTTGTCTCTCCGCTTCTCAAGGTGATCAGCGATGTCAGCAACAAGCGCCCGGTCGAGCTGCCGATCGTGGTGTTTCTGACCTTTGTGGCGCTGATGGTGCTCGCGATCGCGCCGATCGCCGTCGTGCCGGTCACCGTGATCGAGCGCTTTCGGCTCGGCCTGATCGACCGTCGACCGCTGCCACCGAGGCGGTGGCCCGGGCTTGTCGCCCGATACCGAACACCGGCAACCTGGATGGAAGTCGGTCACGCTCTGTGGGTGGCCGGTCTGGTTCCCATTCTGTACGGGATCTGGGGCGTCCTCGCCATCGTCGCATCGAGCCTGGTCGCCGGGCCCTTCCTGGTCGGTGACAGCGAGCAGATATCGGTGCTGGGGGCCACCGTCGACAACGTCGGGCAGGCCATCCCCCTCGCAGTGCTGGGCGTGCTGCTGATCCCGGTGCTGATCTACCTGGCCGCGCTGATCGCCGCGATCCAGGGCGCGGTCGCCCGGCGGCTGCTCGGCGGACCGCCCGAGACGGCCGAGCTGCGCGAGGTCACCCGCTCCCGGGCCCGGCTGGTCGACGCGTACGAGACCGAGCGCTCCTGCTGGCCAGCCCGGCCGGCGGCCCCACCCTGCTGCGCGTGGAGATGCCATGCCCGTGACCGTCGTGCTGGCCGAGGACGAGGTGCTCCTGCGGGAAGGGCTGGTCGGGCTGCTTTCCCGGTTCGACTTCACGGTGCTGGCCGCGGTGGTGCTGCTCAGCCAGTTCGTCCAGGCGGAGTACGCGGCGGCGCTGCTGGAGAGCGGCGACGACCGGCGGGTCGGCTACCTGCTGAAGGACCGGGTGGCGGACGTGGCCGAGTTCGCCGGGACGCTGCGGACCGTGGTGGGCGGCGGCACCGCGATCGACCCGAGGTGATCAAGCACCTGCTGCACGGTCCGCGCGACCCCCTCGCGGTGCTGACGCCGCGCGAGCGGGAGGTGCTGACGTTGCTGGCCGAGGGTCACTCCAACGCCGCGATCGGCGGCCGCCTGCACGTCACCGACGCCGCCGTGGTCAAGCACGTCAGCAGCATCCTGACCAAGTTCGACATCCCGCTCAGCGCCGCGACGAACCGCCGCGTCCTGGCGACCCTGACCTACCTGCGCGCCAGTGCCTGACGGTCAGGGTCGTCGGGTGACGACGGAGCCGGCGAGCTGATCAATATAGATGTTTCGATATCTTGTGCCGGGTGTCATCTTCCTGTTCTCCTACGGCCAGCCGTGAATCGGCCTCGACCTAGGAGCCCCCATGAGATTCAGAACGGTGACGGCAGGACCTGCCCTAGCTGTTTTCGTCGCGGCGGCGGTGGCGTTCAGCGCCCTGCCGGCGGCGGCCTCGACCGGCACACCCGTGTCGGCGGCAGCGCCCACCCTGCTGGCCGCGCCCACCGTCAGTGTCGCCAACGTCCAGGCCCACCTGCAGCAGCTGCAGACCATCGCCACCAGCAACGGTGGTAACCGGGCCACCGGCACGGCGGGGCACACCGCGACGACGACATACCTGCAGCAGAAGCTGACCGCGGCCGGTTACACCGTCACCGTGCAGACCTGCACCACGTGCACCGGGGGCTCCGCGAAGAACATCATCGCCGACTGGCCGGGCGGCGACACCAGCAACACCTACATGTTCGGTGCCCACTCCGACAGCGTGTCGGCCGGGCCGGGCATCAACGACGACGGTTCCGGTACGGCGTCGCTGCTCGAGGCCGCGCTGCAGTTCGCGGCGAGCAACCCGACCATGACCAACCACCTGCGGCTCGGCTGGTGGGCCGGCGAGGAGCAGGGGCTGATCGGCTCCAAGTTCTACGTCAACTCGCTCACCACGGCGCAGAAGACCGCGATCAAGGCGTACGGCACGTTCGACATGATCGCCTCCACCAACGGCGGCTACTTCGTGACCGGCACCGACGCCGTCGCGGTGAAGCTGCGGGAGTACTTCACGTCGATCAGCGTCGCCACCGAGACGTCGACCGAGTGCTGCAGCGACGACGGTTCGTTCCGCAACGCCGGCATCCCGTCGTCGATCAACTCGACCGGCGCCAGCTACACCAAGACCAGCGCCCAGGTGGCCAAGTGGGGCGGCACCGCCGGCGCGGCCTACGACCCGTGCTACCACAAGGCCTGCGACTCGTACCCGTCGAACATCAACGTCACCTCGCTGGGCCGCTGGGCCAACGCCGAGGAGTACGCCCTCTGGACGCTCACCACCAGCGGCACCAGCACACCGGTCAACGACTTCTCGGTGGCGCTGAGCCCGAGCACGGGCTCGGTGACCGCCGGCTCCTCGGCCACCGCCACGGTGAGCACCGCCACCACCTCCGGCAGCGCGCAGACCGTGGCGCTGACCAGCTCCGGCGCGCCCTCCGGCGTCACGGTGAGCTTCAGCCCGGCGTCGGTCACCTCCGGCGGATCGTCGACGGTGACGATCGCGACCACCGCGGCCGCGGCGGCCGGTTCGTACACCATCACGGTGACCGGAACCGGCTCGGCGACCCACACCGCGTCGTACACGCTGACGGTCAACGGGACCGGCGGCGGCTGCACCGGCGCCGGCCAGAAGCTCGCCGACCCCGGCTTCGAGAACGCCACCACCTCGTGGACCGGTTCGTCCGGGGTCGTCGGCGCGAACACCGGTGACGGCGCGCCGCGGACCGGCACCCGCAACGCGTGGCTCGACGGCTACGGCTCGACCCACACCGACACCCTGTCCCAGTCGGTGACCCTGCCGTCCGGGTGCACCTCGTACGCGCTGTCCTTCTACCTGAAGATCAGCACGTCGGAGACGACCACCACGAGCCAGTACGACAAGCTGACCGTGCAGGTCGGCACCACCACGCTGCAGGTGTTCTCCAACCTCAACGCGAGCGCGTACACCCTGCGCTCCTACAGCCTGGCCGCCTTCGCCGGGCAGACCGTCACCCTGAAGTTCACCGGGGTCGAGGACTCCTCGCTGAAGACGTCCTTCGTCATCGACGACACCGCGCTCACCGTCAGCTGACCGCAACCGGCCGATGCCGCAGGGTGAACCCCTGCGGCATTGCGCCGTTTCTGTCGCGTTACGGTTTGGCCTTTCCGCTGGTGAGGCCGCCCGAAGCGCCGATCCTGTGAGCCCGCTTCGGCGCACAGGATCGTCGGCATGAAGCACGCGTACGACCCTGCCCGTAAGCCGGCCCCGGCTGAGAGCGAGCGCCAGCCGGTCGTGAAGCTCGCGCTGGTCACCGTCTTCGGGCTCGTCGCCGCGATCCTCGGGCTCGGCTCCATCGTCTATTACTTCACCGCCGGCGGGGATGCCGCGGAGCAGGCGCCCGTCGCTGCGGCCGCCGAGGACGACCCGGCGGCGGCCGAGGAGGCCCAGGCCGAGGACGAGTCCGTGCCCGGGCTGCCGGCCGACACGACGACCGAGGCCGTGGCCGTGCCAGGCGCCACCACGAGCCCGGCCGCTGCCGCCACCACGAAGGCGAGCGTCACCGCCGGCGCCTTCTGCGCTCCGGCCGGCGCCAAGGGCACGACCTCGACCGGCCTGGCCATGGTGTGCACCCGCAAGAACGGCGAGAGCGTCCCGCGGTGGCGGGCCGTCGCGACGCCGACGACCGCCCCGGCCACCAAGGCGCCGACGACCAAGCCGACCACGAAGCCGACGACCAAACCCACCACCGCGCCGACCACCAAGCCCACGACCGCGCCGACGACGGCACCGACCACCGCGCCGACGACCGACCCCACGACGGCGCCGCCGGCCGCCTGAGGTCGCTGTGCGGGCTTCCTTCCTCCGCGTACTTAATCTTCGCCTTTGAGAAATTCGCGGGTCTTGTCATCATATCGACAAACGTGAATGATTCTCTGAGGTGCCGGTGACCCCAGCCCCGGCCCCTCACCCCCCCCGGAGGAAGCAATGCTCAACCGGAAACTGCGCCGGCCGATCGCCGGCCTGGCCGCCTGCGTGCTCGCGGGCACCGCGTTCGCCGTGTCGTCACCCGCCTCGGCGGCCGTGCCCACCGGCGCGGACCCCTCGTTCGCCACGTCCGCGCTGGCCACCCGGCTCGACACCCAGTTCGGCGCCAAGGACGCCGGGTCCTACATCGACGCCGCCGGCAAGGTCGTCGTCAACGTGACCGACGCCGCCACCGCCGCCTCGGTCACCGCCGCCGGCGCCACCCCGCGCTACGTGGCCCACAGCGGTGCCGAGCTCGCCGCCGCCGACAGTGCCCTGAAGGCCGGCCTCAAGACGCCGGGCACCGCGTTCGCCGTCGACCCGGTCAGCAACAAGGTCGTGGTCAGCGTCGACAGCACGGTCACCGGCGCCACGCTCGCCGCGGTCAAGGCCACCGTCGCCCAGCTCGGCGACAGGGCCAGTCTCGAGACCGTGCCCGGCACGCTGTCGCCCCGGATCTCCGGCGGCGACGCCATCTACGGCGGGGCCTACCGCTGCTCGCTCGGCTTCAACGTGAAGAACAGCGCCGGTGCGTACTACTTCCTGACCGCCGGGCACTGCACCCAGGTGGCCTCGACCTGGTACAGCAACTCCGCCAAGACCACCCTGCTGGGCAGCAACTACGTCTCCAGCTTCCCCGGCAACGACTACGGCATCGTCAAGTATTCGACCAGCACCACGGTCACCATCAGCGGCGCGGTCGGCTCCCAGGACATCACCTCGGCCGCCACCCCGGCCGTCGGTGCGTCCGTCTCCCGCCGCGGCTCCACCACCGGCATCCACACCGGGTCGGTCACCCAGCTGAACGCCACGGTCAACTACTCCGAGGGCACCGTCTCCGGCCTGATCCGGACCACCGTCTGTGCCGAGTCGGGCGACAGTGGCGGCTCGCTCTACTCCGGCACGACGGCCCTCGGCCTGACCTCCGGCGGAAGTGGCAACTGCACCTCCGGCGGCGTCACGTACTTCCAGCCGGTCACCGAGCCGCTGAACGCGTACGGCCTGTCGGTCTTCTGATCCTCTTCAACCCGGCGCGCCGACCCCTTGAAGGGGCCGGCGCGCCTTTTCTTATCCTTGATCGCCGAGCACCCGAACTACGAAAGGTCTTCACCATGCGTTCCCTGCGCACCACGGTGGCATTCGTGGTGCTCATGGCGTGTGTCGCGGTCATCTCGAGCGCTGCCACCCCGTCGTCGGACGCCGCGGCCGGGCCGGCCCTCACGCTGAGCCGGTCACCGGGCGCCCACGCGCTGTATCCCCGCGACCCCGCCACCAACAGGGCAACGGTGGCCGTCGCCGGAACCGCCGCCGGTGCGGCCGACTCGTTCCGGGCCGACCTCACCAGGGACTCCGACGGTGCACTCATCTCGTCGGTTGCCGCGGGCGGCCCGTCGTTCTCGCTCAGCCTGCAGTTGCCAGCCGGTCTGGAGAGCTACACCGTCTCCCTCTACGTGATCGCGGGCCGCACCGCCACGCTCCACGCGAGCTGGCCCGACCTCGTCGCCGGGGACGCCTTCGTCGTCAGCGGGCAGTCCAACGCCGCGGCGGCCAAGCGGTTCGACCGCGATCCCCGAAACCCGGCGGACACCTCGAACTCGAGTGCGCCGGACCGGTCCCGCTGGATCCGCACGTTCGGCTCCAGCACCGACGACCCGGCCGGGTCGGCCGCGGACGGCGGTTGGCGGCAGGCCGACGGGGACGCCTATCAGGCCCCCGGCGCGGTCGGGCAGTACGCCCTGCGGCTGGGCCGGCGGATCGTCGATACCTACGGCATCCCGGTCGCCCTGCTGAACGGCGCCCACGACGCCCAGCCGATCGGGTTCTTCCAGCGCGACGACGCCGACCCGCGCGATCCGGACACCAACTACGGCCGGCTGCTCGACCGTGCCGCCCGGGCCGGCTTGCAGGACCGGATCCGCGGAATCCTTTGGTATCAGGGGGAATCCGACAACGAGGACGCCGTTGCGCAGAGCACGGGTTTCGCCCGGCTCCTGGCGGGCTGGCGGACGGACTACACCGGCGCCGAGCACATCTATGTCCACCAGATCCGCAACGGATGCCTGTCCTGGTTCCGCAAATTGCTGCCCGCCTACGCGGAACGAGAGGCGCAGCGACGGTATGCGGACACCCTGGGCGTGACCGTGCTGTCCACCAACGGCATCGACGGGCAGGGGCCGGACCGCTGCCATTACTACTACGCCGGTGGCTACGCGACGCTGGCCGATCACGACTTCCTCGCGATCGCCCGGGACTACTACGGCGGCAGCCCGGTCGCCACCGAGGCCCCGAACCCGCGCGCGGCGTGGTTCGCCAACCCGGCCCGCACCGAGATCACCATCGCGTTGCGCAACGCCACCGACGCGATCCGCGCCGACCCCGGTGTGGCGAAGAACTTCCTGGTCAACGACCGCCGGGTCGGGATGACGGTGACCGCCCGGCCCGGATTCCTCACCCTGCACCTGAAGAAACCGGTCGCCGCGCTGGTGGTGAACGTCAGCTACGTCGGCCACCCCGGCGCCGGCCCGTGGGTCGCCAACGCCAACCGGATCGGCCTGCTCAGCTTCTACCGGCTGCCGGTCGGCGTCGTCTGACGCCGGGACCGGTCCGGGCCGAGGCGCTCGTCGAGATAACGCTGGAAGCGCCGGCCGAGCGCCTGCCCCGGCTGCTCGACGAACCGGTAGGTCAGCCAGGCCGCGCCGAAGGTGAGCACGGCGAACACGATCCCGACCTTGGCCTGGACCAGGGGAGTCGGGTGGGGTTCGCCGACCAGGCGGCCGGCGACCATCAGCGCGGCATAGTGCATGAGGTACACCGAGTAGCTGATCGCGCCGAGCCAGGTGAGCAGGGCCGGGACCCTCCGGTGCCGCAGCGCGAAACCGAGCGCGAAGGTGCCGGCGACCAGCCCGGTGATCAGCGTCCACCGGACCAGGTCGAATCGGTCGCCGGAGTCGACCCAGGGGCTGACGGCCGAGGCGACGAACACGGCGCCGAGCGCGGCGAAGCCACCGGCGCGGTTGATCTGCCCGTGCTGGAGCCGGTAGATGACCGTGCCGGCGAACATGATGCTGAGCATCACCACCGCCTGCCAGGAGGCGACCGAGGTGCTCCATCGGGTGGTGTGCGCGTTGAACAGCGGCAGCATGACGAAGCCGAGACCGAGGACGCCCGCGACCGCGACCAGCGCCCGCCGGCCGTTGAGGTAGGCGATCAGGCTGAAACCCATCACCAGGACCAGGACGGCGGCGGTCAGGCGGCGGTCGGCGGCGGTGGCGCCGAAGAGCGCGTCGGGCAGCGCCGGGCCGCCGAGCAGGGCGATCAGCGCGAGCCCGGCCGCCCACCAGGCGCTGAGCCGGTGCAGCCCCCAGACGAACAGACCGGCCACGACCAGGTAGAACACCATCTCGAAGGACAGGGTCCAGAACGGCCAGAGCAGTCCGCGTACGCCCACGAACTCCTGCAGCATCGTGACGTGGCCGAGCGTCCCGGCGACGGTCTGCTCCCGCAGGGCCGGCGGCAGGTCCATCAGGCCGGCCTGGACGAGCACCAGGGCCACCACGACGGTGGCCAGGAAGGCCGGGTAGATCCGGAACAGCCGGCCCACCCAGAATTTGCGCGGCGAGCCGTGCCGCTCCAGCGACATCGGAATGACGTAGCCGCTGACCAGGAAGAACAGCATCACGCCGTACCGGCCGAGGTCGACGTAGTGGTGGATGCTGAAGTGCAGGTGGCCGATCACCGACGGGGATATGTGGTACCACGCCACCACCAGTGCGGCGAACCCGCGCAGGGCATCCAGCCAGGCCATCCGTGGTGCCGGGGCGGTGCCGGGGGCGGCCGGTGCAACGGCTTCGGCGCTACGCAGCGGGGGATTCGTAATGGTCATCGCGGCGCCGACCATACCGTTGCTATGAAACGGCTGTCCATCCGCTGTCGATCTCCCATGAGAGATCTTTGTAGAAGTCGAGCAGCGCCGGGTTGTCGACGGCGTCGCGGGCCAGGGCCTGCTCGATCGTCGCGCCCTGGAGCAGCCGTTTGATCGGCACCTCCAGCTTCTTGCCGGTGCGGGTGTGCGGGATGGCGGGCACCGCGATGATCGTGTCCGGCACGTGCCGGGGCGAGGCCTGGGTGCGGATGGCCGTGTTGATCCGGTCCTTGAGCGCCTCGTCGAGGACCGCGCCCTCCGCGAGCACCACGAACAGCGGCATCCAATAGCCGCCGCCGCTCAACTCCGCCCCGATCACCAGGGCCTCGGCGACCTCGGGCAGTCTCTCCACGACCGCGTACAGGTCGGCGCTGCCGAGCCGTACGCCGTTGCGGTTGAGCGTGGAGTCGGAGCGCCCCGACACCACGACGCTGCCGCGTTCGGTCATCGTCATCCAGTCGCCGTGCCGCCATACCCCGGGATAACGATCGAAGTAGGCCGCCCGGTACCGGCTGCCGTCCGGGTCGTTCCACAGCCCGACTGGCATCGACGGCATCGGCCGGGTGACGACCAGCTCGCCGACCTCACCCACGACCGGTTTCCCGTCCTCGTCCCAGGCGGCCAGGGCCACGCCGAGCAGCGGGGCGGAGATCTCGCCGGGCCAGATCGGCGTGGTCGGTGCGCTGCCGGCGAAGCCGCTGACCACATCGGTGCCGCCGGTGGTGGAGACCAGTCGCACGTCCGGCCCGACGTGCGCCGCCGACCAGGCGTAGCAGGCGGCCGGCAGCGGGGCGCCGGTGCTGCCGATCAGCCGCAGCGCGTCCAGCCCGAGGGCGGCCGGTTCGACGCCGGCCTTGGCGCAGGCGAGCAGGTGGCCGGGGCTGGTGCCGAGCACCGCGACGCCGAGGCCGGCGGCCAGCCGCCACAGCCGGGTGGCGTCGGGGACCATCGGGCTGCCGTCGTAGAGCACCACGGTCGCGCCGACGAGCAGGCCGGAGACGGCGAGGTTCCACATCATCCAGTTCGTCGTGGTGTACCAGAGGAACCGGTCGCCGGCCCGCAGGTCGGTGTGCAGGCCGAGCAGCTTGAGATGCTCCAGCAGGACGCCGCCGTGGCCGTGCACGATGCCCTTCGGCACGCCGGTGGTGCCCGAGGAGAACAGCACCCACAGCGGGGTGGAGAACTCGACCCGGGTGAAGCTCAGCGGCGCGGGCGTCGCGATCGCCTCGGCCCACGGCACCGTGCCCGGGTCGCCGGTCGTGCCGATGTGGTCGGCCAGCACCACCGCCCGCAGGGTCGGCAGCAGGTCGCGCAGGCCGGCGACCTCGGCCCGGCGGTCGTGCACCCGGCCGTTGAAGTGGTAGCCGTCCGCCGTGACCAGAACAACCGGTTCCAGCTGGGCGAACTTCGCCGCCGCACCCTCGGCGCCGTAGTCCTGCCCGCAGGCCGACCAGATCGCGCCCAGGCTCGCCGTGGCGAGGAAGGCGACCACCGCCGGTGCGGCGTTCGGCAGGTATCCGACGACGCGGTCGCCCTCGCCGACGCCCTGCCGGCGCAGCCAGCCGGCGAACGCGGCCACCTGGGACCGCAACTCGTCCCAGGTCATCGGGGTGACGTGGCCGTCCTCGGTGACCGCGAGCAGCGCGATCCCGTCCCGGTCGCGCAGCGCGTGCTCGGCGTAGTTGAGGCGCGCGCCGGGGAACCAGCGGGCGCCCGGCATCGGCTGGTCGTCGAGCACCCGCTCGTACCCGGCGTCGGATCTGATCTTAAAAAACTCCCAGACCGTGGCCCAGAAGCCGGCGAGGTCATCGACCGACCATTCGTGCAGCTCGCGGTAGCCGGGCATCGATTTCCCGGTCCGCGCCTCGGCGAGCTGGGCGAACGACGTGATCATGCGGTGCGTCCGAACGTGGCGAGGGCCGGGGCGAGCGCGGCGGTCGAGCGGCCGACGGCGTGCACGGTGCGGTCGGGGCGGATCAGCGCCCAGGACGCATCAAGATCTTCAAGCCAAACCCCCAGCTGGTGTACGGGGTCAACGAGCACCCGGTGCACGCGATCCGGAAGGTCGGTGCCGGTGATGGCCACGACGGCGAATCCGGGCCCCAGAAGGCGGTCGACGAGGTCGGGGCCGACGCGCACCAAGGGCAGCAGCGTGCCGCGGGCCTTTCCGGCCAGTCGCTTGTCGACCAGCGGGCCTTCGAGCCGGGGTGAGGTGGCGTCGAGGACCTTGGCGGCGACGCCCGGTACGTGCCGGACCACGGCCAGGATCGCGCGCCGGGCCACGGCAGCCGCCGCCCCGCCGCCGGTCATCGCCCGCCCGAGAATGACGGCGAGCCGGATGAGCGTCTCGGCGTGCGGCCGGCGTTCGGCCTGGTAGCTGTCCAGCAGGGTGGCGGAGGCGTGGCCGTCGATGACGGCGGCGAGCTTCCACGCCAGGTTCATGGCGTCGCGCAGGCCCGCACACATGCCCTGGCCGATGAACGGCGGTGTCAGGTGCGCGGCGTCGCCGGCGATGAGGATGCGCCGGTCCCGCCAGGTGTCGGCGATGCCGGCGCGGAAGGTGTACTCGGTGGCGCGCAGGATCTCCAGCTGGTCGTCGGGGACGGCGCCGGCCCAGGGGTCGATGAGCACGCGCAGCTCCGCCAGGCCGGCGAAGTCGTCGGGGCTCTCGTCGTCGTGGAGGCGGATCTCGAAGCGGTACCGGTCGGGTCCGATCCGCATGTAGGTCGACGCGCGTCGCGGGTCGCAGACCTGGTGGACGCCGTCCCAGGCGCCGAACTCGGCCGGCGAGCGCACGTCGACGACGAGCCACCGCTGTTCGAAGCCGAGCGGCCGCTGGGTGGCGCCGATGACCCGGCGGACCAGGCTGTTGGCGCCGTCGCAGCCCACCGCGTACTTCGCGGTGACCTGGTCGGTGGACGATCCGCGGATGGTGGCCGTGACCTGGCCGGCGTCCTGGGTCAACTCGGTGACCTCGGCGCCGCTGAGCAGGGTTACCGCGGGCCACTCGGCCAGGTTCTTCCGGAGCAGCTTCTCCAGCTCGGGCTGGTCGAAGAGGTTGGCCTCGGGCAGTCCGGCCGGGGTCTCCGCGTCCCGTTCGAAGCGGGCCAGCACCCGGTGGCGGGCGTCGACCAGCTGAAGCCCGCGGGTCGCGCGGCTGACCTCGGCGAACGCGTCGCCGACCCCGACCTCGTGCAGGATCCGGAACACCTCGCCGTCCAGGTGCACCGCCCGGGGCAGCGGATAGAGGTCGGCGTGGCGTTCGACGACGCAGACGCTGCGGCCCTGCCGGGCGAGCAGGGTCGCCAGCGTCAGGCCGGTCGGGCCGGCGCCGACGACGAGGACGTCGAACGGGTCCATCACTTCGCCCGGACGACGGTGGTCTGCGTACCGAGGTCCAGCCCGCGCCGCGGCAGGGTGATCGACGCCGAGACGACGTCGCCGTCCTGCAGGTAGCGGAGGTTGGTGGCCTGCCGCTTGAAGAAGATCTCCAGGCGCCGGGCCGGGGAGAGCAGGCCGGCGAGCCGGTTCACCAGCGGCGGCGGGGCCTTGAGCGCGGTGCCGCCGGGCGTGCCGGTCAGCAGCAGGTCGCCGGCGTCCATGGTCTGGAACCGGGCCAGCGCGGTGAGCGCCGCGGCCGGCTTGACGATCATGTCGGCCACGGTGCTGTCCTGGCGTTTCTCCCCGTTGACCGACAGCGTCAGGCGAACCTCGTCGAGCGCGGCGAGGTCGTCGGCGTCGACCAGCGTCAGGTAGGGACCGACCGGGGTGAACGTCGGATACGACTTCGCCTCGTAGAACTGCGTCTTGGTCAGCTGCACGTCGCGGGCGCTGACGTCGTTGGTGACGACCAGCCCGGCGACGTAGCGGGCGAGGTCGCCGGGGTTGACGACGGTGCCGATGGTGAGTGGCCCCGCGAACACGAGGCCGAGTTCGACCTCGTAGTCGAGGAACTTCACGTGCGAAGGCCGGACGATGTCGTCGCCCGGCCCGCTGACCGATCCCGACGCCTTGCGGAAGAACGCGGCCGGCACCCGATCCGGGTCGAACCCGGAGTCCACGGCGTGCGTGCGGTAGTTGACCATCTGCGCCACCACTCGCGCCGGGGTGGTGACCGGCGAGAGCAGCACCTCGGCATCCGCGAACGGGCCGTCCGGGTCGGGGGAGGCGGCGGCCGCCTCGACGGCGGCGCGGTCGGCCAGCAACTCGCGGGTCGTGGCGGCCGATGTAGCGATCCGGGTCAGGCGGCCCTTCGCCTCGACCCACCACCCACTGGCCGTACGAGCAATGTTGACGCTCATGCACTCATCGCTTTCATCAAGGCGCGGGCGACGTCGAGGTCGAACTCGTTGCCGCCGTCGGCCAGTGCCGTTATCAGGGCCCTGGCCAGGGCGGGGCTCGGTTTGCTGCCGAGGAAGTCGCGGCTCACCGGCGGTCCCCACTGGGACAGGCCGCTGGCGTTCATGGTGGCCCAGCCCGGCTCGACGGTGCAGTCGAAGACGTCGCCGTCGGCGTAGTGCTCGAACATCATCCGGTCCGGATCGTGCCAGTAGTCGAAGATCTGGCTGCCCTGGATGTGCCGGCCGATACCCCAGACGCGCCGGTAGCCCCGATCGCGCAGGAACTCCCCGCCGATCGCCACCTCGTCCAGGTCGGTGAGCTGGTAGGCGGAGTGGACGTAGCCGTTGCGCATGCCCAGATGCATGGCGAGGGTGTGGTGGTCGGACGGCACCGAGCCCAGATCGCAGCGGATGAAGGCCATCGTCGGCCCGCGGTCGCGCAGGCCGTCCAGGTAGAGGAAGTCCGAGACGATCATGCCGAGGTTCTCCAGGTACCAGTCGAGCGTGGCGCGGAACCGGGTGGTTTCCAGGACGACGTGGCCGAGCTTCTGCACCTGCGCCGGCCCCGCCGGCGTCCGCTGGGTCGCGTTGACCCGCACCGGCTCGGCGCCGAAGTTGAACTCATGGTGGGCCCGTTCCGGCACCGCCGCCAGCGGGGCGAGCCCGGCCACCACCTGGACCGGGAGCCCGCTGGGATCACGCAGCCGCACGGCGGTGCCGCCGGCCGTCGCCGTGGCGGTGCCGCCGGTCCTGCGGGCGAGCCGCTCGACGTCGGCAACCGACTCGGCGAGGAAGACGGGGCCGACGAACCCCGGCCGGGGGCCGCGGCGGATCACCAGGCACGGCGCGGCCGACCAGGTGCCACGAAGCTTGAGTACGTCGGGGGAGCGCTCGGCCACCTGAAAGCCGAAGTCGGTCGCGAACTTCTCCGCCCGGTCGAGGTCGGGTTTGACGAACTCCAGCCAGGCGAGCGCCACCACCTTGATCACTGGTTCCTTGGCGCGCCCCGGGTGTTCGTGGCGCCGGCCGCCGAGCTCGCTGTGCAGGCCGCGATGGGTGTCTACCGTCCGGTCCGCGGTCATCGGAAGAAACCCTCCAGGGCCGTGACGAACTGCTGCGGCTGGGCCAGGTTGACCACGCCGACGTTCGCCTCGATGAAGTCCTTGTTGACCTGGATCCAGAAGGGCAGGAAGTCGCGCACGTTCTGGTCCACCGCGGTGGCGCAGCTCGCGAAGTCGCGGTAGGCGATCGTCTTCTTGATCCGCGGGTATTCCGAGGCGAACAGCGGCGGGTCCTCCAGCAGCACCGACCGGACCTGCTGGGGCCGGTTGGCGGCGAGCCACGCGGTCAGCAGTCCGCCCGAGGAGTTGCCGGTCACGAAGGCCGGCTGCCCGATCTTCGCCTGCAGGAAGGCGGCGAGGTCGGTGCCGATCCGGTTCGCGGTCATCGCGTACCCGGCCGGGGTGATGGTGTTGCCGTGGCCCTGGTAGTCGACGACGAAGACATGGAACTTCTTCGCCAGCTCCGGCAGCACCCGGCTGTAGCCGAACCAGTCGAGCTGCTGGGCGTGCAGAAGAACCAGCGGCGGCCCGTTGTCGGGACCCTCGACATAGCTGACGTTGACCTGGTTGACGGTCGCCGACCTGGTGACGTAGCCGGCCGCGCGGACCCTGGCCTGCCAGGGATCGGCGATGATCCCCATCGTCGCGATCAGCTGGCTGCCACCGGCGGTGGGACGGGGGATCAGCCCCAGGTCCGGGGCCGTTGCGAATCCGCCGACGGTCCCGATGGCGGCCAGGCCCGCGCCGAGGGTCAGCAGCTGTCGCCGACTCAGTGGAGTTGGTGTGTTCACGTCGCAACCTCCTCGGGGGGTGAACCGAACCCGAGGCTGACACAGGGCTCGCCGGCGAAGCAACAGATTTTCGAAATTATTTAGAAACATCGAGAAGAGCAAGAATTTCGAGTTTCGGGTACGGTGCACCGGTGACCATCGACGCCAGCACCCGCAGCAACGCGGTGTTCGACCAGCTCCGGGCCGACCTGCTCGCCGGCCTGTTCGAGCCCGGTTCCAAGCTCAAGCTCGCCGTGCTCGGCACGCGCTACACGGCCAGCCTGTCGGTCGTGCGCGAGGCGCTGAGCCGGCTCGCCGAGCAGGGCCTGGTCGTCGCGCACCCGCAGCGCGGCTTCAGCGTGGTCGCGCTCAGCGTCGCGGACCTGACCGATCTGACCAGCACCCGCATCGATGTCGAGACGCTCGCCGCCCGGCGCTCGGTCGAGCGCGGCGACCTCGCGTGGGAGGCCGCGCTGGTGGCCGCCCACCACACCCTGGCCCGCACCCCGCTGGGCGAGGACTGGATCCGCGCCCACCAGGCCTTCCACCAGGCGCTCGTGGCGGGCTGCGGCAGTCCCCGGCTCGAGGCCATCGCCAACGGGCTGCGCGACGCCGGCGAGCTCTACCGGATCTGGTCCCGCTCGATCGCCCACGACGACGACCGCGACATCGCCGGCGAGCACGCCCGCTTGCTGGCGCTGGCCGTGGCCCGCGACGCCGACGGGGTGGCCGTCGCGCTGGCCGCGCACATCCAGCACACCACCGACGCGCTGCTCCGCTACGCCGCCCTGGCGGCGATCGACAACTGACTTCCGGAGGACAGATGGACCGCAGAAGCATGCTGCGCGCCACGGCGGCCGGGCTCCCGGCCGCCGCGGCCGCGCCGGGTGGCCGGCGATGAGCCGCATCGACATGCACGCGCACGTCATCCCGGACTTCTACCGGGCCGCCGCCGCGGCCGCCGGGCACGGCCACCCCGACGGCATGCCGGCGATCCCGCCCTGGAGCGCCGGCGCGGCACTGGCGACGATGGACGGACTGGACATCACGACCGCGCTGCTCTCGATCTCCTCGCCGGGCGTGCACTTCGGCGACGATGCGGCCGCGCGCGAGCTCGCCCGCGCGGTCAACCGGTTCGGGGCCGGCCTGGTCGCCGACCACCCGGGCCGGTTCGCGGTGCTTGCCGCGCTCCCGCTGCCCGACGTCGCCGGCACGATCGACGAGATCACCTTCGCGTACGACGAGCTCGGCCTCGACGGCGTGGTCCTGGAGACGAATTCCGGCGGCGTGTACCCGGGCGATCCGGCGTTCGAGCCGGTCTGGGACGCCCTCGACGAACGCTCCGCGCTGGTGGTCCTGCACCCGACGTCGCCACCCGGCTGGGAGCTGGTGGCCCGCGGCCGCCCCCGCCCGATGCTGGAGTTCCCGGTCGACACCGCCCGTGCCGTCACCGACCTGCTCCTGACCGGAACCCTGCAACGGCACCCCCGGGTCACGATCGTCGTCCCGCACGGCGGCGGCGTCCTGGCGTCGGCCGCCGATCGGATCGCCACGTTCGCGGCGGCCCTGCCCGAGGCCCAGGGCATCGACGTCCGGTCCCAGCTGCGGCGGCTCTACTTCGACCTGGCCGGAATGCCGCTGCCGCACCAGCTCCCGTCGCTGCTGGCCCTGGCCGGCCCCGACCGCCTGCTCTACGGCAGCGACTGGCCGTTCACCCCCGAGCCGCTGGCGAAGCACCTGGCCGCCGCCCTCGACCGCACCCCGCTGCTCAACACCGAGGCCCAGCACGCGATGCGCTCCGGCAACGCCGCCGGCCTGCTGCCCCGGCCGGCTCAGGACGCTTGACCCAGATCTGCCAGCGTCTCCTCCAGCCAGGCCCGTTCCGCCAGTTGGGTCGCCCGTGCCATGACCAGCATTCCCCGGCGGTAACGGTCCTGTTCGTCCCTGATCCGTACCGGCGCGCCGGACCGCTGGAAGAAGCTCGCCGGGCGGGTGAGGAAGTCCAGCCGGCGCTGCAGCACGGCGGCCTGCTGTCCCGGGTCGGGGACGAGGCTGAGGAAGGCGAGCAGCGTGAAGAACGAGCCGCCGTCGGTTATCTCGGCCTCCTTCGGAGTGGTGAGCCGGCGCAGCAATTCGGCGTTGCCCTCGTCGGTGATCGTGAGGATCTGCCGGGGTGGGGCGCTGTCGCCCGGTTCGGAGCGGCGTTCGACCAGGCCGGACCGGTGCATCCGCTGCAGTGCGGGGTAGAGCGCACCGTCGCTCACCGGGCGGTTGTGTCCGATCAGGTCGGAGACATGGCGGCGCAACTCGTAGGCGTGCAGCGGCCGCTCCGCGAGGAAGCCGAGGATCGCGAGGGTCAGCACGGTGCGCCTCCGAACGATGGCAATGGTGTTGTCGAAGTCTGACTACCTCGAATAGAGTCACTCTAATCGAGGTAGCCGGAGGAGTCGTGTCCAGCATCGTGGAAAGCCGCCGGGCGTTGCTCGGCCTCACCGTCCCGGTCTACTGCGAACTGCTCTCCGGTGTCGTGGCCGGCATCATCGACACCGCCTGGGTGGCGCGACTCGGCGAGGCCGCGGTCGGCGCCGTTGCGGTGGCGAGCACGCTGGAGAACGTTCTGCTCGGCGTCATCCTGATGGTCAACATCGGGACGACGGTGCTCATCGCGGACGCGCTGGGCGGCGGCCGGCGGGGCGAACTCGCGGTCGCGGTCCGCGCCGCCGCGAGTCTCTGGCTGGTCATCACCCCGATCGTCGCGGCCGGTGGATTCCTGCTCCGTGACGAGGTGGCCGGGCTGTTGGTGGGCGGCGACGGCGAAGTGCACCGGCTCGCGGTCGCGTTCTTCGCGATCTCGCTCCCGGGGGTGGCGGTCTTCTACGCGCAGAACGTCATCGACGGCATCTTCAAAGGTACGGGCGACACGCGTACGCCGATGCGGATGGCCATCCTGGCGAACGGCTGCATCCTGGTGCTCGACCCACTCCTGATCTACGGGATCGGGCCGCTGCCCGAGTTGGGCGTGCGCGGCGCGGCCCTCGGGATGCTTCTCGGCCGTGCGGTCGCCCTCGGTGTGGCCCTGACGCTGCTGCGGCGCCGGCTGATGACCGGAGCTCCGGCCGGCCCGGGCCTCGCCGCGGCCATGGCCCGAATCCTGGGCGTCGGCCTGCCCGCTTCCGGCGAATTCGTCCTGCGGATGGGAATCGGTGCCACCCTGATCGGCATCGTCGCCCGATTCGGTGCGGAGCCACTTGCCGCGTACGGCATCGGCACCAAGGTCATCCTCTTCGTCACGATGGCCTTCTATGCGTTTCGCCAGGCCGGCGGCATCATGGTGGCCCGTGCCCGCGGCTCCGGTGGGAACGAGGACCGGCTCATCGGGCAGCAGAGTCGGCTGCTGGCCACCGTCACCGGGGCCGTCGCCGGGCTGCTGCTCGCGGTCAGCGGCCGGGCCGTCCTGGGCGTCTTCTCCAGCGACCCGGCAGTCCTGGATTCGGGTGCGACGCTGTTCTGGTATTTGTGGCCGTACCTGATCCTGCTCGCGGGTGTCATCGCGCTGGGCGGCGTCTTCATGGGTGGCGGGCAGACGCGCTCGCTGCTCGCCGTCACCGTGTTCGGTGCATGTGTGCAGATCCCGTCCGCGTACGCCCTGAGCTCGGTGCCCGTCCTCGGCGTGCAGGGTGTGTGGCTGTCGATGGTGATCGGCACGGGTGCGCAGTACGCCGTCACACACATCCTGTTCCGCCGGACGCACGACGAATCACGACAGGCGGGCCGATGACCACATCTGCCACCCGACCCGCCGGCGTTGAACGCGATCGTCGCGGCGTCCAGCACCGCCTCGATCACCGCGACCTGGGCGGCCGAGGTGTCCTGGTAGGCCAGGGTGAAGTCGGCCTCGGCGCCGCTGTCCTGGGCGACCTCGAGCCGGACGGCCGCGTGCCGCAGCAGGGCGTCCGCGGTCAGCCGGCGTGCGTGCAGGAGGCCGACGACCGCCAGCACCTCCGGGTCCTGGGCGGCGACCGGCGTCCGCGCGTGCAGGCTGGTCCGGGTGCGGCTCCGGACGATCGCCACGGTCTCCGCCTCGATGCTGCGGGCGATCCCGGCCAGGTTGGCCAGATGCACGATCTGACGAACGAGTCGAGCCCGCGCAGCGACTCCCGCTGCCGGCCGACGTGGTCGAGCCGGCCCTGCCTGCACCCTTCGGCGATGTCAGCTTGCGGAGGACTGCTCAAGGACGCCGGTGAGGACCTGGCCCACGTCGTGCGGCATCGGCCAGTTCGAGCGCGGACGGCTCGGGTGGCAGCTCGGCGAGGCCCGTCAGGGCGTCGAGGAAAGCGTCCCAAAGTCGTCGCACGGCCGCGCCCAGCATCCGGTCACCGCTCATGCCGCGATCGTAAACCTCCAGATCCCATAGGGGAAGTATGAATAGCGCCGAGCGTCCCCCTTCTTGGCATTTGTGCTGGCCAACCGGCTGTTCAGCGCTGCAAAACGGCTGACGCGCGGAATCGGCGGGCACCTTACGTTGGGTTGATCTTGTTGACCAGCGCATGGAGGTGTCATGCCGGAGGACCTGCCTCCCGCCGAACTCAGGTCCGCGACCGAGGGCGTGCGCCGTGTCGTCGCGCCCAAGGAGGTACTGCGGGCCGCGGCCATGCACTTCCTTCAGCACGCCGGGCTGGACATGGATCTGCTCGCCGCCGAGCTGAGCATCAGCCGGGCCACCCTCTACCGGGTGGCCGGCAGTCGCGATGAGCTGCTCGCCGAGGCGTTCTGGGCGATCGACCGGAAATTGTTCGCCGACGCCGCCGCGGAAAATCCGCCGAACGACGTGGAAAGCGTCCTCGAGTTGACCCGCACCTTCGCGGAATGGCTGGCCGGGCCCAGCCCTCTGCGGCTGTTCTTCCAGACCGAACCGGAGACCGCCACCCGGCTTTTCATCTCACCGGTGCACGGCGTGTACCGGCGGTCGGTGTATGCGCAGCGGGACATCTTCGTGGCCGCCGGGGTGCTGCCCGGCCTGTCGCCGGACGAGCTGCTGGCCAGGTCGGCGGTGTACGTGCGGATCGTCGAGTCGGTTCTTTTCGGTGACCTGATCGGGCCGATCGCGGTCAGCTTCGCGGTGGTCGAACCGGCATTGCGGAGCCTGCTGAACGACTGAGTCAATGGGCCGAAAGGACGCTGAGACCGCAATCTCACGATCGCGCCTATTCGTTGTTCCTGTGCAATTCCTGGGTGAGTATCGAAATCTCGATTTCACACCTGAGGGGCGAAACAATGAAACTCTTCCGTGCCCGAAATATGGTCGCCGCGCTCGCCGCGGTCGCGCTGACCGCGGCCGGCGTGACCCTGGTGCCGGACGCGAACGCGGCCACGACGTCCTACCAGCGTGGCCCGGCGCCGACCACCGCGAGCATCCAGGCCACCAGCGGCCCGTTCGCCACCTCGCAGACCAATGTCTCCCGGCTCGCGGTCTCCGGCTTCGGCGGCGGCGACATCTACTACCCGACCAGCACCGCCAGTGGTACCTTCGGGGCGGTCGCGATCGCCCCCGGCTACACCGCGATGCGCAGCAGCATGGCCTGGCTGGCCCCGCGGATCGCCTCGCAGGGCTTCGTGGTGTTCAACATCGACACGCTGACCACCTCGGACCAGCCGGCCACCCGCGGCACCGAGCTGCTCGCCGCGCTCGACTACCTGACCACCCGGAGCACCGTCCGGACCCGGATCGACATCACCCGGCTGGCCGTGATGGGGCACTCGATGGGCGGTGGCGGCACCCTCGAGGCGGCCAAGTCCCGGCCGTCGCTGCAGGCCGCGATCCCGCTGACGCCGTGGGACACGACCAAGAGCTTCGCCGGGCTGGCCGTCCCGACGCTGATCATCGGGGCGCAGGCGGACACCATCGCGCCGGTCGCCCAGCACGCCAAGCCGTTCTTCACCAGCCTGCCGGCCGGGCTCGACAAGGCGTACCTGGAGCTGGCCGGGGCCAGCCACTTCGCGCCGAACTCGTCGAACACCACGATCGCCGCGAACAGCATCGCCTGGCTGAAGCGCTTCGTCGACGACGACACCCGTTACGAGCAGTTCCTCTGCCCGGGCCCGGCGGTCAGCACCACGGTTTCGCAGTTCACCACCAACTGCCCGCACATCTCCTGACCGTCATGAAGGGGCGGCCGGGTCGTTGATCCGCTCGTGGATCTTCATCTCGGAATAGGGCGGCGCGCCGCGCCACCGGCATCGACGGCTCGGCTGTGGGGGTGCGCCCTCACGGTGCTGGCCGGCACGGCGGCTGCTCTGCTCGCCCTGCCGGCCAGCTGGACCGACTACGCCGCCGGCCATGACGGATCCGGGCCGGGGCCGGGCGAGCTGACGCCGTACCCGCCGATGTTGCCGGTCCTGATCGCCGTTCTTGCCGTTGCCGGGGTGGTCTGCGCTGTGCACGCGGCGGCGGCGCGCGTCGCGGCCGTGGTGGCCGGGCTCGCCGCGCTGCAGGTCGGCGGGATCGCCCTGGTCGCCCACCGCGACTGGTGGAACTTCGCCGGGGCGGACGGCGCCAGCTTCGAACGCGCCGCCGCCGGATCCCTGGTGGCGGCGGTGATGGGCGCGGTGGCGGCCACCGCGGTGGTGGTCAGTGTGCTGCTCTACCGCACCGGCCGTGGCGTGCAGTTGCCGCGGAAGGCCCAGGTCGCCGGCGGCATCATCGCCGGCGCGGCGATCGCCGTCGTGGTGCCGGTCCTGCTGTGCGCCCACTGGAACTACACGAGCGGCACGGCCGCCGGCCAGTTCGCGCTCTGGTGGTCGCTGCCGTGGGGAGCCGGCATGCTCGCGGCCGGAACGCTGCGGGACGGCGCCGCCCGGCACGCGGCGTTCATGACCGTGCTGGTCTCCGCGTTCCTGGCGCTGCTGAGCGTCATCGCTCCGGCCGTGCACGGCTTCGGCATCCGCCTGCCCGGCTGAGAGCACCGTTCCAGCAGGCGGAGTCCGCGCCTCACGACGGTTGTTCGGTGCCCGGGGAACCGGCCAGGATCGCCGCGGCGCCGACGACGGCGGCGATCGCGAGCGCCGCCGGCATCCGCCAGCCGGGCCGGATCTCGTCGCCGAGCAGGGGGATCGCCACCACCGCCGGGACGATCACCTCGACCCCCCACAGCAGCGCGGTGGTCGGGGCGACCGCCCCGCGCTTCAGGGCCACCGCGTAGGCCGCGGTGCCGGCCACCCCGGCGCTGATCACCACCCACAGCAGCGGTTCGGCCAGGGTGGCGATCAGCGGTGTGCGCTGCTGGACCATCCGCCCGGCCAGCGCGGTGGCCGAGTAGGCGAGTCCGGCCAGCCCCGCGAGCAGCAGGCCGCGCCGGTCGGTCCGCCCCGGCATCAGCACGGCCAGGCCGGCGAGCGCGGCGACGGCGAATCCGGCGACCGACAGCAGCGTCACCGCACCTCCGCCCGCGGGTGGGGCGGGCTGTTCCCGGCTGGACATGCCGACCACGGCCAGCGCGCTCACCATGACCACGATCGCCAGGTAGTCGCGCGGCCGGATCACGGCGTGCAGGACCAAGGGGGCCAGCAGCACGGTCAGCGCCAGGGAGCCGGCCAGCACCGCCTGCACGACGTACACCGCAAGCCCCTGCAGCGCCCACAGCGACAGCACCCAGGCGCCGGCGTCGGCGGCGAGACCGGCCAGATAGAGCGGGGACACCGCCAGCGCCAGCACCGTGCCCGGCCGGGTCGCGGCCATGGCTTGCAGGATCGATCCGCCGGCGTACGCGATGGCGGCCAGCACCGCGATCGCCAGGCTCATCCGGCGTCGGCCGGGTCGAACAGCCGGGACAGCATCATGGCGTAGCCCCGCTCCGGCTCTCCCGGGAGATCGGCGGCAGGACGGCGACCGCGCCGGACGCCGTCCGGCGCGTGCGATCCGGGCGCATCCGGCCGGTAAGTTCGCGTGACACCACCGCTCACCCTATCGGCGCAGCCGGTCGGGGCCGCCGCGGTATGCCGAGCTCAGCCCGTGGTCAGGACGAGCTTTCCGTGCAGGCCGCCGGTCAGCGCTCGCCGGTGTGCGTCGGCTGCCTCGGTCAGCGGCATCGTTGCCGCCACTCGGGTGCGCAGCCGGCCCGCGGCCACCTGGGCCACCAGGTCGGCCAGCAGGTCGCGGTCGAGGTGGATGAGTTGCAGCTCCTGGCGTATGCCGCGTGCCGGGTCGATCGGGGGCGTGGGCCGGGTGGTGACCACGACTCCGCCGTCCTCGACGGCGGCGGCCGGGCCGAGGGGGACCGCGTCGAACACCGCGGCCACCGGGCCGGCCGTCGCCGGATCGGTGGAGCGGGGGATGAACTCGTGGGCGCCGAGGTTGCGCACCCACTGTTCGTCCTCGGCGCCGGCCTGGGCCAGCACGTGGAGGCCGCGCTGGGCGGCCAGCTGGGTGACGAAGCCGCCGACGCCACCGCCGGCGCCGGTGACCAGGAGGCGGCCGGTCGTCGGCAGCAGGGCCAGGCCCTGGTGGGCGGTCTGGGCGTTGAGCGGCACGGTGGCCGCGGACGCGAAGTCGAGCTCGGCCGGCAGCGGCACCAGCCAGCCGGCGTCGGCCGCCACGAACTCGGCGTAGCCGCCGGGGGCGCCGCGCGTCCGGTACCACGGGATCATCCCGGCGACGCGGTCGCCGACCTGGAATTCCGCCGTGCCGGGGCCGGTCGCGGCCACCTCGCCGGCGATGTCCCAACCCGGCAGGAACGGCGGCGGCACCGGGCCGCCGGGGATCTGGCCGGTGGTGGCGGCCAGGTCGGCCGGGTGCACACACACCGCGCGGATCCGGACCAGCACCTGCCCGGGGCCCGCCTCGGGCTCGGGCAACTCCGTCACCCGCAGCACCTCAGGCCCACCGAGCGCGTTCGCGACGACAGCCAGCATCCGTCCACTATAGAGCGGGGCAGAAGTTGATCGATGGTTGTGGCTACCCTCGGGCCTCCGGAGACCCCTTCACCATCCACGCGCCGGGAGCTTAGTGACGTGAGCCTGGACATGGGCGTCGTCCCGTCCGGGGCCGAGCTGGGCAGGGCGGCCACGGTCGCCCTGCTCGGCCGGCTGTTCGGGGACGACGACGAGGACCTGACCGAGGGTGTCGCCAAGGGCGAGTTCGCCGAGCTCGTCTGGGAGGGCGAGCGGGCCAGCACGCAGTGGTCGGTCGCGGCTGGCCGGACCGGGGTGAGCGAGATCGTCGTCTCGGTCGCCGACGTGTACCCGAAACGACCGCCGGGCGTCTACCGGGCCGAGCTGGCCCGGGTGGTGGATCTGCTGCAGGAGCTGGCCAAGCGGCACGGCGCCGCGTTCGTGGTCGAGGAGCGGGACCTGACCGGGGCCTCGCTCAACGCGGTGCTCGACCTGATCGCGCCGGGCTCGATCGGGCCGCACGGCCCGGAGATCTACGAGGGGCCGCCGGGGGAGTCCGACGAGGACTATCTGCGGCGCTACCTGGCCGCCGGCGATCAGCGGACGGCCCGGCTGGCCGGCGCCCCGGTCGCGCTGGACTTCTCCCGGGCGAGCCTCGGCCCGCTCTGGGAGTGGGCGGTCGGCTTCCTTCAGCTGCGGGCCGGCGACGCGCCCGAGGACCGGATCGGCCTGGCGGACGGCTCGACGTTCCGGCGGCCGCGCGACGCTGACCTTCCGATGTGGTTCGGCCGCACCGCCATGCTGTCGCCGCATACCTGGTCGGACGAGTCGCTGCGGGTGCTCGACGCGGTCACGTGGTATCTGGCCGAGACCGTGCGGCGAGCGGCGCCGGGGGTCGACTGGCAGGTCGGCCGGAGCCGGCCGCGGAACGAGAACGAGGGCCAGCCGGTGCTGGTCGGGAGCACCGGGCGGCAGTACGAGCCGATCGGCGACGTGCTCTCCTGGCCTCTCGGGAGGGTCTACTACCTGCGCAAGCCGAATCCGGATCGGCCGAGCCCGCCGCCGGCCGGCACCGACCTGGCCGAGCGGTTCGACTTCGCGGTGCTGCGGACGACCGGGGCCGCGCCCTAGGCGCGGACCCCGGCCGTGGTGGTCAGCCGCCGACTTTTCCGGCGGCGAACTGGGCGCCCTGCCCGACCGTGCCGTTGCGCGGGTAGGCGAGGTGCGCCGCGAAGTTGTTGCCGTTGCCGCAGACCGGGTCGCCGGTGTTGCAGAACTCCTTCGCCCGTGCCCCGAACGTCGCGCTGGCCTGGGCGATGGTCTTGCGCTGCAGGCCGAGCGGGTTGCCGTAGACCACGACGGCGGCGACCCGCCCGGTGAGATCGGCCGGGATGGCCTGGCCGGCGGTGCCGACGCCCTTGATGCCCATGGCGATGTCGGTCACCGTGGCGCCCTGGGAGTAGCCGCCGATCACGAACTGCGTGTTGGGGCAGGCCTGCGCGACCTGCGTGATGTGCTGACTCATGTTGGTCGCGCCCGGTCCGGCGCTGGCCTGGTTGGACGCCGCCGCGTAGACGACGGCGAACGAGCCGACGGTCCGGCCCGGCAGTTCGGTGGCGAGCGCTCGTGCCAGCGGCTGTCCCACGATTCCCAGCCCCTGCGGCTCGCCGGTTCCCCGGGCGAACACAAGCTCCACGTCCGAACAGCCCGCGGCGTTCTGCCCGGCCCCGTTCCCGCCGGCCCCGTTCCCGCTCGCTCCGGCCGCCGCGCGCGCGTTCCGCAGCCGGTCGAGGAAAGATCCGCGGGTGTTTGTCGCCGCGAAGGCCTGAGGCGTCACGATCGCCCCGGCCACCACGACGGCGGCGCTGATTCCGATCATGGCGAGCCGCCGTGATCGACTTACCTTTGTCCTGCTCCTCGCGCGTCTTTTCGACATCCGAGTCGCCCCCTTCTCCGGCCGGATGGGTCCCGGCCTTCAGGGAGAGGTACGGCTGGGCGACTGAGACAGCCGTCTCACGATTGCCGGGAGGGCTGGAAGATGACGACACGAGGCTCACGATGGGGTTCGGCGTCGATGACCTCGCTCGGCGCCGAGCGGCCGACAAGAGCGGTATCTCCGGTCCTCAGACCTCGGTGGTGGCTTGGACGGCGAACGGGTTGAAGGCCCAGATCGGTGCGCCGGAACGTGGGACGGCGAAGGCATACCAGTTGTCGCCGAGCGGCTCGAAGGTGGCGTCGCGGGCGGTGTCTCCCATGCGGGGCGACGGCTTGACGCCGGGCGAGCATCGGCGGCCACCGCCCACAGCACCATGGCCACCCGCAACCAGGTCAGGTAACCGCCCGGCAGGACCACGGCGTACAGCAGGGCGGCCGCCGCCAGGAGGGACAGGGCGATCGGCCACCAGGTGCGTGATCGGCTCACCGCTCAGTAGCCGAGCGACTGGCGGGTCTGCTTGGCCACCTTCTGGACCAGGGTGATGCCTGCCTGCATGGACTTGTTGTCGTGGGACAGGACGGCGATCGAGACGTTGACGTCGTCGTCGGTGAGGCGGCCGATCGTGTTGACCGCCCACAGGCCGCCGTCGGCCGACCGGGTGTCCCAGCCGTTCTTGACGGTTGCCGTCTCGCCGGACTTCGCCACCGACGGGACACCCCAGTCCTGTGCACTGGAGACCGTGCTCATCAGCTCGAAGATCGTCTTGCGGGAGGCGGAGTTCAGCGGGCCGGCCGTGTCCACGAACTCGCTCAGCAGGCGGGTCTGGTCGTTGGCGGTGGTCTTGGTCAGGCCCCACGCGCTGTTGACCGTGGTGTGCGTCAGGCCGAGCTTACGGTTGCAGGCCCCGACGCCGGACCGCCCGCCGACGTGCTGGAACAGGCTGGACGCCGCGTTGTTGTCGCTGAGCCGGATCATCGGCTTGGCCAGCGCCATCTCGCTCGCGGTCGGCGCGTGCCCGGCGGTCTGGTCGTGCAGCAGCATGCAGGCGAGGATCTGGGCCTTCACGATGCTCGCGGTGTCGAAGCTGACGGTGCCGCGGTAGGCGTACTTCTTGCCGGTCTTCTTGTCGAGCACGGCCACCGAGAACGAGCCCGGCACCTTGGCCAGCGCCGCGTTCAGCTTCTTGGACTGCGCGGCCCAGTCGGTCGTCGCGGCGGCGCTCGGCGACGAGGAGGCGGGCGGGCTGGGAGATGGCGAGGCCGAGACCGAGGCCGAGGGTGCGGCGGACTGGGCGCTCACCCACGAGGGGTTCGCGGTCGACGACGCCTGGTCGTCTCCGGAGCCGCAGCCGCCGAGAAGGGTGGCCAGGACAGTGGCGAGGATGACGTAGCGGGATCGCTGCACCCGTGCATAGTGCCCGGCGAAGACCGATCGATCAAACCGGCGCCCGGCTCGCGGTCATCGCGAATTAACGCCGCGGAACCGGCCCGTAACGCCGCGGAACTTCATCCGGAACACCCGGACCCCAACCTCAGGACCATTACCTGTCGGACGACAGATAACACCCGCCGGAGGTGGAGTCGTGACTGCAACGGACGTCGACCCTGGTCATATCGGCTACAAACAAGAACTGCATCGGGGCGTCGGGACGTTCGCGTCCTTCGCCGCGGGTTTCTCCTTCGTCTCGATCCTGACCACGGTCTTCCAGCTGTTCGGGCTGGGCTTCCTGCTGGGCGGGGCATCGTTCTTCTGGTCCTGGCCGGTGGTGTTCGCCGGGCAGCTGTGCGTCGCGCTGTGCTTCTCCGAGCTGGCCGGGCGCTGGCCGGTGTCCGGGGCGATCTTCCAGTGGTCGAGCCGGCTGGCCGGGGTCAGCTGGGGTTTCTTCACCGGCTGGATCATGGTGATCGGGCAGATCCTCACCGTCGCCGTCGCGGCGATCGCCATGCAGGCCGTGCTCCCGGCGATCTGGTCGGGCTTCCAGCTGGTCGGCGGCTCGGCCGCCGACTCGTCGATCCTCTCCGCGACCGGGGCGCAGAACGCGATCATCCTCGGTGTCATCCTCCTCGCGATCACGACGCTGGTGAACGTGCTCGGCATCCGGCAGATGGCCGCGGCCACCAGCGCGGGGGTCGCGATCGAGATCGTCGGCGTGGTCGTCCTCGTCGGCGTGCTGTTCGCGCTGTCCGAGCGGGGCCCCGGGGTGGTGCTGCACCACACCGGCTGGACCGGCGAGGGCCACTACTTCTTCGCCTGGCTGGCATCGGGGCTGATGGCCGCGTACGTCATGGTGGGTTTCGATTCGGCGGGCGAACTCGCGGAAGAGACGCACGCGCCGCGCAAGACCACGCCGAAGACGATCATCCGGGCGCTGACCACCTCGGGCCTCGGCGGCGGCCTGCTGATCCTGGCCGCGCTGATGTCCGCGCCCAGCCTCACCGACGGCAACCTCTCCTCGGCCGGGCTGTCCTGGGTGCTCACCGAGCGGCTCGGCAACGTCCCCGGCCGGCTGCTGCTCTGCTGCGTCGCCGTCGCGGTCTTCGCCTGCACGCTGGCCTGCCAGACCTCCGGCGCGCGGATGATGTACTCGATGTCGCGCGAGGGCGCGTTCCCGTTCGGGAAGGCCCTCGGTAAGGTCTCGCCGCGCACCGGCACGCCGATCCTCACCTCGATCGTGGTGGGCGTGGGCGCGGCGATCGCGCTGCTCGTGAACATCAACTCCACGACGATCTTCACGGCGCTGTCCAGCATCTGCATCGCGATGCTCTACATCGGCTACCTCGGGGTCACCCTCCCGCTGCTGGTGGTGCGGATCCGGCACCGCAACACCGACCACTTCCCGGCCGGGGTGGACGAGGACGGCAAGCCGCTGTTCTCGATGGGCCGGTTCGGGCTCGCCGTCAACATCGTGGCGGTGATCTACCAGGTGATCATGGTGGTCAACCTGATGTGGCCGCGGACCGAGATCTACGACCTGTCGCCGGACGGGAACTGGGCCCTGCAGTACAGCGCCCTGCTGCTGGTCGCGGCCGTCGTGGCGATCGGCGCCGGCTACTTCGGCTACAAGCGGCTGCACCGCACCATCGACCTGGTGCATGTGCCGCACACCCACGTGCCGGCCGAAGCATGAGCGTACGCGCCGAGCACCGCACCGACAGTGTCCTCAACGCGCGCGACGACGCCCGCGCGCAGACCGGGCTGAGCAGCGAGTGGATGCCGTACCTGCCCGCGTCGACCAGCCCGTTCGTGCCCGACGGGGTCGATCCGGCCGGGCTCACCTGGGCCGAGACGGTCGCGCCGGGCGGGTACACGCACAAGGTGCTCGCCCGGGGCTCCCGGCTGCGCCTGGACGACCCGACCGGCGAGGCGTGCGCGCACCTGCTCGTCTACAACGCGCTCGAACCGGTGGAACGGCTGAACGTGGCCGACACCCTGAAGATCCCCTGGCAGGCCTATCTGAAGGCGGGCACGCCGCTGCTCTCCGGCGACGGGCGGGTGCTGGCCGGTGTGGCCGAGGACTCCTCGGGGCGGCACGACGCGTTCTGCGGCACCACCACCGAGGCCTGGAACGCGCAGAAGTACGGCGACGCCCGGCCGGAGGGGCCGTCGCCGGCCGGGCGCAGCCTGTTCGTCAAGGCCGCCGCCAAGCACGGCCTCACCCGGCGCGACCTGCCGCCGAGCGTCAGCTTCTTCCAGGGCGTCCGGGTCGCGGCCGACGGCGCCCTGGACTGGCTCGGCTCGGCCGGGCCGGGTACGCACGTGACGCTGGTGGCCGAGCTGCCGCTGCTGGTCCTGCTGGCCAACGTCGCCCACCCCCGCGACCCCCGGCCGGATTACACGGTCGGGCCGCTGCGGGTGCACGCCTGGCGCGGCGAGCCCACCGATCCGCGGGCCGGTGCGACCCCGGAGATGCATCGCGCCTACCTGAACACCATCGACTATGCGGAGGCGCGCGGGTTATGACGGAGTCTCTTGTCGCCGGTGACGTTGTCCGCGACGAACGGGTGGTGCCGAACGCGTCCTGGTCGGGTGTCGTCGCGGCCGGGGAGGTGCTCACCATCGTCGACGTCGGCGGCAACCAGTCGGCGGACTGCCTGATCTACAACGCGCACGATCCGGACGAGCGGTACAGCGTGCCCGACACCCTCGCGTGGCAGGGCAACGCGTACGTGCGTACCGGAACCGTGCTTCGCAGTAATGAGGGTCGTGCGCTGATGACGGTCGTCGCCAACGAGATCGACCGGCAGGACACCATCGGCGGGGCGTGCGGCAAGGAATCGAACACCCTGCGCTACGGCCACCACGTGATGTTCCATCACGGCTGCCGGGAGAACTTCCTCTCCGAGGGGGCCAAGCACGGTTTAGGCGTACGCGACCTGGTGTCGAACTTGAATTGGTTCATGAATGTCCCTGTCGAGCCCGATGGAGCGCTCGGCATCGTGGACGGGATGTCCGGGCCGGGCAAACGGGTGGCGGTGCGGGCCGAGATGGACGTGCTGGTGGTCGTCTCGAACTGCCCGCAGATGAACAACCCGTGCAACGACTTCAACCCGACGCCGCTGCAGATGATCGTGGTACGCCGTGAGCGCGAGGAGTGAGCCGGTTTTGCGAGCCCCGCAGTCGCGAACGAAAGGCGGCTCAGCCTTGAGTGCCGTGCTGATCGCCAATCGGGGCGAGATCGCCCGGCGGATCATCCGGACCGCGCGCTTGTTGTCCCTGCGCACGGTTGCGGTGTTCTCCGACGCGGACCGGGCCGCGCCGCACGTGCGCGAGGCCGACGTCGCGGTCCGGCTCGGTCCGGCTCCGGCCCGGGACTCCTACCTGCGCCGCGACCTGATCCTGGCGGCCGCCCTGGACAGCGGCGCCGAGATCATCCATCCCGGCTACGGGTTTCTCTCGGAGAGCGCCGAGTTCGCCCGCGAGGTTGAAGCGGCCGGGCTGAGGTTCGCCGGGCCGACACCCGAGCAGATCGTCGCGTTCGGCGCCAAGCACACTGCCCGAGCCCTGGCCGAGCAGGCGGGGGTTCCGCTGCTGGCCGGCACCGGGCTGCTCGGCTCGGCCGACGAAGCCGTTGCCGCGGCGGTGGCGATCGGCCTGCCGGTGATGCTGAAGGCGACCGGCGGCGGGGGCGGCATCGGCATGCAGGCCTGCGCCACGGCCGACGAGGTGCGCGCCGCCTTCGACCGGGTCGAGGCCCTGGCCCGGGCCAACTTCGACTCGGCCGGGGTCTTCCTCGAACGTCTCGTCCGGCCGGCCCGGCACGTCGAGGTGCAGGTCTTCGGCGACGGCGCCGGCCGGATCGCGGTGCTCGGCGACCGGGACTGCTCGCTGCAGCGCCGCAACCAGAAGGTGATCGAGGAGGCGCCCGCCCCGGGCCTGCCTTCCCACATCCGGGAGCGGCTGCATGACAGCGCCCGGGCGCTGCTGGCCACGGTCGACTACCGGGGCGCCGGCACGGTCGAGTTCGTCTACGACCCGGTCCGGCAGGAGGCCGCGTTCCTGGAGGTCAACACCCGGCTGCAGGTCGAGCACCCGGTCACCGAGGAGGTGTTCGGGGTCGACCTGGTCGCGCTGCAACTGCAACTGGCCGGCACCGGATCGGTGGACCCGGCGGTGTTCGAGCGGGACTGGCAGCCGACCGGGTTCGCGGTCGAGGCGCGGGTCTACGCCGAGGACCCGGCGAAGGACTCGCTGCCGTCGTCCGGACTGGTCACCCGGGCGGAGTTCCCGGCGGGCGTACGGGTGGACAGCTACGTCGAGACCGGCCTGGACGTGTCGCCCTACTACGACCCGATGCTCGCCAAGATCATCGCGACCGGCGGCACTCGCGACGAGGCCCTCGACCGGCTCGGCGCGGCGCTGGACGCGACCCGGATCGACGGCATCGTCACCAACGTGGGCCTGCTGCGCTCGCTCACCGACGAGGCCGCCCTGCGCGCCGCCACCCACTCCACCACGACGCTCGGATCGGGCAAAGACCCCCGGCCACGGATCGACGTGCTCACCCCCGGGCCGATGACCACCGTCCAGGAGCTGCCCGGCCGGCTCGGCTACTGGCACGTCGGGGTGCCGCCGAGCGGGCCGTTCGACGCCGTCTCGTTCGCCGAGGCGAACCTCGCCGTCGGCAACCCGGCCACCGTACCGGCCCTCGAAGTCACCGCCGGTGGCCTGTCGGTCCGGTTCTCCACGCCGACGACCGTGGCGGTTACCGGCGCGCCGGTGCCCCTGACCGTCGACGGCGAGCCGGTGGAGCTGTGGACCGCTCTGTCCGTGCCGGCGGGTGGGGTCCTGACCCTCGGCGAGTGCAAAGGTCCCGGACTACGCTCCTACGTCGCGGTCGGCGGTGGCCTGGACGTGCCGTCCTATTTGGGCAGCGCGGCCACGTTCACGCTCGGCGGGTTCGGCGGCCACGGCGGCCGGGCGCTGCTCGCCGGCGACGTGCTGCGCCCCGGTGTTGGTGAGAAGAGCGCGTCGCTACCCGGGCCCCGCCCGCACCTCACCGACACCTGGCAGATCGGGGTCACCGAAGGACCGCACGCCGCGCCGGAGTTCTTCACCCGCGCCGACATCGACGCCCTCTACGCCACCGACTACCAGGTGCACCACAACTCGGCGCGGACCGGCATCCGCCTGATCGGCCCGAAACCCACCTGGGCCCGCCCCGACGGCGGTGAGGCCGGCCTGCACCCGTCCAACATCCACGACACCCCGTACGCGGTCGGCGCCCTCGACTTCACCGGCGACACCCCGATCATTCTCGGCCCCGACGGCCCGTCCCTGGGCGGCTTCGTCTGCCCGGCCGTGGTCGCCAGCGGCGAGCTGTGGAAACTCGGCCAGCTCCGGCCGGGCGACACCGTCCGGTTCGTGCCGGTCCGCGAGGCCGACGCGGCCGCTCTCGCCGACCGGCGCAGCGCCCCGGCGGTCATCACCCGGGGCGGCGACGGCGACGACGGCATCCTCGGCCGGGTTTCCGGTGAGGTGGAGGTCACCTACCGGCGCGACGGCGACGACAACGTGCTGGTCGAGTACGGCCCGATGGAGCTCGACCTGGCCCTGCGCATGCGGGTGCACGCGTTGCAGGAGACCCTCGAACGGCACCGGCCGGCCGGGATCCTCGACATCACCCCCGGCATCCGATCGTTGCAGGTGCACACCGACGCGAGCGTGCTCAAGGCGCGCGACGTCGCCGCCCTGCTGCGCGAGCTGGAGGCCGAGGTGCCGCCCACGCACGAGCTGGTCGTCCCGTCGCGTACCGTGCGGCTGCCGCTGAGCTGGGACGACCCGGCGACCCGGCTGGCCATCGAGCGGTACATGGCCGGCGTCCGCGACGACGCGCCCTGGTGCCCGTGGAACATCGAGTTCATCCGCCGGATCAACGGCCTGGACACCCCCGACGACGTCTACCGCACCGTGTTCGACGCCAGCTATCTCGTGCTCGGGCTCGGCGACGTCTACCTGGGCGCGCCGGTCGCCACCCCGCTCGACCCGCGGCACCGCCTGGTCACCACGAAGTACAACCCGGCCCGCACGTGGACGGCGGAGAACTCGGTCGGCATCGGCGGGGCGTACCTGTGCATCTACGGCATGGAGGGCCCTGGCGGCTACCAGTTCGTCGGCCGTACGGTGCAGATCTGGAACCGTTTCCGCTACCGCGACCAGCCCTGGGCGCTGCGGTTCTTCGACCGCATCGAGTGGTATCCGGTGACCGCCGACGAGTTGCTCGAGCTGCGCGCCGAGAGCGACGCCGGCCGGCTCGCTCTCGACACCACCGAGGGGTCGTTCTCGCTGGCTTCCTACAACGCTTTTCTGGCCGAGAACGCCTCGTCGATCGACGCGTTCCGGGCGCGGCAGTCGGCGGCGTTCGAGGCGGAGAAGCAGCGCTGGCGGGCGTCCGGCGAGTTCGACCGGCGCGACCCGGAACCGGCCGCCGCGGCCGAAGAGGTGGCCCTGCCGGCCGGGTCCACCGCGGTGACCGCCCCGTTCACCGCCACGGTCTGGCAGTTGAACGCGGTGCCCGGCGACGTGCTGGCCGCCGATGATCCCGTGCTGTCCCTGGAGGCGATGAAGATGGAGGCGAAGGTGACCACACCGGTACGCGGCACCCT
Organism: Paractinoplanes durhamensis; assembly: GCF_016862175.1. Taxonomy (GTDB): domain Bacteria; phylum Actinomycetota; class Actinomycetes; order Mycobacteriales; family Micromonosporaceae; genus Actinoplanes; species Actinoplanes durhamensis. The sequence goes on along the minus strand of NZ_BOML01000013.1, from coordinate 137,143 downwards.
GGTGGAGCTGTACGTGAAGGCCGGCGAGCAGGTGGCGCCCGGCCAGATCCTCGCGGCGGTCCGGCCGTGAACCGCGTCGCCGCCGCCCTTGACCGCATCGAGGCGGCCGACCGCCCCGAGATCTGGACCTCGCTCCGCGACCGGGCCTCGGTTCTCGCCGAGGCGGCCGCGGTGGATCCGGCGTTGCCGCTGGCCGGCCTGGTTTTCGCGGTCAAGGACAACATCGATGTGTACGGGCTGCCGACCACCGCCGGTGCCGCCTCCTACGCCTACCAGCCTGATGCGGACGCCACCGCGGTGGCCCGGCTGCGCGCGGCGGGCGCGATCGTGCTCGGCAAGACCAACCTCGACCAGTTCGCCACCGGCCTGGTCGGCACCCGCAGCCCCTATGGCGCCGTCCGCAACGCCTGGGACCCGGCGCGCATCTCCGGCGGCTCGTCGTCCGGGTCGGCGGTGGCGGTCGCGCTCGGCCTCGTCGACTTCGCACTCGGCACCGACACGGCCGGCTCCGGCCGGGTGCCGGCCGCCCTGAACGGGATCGTCGGCGTGAAACCGACAAAGGGCCTGGTCCCGGTCACCGGCGTGGTGCCCGCCTGCTACTCGCTCGACTGCGTGACCGTCTTCGCCCGCGACCTGACCCTGGGCCGGACCGTCGCCGAGCTGATGGAGGGCGTCGACCCGGCCGATCCGCTCTCGCGTTCTGGTGAAACGGCGCCGGCCGCGCCGGCCCGCCCCCGGATTGCCGTTCCGGCCGCTTCTTATTTGGCGGATCTTGCGCCCGGGTGGCGGGAGGCGTTCGCGGCCGCCGTGAGCCGGTTCGCCGCAACCGGCGCCGAGATCGTCGAGGTCGACGTGGCACCCCTGCTGGAGGCGGCGTCGCTGCTCTACGACGGTGCGTTCGTGGCCGAGCGGTACGCCGCCGTCGGCGCCCACCTGGAGAAGCACGCCGACCTGATCGGCACCGACCTGGACCCGGTTGTCGCCGGCATCGTCCTCGGCGGCAAGGAGAAGACCGCCGCCGACTGGGCCACCGACACGGCCCGCCTCGCCGCGCTGAGCGCCGCCGGCCGGGCCGCGCTGGCCGGCTGCGACGCCCTGCTCACCCCCACCACGACATGGCACCCGACCCTGGCCGAGGTGGCCGCCGACCCGGTCGGCGCCAACGCCCGGATGGGCCGCTTCACCAACTTCGCGAACCTGCTCGACTACGCCGCCCTCGCGGTGCCGGCCGGGTTCGCCGGCGGGCTGCCGTTCGGGGTGATGCTGACCGGGGCCGCCTTCACCGATCGCGCGCTGGCCGACCTGGCCCGCCGCTTCGCCAACCCGGGCATCGACCTGTTCGTGGTCGGCGCCCACCTGACCGGCCAGCCGCTGAACGTCCAGCTCACCGCAGCCGGCGGCACCCTGGTCGCGGCCACCGCCACCGCGCCGAACTACGCCCTGCACGTGCTCGACACCGTCCCGCCCAAACCGGGCCTGGTCCGGGTCGGCGACGGCGGGTGCAGCATCAAGGGCGAGCTGTGGCGGCTCCCGGCCGACGGCTTCGGGGCCTTCGTCGGCGCCCTGCCGTCACCGATGGCGATCGGCCGGGTGACGCTGATCGACGCCACCTCGGTCAGCGGCTTCCTGGTCGAACCGGCGGCGCTGGAGAACGCGCCCGATATCAGCCACCTCGGCGGGTGGCGCGCCTACCTGGCCGCACCCGCGGGGAGCGCCGTGACAGGCTGAGGTCATGAAGGCTCGACCGGGGCGCCCGCGCCATGCCCCCGAAGCGGCGCCCGCGGGCACCACCGCGCGCGAGCAGATCCTGGACGCGGCGGCCGCGCTGTTCGCCGAGCGCGGCTTCGCGGCCACCACCACCCGGCTGATCGCCGAGCGGGTGGGCATCCGGCAGGCGTCGCTCTACTACCACTTCGCCGGCAAGGACGACCTGCTCATCGAGCTGCTGACCACCTCGGTCCGGCCCAGCCTGGACGCCGTCCGCCGGGTCGAAGCACTCGCGCCGGCCGCCACCGCGCTCTATCTGCTCGCGCTGATCGACGTGGAGACCCTCAGCCGGACGCCGCACAACATCGGCACGCTCTACCTGCTCCCCGAGGTGCAGCACGAGCGGTACGACTCGTTCCGGGCCGAGCGCCAGGAGCTGCAGGACGCGTACGGCCGGTTGGGCGCCCGCGCGGCCAGTCCGGAGGTGCTGGCCGGCCTGAGCGCGCCGCGCCTCGGCGAGCTGCTCATCCAGGTCACCGAGGTGGTGATCCAGCTCCGCCGCACCCGCGAGCCGGACAGCGCCGACGCGCAGGCGATCGCCGCGTCGTGCCTGCGGTTGTGCGGCTGCCCACCGGCCACGATCGAGAAGGCCCGCACCGAGGCCGCCGAACTCCTGGTGCACGCCTGAGCTATGGCCTGGCCAGCACCAGGAACACCGAGGCGGTCCAGGTCATGCTCGGGTCGCGCAGGGCGGCGCCGGTGCGGGCGTCGAAGTTCTCGGCCATGCCGGCGGCGGCGCAGGTGGCCAGGAAGCGCCGGGTGATGTCGTCGGCCAGGTCGGGGCGGCCGCCGCGGCGCAGGCCGTCGACGAGCAGCATGGTGGTGGGCGCCCAGATCGGGCCGCGCCAATAGCCGTCGGCGACGTAAGAAGGGCTGTCCGGGGGTTCGGTCGCCGGGCCGTGCTCGGTCAGGTAGCCGCCGTCGAGCAGCCGCTGCACGGTGGCGTCGAACTGCGTCTTCGGCAGCAGGTCGCCGAGGACCAGCGGCATCAGGGTGAGCAGGCTGTCCGACTCGATGACCCGCTGCGAGACGGTGTGCCGGGCGACGAAGCGGCCGCCGGCCCAGAAGTGGTCCGACATCGTGCGCCGCGCCGTCGCGGCCCGTGCGGACCAGCGCCGGGCGTCGTCCGGCCGGTCGAGGCGGCGGGCGATGCGGGCGAGGGCGGTCATCTGCAGGCTCAGTAGGGCGAGCAGGTCGGGACTCTGCACCGGCACACCCTCGGCGAACACGGTGGAGTTGTCCCAGCCGGAGTCGTTGCCGTGGTAATACGACGGAACGGCGCCCCGGTGCTCGAACCACCAGTCGGTCCAGCGGCCGAGCGGTTCGTAGAGGGCTTCGATCGCGTCGTCCGGCAGGCCGTTCCGGTCCATCAGCCACGCGATGGCCCAGCCGTGCACGGGCGGCTTCACGAAGTTGCGTTCCACCCCGGCGTCGTTGACGTAGTCGGGCAGACAACCGTGCTCGTCCTGATGGTCGAACAGGGTGCGGATCTGGTCGGCGGCTGCGGCCGGGTCGCGCCACAGGGCCATCGCGTTGAAGCAGTGGTCCCAGCTCCAGATGTTGGTCATCCGGTTCTTCGACATCAGCATCGACTCGCGGCGCAGCATCCCGCCGGCCGGCACCATCGCCGCCCAGGTGACGAAGGCCGCGAGCCGATGGGGACCGCCGTGCCGCGCCTGCCAGGCCGCGAAGTCGGCGTCGGCGTCCGCGGCCACGGCGTCGAGATCCTCCACCGGGCCGGCCGGGGCGGCGCTGCCGTACTCGTCGACAACCAGCAAAGCCGGCCCGGTGACCAGCAGCCGGGCCCCGGTGGTGCGTTCCCCGTCCCAGGTCGCGTCGAGCCGGGCGGCGCCGTGGACGACCCGGATCCGGTAGTTGCGGTTGGCGCCGGCGTCGACGAACCGCCACGCGACCGGGCTCTCCTCGAGCACCACGTCGTACTGGTCGCGGACCTGGATGCCGAGGGTCTGCGGGCCGGCGGTCCGGATCAGGGCGCGCCCGCTGCCGGCCAGGACCACCTCGGCGCCGTTGGTCAGCGTGAGCCGGCCCGGGTTGACCTCGGCGACGCCGGTGCCGAGGTGCAGGAGTTCCCGATTCCGGGCGTCGCCGCGGACGGTGCGCAGGTAGACGCCGTCCGGGAGCGCCGACACCGCGTAATAGGAGCCGCGCCGGGAGAAGGGCATCATGTGCGGAGCCGGACGTGTGCACCGGCGGCGACCCGGACCACCTGGGGCGCGCCACCGAGGTCGAGCCGGAAGGTGCGCGAAGTGGCCGCCAAGTTGTGCAGGGCGAACAGGAAGACCGGCCCGGCCGGGAAGTGCAGGGTCATCTCGGGGTGACCCCGATCTCGGCGAGGTGACCTTCCAGGGCGAACGTCGCCGCGCCGAGGCTGACCGGATTGCCGTTGATCCGGCACAGGCTGATCTCGGTGTGATTCAGCGGCCGCTTCAGGGCATGCCGCCCCAGCAGGGCCCGCGCCCGGGTCAGCAGCGGCTCGCCGAGCTTGGCCGCCACCCAGCTGGAGAGCACGACGACCTCGGGGTTCACGATGTTGATCAGATCGGCGATCGCGACCGCCAGGTAGCGGGCCGTCTCGTCGACCACCGCCACCGCCACCGGGTCGCCGGCGCGATGCGCCTCGGCCAGGGCGTCGATGGTGGCGGTCTGATCGTCGGGGTGCAGCAGCGGGCTGTCCGGCGCGATCTCCCGCAGCTGCGCCATGATGCCGGGCGCACCGACGTACGCCTCCACGCAGCCCCGGCTGCCGCAGCGACACTGACGCCCGTCCATCACGAGGTTGGTGTGCCCCCACTCGCCGGCGCTGTTGGTGGCCCCCCGGTGCAGCTGCCCGTGGAAGGCCAGCCCCGCGCCGACCCCGGTGCCGAGGGTGAGGACGGCGACGTCGTCGTGGCCGCGGCCGGCCCCGAACCAGAGCTCGGCCAGCACCCCGGCGCGCAGCGGATTGTCCAGGTAGAGCGGCACGTTGAGAGTCGCCGCGAGTTGGTCGCGCAGGGGGACGTCGTGCCAGTCCCAGTTCGGCGCGAAGATCGACACGCCGCCGTCCCGGTCGACCTGCCCGGGAACGCTCACCCCGACCCCGAGGAGCTGGTCGAGGCCGACCTCGGCCCGCTCGGCCACCGACCGCAGGCTGGACACGATGTGCGCGACCACCTGCGCCGGGCTGCTCTCCTGCCGCGGGTCGAGCGGCTCCTCCACGCTGGCCAGCACCTGCAGGCCGGTGTCGAAGAGCTCGACGTGCACGTACGTCTCGGCGACGTCGACGCCGGCCAGGAAGCCCCCGGACCGGCGCGCGGCGACCAGCGCGCGCGGCCGGCCGCCGCCGGAGTCCTGGAAGCCGACCTCTTCGAGCAGCCCGGCCTGGAGGAGCTCGCCGACGAGGTTCGACACGGTGGCCAGGCTCAGGCCGGTGTCGGCGGCCACCTCCTGCCGCGACACCGGGCCGTCGGCGAGGATGCGCCGGAGCACCTCGAAACGGTTGGCGACCCGGATATCGCGAGAGGTGCGTTTCATGATCCTGATCCTAGGGAGTCTGACCGCGGGCCCAGGTCTGCGTGGCCGCACCGGAGCAGGGTGCCAGCACGACGGTGCCGCCGTCCGGAGCGTCCAGGCATCCCGCCGTGTTGGCGACGGTCTGCTGAGCGGTGAACGTCCACTGCTGGTCGGCGGCGCCGGTGCAGGCGCCGATGGTCACCCGGTCGCCGGCCGTCAGGCATTTGCTGCCGTAGACGGTCACCGTCCCATCCGCTTCCCAGTTGTACGACTGGTTGCCGCCGCCGTTGCAGTCCCACAGGTCGAGCCCGGTGCCGTCGGTGGTGCTGAAGCCGGGCACGTCCAGGCAGCGGCCGGACGCGGTGTTGACCAGGGCCTCGCCCGGGGGCGCGGCCGGGTCGTCGTTGGTCGGCTCGGTGGTGCCGAACCCCCAGCCCCAGCGCAGCTGGGCGACGCCGGATGCGCTGTTGTTGACCAGGTGGCCGTCGGCGCCGACCGAGGTGATCGAGTACGAGTCGCCGAAGCGCAGGCCGGGCCAGTAGACGATGCCCATGTGCTGAGCGCGCGCGGTCTCGGTGAGCGCGGCGAAGTACGCCGTCGAGGTGTTCCCGTCGTGGGCGCCGTAATTCAAACCGATCGTCATCGGTGCGCCGGCCTCGTCGATGATCGTGCGATACCCGTACGAGCCGATCCGCGGTGTCAGGTTGGCCAGCCACGCCGACTTCGCGGTGTCGCTCGCCCAGAACCCGTAGAAGTGCAGGGAGAGCAGGGTGCCGCGGAGTTCCGGTGCCGCGCCGACCCCGGTCACGTTGTCGTTGTAGCCGGTGCCGCTGACCACGATCCGGCCGCGGGGCACCGGCCGGTGCCGGGCGATGAAGCCGGTGTTGACCGCCACCCACGCCTCGAGGGTGTAACCGTGCGGCTCGTTCATCGCCTCGAAGTAGACCCGCGAATTGCGGCCGTACTCCCGCACCACCGTGTCCCACATCCGGTTCCAGGCGCCGACGTCGTCGATCAGCCCGTCCTTGCTGGTGTCGGCCTCCCAGTAGCTGAGGATGACCTTGTCGCCGGCCGCGGTGGCGGCGTCGATCGCCGCCCGGTAGGAGCGCCACCAGGCGGTGCCCACGCTGGCCGGATTGATCGGCAGGCGCAGCGTGTTGGCGCCGAGGTTCCTGCGGAAGTCGCCGACCATGCGGGTGGCGGTGCGGTAGACGGTGCGGTAGTCGTCGGCGGTGGACAGGCCGCTCGGCACCACCGCGTCGCTCGCGTAGTTGTCGCGCGGGTCGGCCCAGTTGACGCCGCGGAAGTCGCTGGTCCCCACGGGCGACGGGGGTTTCGCTTGGGCCGCACCGGCCAGCATGACGGAGGCGAGCGCGCCGAGCGCCACCGCGCGGATCAGAGAACGCATGGTCATCTCCATTCGGAATGGTCGAGTCGGACGTCGGCGACGCCGGGTGCACTCAGCGTCACGACCGTCGACGGGCCGCCGCGCACGTAGACGATCACCCGGCCGTCGTGCGTGCACCGCGACGGCTGCGGGTAGGGCGTCGGATCGCCGAGGTCACCGTTGTCCAGGCCGAGCAGGTCCCCGCCGGACACCTCGGCGGTGACGAGCCGGTCGTCGGCGGCGACGTTCCCGTCGGCGTCGCGCAGGGTGACCTCGATCTGGATCACGTCGCCGGCCACCACGACCCCGGCCGGGACGTTCCACACCCGGGCGTCGATCGACGCGGCTTTGCCGCGAGACCCCAGAGCATCAAGAACCGACACTTCTTGCGTACGCCCCACCAGGGTCAACGGCTCTTCCCGGTACGGCACGGTCGCGCGCCACCATCCCGCGGTGTCGTCGAAGGCCAGCGGGAACGTCTCGTCGCCGCAGGTCAGCACGACCTCGTCGGTGTTGGCGAAGCAGAACACCTCGACGTCCTGCCCGGGCTCGTGGTCCCACCTCCGGGCGAGGTCCGGGCCGGTGACCAGGTAGACCATCGGCTCGTCGGACCACCACGACCGGCGCAGGTGATAGGCCGGTTTGTCGAAGCCGGCGGTGGTGAGCAGGCCGGCCGGCGAGCCGTGCACGGGCCAGCCGTGCGCCTCGCCGAGGTAGTCGATCCCGGTCCAGAGGAACTGCCCGGCGACGTAGTCCTTGTCGGCGACGTGCCGCCACGCCTCGTAGGAGTGCCCGTTCTCGGAGCCGACCAGCGGCTGCGCCGGGAAACGGGCGTGGTCCGCGTCGTACAGCTGCTCCTTGTAGTTGTAACCGATCAGGTCGAGACCCTCGAGGAGCCCGGTCCGGCTGGACAGCTCGGGGAACGCCGCGGCGAGCGTGACCGCCCGGGTCGGATCGGCCGCCCGGACCAGCTCGATCAGCCGGGCCGCGATCGTGGTCAGGCGGCGCATGTCCGGCCGGGCCGGGTCGTACACCCGCTCGGCGGCCGGTTTGGACGCGTCGTTGTTGCCGGTCATCTCGGCGAACAGCGGGCTCGCGTAGGGGTCGTTCGGGTAGTCGACCTCGTTGCCGATGCTCCACGCGATCACCGACGGGTGGTGCCGGTGCGCCTCGACCATCGCGGTGAGGTCGGCAGCGTGCCAGGCCGGGAAGCTCGTCGCCGGTCCCTCGTGCCGGGGCGGGTAGACGTTGTGCCCCTGCCACCACTTGTTCTTCGCGTTCTCCCACTCGTCGAACGCCTCGTCGATCACGTAGAAGCCGAGGGCGTCGCAGAGCGTGTAGAGCTCGGGGGAGTGCGGGTTGTGCGCCATCCGGACCGCGTTGGCGCCCATCGCCTTCAGCGCGAGCAGCCGCCGCGCCCAGACCGCCGCGGGCACCGCCGTGCCGAGCACGCCGGCGTCCTCGTGCAGGCACACACCCTTGAGCGTCTGCGGCTCGTCGTTGACGAAGAAGCCGTGATCCGGGTCGAAGCGGACGGTCCGAAGACCGACGATCAGCTCGTACGCGTCCCCGCCCGGCCCGAGCGTGGAGGTCAGCCGATACCGGTGCGGGTGGTCGGCCGACCAGAGTTCCGGGTCGGCGATGCGTTCGACCGTCTCGACCGTGCGGGTGGCGCCGGCCGGCACCGCCACCTCGGCCGCGAACCGGTGGACCGCATCGGTGGTCAGCGACCGCAGCTCGTGGTCGATCGTGACGGTCGTGTCCCGGTCGCCGTCGTTGACCACGGTCTGACGCAGGCGTACGCAAGCATCGGTGTTGATCGTTTCGATGGTGGTGCCGTGCTCGGCCAGGTGCACGGCTTCGCGGATCTCCAGGTCGACCTGGCGGGTGAGGCCGGCGCCGTTGTACCAGCGCGAGTCGGACACCTCCGTGCGGTCGACGCGGACCGCGACCACCAGGTCGTCGCCCGGCGCGTAGCCGAGGATCTCGGTGAGGTCGAACGAGAAGCGCGCCCAGCCGGAGGGCCGCGCGCCGAGGTGGTAGCCGTTGACCCAGACGTCGGCGTTCTTGTAGACGCCGTGGAAGACCAGCCGGAGCCGCTGCCCCGGCGTCAGGTCGAGGGCCGCGAGGGAGACGTGGCCGCGGTACCAGCCCACGCCGCCCGGGAGGTAGCCGGTGCCGCTCGACATCGATGGGTCGAAGGGGTGCTCGACGCTCCAGTCGTGCGGCACGACGACGGTGCGCCACCTTTCGTCGTCAAAACCTTTTGCCCAGGCTTCGGGCTCGTCGGCCAGCAGGAACTTCCACCGGCGAATGGGGGAGGTGCGCACAGGCAGGAGACCTTCGGGTCGAGAGGTCAGGACAGGGCTAGCTTGGGCGCGTAGGTGGCGAAGACCCCGGTCAGGACGATCCCGGCCAGGTAGGCGACGCCGGCGAAACCGAAGAGGAACCAGAGCAGTCCGAACACCACGACCTTCGGGTAGAAGACCGTGACGATGACCGGCAGGCCGATCACCATCAGCAGCGCCAGCGTCCCGAACGCGTGCCGCACCGACATCAGCCGTGCGTTGCGGAGCACGGTGCGCACGCCGTCGTCGAACGTGGCGAGGTAGGGGAACGCCCAGAGCGCGACGACGGTCAGGCGGAAGGCGATCAAGCCGCAGACGGCGTACAGGAGAAACTGCACGATGCCCGGAACGGCGAGGCCGCCGATGACCACCCACCAGGCGGTGAGCACCAGGCCGAGCCCGGCGACCACCAGCCCGAGGAGCGTGCCCGGCCGCAGGTCGCGGCGCAGGGCGCGGAGGTAGTCGCCGGTCACCGATTCGCTCTCGCCCCGCGCGATCCGCATCGCCGTCCCGCTCAGCGCCGTGAGGGTGGCGCCGAGCGTGACGAGCGGCAGCGAGGTGACGATGAACAACAGGTTCAGGATCATCAGATCGGCGAACCGGTTGAGGAAGCGGACGAGCGGGGAATCGAGAGCGAACATCACTTGGCCTTGTGGGTCTTGCTCCACTCGTCGACGTCGGCCTGAATGGACTTCAGGGCGTCCTCGAAGCCGGCGTCCTTGAGCTTCTTGCGCATCTCGGCGATGGTGGCGGCCGGGTCCTTGACCTTGCCGTACTGAAGCTGCGGGATGTATTCGGAGAAGACCCCGCCGATCGCCGTGAGGGTCGGGTCGATCTGGTCCTTCTTCACCCGCAGCGTCGAGAACGGATAGACCTTCGCGACCGCGTCGAGGCCCTTGTAGATGTCGGCCTTGTTCGGCGCGTCGGTCACCTTGGTCGGTTCGAACTCGTCCATCCGGCCGCCCCAGAAGTTGGAGTCGAGGGCGTCCTTGGAGATGTCCCAGCCCTTCGGGTGGTCGAGCTTGCCGTCCGCGGTCAGCACGTAGTCGGTGCCCTCGATACCGAAGTTCAGCAGGTCGTAGTCCGTCTTGTCGTTACGGATCAGGTCGTACACCTGGAGTGCTTTTTCGGGGTGTTTCGAGTTGGCCGAGACCGCCATCGCGCCGTGCGTCTTGATGTCGCGGTAGACGTTGCCGTTCTCCTGGCCCCAATAGAACATCTTCGGGTCGGAGCCGGGCTGCTTCTTCGTCATGGTGTCGACGACCTGCGTCACGAACGTCTGGGTGTGGTGCTGCTCGGTGCCGGACAGACCCGCGTACATCTCCTCGCGGGTGTTGCCGTCGTAGTTCAGCGCGTCCTCGCGCCAGACGCCGAGGTCGTTCCACTGCTTCGTCTGGGTGACCGCGGGCAGCAGTTGGTCGCTGCTGTAATACCAGGAGGTGACCTTCGGGGTGGCGCCGGAATTGTCGATCTGGAACGGGTAGTAGCTGCTCGTCGAGACCTCCTGCAGGGTGACCCAGTCGGTGTGCCCCTGCAGGTAGCCGGTGAGGGCGCCCTCGTTCTGCTTCGCGACGTCCCACGGGTACGCCTTGGGCTTGTTCTTCTTGACCCACTGGAAGTACTGGGTGAACTGCTCGAACTTGGTGATCGTCCCGTCCGGGATGCCGGCCGATTTCGCCCAGTCACCGCGGTAGAAGAAACCGTGGTTCGTCCACTGGGTGTAGTTGTCCTCGGGGATGAAGTAGATCTGCCCGTCGTCCAGCTTCGTGAGGTCCCAGTCGCCCTTCGCGTCGACCTGCGCCCACGTCTTCGGCGCTTCCTTCTTCAGCATGTCGGCGGAGAGCGGCAGGAACGCGCCCTTCTGGGCGTTCTCCCAGGCGAACAGCCAGTCGGTGGCGGTCGTGATGAGGTCCAAGCTGGTGTCGCCGGACAGCAGCGCGACGTTGTACTGCGTCTGCCAGTCGGCCCACTCGATGTAATGCGGTTCGAGCGTGGCGTTGGCCTGCTCGGTCAGGCGCGCGTTGAGCACCTTGAGCATCGCCTCGAGCCGGCCGTTGCTGGGCTTGTCGCCGAGCACCATCATACTGATCTTGGTGGGCTTGCCCGAGTCCTCCGAATCGGAACAGGCCGCGCTTCCCAAGCTCAGGGTCAATGCGGCGAACGCCGCGCCTATCCTGACTATCTTTTTATTCATCGGGCTCTCCTTAGCCTTTTACCGCGCCGACCGTGATGCCGCTGACGAAATAGCGCTGGACGAACGGGTAGAGCAGGACGATCGGGCCGGTCGCGACCACGGCGCTGGCCATCTTCAGCGTGTTGGTGGGGAGCTGGGTGACCGTGACGTTGTTGCCCGCCATCGAGCTCTTCAGCGCGTTCGCCGTGTTGATGACGTTGTAGAGGTAGTACTGGAGCGGTTTGAACTCGACGGTGCTGCCCAGATAGAGCGAGGACAGATACCACTCGTTCCAGTAGCCGAGCGCCAGGAACAGCCCGGTGGTGGCGAGCGCCGGCTTCATCATCGGGAGGATGAGCCGCAGGAAGATCCGGAAATCCCCGGCGCCGTCCACCTTTCCCGACTCGGTGATCTCGTTCGGCACCGACCGGACGAAGTTCTTCATGAGGATGATCAGCCACGGCGTCATGAGCAGTTGCAGGAACACCGCGAGGTAGTTGCCGCGCAGGCCGAGCTCGCGGGCGACCCACAGATAGGTGGGGGCCAGACCGGCCGAGAACAGCGTCGTGAAGTAGATGAAGAAGGAGATGCCGTTGCGGAGCGGGAAGTCCTTGCGCTGCAACGCGTAGCCGGTCATCGCGATGATGAGCAGGCCGATCGCGGTGCCGAAAACCGTCATCGTGATGGTGACGACGTAGGAGCCGATGAGCTGCCGCGGCGACTTGAAGATGAATTCGTAGGCGGTCAGCGAGAAACCTCGCGGCAGCAGGCCGAAGCCGTGCTCCATGATCTGCGATTCCTCGGAGACCGAGGCCGACACGATCAGCACGAAGGGCAGCAGGCAGAAGATCGTGAAGACGGTGACCACGAGGTAGGAGACGCCGCGCAGCGCGTAGTCGCTTTTGTCAGAAGAGCGCATAGTCCTCGTTCACCCTTCGAACGAGCCAGTTGCACAGCATGACCAGGGCGAAGCCGAACAGGGACTGGTAGAGCCCGACCGCCGTCGACGTCGTGAAGTTGTTCTGACTGATGATCATTCGATAGACGGAGGTCTCGATGATGTCGGTGGTGTCGTAGAGCGTGGCGTTGTTGCCGACCAGGTTCCAGAACAGCCCGAAGTTGCCCCGCATGATCCCGCCGAGCGAGAACAGCAGCAGGATGATGAAGGTGGGCTTGAGGCTCGGCAGGATGACGTACCGGGTCCGCTGCCAGGCCGAGGCCCCGTCGATCGCGGCCGCCTCGAACAGGGTGCTGTCGATGCTCAGGATGGCGGCGAAGTAGACGATCGAGCCGTAGCCGGTGCTCTGCCACAGGTGGAACAGGACGATGATGAACGGCCACAACCCGGCCTGCGAATAGATCTTGATCGGGTCGCCGCCGGTCCGCTCGATCAGCGCGTTGAGCGCCCCGGTGTCGTAGTTGAGCAGGTTGAACGCGATGACGCCGACCAGCACCACGGAGATGAAGTACGGCAGGAACATCACCGCCTGGCTGACCTTCTTGAAGTACTTCGAGCGGATCTCGTTGAGCATGATGGCCACCGCGATCTGGACGATGTTGCCCAGCACGATGAAGGCCACGTTGTAGAGGAGCGTGTTGCGGGTCAGCTTCCAGAGCTGCCCCGACTTGGCCAGGAACTCGAAGTTCCGCAGCCCGACGAACGGACTGCCGAAGATGCCGTCGTGGTAGTTGAAGTTGGTGAATGCGATCCACGAGCCCGGCAGCGGAGCGTAGGCGAATACCAAGAAGAACAAGATCGCCGGCAGGCACATGATGATCAACGTCTTGCTGTGCCCGATCCGCCGTAACCGGTCCCGCCCATCACCGGCCGGCCGGCTTTCGCCCGAGCGCACCCGCCTTGCATCCAGCTGTATTGCCAAGGCAGTCACCCTCCCGCCGCGTGTTTCATCGACCGTCGCGATTGTTAACGCGAGGTAAATTTCGCACAGCGTAGGGTTCGCCTACCCCTTCGTCAAGGGGTCTTAGGAAGTCTTCGCGGCTTCCGGAAACGCTATTCACAAGGTCAAGAAGAGGTCGTACCGTATTGCCGCTCCTCGATCACGACCGCCTTGTTGATCTTCAACCGCGCTGCTCTCGTGGGGCGAAATTCAGATCTTCGGCCGACCCTGCCGACTGGAGTGGTGTGAGACGACTGGCGGCGAAGCTGCGCGCCCGGCAAGCGCTGCTGCTCGCCGGGATGGTCGCGGTCATCGCGGTGACCGCTGCGTTCGGGGCCGCCGCGGCCCTGGCGGACGGTCAGCGTGACAACGCCGAGCTGCAACTGGCCCGGCGTAACGCGCTGGTGGTCGCGGCCGCGTCGGCCGAGATCGGCCGGTACGTCGACGCGGTCGGAGCCCTCGCGTCCGCGACCGGGGCGTTCGAAAATCTGACGGCGGCGAAGTTCGCCCAGGTCACGGCGCCGCTGGCGAGCCGGAGCCTGGCCGGCGCGACCTCGGTGGTCTTCCTGGTCCCGGCCGACGACGGCCAGGTCGCGGCAACCCAGGCTCATTGGCGCACCCGCGGCCTGCCCGGCCTGCGGCTTCAGCCCGCCGCCGCGGTCCCCGAGCACCTGTTCACCGTGTTCGGCCGCGCGCTGGACAACTCGACCGACGGGCGGCTGCTCGGGATCGACGTCGCGCAGGCCCCGGTACCCGTTCATGCGCTGCGGGAGGCTCGCCGCACCGGGCAGGTGACCATCTCCGACGCCTACCAGCTGCTCATCGACCGGAATCTGCCGGAAGCGCAGCGGCAGATGTCGTTCGTCCTCGCCGCTCCGGTCTACGCGACGTCCGCCGTCACCGGGGCGCGGACCCACAGCGGCTGGATCCTGATGGGGTTGCGGGGGCAGAAGTTCCTCGACGCCGCCCTGGCGCAGGTCTCCCAGGGGTTGCTCGACGTCACGCTGACCGCCGAGGACGCGGCGGGCCGCCCGGTCACCGTCGCCGCCGTGCGCTCCACCGACACCCGCCGCCGCGATCTGACCAGCGACGGCTCCATCACGGTCGCCGACCACCGGTGGCAACTGCACGTCGCGGCGCACGGCGCGGCGCTGCCCGGCGGCATCACCGGGCTGCCCGCGGTCGTCGCGGTCAGCGGCAGCCTGCTCGGGCTGCTGCTGGCGGGCCTGGTCTGGGTGCTGGCGACCGGCCGGGCCCGGGCCGAGGCGAAGGTGCGGACGGCGACCAGCGACCTGCGCGAGCGGGAGGCCGACCTGCGGGCCTTCGCCGCGGTCGCCGCGCACGACCTGCGCGCTCCGCTGTCGGTCGTCGCCGGGTACGCCGACCTGCTGGACGAGGGTCTCGCCGAGGGCGACGACGCGGCCACGCTGCGGCCCACCGCGGCCCGGATCATCAGCGGGGTCGACCGGATGTGCCGGCTGATCGACGACCTGCTCGCCTACGCCACCGCCCGCGACGGCAGCCTCAACCTCGAACCGGTGCCGTTGCGCAGGCTGGTCGACGAGGTCGTCACCGACCGCATCGCACACCTGCCGCCACCGCTGCCGGACATCACCACCGCGAGCTTGCCGACGGTACTGGTCGACCGGGCCATGGTGCGGCAACTGCTGGACAACCTGATCGGCAACGCCCTCAAATACACCCACCCGGGCCGGCCGGCCTGCATCATCATCTCCGGCCATCCGCAACCGGACGGCCGGGTCCGGATCGACGTCGCCGACCGCGGCATCGGCATCCCCCCGGACGACCGGCCCCGCGTGTTCACGTCCTTCCACCGGGTGGCGCAGCATGCCGACGGATACCCCGGCACCGGCCTGGGGCTGGCGATCTGCCATCGCGTCGTCGAACGGCACGGCGGCGACATCGCGGCCACCGACAACCCCGGCGGCGGCACCGTCATCTCGTTCACCCTGCCGCTGATGGGCGCCGCACCGGTGGCCACCCGCCGCATCCGCCCCGCGCCGCTGACCACCGAGCTCCACTGACCCTCAGCGGCAGGTCAATGCTGGAAACGGAACCAGTCGATGTTGCCGAATTCCTCGGTCTGCCTGCTCGAGAACGTCAGGTAGACGGTGTGCACGCCGGTCGTCGGCCGAATCTTCATGGAGTACGTGGTGAACGTGAACCAGTCGGCATTGTTGGGAATCGTCATCCGGCCGATCGGTGCACCGGAACGGTTGTCCAGATGCACCTCGACCTCACCGGTCCCATTGTTCGCGGCCCAGTTGGAGGCGCTGATCAACAGGGTGTTCGCAGGGACATCGGTGAACCCGACGCTGTCGTAGCGCACCCAATCGCCGGTGGTGATGAATCCGATATGCGATCCCGGGC
Source organism: Paractinoplanes durhamensis (assembly GCF_016862175.1). Taxonomy (GTDB): domain Bacteria; phylum Actinomycetota; class Actinomycetes; order Mycobacteriales; family Micromonosporaceae; genus Actinoplanes; species Actinoplanes durhamensis. The sequence continues at coordinate 121,669 of NZ_BOML01000013.1, read as the reverse complement.
CGCTCTCGTCGGCCTCCACCTTGATGCCGTTCTGCTCGTCGAAATCCTCGGCCTGAACGATGCGGTAGGCGGTCGCGTTCGGCGGGGGCGGAGCCGGCGGCGGGGCCGGCGACGTCCGGCGCGGGCTCGACGAGCGCGCCGCCGGAACTGCTGCCTGTCCGGTCACCGGCAGAAAAGACGACGGGGCCACGCTCGGCGGGGACGAGGGTTGCTCGCGGAGGGGACCGCTGGGCCAGCTGGGCAGGATCTCGGTTGCCGGCCGCGCCGCCGGCTCGAGCCCGGTGGCCGGCTCCCGCATCAGGGCCAGGACCACGACCATCGTGGCCACGGAGAACACCGCAATCAGAACGCCGATCCAGTTGCGCCGAAGCGTTACGGCTTGGTGGGAGCTCCGACCGGCCGGCGGAGGTGGCCGGTCATCCGGCAACTCCCGCGGCATCGACGGCGGGTCCGGCACTTCCGCATTAGTCCTGAACACATAGGGCCGGACCCGCGAAGGGCGCTGGCTCTCGTCCACCGCTGTCTATCCCTCTCGATGGAACGCATATTCAAGTTGGCGGCATCCCTGCGATGACGCGCTGCTGATCCTAAAGGGAGCCTGCGCCCATGGCGACATCCGGTTGGTAAAAATTTTCACGAACAGCGTTTGACGGCCATCGATGGCGGTCGGACCACTCGGGTGCTCAATGCGGCCTGGGCGCCGGCGGCGTCGAGGGGCGGTGGAAGTGGTAGCCCTGGCCGAAATTGCAGCCCAGGTCGAGCAGCACCTCGGCGTCCTCGGCGGTCTCGATGCCCTTGGCCACCACCGCCATCCGGAACGCCATGCCCAGCCGGATGATCGCCTCGACCACCGTGCGGGCCTGGGCGTCCTGGGCGATCCCGGTGACGAACGACCGGCCGATCTTCAGCATGTCGACCGGGAGCTGCCGTAGGTAGCTCAGCGCCGGCAACCCGCGGGCCGGATGGTTCCAGCGGATCGAAGGACACCGCGGTGACCGGCGACGAGCTCGCCAAGGTGACCGCGGTGATGACCGCGAAGGACTCGTCGGTCACGGTGTCGAGCGTGCGCAAGGACCCGGACGGTTCCTACGACGTGCTCGGCACCAAGGCCGGCGCGAACGTCATGTACGACGTGAGTGCCGACCTCACCACCTTCACCCAGAACACCCGGACCGGGGGCAAATGAAAAACGCCGGACGCCGGCGGCATCGCGGACGGAGCGATCAGACGCCGTCGTACCGGTTGAGGGTCGTCATGAGGGCGGTCAGGCCGGCCGCGCAGTCGGCCTTGGTCGGGTTGCTCGCGCGCAGCGCGGTGAGCACGGTGTCGATCTCGCCGTCGAGCTGGTGCCACTTGGCCGAGTCGCGCGGTTTCAGGCCGGCCTCGGCGTCGTCCCAGCTGACCTCGAGATCCTTCGCCCGGGTCTTGCCGGCGGCCAGGTCGTTGTGGGCGACCATCGCCTGCAGGTCGCCGGTGATGACGGCGAACCTGCTCAGGTTGCCGAGCCGGGTGGTGGGGTTGATCTGTTCGGTGGCCGTGGTGCCGCCCCCGGCGGCCGCCCCGGTGGTCGTGATCGTGACCTGGTCCATGGCCTGGGTGCTCGCGGTGTTCGTGTGCGTCGCGCCGATGAGCCCGCCGGTGATCGCGATGACCGCGGCGCCGGCCGCGGCCCAGGTGAAGTCGGCCCGGCGGCCGCCGTGCGGTCCGTCGCCTTTGCTCGCCACCCCGTGCCGATCGGCCAGGATCTGTTCCCGGGCGACCAGGGCCAGGATGACGCCGAAGAACAGCAGGCTGGTCGTGCTGGCGCCGAGGTCGAGGCCGCCGAAGTCCTTCGACTGGGTGAGCAGGTCGCCCAGCGAGGCGCCGAGCGGCCGGGTCAGGACGTACGCGATCCAGAAGGGCCGAGGCCCACGTTCACGGTCAGATAGTCGGCGAACGTCTCGCCGACCGTCGTCGACAGCACCTTGATGACCCAGAAGGTGGCGGTGATCGCCGGCACCTTGGTCAGCCATCCGCGGGTCCGCGGAACGGTATCGCCGTAGTACTGCATCGTTTCTCCTGTCGGGCAGGGAGCCAGGTTCGCCGACCACGATCGCGAGTTGTTCCTGAAAGCCCGCTGAAAAGCCGGCCGCTAACCGATCGGCCGTTCCGGCGTTCTACCTCATGAGCATCACCTACATTGTGTAGGAGATATGAGGGAATCGATGATGAAGAAACTTCCGGAAATCACACTTGCCTTCTGGGTCATGAAGATCGCGGCGACCACCCTGGGCGAAACGGCCGGCGACCTGTTCGCGCAGACCCTGAAGCTCGGCTATTTTCTGACGACCATCGCGCTGTTCGCGCTATTCGTCGGCACCCTTGTCGTCCAATTGCGCTCGGAGCGCTATCACCCGTTCCACTACTGGACGGTGATCCTGTCGACGAGCATGGCGGGCACCACCATCGCCGACTTCATGAACCGCGATGCCAGCGAGAAATACCTGGCCGCGGGCGCGACGTCGCTCGGCTGGGGACCGCAGGGGCTCGGGCTCGGCTACCCGGCCGGAGCGGCGATCCTGATCAGCCTCCTGCTCGTGATCTTCGCGGTGTGGAAGGCGAGCGGACTTCCGTTCGCGATCGGGGAAATCAATACGTTCCGCGGTGAGGCCCTGTTCTGGTCCGCGATCCTGGTGTCCAACACCCTGGGTACGTCGATGGGCGATTTCCTGTCCGACAGTTCCGGTCTCGGCTACGCCGGCGGCGCCCTTCTGGTGACCGCGCTCCTCGGTGTTCTGCTGGCCCTGAAATACGTTCCGGCGGTATCGAACGTGTTGTTGTTCTGGTTCGCATTCGTGCTGACCCGGCCGCTCGGCGCGACCGCCGGCGACTTTCTCACGAAGCCGTCGGCAAAGGGTGGACTCGCGCTCGGCACGCTCGGATCGTCAATCGTCCTGCTCGGAGTGTTGTTCGCCCTGATGGCCTACGCCCACGCCAAGGAACGGCGAAACCGCGTCGCCATGCTGGAGCCGGTAGCTCTCGGCGGGCGTCATCGGTAGGTCCGCGGCAGCCGGATCGTGACGACGGTTCCGCCGGGGCGGTGGGGTTCGGCGGTGACGCTGCCGCCGTGCTGGCGTGCGGTCTGCGCCACGATGGCCAGGCCGAGTCCGGAGCCGGGCATCGAGCGCGCGGCGGTCGCGCGGTAGAAGCGTTCGAAGACGTGCGGCCGGTCGGCCTCGTCGATGCCCGGGCCGTCGTCGGCGACGCTGAGCGTGCAGCTTCCGCTTTCGTCGTCGGCGAGAAGCTTGATGTGTACGGTCGTGCCCGGCGGACTGAACTTGGCCGCGTTGTCCAGCACGTTGACGATCATGCGTTCCAGTTCGCCGGGCCGCCCGTGCACGGCACCGGGCGCGAGGTCGGCGTCGAAGGTCAGGCCGGGCGCCCGCATCCGGACCCGGGCGACGGCCGCCCGGGTCACCTCGGCCAGGTCGACCTCCTCCGGTGCTTCCCGGGTCGCCTCGGTGCGGGCCAGCTCGACCAGCTCGGTGGTGAGGCCGGCCAGTTCGCGGATCTGCGCGTCCAGGTCGGCGAGGAGCTTCTCGCGCTCCTCGGGCGCTGCGCCTGCCGGGCCGCACCGATGGCTTCGAGGAGCGTGTTGACCGAGGTGCCCAGCCGGGCGATCTCGTCGGTGCCCTCGACCTTCAGCGGCCGGTCGAGGTCCATCGTGACGGCCACGTTCTCCACCGCGCCGGTGAGGTCCTGCACCGGGGCCAGCCCGGACCGCGCCACCAGCCGGCCGAGCAGGGCCGCGCCGCCGGTGCCGAGCACGCAGCCGGCCGCGGACAGCCACTGGTCGGGCTGGGCGGCGATCGCCGCGGCATCCGCGGTCAGCTGGGACTGGGTCTGGTGCTGCTGGATCTCGCCGACCGCCAGCCAGGCCGCGACCGACAGCGTCACCAGCGCGGCCGACACCGCCGCCGTGACCAGCAGCGCCAGGCGGCCGTGCAGGGTCCGGCGGCGCCACCAGCGGGCGATCCGGGTCACCAGGGTTCCTCGCGCAGCACGAAGCCGACACCGCGGACGGTGTGCAGCAGCCGCGTCTCGCCCTCGGCCTCTAGTTTGCGGCGCAGGTAGCCGAGGTACACCGCGATGCTGTTGGAGTCCTCGCCGAAGTCGTAGCCCCAGACCTGCTCGAACAGCACGGTCCGGGTGAGCACCTGCTTCGGGTGGCGCAGGAACGTCTCCAGGATGTCGAACTCGGTGCGGGTCAGCCGCAGCGGCCGGGTGCCGCGCCACACCTCGCGGGTGCTCGGATCCAGGCGCAGGTCGGCGTAGGTGAGGTGCTCCGGCGCGGGCGGCGGGGTGGTGATGAGCGAGCGGCGCAGCAGGGCTCGCAGCCGGGCCAGGAGCTCCTGCAGGGCGAACGGTTTGGCCAGGTAGTCGTCGGCCCCGGCGTCGAGGCCGGCGACCCGGTCGCCGACGTCGTCGCGGGCGGTGAGCATCAGCACCGGCACGAGAACCCCGTCGGCGCGCAGCCGGCGGCAGGTCTCCAGGCCGTCGAGCACCGGCATGCTGACGTCGAGGATCACCGCGTCGGGCTCGCTGCCGCGGACGGCGTCGAGTGCCGCCTACCCGTCGGCCGCGGTGTCGACCTCGTGCCCCTCGAAGCGCAGCGTGCGCGCGAGGGAGTCACGAACGGCCGAGTCGTCGTCGACCACCAGAACTCGCATGAACCCAGCCTCTCCTACGTCCCTGAGGCGGTGGCCCCGAGTGGGTAAGAGATGGATAAGGAACCTCGGTGGCGGCCGGCACCTCGGACTTCTCGATCAGCAACAAGGGCTCCAAAATCACCGAGTTCTATGTGTCGGTGGCGCGCTAGGTCACGCCCCGGCGGATTGACGTGCGCGGAGACGGGCACGGAGGAGTTCCGCGGCGATCGGGAGCACCGAGACCACCACGATGCCGAGGAGGATGACCTCGATGTGGTTGCGGACGAAGGCGACCTGGCCCAGGAAGTAGCCGAGCGTGGTGACGCCGCCGACCCACAGCGCCCCGCCGATCGCGTTGTAGAGGACGAAGGTGCGGTAGTGCATGCCGGCGGCGCCGGCCACGATCGGGGTGAACGTGCGCACGATCGGGACGAACCGGGCGAGCACGATCGACCGGGGGCCGTACCGGTCGAAGAAGGCCTGTGCCCGGGTGAGGTTCTCCTGCTTGAACAGGCGGGAGTCGGGCCGGCGGAACAGGGCCGGCCCGAACCGGCGCCCGAACGCGTAGCCGACCTGGTCGCCGGCGATCGCGGCGGCCGCACCCAGCAGGCACAGCAGCCACAGCGGCAGGTGCAGCAGGGTCCCGCCGGCGACCAGCAGGCCGGCCGTGAACAGCAGCGAGTCGCCGGGCAGGAAGAAACCGATCAGCAGGCCGGACTCGACGAAGATGATGGCGAGGATGCCGATCACCCCGAACGTCGAGATCAGGTGCTGCGGGTCAAGAACGCTCATGAACGGAAAGGTAGATTTCCGGCCCTGAAGATTCGTTGAAAGGTCACAGCGTGCGCAGCGCCTCGACCGGGGCGAGCCGGGCGGCCCGGACCGCCGGGTAGAGCCCGGCCAGCGCGCCGACGACCAGGGCGGCGCCGAGACCGGCGGCGAGCGCCGCGGGCGGGATCGCGACCGGATTGCCGCCGAGCCGGGCGGCGACCACCGTGGCGAGGACGCCGAGCACGACGCCGAGCAGGCCGCCGGCCGCGGCCAGCAGGGTGGACTCCAGCATGAACTGGCCGGCGATGTGCCGGCGGCGGGCGCCGAGCGCGCGGCGCAGACCGATCTCGCCGCGCCGTTCCAGCACCGAGATCACCATGATGTTGGCGATGCCGACACCCGCGATGAGCAGCGCGATGCCGCCGAGGCCGAGGAACAGCCCGACGAACGCACCCTTGGCCGCGATCCGGGCGACCAGCAGGTCGGACGGCCGGCGCACCTGGACCTCGCCCTGCCCGCCGGGGACGGTCGTGGCGGTGAGCACCGACGCCACGGCCGCCACCTGGTCCGGGTCGGCCCGCAGGTAGATGCGGCTCGGGCCGGCGGTGCGCCCGAACACGTCGGCCGCCTGCCCGAAGCTGATCAGCGCGGCCAGGTCGACCTCGGGGGCGACCGCGACCGGCGCGAGCACCCCGGCGACGGTGAACCAGTGGCTGCCGAGGAGGATCTGGGTCGGCGTCCGCAGCGAGCCGATGCCGAGGATCTTCGCGGCCTCGAACCCGAGCACGGTGACCGGATAGTGCTCGGCGGTGGCGTCGAGATAGTGGCCGAGCAGCACGGTCGCCGACAGGGTGGCCGGCAGCGACGGCTCGGCGGCCAGGATGTTCATGCCGCCGGTCTGCACCTCGGGGATGGCCCGGCTGCGGCGCACGGCGACGTTCTCCAGGGTGCCGACCGCGGTGACGGTCCGCACCGGCGGGATCCGGGCGATCATCGGCTCGGCGGACAGCGGCAGCGGCACGCCGCGGCCGTTGACCGACTCCCCGGACGCGACGGTCAGCAGGTTGCCCTGCTCACCGAGCTGGGCGATCAGGTCGGCCTTGGCGGATTGCGCGATGCCCAGCACCGCGACGACGGCGGCGACGGCGATCGCGATGCCGAGGGCGGTCAGCGCCGACCGGGCCCGGCGGGTCCGCAGACCGACGGTGGCCAGGGCGATCGCGTCGGCCGGGCGCAGCCCGGCGCTCACCGGGACACCTCGCCGGTGTCGACGCTGGTGTCGCTGACGATCCGGCCGTCGCGCAGGTGCACCTGCCGCCGCATCGCCGCCGCCACCTCGGTGTTGTGCGTGATCAGCACGACCGTGGTGGCGTCGCCGGCGAGGCCGGACAGCAGCGTGGTGATCTCCGCGCCGGTGGCCGAGTCGAGGTTGCCGGTCGGCTCGTCGGCGAGCAGGACCGCGGGCCGGCCGGCGATCGCCCGGGCGATCGCGACCCGCTGCCGCTCCCCGCCGGACAGCTGGCCGGCCCGGTGCCCGATCCGGCCGGCCAGCCCCACCTCGTACAGGGCCTCGACGGCCCGCTCCCGCCGGACCCGCGGCGGCACACCCCGGTAGATCAGGCCGGTGGCCACGTTGTCCAGCACGCTCAACCGGTCGAGCAGGAAGAACTGCTGGAAGACGAAGCCGAGCCGGGTCGCGCGGACCTCGGACAGCGCGGCGTCGGACAGCGCCGACACCTCGGCGCCGGCGACCCGGACCGTGCCGCTGGTCGGCCGTTCGAGGGTGCCGAGGATGCTCAGCAGGGTGGACTTGCCGGCGCCGGACGCGCCGGTGATGGCCACCGTCTCGCCGGCGCCGACGACGAGGTCGATGCCGTCCAGCGCGGTGACCGCGGTCGGCGGCGGGTAGACCTTGCGGACCGCGGACAGTTCCAGGACACCGTTCATGCGGCCGGCACCTCCACGGTCGCGCCCTCCCGGAGGTCGCCCCGGACCTCGACCAGCGTGTCGGCGAACAGGCCCGGCTCGACGCCGACCAGCCGCCGGCCGCCGTCGAGCAGATAGAGGCCGTAGCCGCCGCCGGCCAGCGCGACCAGGGCGGTGATCGGCACGGCCAGCACATTCGCGGCCGAGGCGGTCGCCACCTGCACCTCGACCGGTGCCTGGTCGAGACCGGCGGCGGCGATCTGCCGGCCGAGCGTGACGGTGGCCGGCACCGACGGCAGCTGGTTGCCGCGGCCGAGGTCGGTCTCGGTGGGTGCGGTGGCCACGGTGGACAGTTCGGTCACCCGTCCCGGCACGGTCTCGCCGCCGGGCATCGTGACGGTGACGGCGTCGTGCAGGTGGACGAGGTGGGTGTCGGTGACCGGGATGGCCAGCAAGACCACGACCGTCGTCGACGTCCCGGACACCACCGCGTCGCCCGGGGTCCGGCCGCCGGCCTTCACCGCGAGGTCGGCGACCCGCAGCCGGCCCGGCTGGAACACCACCGACCCGAGCTCCAGCCGCCCCGTGACCGGCTGGTGGGTGGCGCGCTGCCAGCGGCGCACGGCCGCGTAGGTGGCGCCGGTGAACCGCCCGTCGACGGTGAGGTTCGCGGTGGTCGCGTGGCCGAGCGCGACGAGGTTGGTCTCCAGCAGGCGCACGTCCGGCCCGGCGGTGATGCCGGGGGAGAGGGTGCGCCAGGCCGGCCGGTTGCCGTAGAGCAGCCGGACCGGCTGGTCGTCGACGGCGAACAGCGCCTGTCCGCGACTGATCACCTGGCCCGGGCGGGGCAGCCAGGTCACGATGCCGGGCGTGCCCAGCCAGTACACGTCGTACGCGCCGGTGTAGCCGAGGGTCCCGGGGATCTTCGCGGTGGCCGACAGGTCGGTGCGGGTGACGGTGGTCGTGCCGGTCGGCACGACGGCCGCCGCCGGCGGCACCGGATCGCCCCGCAGCCACCAGCCGGTGCCGGCGGTCGCGGCCACCGCGACCGCCGCCCCGCTGAGCACGGCCCGCCTACGCATTGCCCAGATTCCCGAGGCTGGACGCCGCCGCTTCCTCGTCCAGCACCGCCTGGCAGGCCTCCGCGGCGCGCCGCAGGGTCGGGTTCTGCTTCCCGCCCGGCGGTATCGAGGTGGGGTCCATGCCGAAGCCCTTGCCGGGCGCGAACCGGCTGTCGGCGGTCGGATCCTTGAAGTTCGGCAGGCCGTGCGCGCGCATGCACTGGGCCGATTTCACCCCGGCCTGAATCAGCTTCGGCGGTGGCGGCCCCTGGTCGCGGATGGCGAAGCCGGCCGCCTGGATGAGGTCGTGACAGGTGGTCTGGATCGCCTCCATCTGCGGCCCCTCGATCGGCCGGAAGGCCACCTCGTCGGTGTAGACGTAGCCGTCCGCGGTCAGCACCGGGTCCTGATAGTTGGGCACCCCGTGCTCGCGGATGCACTGCGCGGCGGCGTGCAGCTTGGCCCGGCGCCCCGCACCGCTGTCGCCGGCGACAGCGTTGGGATTGTCGTCGCCCCCGGTCGTTGCGGTGGTGCTGGCGCCGCTTCCCGGCAAGCGCGGCACCGACGAGGTGGGCGGATCGCCGCTGCATGCGGCGAGAGCGAACAGGACGATGGCGGCCGTCGCGGCCGCCGGGAGATGTTTCACCGTGAGCCCCCGTTCCGAATGGGATGGACGCCACAGGTCTAGCGGCTGGGCGATGACATCAGCGCTACGCGCCGTGTTCGACGGATGTCACGCCGGCGGGGGCACAATGTCGGCATGCGCGTGCTGGTGGTCGAGGACCACGTCACGTTGGCCGCCCGGATCGGCGAAGGGCTGCGCGACGCCGGGATGGCGGTCGACGTCGTGCACGACGGGGCGGCCGCGCTGACCGCCGCGGCCGGGACCGCCTACGACGTGATCGTGCTCGACCGGGATCTGCCGGTGGTGCACGGCGACCACGTGTGCCGGAGCCTGTCGGCCGGGGCACCCGCCCGGATCCTGCTGCTGACCGCGGCGACGTCGGTCGACGACCGGGTCGGCGGCCTGGAGCTGGGCGCCGACGACTATCTCGGCAAGCCGTTCGCGTTTGTCGAGCTCGTCGCCCGGATCCGCGCGCTGTCCCGGCGTACCCCCTCAACTCCGCCGGTGATCCGCCACCGTGACCTGACCGTGGACCGCGCCCGGCACCGGGCCGATCGCGCCGGGCAGGCGCTGTCGCTGACCCGCAAGGAATTCGGCGTGCTGGAGATGCTGATCGCGGCCGAAGGCGGCGTGGTCAGCGCCGAGGACCTGCTCGAGCACGTGTGGGACGCCAACGCCGATCCGTTCAGCAACGTCGTCTCGGTGACCCTGACCCGGCTGCGGCGCAAGCTCGGGCCGCCGCCGCTGATCGAGACGGTCATCGGACGGGGGTACCGGATGTGACCGTGCGGATCCGGCTCACCCTGCTCTACTGCGGGTTGTTCGCGGTGTGCGGCGCGATCCTGGTGGCGATCACCTACGGACTGGTCGCCACGAATCTGCCGCAGTCCACGTCGAAGGGTACGGTGCCGGCCGACTTCGTGGAGAGTTGCGAACGGGCGTCGGCCGACTCCGACCCGGCGCTGCTGTCCAAGTGCAAGGCGGCCTACCAGGAAGGCGTCATGACCGGCGCGAACACCCAGCGCGAGGCCATCCTCGACCGCCTGCTGTGGTATTCGCTCGGCACTCTCGCGGTGGTGACGCTCCTGGCGGTGGTGGCCGGCTGGCTGGTCGCCGGCCGGGTGCTGCGGCCGGTGCACCGGATCACCGAGGCGGCCCGCAACGCCTCCGAGGAAAATCTGTCCGCCCGGCTGGCGCTGCCCGGCCCGCGCGACGAGCTGCGGGAGCTGGCCGACACGTTCGACGACATGCTCGGCCGGCTGGAGGCCTCGTTCGACAGCCGGCGCCGGTTCATCGCCAACGCCGGCCACGAGCTGCGCACCCCGCTGACCGTCATGCGGGCCGCCGTCGACGTGGTGCTGGCCAAGCCCGAGCCGACCCCCGCGGAACTGGTCGGCATGGGCCGCGACGTGCGCACCGCCGTCGGCCAGGCCCAGTCGCTGATCGACGCGCTGCTCACCCTCGCCCGCACCGATCAGGGCGGGTTCGGCCAGGAGCCGGTCGACCTGGCCACGGTGACCGAGGACGCGATCGACGCCGGTGCCGCCGAGAGCGGTGCGGCCCGCCTGCACGCCGCGCTGGCGCCCGCCCCGACCGGCGGCGATCCGATCCTGCTCGAACGGCTCGCCGCCAACCTCATCGACAACGCGCTGCGCTACAACGTGCCCGACGGCGACGTCTGGGTCAGCACCGGCGTCGACGACACGCACGTCGTGCTGACGGTGGCCAACACCGGCCCGCCGATCGCCGCCGGCGACGCCGGCGGCCTGTTCGAGCCGTTCCGCCGCCTGCAGGAACGCACCGGCGACGGCGGCTTCGGGCTCGGGCTGGCGATCGTCGCCTCGATCGCGGCCGCGCACGGCGGCAGCGCGACCGCCGGCGCCCGCCCCGGCGGCGGGCTGACCGTGATCGTCCGGCTGCCGGCCCAGCGGTAGCTTCAGCGCCTGTTCAGCTCCGTGGTCGCGGGCGGATCGGCCTGGCCCGGCACCTCGGCGGTGCCGGCCGCCGACGCCGGCAAGCTCGTCGCCACCTTCAACTCCGTCTTCAAGATGCAGGACACCGCGGGCGGCTTCGCTCTCGGCGGGCGGTCCTCGCGGCCGCTCGCCGACATTCTGGCCATCGCCGGCGGGTTCCTGCTGCGGCCGGTGGCCGGTGCACTCGCCGCCCGGGTGCCGATGTCCAGCTGGTTCCTGCTCACCTGTTCGTCTCCGACCGGTTCCTGCTCGGCGCCGGTTTCACCTGGGCGGCCATGGCCAGCTCGGCCATCTACCTGGGCTGACTCAGGGATACGTCCGTCGTTCATGCGTTCTCCTTGATGGTCGAGTGATTGCGCAGGCCGGCCCAGCAGGCGGCGCCCACCGGGAGCAGCGCCCAGCAGGACATGAGGCGGTAGGTCAGGACACCGGCCGCCGCCGCGGCGGCCGGCGCGTGGCCGGTGGTGGTCATCGCGAGGATCAGGCCGGCCTCGATCACGCCGAGCCCGCCGGCGGTGGCCGGGATCTGCCGGGCCAGCTGGGCACCCAGATAGGCGGCGCCGACCACCGGCACCGGGACCGACAGGCCGACCGCGTGCAGACAGGCCAGCAGGCAGAGCAGGTCGCAGAGCCAGTTCACGGTGGCGAGGGCCAGCACGACCAGCCATCGCCGGGCCGGGATCATCGCGGCCAGCACGGCGGTCTCGTGGATGGTCCGCCGCAGCCCCGATGTGGTGTCCGCCGGCGGCGAGCTGCGCCGGATCCGCCGCACCACCAGCACCAGCAGGGCCGGGACGAGAACCGTGATGGCGGCCGCGACGAGCGTCCCGGCCCGGACCACGGCGTCCCCGGCGTAGAGCACGGCGAGGCCGGAGAACGAGGCGACGCCGCAGAGCACGGTGACCGTCCCGGCGACCGAGCGACTCGCGCCCCGGGACCGGAACTGCCGGAAGCCGTACGCGGCCGCGACCGCCGACCCACCCGGCAACCCGGTGGCCATCGCCGACCGGGCGAACGTCACCGCGACGGAGGTCCGGGCCGGCATCGCCACCCCGAACGCACCCAGCAACCGGCGCTCCTGCTCGGCGAACGCCACCATCGACAGGACCTGCAGCACCACGGCCGCGACCAGCCAGCCCAGGCTCGCCTGGCGCAGCACGGCCCACGTCGAGGCGGCGTCCGGCAGATGGCCGTGCAGCTCGTACACCGCGAGACACCCGGCCAGGGCAAGCACCGGAAGCTTCCACCAGCCCCGGCGGCGGGCGGCGCGATCCGCCTGGTCAGCGTGTTCGGCACCCTCGTCGCCGACAACGTGATCGAGATCTTCGCCGTCTCGCCGGACACGACCACCGTGGCCTTCGCCGTTCTGCTCGCCGTGACCCTGACGGCCTGGTTCCTGACCGAGCGAACCGTGTCGATCAGCACGGTCGACACCGGCCGCCGGGCGGCGTTCTCCTGGCTCGCCGTCCTGTTCACCTTCGAACTCGGATCGGCTGCCGGACATGCGGGCGACGAGGCGCTCACCCCCGGCTACGCGGGCACCGCGATTCTTGTTCGGGTTCTGATCATTGCCGTGCGGTCCGTGCATCACTTCACCGGGAGCGGCTCGGCGATCGCTTTCTGGGTCGCCTACGTTGTCGCGCGCCCCGTCGGCGGGTTCCTCGGCGACCTCGGCGGCCTCTGGTTCGGCACGGCCCTGACCAGCCTGTTCGGGCTCGCCGCGATCTCCCTCGTCGTGTTTTACCTGACGGTCAGCCGGCGTGACGAACCATCCCTGGCCAATGCGGCGAGCAAGGTTTGGGCCCCGCCCACCGTTCCCGGCGGGCGGGGCCTGTTCGTCAGCCGATCGGGTTCCAGCCGTCCGACCCGGCCAGGTACTTCTGCGGGGTGTAGTTGGCCGCGGTCGAGTCGCTCATCTGCGGGCGGTTGCTGTTGGTGGTCGCGCCCGAGCCGGTGTTCTTGTACTCGAAGAAGCGGGCGTTCTTCCACGAGTTGCTGGACATGTCGATCCACGGCTGCGAGGTCGCGATGGTGGCGCTGAGCGAGGACTCGCGGAACAGCACCTGCGCGGTCGCACCCCACGGGCGGCCGAGCTGGGTGGTGTTGTTGGTCGCGCCGGTGATCGTGCTCTTGTAGATCAGGAAGCCGTAGGTGTTGCCCGACGGCGTCCGGGCTGCCGTCAGCGGGCCGCCGGTGGAGCGCTTCTCGTAGATCGACGTGGCGTTGAAGACCGCGGTGGCGTCGCCGAAGATGAAGTCGACGGTGCCCTCGACGTACGAGTTGGCGATGTATTGCCGTTGGGTGTTGGCCAGCAGGGTGTCCTGGTTGCCGAGGAACCGGACGTTCTTGTAGATGCCCTTGTCGCCGTTCATGTTGATCGCGACGGCCTGGCTGCCGGTGCCGTAGTCGTTGGAGAAGGTCAGGTTGGTCGCGACGAACTCCTTCGCGTTGACCGTCACCGTTGCGCTACCGAAGGTGCCGTAACCGCCGGCGTTGCTGCGGTTGTTGACGATCACCACATTGCTCGGCCCGGAGCCGGTGCCGTTCAGCGTGATGTACGGCTTGTTCGACGGGACGACGACGATCTCCCGGTAGGTGCCGGCCTTGATGTTGATGGTGGCCCGGCTGGCGTTGTTGGCGGCGACCGCGTTGACCGCGGCCTGCACGGTCTTGTACTGGCCGGTGCCGTCGGCGGCGACGGTCAGGGTGGTGGCGGCCGCGGAGGACAGAGCGGTCACGCCGACGACGGCGGCGGTGCCGCCGACGACCACGGCGAGCGCGGCCGACCATTTCACGATTCTGGGCACGGTAGATCTCCTCGTTCGTGCTTCGTGCGGAAGCGGGTAGGCGCCGTACCGCCGTCGCATCGCGCCGGCCGATGCTCCGCGACGGTGGATCACGGGGCACGGCCGAACGGCGGTATCGGCAGGCCGGCACCGGTCGGGGAGAACCACCCTCAACGACGTCGAGGTGCCGGTCGAGCACCCAAAACCTACGACCCGCGCACGGACCAGGTCAATCGATGCAAATAAATGCAAGTCCGGCGTACGCCGCTCAGCGCTGCCCGGCCAGGACCAGCGGCCGCTCGACCTCCTCCGGTGGCAGCGCTTCCACCCGGCCGGCCCGCCGCACTGCCCCGACGATCACCCAGCACAGCGAGGTCAGGGCGGCCCCGGCGATCGCGTCGACGAGGTAGTGGTTCGCGGTGCACAGCACGGTGATCACCATGGCCACCGGCAGGGTGACCGCGATCAGCCGCAGCAGCACGTGCCGGGACGCGGCCGCGATGGCCAGCCCCATGACCAGGTCCCAGCCGACGTGCAGGCTCGGCATGGCGGCGTACTGGTTGGTGAACATGGCCGGCTGCAACACCCGGTAGGCATGCGCCCCGGCGGTGACGGTGTCGGCCATGCCGAGACCGGCCAGCCGCGGCGGCGCCACCGGAAACGTGGCGAAGATGACCAGACCGATCCCGCCGGACAGCAGCATCGTGTCCCGGGCCCGCAGATAGACGGCGGGATGCCGCCGCGCCAGCCAGATCAGCGTCACCGCGATGACCGGCCAATGACCCCAGATGTAGATGTCGTTCAGCACCGTACGCAGGAACGGCATGCTCATCACCGAGGCCTGCCACCCAGGCTCGCGAAAGAGCCCGAGCGCGCGTTCGACATCGACCACCAGATGCGCGTTACGCACCGCCTCGACAGTGGCCGCCTGGGTGGCCCCCCGAACCAAGAAATACGCCGCGACGGCCGCCATCATGACCGCCACCTGCGGCAGCAGCCGCACCCGCTCGACCGTGTCCACCTGCGGCCGCAGCCGCGTCCCCCCGTTGACCACCATGCATCGAGCCTGGTCGTTCACCACCTCCAGGCCATCCGGCATCAACTCCGACGTCACCCTGAATTCCGCGACCACAAACCCCGTAAGGGCCTCTGCCGGTCGCGACCGGGCGAAGACCGGCGAACGTCAGGCGTTCCGCTGCCGGAAGCGGACCGGCAGGCGGCGCCGGCGGGCCGGCGCCGGAGCCCGATCCACGGCCGCCTGGTCGAATTCGGCAGCGAACTCCGCCGACCGGCTGCCGATCTGCTCGAGCCCCAATTCCCGGTGCAGTCCCGGCAGGTCGGCGTCCCCGGCGACCGCCGCGAGATGCTCGAAATAGGCCATGTACGTGGACTTCCTGATCTCCCGCTCGCGAAGGATGTAGGGCTCCAGAATCTTCCAGCACCGGCGCACCCGATAGTGCGTGGAACTGATCAGCAGCGCCTGATCGATCGCTCCGAGCTTCGACATGATCCCGAGGCTGGAGTAGTACAGCCCCATCCGCGTGGCGTGTTTCCACGCATCGACCGGCAGCCCGTCGACGCCGCGCTCGGGCGAATGGTCGTCGGCAAGATGCCGCACCACATAGGCCTCACTCTCCAGGAACTGCTCACTGCGGCATTCCTGGGTGAGAAGCTCGATGGCCACGAGCGTGTTGTTCGATTCCTGCGACGCATGCACCTGCTGATGGGCCGCCCGAACCTGCCGCAACCCGATGAGCAACGAGGCGCCAAGCGCGGCCGCAGAGATGACGATCGCCGTGAAGTTCAGCAGGATGGCCGCGTCCATTCCGATCTCCACATCGAGTCATGAACCACATCGCCCCTGGCTCAACGTTACGAGTAACCGGCAATGCCGCCACCAGGCGTTACGCTGCGATCAGCGGACAAATGAAGGAGGCGCCGGCATGAGCCGCATCGCCAACGCAGGCCCAGGCGGCGCCGATCCGGTGGCGGCGAGCGCATGAGCCGCATCGTCCAGGCCGGCCGGGGCGGCGTCGCTCTCGTGGCGGTGAACGCATGAGCCGCATCGTCCGGGCCGGTCGAGGCGGCGTCGCTCTCGGTGCGGTGAGCGCATGAGTCGCGTCGTCGTGGTCGGCTCGGTCAACGTTGACCTGGTGGCGGCCGGCGGTCGCATGCCCCGGCCGGGGGAGACCGTCGCGATGGCCCGCTTCGCGGAGACCCACGGCGGCAAGGGTGGCAATCAGGCATCCGCCGCCGCGGCGCTGGGCGCCGAAACCCACCTGGTGGGCGCGGTAGGCGACGACGACCGAGGCCGTGCGGCCCGCCAGGACCTGCAAGACCGGGGTGTACGCGTGGAAGCACTGAACACCGCCGAAGCCCCCACCGGAGTGGCGATCATCCTGGTCGACGACGAAGGCGAGAATTCGATCGCCATCGTGGCCGGCGCCAACGCCACGATCTCCCCGGAGGAGGTGACGGAGGCGCTGGCCGCCATCGAGGGCGACGCGGTGGTGGTCGCCTGCCTGGAGATCCCGATCCCGGCGATCATGGCAGCCGCCGCGACGGCCCGCGACCGCGGCTGGCCGATGATCCTCAACCCCGCCCCGGCCGTGCCGCTGCCGGCGTCGTTGATCGCACTGTGCACGGTCCTGACCCCCAACGAGAGCGAGTTGTCCCTGCTGGGCGGCGCCGACGCCCTGCTGGCGGCGGGCGCCGGCGCGGTGGTGGTCACCCAGGGCGGCGCCGGTTCCGCAATCCATTCCGTACGCGGTGAGCAACACGTCCCCGCCTACCCGGCCAAGGTCGTGGACACGACCGGAGCCGGCGACACGTTCACCGCCGCCCTGGCCGTAGCCCTCGCCGAGGGCAACCCGCTCCCGGAAGCCGTCCGTTTCGCCGCCGCCGCAGGCGCCCTGTCCACCGAGGGCTTCGGAGCCCGAGGCGCCCTCCCGTCCACCGCCGACGTCCACCGCCGCCTCAGCGGGTAGATCCGCTCAGCGGGTAGATCCGCCCGCACCCCGGGCTGACGCGGAGGCCTCAAGTTCCCGGCACCAGTGGCCCCGTGGCCGTCGACGGCGGTCGAGCCGACCGCTGCTGCCTGCTCAATTGACTGCAGTTGACTGCTGATTCGTCATGTTGACTGCATCAATATTGAGGTCCATATGACCGCGATACATGTTGAAGTCATGTTGACGCTCAACCCGATCAGCATCGACGTCCGGCGATGCGGCCGGGCCGAGCCCTCCACGGACGACGGAAAAATATGGTCATTCAGGGGTTGGCGGGCCCTTGACCACGCAGGTAGTTGTAGGCGCTTGACGTAGTGATGGGACCAGGGACGGTCCCTTTCGCTCAAACGGGGAGGACGCTCAAGTGCAGGATCTGGCGGATGTATCAACCGGCGGCGAGATGGCCGGCAACCAATCGACGCCACGGTGCCTGCACTGCGCCGACCCGCTGGTCCTCGACGACCTGTGGGGCTGGGTGCACGACAGCGGCGAGTACCTGTGCCGCGACCGCGAGAGCGGCGAGCTCCTCTGCCAGCCCGCCACCTTGATCTGACACCAACCGAAAGAAGCCGTCCCGGCCCACCGGCCAGGACGGCATCTTCGTGCCCAAGCGCTGTCGCCCGGCGGGCGGCCGTCAGCCCTTCGTGGGGGTGGGGCGCCAGGTGCGGCCGTCGGCGTAGACGATGCGGAAACCGAGCGAGTATGCGAGGGCTGCCCACCTCGCTGAGCCGAAGCGTTGCTCGGCCGAGTCGACTCGGGCTCCGTTGGCCAGGACGTCCAGCAGGACGGTCTCGAACGCTGCGGACTCGACCCAGTCGACCGCCCTGGTGTAGCCGCAGACCAGGGCGGCGCCGGTGGTGGTCAGGAACTCCTGCAGGGCGGCCTTCGAGGAGCGCATCGCGGAGCAGGCCCCGAAGTACAGGCGTTTGCCCTCGCATTTGCCGGCCAGCTGGTCGGCCACGTGCGCCAGGTCGACGCTGCGCCGGTCGGTCAGCCAGAACTTGCCCGGGTCGCCGTGCATGGCGAAGAACCCGACGTGGTAGTCGCTGTACTGCTTCAGGGACCACCGGCTCAGGTAGTAGTCGAGCTCCTCGGGGGTGGCCACATCCCGGTGGATGTAGCGCACCAGCCGCAGCCGTTCGAGCAGCTCCAGGGTCGGCAGCACCGAGCCACGCCGTTCCAGGTCACGGTCCCACTGGCCCTCGACGCAGAACACCCCTCCGCGAACCAACTCAGCCCTCGTCATAGGGGTCGTAGGGCGGCTCGTCGTCCGGCGGCTCCTCATCGGTGAAGATCAGCGGCGGCGGCTCGGCGGCGCCCCGCTGCACCGGCGGCAGCGTGGCCGTGGCCGGCGCCGGGGAGGCAGCGGGCTTCGCCGCAGCACCCCCGCCGGCGACCGGGCGCGAGCTTCCGGCCCTGGTCGCGCCAGTGTCCGAAGCGCCTGGGCCCGAAGCGCCTGGGCCCGAAGCGCCTGGGCCCGAAGCGCCTGGGCTCGAAGCGCCAGTGCCCGAAGCGCCAGGGCTCGGCGCGGCCGGTGCTGCTGGGCCGGCGCCCTGGAAGAGGTCCAGGACCTGCTGGCCGAACTTCGTCAGCTTGCCCTGGCCGACGCCGCTGATCGTGCCCAGCTGGGCGAGGGTCGTCGGCTTCAGGGCGGCGATCGCGCGCAACGTCGCGTCGTGGAAGATGACGTAGGCGGGGACGCCCTGCTCCTTGGCCGTCGCCGCCCGCCATGCCCGCAACCGCTCGAAGTCGGGGCCCGCCTCGGCGGGGAAGTCGGGAGCGGCCGCGGCGGGTGACGAGGCGCCGCCGCGGGCGCGCGGGGCGCGGGTCTTCTGCTGCGGGGCCTCCCGTCGCATCATCACCTTGACCTCGCCGCGCAGCACGTCGGAGCTGGTGTCGGTGAGGACCAGGGTGCCGTATTCGCCCTCGACCGCCAGGTAGCCGGCCGCCAGGAGCTGGCGGACCACGCCGCGCCACTCCTGGTCGCGCAGGTCGGTGCCGATGCCGAAGACCTTCAGCTCGTCGTGCCGGAACTGCATGACCTTCTCGGTCTGCTTGCCGACCAGGATGTCGATCGACTGGCCGGCGCCGAACTTCTGGCCGCGCTCGCGCTGCAGGCGCAGCACCGTGGACAGGAGTTTTTGCGCGGCGACGGTGCCGTCCCACGACTCCGGCGGGGTCAGGCAGGTGTCGCAGTTGCCGCAGGCGGTGTCGGCGCGCTGGCCGAAGTAGGCAAGGAGCTGGGCCCGGCGGCAGGAGACCGTCTCGCAGAGGGCGAGCATCGCGTCCAGGTGTTTGGCGGCGTTGCGGCGGTGCGCGGCGTCACCGTCCGAGCTCTCGATCATCTTGCGTTGCTGCACCACGTCCTGGAGGCCGTAGGCCAGCCAGGCGGTGGACGGCGCGCCGTCGCGGCCGGCGCGGCCGGTCTCCTGGTAGTAGCCCTCGACGGACTTGGGCAGGTCGAGGTGGGCGACGAAGCGGACGTCGGGCTTGTCGATGCCCATCCCGAACGCGATCGTGGCCACCATGACCAGGCCCTCCTCGCGGAGGAAGCGGGACTGGTTGGCCGCCCGCACCCGCGAGTCGAGGCCGGCGTGGTAGGGCAGCGCGGGGATGCCGTTCTGACTCAGGAACTCGGCGGTCTTCTCCACCGAGGCCCTCGACAGGCAGTAGATGATGCCGGCGTCGCCGGGGTGCTCGGCGCGCAGCAGGTCGAGGAGCTGGCGGCGGGGTTCGTTCTTGGGGGCGATGCGGTACTGGATGTTCGGCCGGTCGAAGCTCTGGGTGAAGTGCCGGGCGCCGGTCAGCTGCAGCCGGGTCGCGATCTCCTCACGGGTGGCGCTGGTGGCGGTGGCCGTCAGAGCGATGCGCGGCACGTCCGGCCAGCGCTCGTGCAGCATCGACAGGTTCAGGTAGTCGGGGCGGAAGTCGTGCCCCCACTGCGACACACAGTGTGCCTCGTCGATCGCGAAAAGTGAGATCTTGCCGCGGTCGAGCAGTCGCTGGGTGTTGGGGACGCCCAGGCCCTCCGGCGCCACGTAGAGCAGGTCGAGCTCGCCGTTGACGAACTCGGCCTCGACGATCCGCCGCTCCTCCATGTCTTGTGTGGAGTTGAGGAAGTTGGCCCGCACGCCGGCCGTGCGCAGCGCGTCGACCTGGTCCTGCATGAGGGCGATCAGCGGCGAGATCACCACGCCGGTGCCCGGGCGGACCAGGGCCGGGATCTGGTAACACAGCGACTTGCCACCGCCGGTCGGCATCAGGACCAGGGCGTCGCCGCCCTCGATCACGTGCTCGATGATGTCGCGCTGACTGCCCCGGAAGTCGGGGTAGCCGAACACGCGGTGGAGAACGTCCATGGCGGGGGAGAGGGCCGAAGTCACCCCGCGATAGTAGAGAGTGGGACCGACATTCTGCGGAGGCCTGTGGATAACTCGTCAGGCGAACGAGCGAGTGTGCGGCAGTCCGGCCAGGTCGAAAATCACCCGCACGGTGATCTCGAGCACCAGGACGGCGGACAGCGACAGAACCCGCAGCTCCGGCCCCTCGCACACGACGAGGATGAACGGCACCTGATCGAGTGCCGCCGGCCGGCGCCGCGGGTCGTCGCGGTCGTCACCACATGGTGCCGGACACCTATTCGGCCAGGGGTAGCTCGATCGTGTGCGAGGTGTGCGTGGCCTTGGTCGCCAGATAGCGGACGTTGGCCGGGGACATGTGCACGCCGGTCGGGATCCGCTGGGTCACGTCGATGCCGTATTTCTCCAGCTGGAGCGCTTTGTCCGGATTGTTGGTGAGCAGCCGCACCCGGTCGGCCCCCACCGCGAACAGCATCTGCGCCGCCGCCGCGTAGTCCCGCTCGTCCTCGCCCCGGCCCAGCGCCACGTTCGCCTCGTAGGTGTCCAGCCCCGAGTCCTGCAGCGCATACGCGTCCAGCTTGGCGTACAACCCGATGCCGCGGCCCTCCTGGCGCAGGTAGAGCAGGAAGCCGCCCTGCTCGGCGATCCGCTCCACCGCCTCGCGCAGCTGCGGCCCGCAGTCGCACCGCAGCGACCCGAACACGTCGCCGGTCAGGCACTCGCTGTGCGGACGGACCATCGGCGCCCGGCCGCCGGCCGCCGACTTGGTCAGGGCCCGCTGCCAGTCACCCAGGCCGAGGGCCAGGTGTTCCTGCCCGTCGACCAGCCCGTCGAAGGTCATCACCCGCGCCGGGGTGGTGTATCCATCCGTGAAGCGCAGCGGAACGGTCACCTGCTGGCGCACCGTGGCCTTCATCATCGGTATCGGTCCTCCTCGTTGATTCCCCGCTGATTCGCTATGCCCGCTGTCGAGGTGACCACAACGCAACAGACCGCGAATGTGTCTGTAATCGTCGCCCGGATTATCTTGGACGCAACTGTTTGACTGGGGTGACGGTCGTCGCTCGACTGGAGGCGTCATCGGTGGTTGAGCGTCCTTACACTTTGCTGAGCTGTGGAATGTCCATCGACGGCTACCTCGACGACGCCGCGCAGGACCGCTTGCTGCTGTCCAACGAGGCCGATTTCGACCGCGTCGATGCGGAACGGGCGGGTTGTGACGCGATCCTGGTCGGGTCGAACACGATCCGCCAGGATGATCCGCGGCTGATGATCCGGGCCGAGTCGCGGGTGTCCGCCCGGGTCGCGCGGGGCGAGGCACCGCACCCGCTGAAGGTCACCGTGACCGGCAGCTGCGACATCGACCCGGCCGCCCGGTTCTTCACCCTCGGTGACGCCGAGAAGCTCGTCTACTGCGCGTCCGCCCGGGTCGGCGACGCCCGCGAGCGGCTCGGCAAGGTCGCCACCGTGGTCGACGGCGGTGATCCGGTCGACCTGCACCGGGTGACCGCCGACCTGGCCGCGCGCGGCGTGCGGCGGCTCATGGTCGAGGGCGGCGGCTCGATGCACACCCAGTTCCTCACGGCCGGCCTGGCCGACGAGTTGCAGCTGGTGGTGGCGCCGTTCTTCGTGGGCGACTCGCGCGCGCCGCGGTTCGTCAGCGACGGCGACTTCCCGTGGGGACCGGCCCACCGGGCGAGGCTGGCCGGGGTGCGGCAGATCGGCGACGTCGTACTGCTGCGGTACGCCCTCTCCGAGAAGTTCGAAGACTAAGGATGATGACACCAGGGATCACGCGCCGGTGCGGGCGAGCTGGCGGTGCTCACGCTGGGTGGCGTAACCGACGGCCGGGGACACCGGCGCGACCGCCCGGACCGCCGAGGCGGTGGCCACCACCTTGACCCGCGTGACCGCCCGGGTCAGCACCACGATCGCGCCCGGCAGGGCGGCCACGAAGGCGAAGACGCCGTAGACGACGGCGATGGTCAGGCCCTGCGAGGCGCTGAGGCCGGCCGCGCCGAACGCCCACGCGGTGACCGCCTCGCGGGGGCCCCAGCCGCCGATGTTCAGCGGCAGCGACATGGCCAGCAGCGCCAGCAGCATCAGCGGGGTGAGCCGCACCAGGGAGGCGTCCGAACCGGCGGCGCGGGCGGCCACCACGAACGTCGCCAGGTGACCGGCGAGCACGACGGTCGAGGCGAGGGTGATGCCCGGCCAGTTACGGCGGGCCAGCAGGCCGGTACGGATCTCACCCAGCGTGGTCCGCACGGCCGAGGCGACCCGGGAGCCGCCCTGCCGCAGCCGGCGGCAGGCGACCAGAACGAGAACGCCGGCCACGGCGGCGGCGAGGGCGACCGTCGCGGCCACCGCGCCGTGCTTCTGCAGCAGGGTCAGGACCGGCGAGGGGACCGTGACCAGCACCGTCACGCCCACGCCGAGCAGGACGATCTGGCCGGCCGTGCGCTCCAGCACGACCGCGCGGACGCTACGGGCGACATCGCCCTCGTCCCGGCCGTGCTTGACCGCCCGGTCGACGTCGCCGATCACACCGCCCGGCAGGGCCGCGTTGAGGAAGAGCGCCTTGTAGTAGTCGGCGATCGCACCGCGCAGCGAGAGCCGCAGGCCGAGACCGCGGGCGACCAGGCACCAGCGCCACGCACTGAACACGGTGGTGACCACGCCGATCGTGAACGCGGCGGCCAGGGCGGGCCCGTCGATCACCCGCAGTCCGTCGAGGAACGCGCCGGTGCCGAGCCGCCACAGCAGCACAGCGAGGATCGCCGCCCCGCCGAGCAACCGCGCCCATGGCCAGATCGATCGCGTCACTTCGCCGTCCCCCTCTGTTCGCCCGTCTTCCCCTAGTACGCCGGGACGGACCGAAAGGGTTCAGCTAAAGATCGCTAAAAGATCGACATGTCCGACCGTGGCCCGCGGCAGCTCCTCGAGCCGGGCCCGCAGATAGTCGTCGAGCCGCAGGTCAGGGCTCTGTTCGGCGGCCGCGCCGACCCATCCGCGCAGCCATTCGGCGGTCAGGTCGGGCAGGTCCGGGCCGAGCTGCCATGCACTCGACCGGGTGATCACCGTCGCACCGGCCTTCTCGAACGCGGCCCGCGCGGCGGCCGGCGCGTCCGGCCCGAGCAGCCGGCGCCCGCCGACGGTCCGGCGCTGATGCTCGTTGAAGGCCGCTTCGACCGTTTCGTCCTCCGGCCGGGCCGGGTCGAACGTGACCTCCCCGGCCACCGACAGCGTGAACAGCGCCGGCGTCGCCGAGGCCGCACACACCGCCGCGAGATCCTCGACCTCCTCGACGGTCAGCAGATCGAGCAGCGCCGAGCAGGTGACCAGGTCGGCGTCCGCCAGGTCGGCGGCGGTCAGCTGGGTGACGTCGCCGAGCGCGGTCCGGACCGTCACCCCGTCGAACGGCATGTTGGCGGCCGCGTGCTCGAGCAGCGCCGGATCGAGGTCGGCCATCACCCAGTGCTGCGGGGTGGGCAGTTGCGGCGCGAGCCAGCGGCCGAGCGACCCGGTCCCGCACCCGAGGTCGCGAATGGTCCGAATAGTCCCCGGCAGCATCCCGACCAGGTCGGCGGCGCGGGCGGCGGCGTCGGCGGGTTCACGAAGCCCCAGCCAGGTCGAGCTGAACTCTCCAGTCATGCGGTGCCCTCCTCAGGCGCGATGCGGGTCGCGATGCGGGTCGCGATGCGGGTCATGCGTCGAGCACGGCGCAGATGCGGCGTGCGGTACCGGCCCAGATGGGCAGCGTCTCGCGGCGGGCCCGGGCCGAGGCGCGCAGCTGCTCGCGCAGCTCCGGCTCGGTGAGCCAGCGGCGCAGGGCGCCGGCCAGCGCCACCGGGTCGTCCGGGGGGATCAGCAGGCCGGGGCGGGTGCCGTCGGGGGCGAGGCCGAGGGCCTCGGACACCCCGCCGACGTCGGTGGCGAGCACCGGCAGGGCGCGGGCGAGGGCTTCGGTGACCACCATGCCGTACGTCTCGGCGCGCGACGGAAGCACGAAGAGATCCGCGTCGGCGTACGCCGAGGACAGGTCGGCGCCCGCCTTCGGGCCGGTGAAGTGGATGTTCGCGCTGGTGTGCGGGACCGGCCGGACCAGGGCGCCGACGCACGTGCAGCGCCAGGTCAGGTCGGCGAGGTCGCGTTCCAGGGCGGTGACCAGCCGGTCCTGTCCTTTACGGGGAGTGACCGACGCGACGCAGAGCAGCCGGTGCCCGTCCGGGGTCGGTGCCGCCGGGGGAGCGGGTTCGACGCCCGGCACGGCCGCCGCGACATCCCGCAGGTCGTGCATCTCGGCGAGCTGCCGGGCCGCGGTCTCGCTGGTGGCGATCACCGCCGAGGCGAGGTGCAGCGCCGCCCGCTCCTTGGCGCGCAGCCGGTCGGCCTCGTCCGCGCGCAGTCCGGTCTCGTCGCTGAGCGGCAGGTGGACCAGCACGATCAGGCGCAGCCGCCGGTGGTGCGGTTCGAGAATGTCCGGCACCCCGCAGGCGACGAGCCCGTCGATCAGCACATCGGACTTGTCCGGAATGTCGCCGAGGGCCCGGCTCAGGGCCGTCCGCGCGGGCCCGGCCGGAGCCGGCCAGGACCCGCCGACGGCGATCTCGTGCACGTCACGCGCCGCGACCCCGCCGGCCAGCAGGGTCAGGATCGTACGGTCGTAGCGGTTGCCGCCGCTGGGGGCGGCCGGGTCGTCGATGCCGCCCGGCAGCACCGCCCAGAGCGGCCGTGTCACAGAGTGCGCTCGTAACTCGCCCACGCCACGTGGGACTCGTGCAGGGTCACCGAGATGCCGGTCAGGCCGGATGCGCCCGCGCCCAGGCCGCCGGACGTGACCTTGTCGGCCAGGCGGTCGGCGATCACCTTGGCCAGGAACTCGGTCGACGTGTTGATGCCCTTGAAGGCGGCCTCGTCGTCGAGGTTGCGGTAGCTCAGGCCGGAGCAGATGGTGCGCAGCTCCTCCAGGGCCAGGCCGATGTCCACCACGATGTTGTCGTCGTCCAGCTCGGGGCGGCGGAAGGTGGCGTCCACCACGAACGTGGCGCCGTGCAGTTTCTGCGCCGGGCCGAAGACCTCGCCGGTGAAGCTGTGGGCGACCATGATGTGGTCGCGGACGGTGACGCTGAACAAGGGGGCTACTCCTCGGGGTAGTCGATCACGTGGCAGAGGGCCGGAAGGCTACCGTCCGCGAGGCGGGGCAGCACCTCCGGAAGATCATGGAACGGCGATCGTCCGGTGATCAATGTCTCGAACGCCGGGTTCTCCAGCAGTTCCAGCGACAGGGCCAGCCGGTCCGCGTACGTGCGGCGGCGCCCGGGGACGATGTTCCCCACCTGGCTGCTGCGAATCTTCAGCCGGCGGACGTGGAAGAACTCGCCGAGCGGCACGGTGACCTGCTTGTCGCCGTACCAGCTGAGCTCGACCACGGTGCCCTCGTCGGCGAGCAGTTCCAGCGAGCGGGTCAGGCCGGCCGAGGTGGCGCTGGCGTGGATCACGATGTCGCAGTCGCCGAGCGCGTCGTCCGGGTGGGCGAAGGACGCCCCGAGGGACGCGGCGATCGGTGCGCGCGTGGAATCCACGTCGACGAGCTGAACGCGTACGCCCGGAATTGTCGTCGCGATCGCGGCGACCGAACATCCCACCATGCCGCCCCCGACCACCGCGATCCGGTCGCCGATCAGCGGGGCGGCGTCCCAGAGGGCGTTGACCGCGGTCTCCACCGTCCCGGCCAGGACGGCGCGATGGGCGGGCACGCCCGGCGGCACCACGGTGACCGCGGAGGCCGGCACGACAAATCGGGTCTGATGCGGGTAGAGGGAGAAAACGGTCTTCCCGAGGAGATCGTCCGGGCCGGCCTCGACGACACCGACGTTGAGGTAGCCGTACTTGAGCGGGCCCGGGAAATCGCCCTCCTGGAACGGTGCCCGCATGACCGGCCACTGGCTCTCCGGGACCCGGCCGGTGAAGACCAGCGTCTCCGTGCCCCGGCTCACGCCGGTGTGCAGAGTGCGGACCAGAACCTCGTCGCGACCCTTCACCGGCAGCGTCGAGCTGCGGATCTCCCCCTTCCCGGGGGAGGCGAGCCAGAACGCCCGGGCGTCACCCGACATGGGCTGTCTCCTCAACTGCTGAACCGAAAGCCGCCGCTCGTCGTGTTAACCCCTGACAGCGGCAACCATACGCAGCCGATCTTGCACTGGAGGCACGGTGACACTCGCAGCGACCCCGTCGGCGCCCCCGCGCGGCCCGATGACCGGCCTGGCCGCCCAGCTTCTCCTGCTGGCCGCCCTCGCCGTTACGCTCGGGCTCACCCCGGCCGGCCTGGCCGCCGGCGTCATCTACGGTCTGGTGCTCTGCATTCTGCTCGCGGCCGGCCTGAGCCGGGCCGGGATGGTCCGGATGGGCCCGGCGAACGTGGTCACGTTCAGCCGCGCGATCCTGGTCGGCGGGGTGACCGCCCTGGTGGTCACGTCGTTCTCGCACCCGATCTCGATCCCGGCCCTGGTCGCGATCGCCGGCGTCGCCCTCGCCCTGGACGGGGTGGACGGCCAGGTGGCCCGCCGCACCGGCAACACCACGGTGCTGGGTGCCCGGTTCGACATGGAGATCGACGCGTTCCTGATCCTGGTGCTCAGCGTCTACGCCGGCGACCGGTTCGGCTGGTGGACGGTGGCGCTCGGCGCCTACCGCTACGTGTTCGTGGCGGCCTCGTGGGCGGCGCCCTGGCTGAACGCGGCCCTGCCGCACCGCTTCTCCCGCAAGGTCGTGGCCGCGCTGCAGGGCATCGTGCTCGCGCTGGTCACCGCGAACCTGCTCCCGCACTACCTGGCCTTCGCCGCCCTGGTCGCCGCGCTCGCGTCGCTGACCTGGTCGTTCGGCCGGGACACGCTCTGGCTGTACCGGGCGTCGCGGGTCCGCGCCGCCGCCCGCGAGCGCTGGTCGGCCACCCCGCCGCAGCCCGTTCTCGCAGCCTGACGCACTAGTCGGCCGGCCGACCCACCCTCCGCCGCCGCGGGGCCTGGGCCGACGAGGTCGCCCGGTTCAGCTTCTGAGGGTTGCTACGCGATCCGGGCGATCGTGTCCGGCGGCGGGGCCGGGACCGCGGACGGGTGGAAGATCGCGGCCAGGGCCTCGACACCGGCGATCAGGCGCGGGCCGGGGCGCACGATCAGGGCGTCGCCGTCGATCGCCCAGACCTGGGCGCCCGGGAAGTGCGGCACGACCGCGGCCGCCTGTTCGGCGGCGCCGGCGAGGTGGAAACCGCAAGGGGTGACCACGACGAACTCCGGGGCGGGGGCGGCCAGGTCCTCGTACGCCATCGGAACGGAGCGTTCGCCCGCGCGATGCGCAACCGGCTCGCCGCCCGCCGCTTTCACCAGGTCGGGCACCCAGTGCCCGGCGGTGAACGGCGGATCCACCCACTCGACCACAGCGACCCGGGGACGCCGGCGGCCGGCCACGGCCGACGCCACCGCATCCAGCCGGTGCCGCAGCGCCGCGACGAGGCCGGCGGCCCGGTCCGGCACGCCGGCTGCCACCCCCACCTGCACGAACGTGTCGAGCACCGCATCCAGCGAGTAGGGGTCGAGCGACAGCACGTCGGCCCGGCAGCCCAGATGTTCCAGGGCCGCATCGACGTGGTCGGAGGGCAGCGCGCAGACCCGGCAGAGGTCCTGGGTGAGGATCAGCTCGGGGTTCAGACCGGCGAGTGCGTTCGCGTGCAGCGTGTAGAGGTCGCCGCCCGCGGACATCTGCTCCTTGACGTACGCGTCGATCTCGGCGGGGGACATGCCGCTGGTGTCGCGGCCGCCGACGACCACCGTCTTCTCGGTGCGGGCCTGCGGCGGCTCGTCGCACTCGAAGGTCACCCCGACCAGGTCGTCGCCCAGGCCCAGCGCATAGACGATCTCGGTCGCGGACGGCAGCAGGGAGACCAGGCGCATGCCTCCATCCTGCCCCGGGCCCGTCGGGACCCTGACGGCGACCGCGGCCCCCACCGCGATCGCCGTCCTGCCCTTCCCTTACGGCCGGAGAACGTCGGCCGGGGTCTGCGGATCATGAGGGGAATCGGCCGAAAGTTGCAGATCGGGTCCCGGATTCCGTCCGGGGACGGATGTGCCGGGCATCGCCGGGCGCAGATGCTGTTGCCTACCCGCCGGACCAGCATGGGGGAGCAAACATGACCACGGCACCGCTCGCGCACACCGACGTGATCGTCCT
This sequence comes from Paractinoplanes durhamensis, assembly GCF_016862175.1. GTDB lineage: Bacteria > Actinomycetota > Actinomycetes > Mycobacteriales > Micromonosporaceae > Actinoplanes > Actinoplanes durhamensis. The sequence goes on along the minus strand of NZ_BOML01000013.1, from coordinate 93,246 downwards.
GGACTACCTGGCCGCGCTGTGGGCGCAGAGCGAGGATCTGTCACCCGAGCAGCGCGACTCGCTGATGAGCACGGTGGCCGACTACATCGCCGCCCGCCGGGTGGCGGCCGTCGACCCCCTGGAGGACGCGGCGGCCATCGTCCGGCGGTTAGGGCCACCCGAGGACCTGGTGGCGGCGATGCGGCGAGGTGCGCTTCCCCCGCACGTACGCCTTCCGGCGCTGGTCCTGCCGCCCCCGCCGGCCCCGCCCGTGCCGCCCGCGCGCAGCGGTCCCGGCGGCGCCGAGTATGCCGCGGTCGGGATGCTGACCGCGGGCGCGTTCGTGCTGCCGGCCGTCGCGCCGGTCGCCGGGATGCTGCTGGCCACCGCGTCGCCGCACTGGACGCCGGCGCAGAAGGTGACCGGCTGGGCGCTCACCGCCGGGACGGTGGCCGGTGGTTTCGTGCTGACCGTGCTGTTCACCGCGATGCCGTTCAGCAGCCCGTTCGAGCTGGTCCTGATCTACATGGCGATGTGCTTCGGGTCGATCGCCGCGGGTGCCGTGCTCCTGGCCGGCCTGCGCAACAAGCCCGCCTAGGCGGGCTGGCGGCCGCGGGCCGCGTGGCCGATGATCTCGTCGATCACCTGCTGCCACACGGCCAGGGGTGGGAACTCGTGGCCGACGCCCTCCAGCCAGACGATCCGGGCGCCGGGGATCTCGGCGGCCAGGGCGTGCGCGTGCTCGGGCGGGAACATCGGGTCGAGCGTGCCGTGCAGGATCAGGGTGGGCGCGCTGATGCTGGACATCGGCTGCCGCGGCGGCGGGCCGGTCGGGCAGCACCAGTGGTTGAGCTGGGTGGCGGCCATGTCGGCGGTGCGGTCGAAGATCCGTTCGGCCAGCCGGCGCAGGTGTGCGTCGTCGGCCGTGAACGGGCCGCCCAGCTCCTTGGTCGCCCGGATCATCCGGTTGACGGCGGATTTGCGGTTCGTCCAATCCGGCCCTTCCGGCTTCTCGCTGAGGGCGGGCGAGTCCGGTGCCTCCTCGGTGCCGTCGTCCGGTGAGTCGGCGAGGGTCGTCGACATCAGGGTCAGCGACAGCACCCGGTGCGGGCGTTCGACGGCGATCCGCTGCGCCAGGGCGCCACCCATCGACAAACCCACCACATGCGCCTTGTGTACGCCGATGGCGTCGAGCACGCCGAGCGCGTCGTGGGCCAGGTCCACACCGGAATACGGTGGGGAGCCGGGCGGGAACGACGTGGACCGCCCGGTGTCGCGATGGTCGTAGCGGATGACGTGCCGGCCGCCCGCGGCCAGGCGGCGGCAGAACTCGTCCTCCCACCAGTCCATCGAGCTTGCCCCGCCTGCGATGAGCAGCAGGGCGGGATCCGTCGGCTCGCCGAAGGTCTCGACACACAGTTCGATACCGTTTACCGGCAGGGTCTCCGCCACCATCGACCCATTCTCGTGCATCACAGTTCACAGCCGGGTTAAAACTCGATCACCGCCACGTACGGGATGCTTGCGATTTCCTTAACCGGTTGGCACCGAACTGCTTAGATACGCACGTGATTCCCGACATTTCGGAATATTCGCTTATGCGTACGGAGCAGGATGCGCCTTTCGAGGGCGTACCCGTACCCGGGCTTGAGGCTTGGTTCTTTCATCGCTCCGAAGGAGCGCGGACCGCGACCGTGGGCTGCTACTACCTCGGTGGCGAGGAGATCCTGCGGGCCTGGGGCTACGCCGACGAGGAGCACTGCCGGCACAACGCCGTGCGCGACGGCAGCGGCTGGCATCCGCCGCAGCACGGCTGCCCCGATGTGGAGCTGATCCGGGACGGCCAGGCCGCCGTCGTCGGCCTGGCCGTCCGGGCGCCTAACGGGGAATGGGTGCGGGCGTGACCGCCCTCTGTCGCACGACGCGTAGCGACACCGCGGTCAGGCCGATGGCGATCACGAAGAGTGTCAGGTGCAGGTAGGGGTTCGCGATCGGTACGAACCCGATGATCGCGACCGGGATCTGCACGACCGCGATCAGCGCGGCCAGCCACCACCGGTTGCCGCCGCTCCACAGCAGCGCCGTCCAGACCGGAGCGGACGCCACGAGCAGGGTAAGTGCATCCAGGACGGCATGCAGCGAGGTGCTGTGGACATTGTTGTGGGCGAATGCCTGGGCGGGCGAGGCGATCCAGAGGGCCGCGACAAGGGCGGCGACGAGGACAGCGGCACGACGCATGGGATCCTCCAGCGTGAGTTGACCGTTGCTCTGGGTGACTACGGTACGGAACGGGCGTCAGCGCCGTAAAGCCCCGCCGACGAAGTCGAACGCATTCGGCACACACCGCGACCAGTAGCCGAAGTTGTGCCGGCCGTCGGCGTAGCCACCCGCGGCCGGCTTCTCCGGCAGCTGCTTCTCCAGCGCGCGCACGTTGTAGTAGAGGCTGTCCTGCTTGCCGCACCACAGGCCGACCGGCGTGCCGCGGAGCAGCGCGGCCGCGCCGGTCACGTCGTCGCCCGGGCGCACGGCGGGGGAGAAGGCGGCGACCGCGCGGACGAACCCCGGGTACGCCTCGGCCAGCAGCAGGGCTCCGTAGCCGCCCATCGACCAGCCCCAGGCCGCCATCCGGTCGGTGTCGTAGCCGAGCTTGCGGCACCAGGCCGGGATCTCCTCGTGCACCATCCGCTGCGGGTCGTCGCCGCCGGACGGCTGCCACGCCAGGCGGTCGCCCTCCGCGCCGACCAGCACGAACGGGGGCGCTCCCCGGCGTACCGCATCGGTCAGGAACCGGCCGAGGCCGAGCGCGGCGAAGTCCGCCGGTCGTTTGCTGCCACCGTGCAGGATCAGGCAGACCGGCAGGCCGTGCCCGTTGCCGTGGCCGTACGGAACGGCCGTGTAGACGTCGACCGTCCTGCCCCGGGCGGCCGACGGGAGGTGCAACAGGCGCTGCTCGCCGGCCGGGGCTGCCGGGATCACCAGCTGCTCCTCGGCCAAACGGCGGCGGTACCCGGCCACCGTGGCGAACGTGGCCACCGCTGCGCCGGCGCCGAGCAATATTCGTCGTCTCATCGCCCCCACAACGGCGATATGTCCGTTGGCGTGACGTTTCTACGCTGACCGCATGCGCAGGCTGGGGGCAATCGTCGTGCTGTTGGCGTTGCTTGCCGGTTGCGGTGCCGACGTCGCCCGTGCCGATCCGAAACCCCGGGTGATCACCCTGGTCATGCATCTCGCGCGGCGCGCCGACCGGCCCCTCGACACCACGATCTGGGCCCGCGACGGGCTGACCGGAAAACACCCGGTCGTGTTGTTCAGCCACGGGCTCGGCGGGCTGCCCGCGCACTTCGCGCCGCTCGCCGCGACGTGGGCGCGGGCCGGGTTCATCGTGGTCGCGCCCACCTACCCGCACACCAGCGCCCGGGTGCCGGTCGACCGCGGCGACATCGCCAATCAGCCCGCCGACGCGATCTACGTGCTGCATGCCGTGGAGCGCGCCGATCCACGTCTCGACGCCGGGCGGGTGGCGGTGGTCGGGTTCTCGGCCGGTGGCACCACGACGCTGGGCATGCTGCGGGCCGGGCACGACCCCGGGATCCGGGCGGCGGTGTCGGTGGCCGGTCGGCGTCCGCCGTGGGCGTTCGGCGGCGCCGAGGTGCCGGTGCTCTTCGTGCACGGCGATCACGACCGGACGGTTCCGGCGCGGGCCGGGCAGGAGGCGTACGCCGCCCTGCCGTGGCCGAAGAGCTTCGTGACCGTGCCCGGTGGCCGGCACGGCGACTTCCTGAAACCGGGCCGCCCCGGCTATTCGCTGGTCTCCGTCCGAATCCTCACGTTCCTGCAGCGGGAGCTCGGCCCGTCGCTTTAGCCGGGCTTAGGACTTTCACCCAGAGTGGTACTCGGGGCCGGAAGACTCGTCCGCTCGGGCGGGATGCACTGAGAGTGATCTTGCCTAGGCTGCATCGGTGCACTTGACCCACGTAGCGATGGCGGCAGCAGTCACGGTGAGTATCGCCGGTGTTTCTTACGCAGCGTTGAGCCCGGACGAGTTGGAGGCCACCGCGCGCGTCGTGGCGGACCAGGCGTCATGCCGCACCGTCGACGCCGCGATCGTCGCCTTCGTGGGCGCCAACGGCGCGCCGCCCGCGTCGGTCGCCGACCTGGCCGGCTACGTGAAGGGCGACATCACCGCCTACTCGATCGTGGACGGGGTGGCCGCGGGTCCTGGCTGCTGACTGTTCGCGCCGGCGACATCCCGGCGACGCATTCGGAAAGCACGCTGTGCTCACGACACGTCGCGACGGGAGATGCCGACATGCCGGTGCAGCTGGGGCTGAACGTGCAGGATGACCTGGTGGAGACCGATCTTCAGCTGGCCCACCGCGCCGTGCTGACCGGGGCGGCGGTGGCGTTGCCGCACTTCAGCGCCCTGGCCGACCTGCCCAAGGAACTCAAGGCCGACGGTTCGGTGGTCACCGCCGCCGACCGGGCCACCGAGACCGCGATCCGCGACGTGCTCGCCGCGGCCCGCCCGCACGACGCCGTGCTCGGCGAGGAACACGGCGAGAGCTCCGGCCCCGAGGCGTCCCGCCGCTGGATCATCGACCCGATCGACGGGACCGCGCTGTTCGTGCAGGGCGACGACCGCTGGCTGATCCTGCTCGCCCTGGAGGAGGGCGGCGAGATCGTCGTCGGCGTGGCCGCCCACCCCGCGCAGGGCAGCGTGTTCTGGGCGGTGCGCGGCGGTGGCGCCTTCGAGGGCCGCATCGTCGGCGGCCGGGTGGTGGCCGCCACCGAGATCCACGTCGTCCCGGACGGCCCCGACGCGCTGGACGGAGCCCGTTTCGCGGCGGTGCCGGAGACCTGGCGCCCGCACCTGGTGGCCCCGATCGCCGAGGTGACGCCGCAGCTGCCGTGGCCGGTGCACCCCGGCTTGATGGTGGCCCGCGGCGACCTCGACCTGGCGATCCAGACCGGCGGCCAGATCTGGGACTTCGCCGCGACGTCGCTGATCCTGACCGAGGCGGGCGGTTCGTTCAGCGGCCTGAACGGCCGCACCACACCGGGCCCGGGCGCATCCCTGTACGCCCGGAGCGACGCCCTGCGCGTCGCCACCCTCGACGTGCTGGCCGACGCCCGCCACGCCGCGTCCCACGCCTGACCTCACGCCACGCCGACGCCGCGCTTTGCCGAGATGTCAGGCGGTGGGGGCGTGCAGGGTGATGGTCGTCCAGGCGCCTACGTGGACCTCGTCGCCGTCCTTCAGCTGGCGGGTCTGGCCGGCCGACAGCGGCTGCTGCTCCGCACCCACCCACGTGCCGTTGGTCGAGCCCAGGTCGGAGACCAGCCACAGGCCGTCCACGCTCAGCGTCAGCAGGGCGTGGCTGTGCGAGACGCCGGGGTCGGAGTCGGCCAGGTCGATCTCCGGGTTGGTGCCCTTCGAGCTGCTGCGGCGGCCGATCCGGACCTGTGGGGCCGGCAGGTCGACCTGGCGGGACCGGGCGTCGGCCGGGAACTCGACGCCCTCGATCGCGTTCTCCTCGAAATACTTGCGGTCGGCGGCGACGGTGGCGGTCCACCGGCCGGCCGCCGGCGCGGTCACCGGCGGCGGCGTGGTCAGCACCGGGATCTTGCCGGTGCTGTGGTCGTAGCCGCAGTCCTCGCAGAACCGCGACCCGCCCGCCCGCGGCGCCCCGCAGTGCGGGCACGGGGTGCCGGTGGCCGCGGGGGTGGCGGCCGGGGTGGCGGCCGGAGACGGAGAGGCGACCGCACCGGAGGCGGCCGCGGCCGGGGCGGCGCCGCCGATCTTGGCGCCGCACTCGTCGCAGAAGTCGTCGGTGGTGGACGCGTGGCCCTTCGGGCAGGCGTATGTGGTCACTGGCCTCGCCCGACCCGGACCGTCTTCGTCGAGCGGGTGTCCAGGGCCATCTCGTCGGCCGCCTCGACCTTGCGCCGCAGCCGGACCGTGCCGGTCGCCGCGTCCTCGATGTCGACCACGGTGGCCAGCAGCTCCTCGGTCGCCTTGTTGCCGCTGGCGTGGGCCAGCTGGGCGGCCCGGCCGAACTTGATGGTGGCGGTGCGGTCGTCGCCGGCCTTGCGGGCCTCGATGCCGGCCTGGATCGTCTCGGCCAGCTCGGCCTGGCCGGTGTAGTGCGCGACCTGGCGGTTGATCCGGGTCGACAGCGCCGTGTCCTCGGTCCAGACCGCCCGGACCAGGGCCTGCGAGTGCACCGTGTCGCCCTCGACCACCGACACCCGCGCGGCGAGCATCTCGTCGCCGGCCGCGCCCGCGGTCACGTCGATGCAGACGTGGTAGTCGCGGCTCTCGGCGCCCCACGAGCCGAGCGGGTAGCGGGCGGCGCGCGGGCCGTCCTCGACGCGCTTGCCGGTCAGGTCCATCACCTCCGGCTCGACCTGCTTGACGAAGCGGACCGTCGAGTTGACCGGGGTCCAGATCTTCAGTTGCACGTCGGCGCTGGTCTTGCCCATCGCCTTGGTCATCATCTGCTCGAACGCGGCGGCCAGGTCGGCCGGCTTGGCGACGATGTCGACGGTGCCGAGCATCGCCTCGGCGATCTTGCGGAGTTCGGAGACCTTCCAGTTGACGCCGACGCCGCGGCAGTCGCAGGCGAACTTGCCGGCGATCGAGGCGAGGACCTGCTCCAGGTAGCCGACCCGCTCGCCGTTGTCGCCGTCGGTGAGCAGGATGGCGTGCGCGATGTCGCCGGGGCGCAGGGCGAACAGCTGGGCGGCGAGCAGCAGCCAGGCGCCCATCGCGGTGCCGCCGCTGGCCTGCAGCCGGTCGATCGAGCGGATCGCGTCGGCGCGGGTCTGCGGGGAGGAGACGGCGAGCTGGCCGGGGGCCGGGAACAGCTGCTGGGCGGTGCTGACGCCGGCGATGATGGCGAAGTTGACGCCGTCGTCGATGCATTCCACCGCCGTCTTGGCGGCCTGCCGGGCGGCGCTGATCCGGCCCTCGGCCTGCATCGAACCGGAGGCGTCCACGATGATGATCTCGGTGGCGCCGGCGGTGCGGCGGCCGCCCTCGGCGCCGGACGAGGTGACCGTGACGATGGCGTTGACCTCGGACGCGCCCAGCGCGAGGAATTCGTTCTGGAAGGCCTCGGCGGTGTACGGCATTCCTACTCCTTGATGTTGCTGACGGGCGCGAGCGCGATGTTGCTGACGGGCACGAGCGCGACGGTGATGTTGTCGGCGCCGCCGGCGGCGTTGGCGTAGTCGGTCAGACCGCGGGCGGCATCGATCAGAGTGCCGCCCTTGTGCAACTGGTCCCGCACCACCGCCCCGAGTTCGGCCGGATCGGGCAGGTAGTTCCACAGGCCGTCGCTGCACAGGATCAGGTGGCCGGGGCCGATCACGGTGAACGCGCCGGTGCGCGGCGCGACCGGGCCGGCGTCGGCGCCGAGCCACGCGGTGATCGCGTGCGCCTTCGGGTCGCGCATCGCGGCGGCCGGGTCGGCGCCCATCGCGATCGCGTGGGTGGCCCACGAGTCGTCCTCGGTGAGCTGCTCGGCCGGCCCGTCGGCGGGCAGCCAGTAGGCGCGGCTGTCGCCCACCCAGCCGATGTTGATCTCGACGCCGCGGATGGTGGCGGCGACGATCGTGCAGGCCGGGTTGGAGGCGGCCCGGCGCGGGTCGCCGACGCCGGCCAGTTCGGCGACCGCGGCCTTGGCGTCGAGGATGGCCGCCGACACGTCCGGCGACTTGCCGAGGGCGGCGCCGGCCGTGTTCGCGGCGACCTCGGAGGCGACGTCCGGGTCGAACGACGCCGAGACGCCGTCGCAGACGACCACGTCGACGTCGGTGCCGCGGACGGCCAGCCACATGGCGTCCTCGTTGCGGTGGTGCCGCCGGCCCCGGTCGGTGACCGCGGCGGCGATCTCCGCCGAGTCGGCCTCCAGGTGGTCACGGCTGCGGCCGGCCAGCATCCCGCAGTGCTCGCAGTAGCCGTCGGTGCCGACACCCCCGGGCACGCCGCAGTTGGGGCAGGGCGGCTTGGCGGCCAGCGGAGGTTCGCTGAAGGGCTGCTCCAGCGGCACGCCGGGGGTCGCCTCGATCAGGGAACGCCCGCACGCCTCGCAGAACGCCGCGCCGGCGGCCCGTTCGTCGGCGCACGAGGCGCAGTCGGTCATCGTCATCGTGCCTCGTTTCGGTTACGTGCGCGTCCGGGGGCGGGACGCGTTGGCGAGATCGACCAGGCGGATCCGTTCCGGTCCATGGGCGGCCCGGGCCATCTCGCGGTAGGCGTTCTCCAGGGCGAAGCGGACGTCCCGTTCGCGGACCTCGCCGCTGCGGGTCGCGCCGAGCACGGCGGCCGGCAGCGCGCGGCCGCCGGTCACCGTCTGCAGGGCCTGTTCGAGCAACTCGGCGCGCAGAGCGGCGAGCTGGGCGGCCTCGATCTCCAGACGTTCGATGAGCGCGGCCGCGGCGGCCAGCGAGGTGACGTCGGCGGCGGCCGACGGGTGCGCCCGGACCAGCGCACGGACCGCGCCGACCTGCGAGCTGCGGTAGGCCGACGAGGTGCCGGGCACCCGGTTGTACGCCTCGACGGCGCCGCTGCGGTCGCCGGCGCCGAGGCGGCAGCGGGCCAGCCCGGCCGCCGCCGTGGTGTACGCCGGGTCGGTGCGGCTGACCACGTCGTAGTAGCCGGCCGCGCCCGGATCACCCGCGAGTTCGAGGGTGAGGCCGAGGGCGAGCTGCGGCGCGAGTTCGCCGGGCAGCGCCGAGTAGACCGCGTCGAACTGCTGACGGGCGTACTCAAATCGTTCTGTTGCCAGCGAGAGGAGCCCGTCGTACCAGGCGATCCGCCAGTCCGCGCCGTCGGTGCCGAGCAGCGCGTCGCGGGCTTCGACGGCCGGCCGGAAGTCGTTCTCCCGGACCCCGAGGTCGATGTGCGCGCGCAACGCCCGCAGCCGGACCTCGACGGTCTCCTCGGGCGCGTTCGCCAGCAGGGCGAGGACCTCGGCCGGGTCGGTGACGGTGACCGAGGCCAGGAACGCCGCCGACGGGTCGGTCAGGTCGATCATCGGGGTGGGCAGATCCTGCCAGCGGGGCAGGTCGGCCTTCAGGTCGGTGCGCAGCTCGCCGGTGAACAGCCGGGAGGTGGCCGGCCGCGGGTCGCCGTCGGTGGCCAGCACCTGGCGCAGGACGCCGAGCATCTGGTCGGTCATCTCGCCGGCGTCGATGAACCGGTCGGCCGAGTTGAGCATGGTGGCCCGCTGCAAGAGCCGGTAGAACGACTCGTACGTGCGGTAGACCTCGAACTCGCCGCGGTCCGGCAGGCTGTCCTTGTAGGTGGTCTGGTAGCCGCGGAAGTCGGTGGTGAGCACGGCCAGGGTGCGGCCGATGGTGAACAGGTCGGAGGCGATCGAAGGGCCCTCGGTGGCCATCTCCGGCGCCTGGTAGCCGACCGTGCCGTAGAGCGCCGCGTCCAGGTCGTCGATGTGCACGACGCCGCCGAGGTCGATCAGCTTCATCTGGTCGCCGGACTGGATCACGTTGTCCGGTTTGAAGTCGCAGAAGATCAGGCCACGGTCGTGCAGGTAGCCGAACGCCGGCATGATCTCCAGGACGAACGCCAGGGCCTGGTCGACCGGGAGCGGTTCGGGTCGCCGCTTCTTGAGCATGTCCTTGAGCGACTGGCCGCCGACATACTCCATGACGATGTAGCCGGCGCCCTCGTGCTCGACGAAGTTGTAGATCTTGACGATGTTCGGGTGTTCGACCTCGGCCAGGAAGCGCCGCTCGGCCACCGCGGCGGCCAGGGCGTCCTCGTCGCCGGAGTTGAGCAGGCCCTTGAGCACCACCCAGCGATCCGAGACGTTCTTGTCGACGGCCAGGTAGATCCAGCCGAGACCGCCGTGCGCGAGCGCGCCGACCACTTCATACTGCCCGCCGACCAGCTCGCCCTTGAGTAGCTTCGGGGTGAAGTTGAACTGCTCGCCGCAGGACGGGCAGAAGCCGGAGGCGCGCCCCTCGCGGTCGCCGCGGGACCGGCCGACCGGGTTGCCGCACTTGGCGCAGTAGCGCTTGTCCTCGGGCACCTCGGCCTTGGCCATCACGGCGGTGGCCGGGTCGGCGTGCACGATCGGCACGACGTCGACGAGACCGCCGCCGAAGCGGCGGCGCCGGGATCCGGTGCGGGAGCTGCCGGTCCGGCCGCTTCCGCCGGTACGGGTGGACAGCGCCGCCGTCCGTGATGACGGAGTGGTCGCCCCCGAGCGTTGCTGGGGCGTGGTGACCGGCTTGGCGCCGGCCACCGGCGCCATCCCGCATGTGTCGCAGTAGCCGTCCTCGATGGTGCCGGGACAGTCACGTTCGCACTTCATCGGCCTTCCCTCGCGATCGTGGCGGTGAGCGCATCCTGGTAGGCGTTGACGGCCACGCGGGCCGCGTCAAGATCACATGGTGCCGTATAGAGCCTCTCCCGGGCCGCGGTGGCCAGCGGGGTCAGCTCCGCATCTTCGCCGAGGCCCCGGCGCAGGGCCTTGGCCTGGTAGGCGTCGAGCCGCCCGCGCAGCTCGTTGCGGGTGCCGAGCAGGCCGGCGTTGTGCGCGGCGGCGGTCTGCAGCGCGGCCAGGCGTTCCCGGGCGCGGCGCGCCCAGTCGGCCAGTTTCGGGCTGATCAGCGGCCAGTGCCCGGCCGCGGCGAGCGCGTCGATGGCCGCCAGGTCGGGGCGCAGGTCGGCCCCGCGTACGGAAAGAATGTCCTGCTCCCGGAAGCGGTCCGCGGCGGCCTGCGCCGCGGCGTCCGCCGCATGCTGCGCCTCGGTGAGCTGGGTGGCCAGGGCGCGGGCGTCGGCGAGCCGCTGGGTGAGGGCCTCCCGCAGCTCGGCGGCCGAGGTGCGCTCGGCGTCGGCCCGGCTGATCAGGGCGCGGACCGCGTCGAGGTCGGCGCCGTTGACGCCGAGCGGGTCGGTGGCCAGCTGGGCGGTGAACGCACCGAGCCGGCGGTCGGCCGCGTCGATGGTGGCGGTGGCACCGCCCGCCTGCCGGGTCAGCGCGCGCACGGTGTCGATGCTCGCGGCCGCGTCGGCGGCGGCCGGCAGCAGCTTCTGCCAGGCGTCGCCGGCCTCGGTGGCGACGGTGACCGCGATCGTGAATGCGGCCTCCATCGCCGACAGCAGCTCGGCGGGGGAGCAGGTGCTGTGCACCTGACTGGTGCCGAGCAGCCCGCGCTGGGCGAGCGGCACGATCGTGGTGGACAGCGTGATCGACCGCCCGAGCACCTGATGGGCGAACGCGGCCCGGTCGGTGTCGCTTAGTCTGCGCTGGTCGCGCTTCTGCCGCGCGCTGGTGGTGAGCTCGGTGAGCATCCGGTACCCGTCCCACAGCTGGGTCAGGGCGTCGGTGGCATCGGCCCACTTCGCGGCGGTCTGTCCGCTCAGTTTCGTCTTGTCGAGGTCTTTGCGGGCCGGGTTGTCGTCGAGGTCGACCAGGTTGGCGGCGATCGTGGTCAGGGCGGTCTCGAGGCGGAGCAGCTCGGCGTCGGCCGGCGCGATGTCGGTCATTGGTACTGCGCCGCCGGCGGCTTGGGCGCCGCGCCGAACGAGCCCAGCCACTTGTTGTAGGTGGCCGTCCAGGTGCCGTTTGCGCGGTTCTTCTCGAGGACCGCGTTGACGAACCGGGTGAACTCGGGATGCTGCTTGGACATCGCCATCCCGTACGGCTCCTGGGTGAACTTCGGGCCGACCACCTTCGCGTACGGGTCCTGGGCGGCCATGCCGGCCAGGATCGTGTCGTCGGTGGAGACGCCCTCGACCTCGTTCTGCTGGAAGGCCACCAGGCAGTCGCCGAACGCCGGCTTCGCGACGGCGATCGGTTTGGTGCTGACCAGACCGATATTGACGTACGACGTGGAGCCGGCGGCCGCGCACACCTTCTTGCCGCCGAGGTCCTCGATCTTGGTCGCCTTCGAGTCCTTCGACACGAGAACGCGCTGGCCGGCCTCGTAGTAGATGGTGGAGAAGTTGACGTCCTTCCACCGGGCGCAGTTGGCGGTCATGGTGTCGGCCACGATGTCGACGCCGTTGTTCTCGGTGCCGTCCATGACCGAGCTGACCCGCTTGTCGTACGCAATAACTTTGATCTGCAGTTTGTCGGGATCGCCGAAGATGGCCTCGGCGATCTGCCGGCCCATGTCCACGTCGAAGCCCTCGACCTTGCCGGTGAACGGGTTGCGCGAGGAGAACAGCAGGGTGTCCTGGCTGGTGCCGAGGACGAGCCGGCCGGCCTTCTGGATCTGCGCCATCAGGCTGCCGGCCGGCATCTTGCCCGGCGCCGGCAGCGCACCGGCCGGTGCGAGGCTGGCGCGCGGGTTGCAGGATGTGTCGGCCGGGGCCGCGGAGGTGGCGTCGGGCACCGGCGAGCCGGAGACGACCGGCAACGGCGACGCATCGCCGCTGCATGCGGCGAGGGTGAGCAGCAACGCGGCGGCGGTGAGCTTCCCGAGGGTACGGATCATCAGCGGTACTCCTCGAGACGGGCCCGGATGCCGGCGAACGCGAGCCCGCAGATGGCCAGGGCGGCGAGCGGGCCGAGGATCATGAGCAGGCCGAGCCCGTTGCCGGCCGCCCCGATCTCGTCGGTGAACGCCGCCTTACGCTCGTCGAGGGCGGTGCCGATGTCGGTGGTGACCTGCTCGAACGCGGCCGTCGTGTCCTTGCCGATGGCCAGCGCGACGGCGCCGTCGTAGTCGCCGATCTTCTCGTCGAGGTCGCGGATCTTCTGGTGGGCATCGGCGTAGGTGGTGTAGCTCGCCGCGGTGCTGCTCGGCAGGTATTCGTTGGTCAGCGCGTCGGCCAGCAGCGGATTGTTCTCCTGCCAGCGTTTCTCCGGCTCGTCGCTGCTGCCGTGCAGGGCGAGCGTGAGCGCCTCGTCGCCGCGCTCCTCGAGGGCGAGGATGCGGGCGTCGGCGAGCTCGGCGACCGGGGTGGAGCCGGTGTCGCCGGCCCGGTCGAGGTGCCGGCCCTGGCCGATGAAGACCGTCGCGGTGCCCAGGCCGAGCAGCACGGTCAGGATCGTGGCGGCCAGCAGCGGGACGTTGAAGGTGCGGTGGGTGTGCCGGCTCAGGTAGCGCTGGGCCAGCAGCAGCGCGCCGAGCAGCAGCAGGATGGCGAGCCCGGCGACGGTGACCCACCAGCTACTCGCGGCGCTGCGGTAGCCGTCCTCGACCTCCTGCTGGGCCATGTCGAACAGCTTCTTCGCCTCCGGGAGCAGCGTCTCCCGGTTGAGCGTGGACGCCGACGACAGGTAGGACGACCCGACCGGCAGGCCCTGGCGGTTGTCGGCCCGGGCGGTGGCGACCAGCGCCGTGTAGCGGGCCACGCCGTTGGACAGCGCCTCGACCGACGCGGCCGCCTCGCTGCCGGCCGGGGTGAGCCGGGCCGCCTCGGCGAGCGCGGTGGTGGCCTGGGTCAGCCGGGTGTTGTAGCGGTCGGTGAGGGCGGCCGGCTCCAGGCCGCCGGCCAGGAACGCCTGGGCGGCGGTGGTGTCGGCGTCGGCCAGACCGGAATAGATCGCCTCGGCCTGCACCAGCAGCGGTTGAGCGCGGTCGCCGAGGTCGGCGGTGCCGGAGCGGGCGGAGGCGGCGGTCAGCCCGGCGACGAGGCCGGCGAGCAGGCCGGCCGCGACCAGGGCGGCCAGGATCAGCTGAAGCCGCCCGGGCGTCGTGCGCCGCAGACTCCTCAGCCGCTGGAAGGCGCTGCCTTCCCCCGTTGTGACCTGCTCACCCGGCGCGGGCCGGGCCACCAAGGCTGTGCTCAAGCTTCCTCCGTCGGGCCGGGCGGCTGCCCGTCCTACTGTGCGGTATCCGTGCAAGTGATCATCGGCTGCTTCCGAGGTCGCCGAGTCTAGTTACGGTGAGCGCCCGGCGGGGTCCCCCGCCGGGCGCCTCTTCGACCGTTTTTCAGCTGAGGGCGCGTTTCAGGAGTTTTCCGGTGGCGGTCATCGGCAGCGAGTCGACGATGGCGACCACGCGCGGGTATTTGTAGGCCGCCATCTGCTCCTTGCTCCAGGCGACGATCTCGTCCCCGGTGGCGGTCGCGCCGTCCTTGAGGATCACGAACGCCTTGACCTCCTCGCCGTGGCTCGGGTGCGGCACGCCGATGACCGCGGCCAGTGACACCGCCTCGTGGGTCATCAGGACCTCCTCGATCTCCCGCGGGTAGACGTTGAAGCCACCCCGGATGATCATGTCCTTCGCCCGGTCGACGATGTAGAAGAACCCGTCCTTGTCACGCCGGCCCAGGTCACCGCTGCGGAACCAGCCGTCCTTGATGACCTCGGCGGTCGCCTCCGGCCGGCCGTAGTAGCCGCGCATGATGTTGTGGCCGCGGATGGCGATCTCGCCGATCTCGTCGACGCCGTCGATCGTGTTCCACTGCTCGTCGATCAGCTTCACCTCGACGCCCCAGATCGGGATGCCGATCGAGCCGGGCCGGGGGTCGCTGTTCGGGTCGCTGAAGGTGGCGACCGGCGAGGTCTCGGACAATCCGTACCCCTCGAGGATGGTCACCCCGAAGCGTTCCTTGACCGCCTTGATGATCTCCACCGGCAGGCTGGAGCCGCCGGAGACGGCGACCCGCATGTTCGCCGCGATCCGCTCGACGTCGACGCCCTCGGTCAGCGCGTTGAGCAGCCCCCAGTACATGGTGGGGACGCCGGCGAAGAACGTGACGCTCTCCGACTGGAGCAGCTCGACGGCGGCGGCCGCGTCGAACCGGGGGAGCAGCACCAGGGTCGACGCGGTGGCGAAGCCGGCGTTCATGTTGACGGTCGAGCCGAACGAGTGGAACAGCGGCAGGACCAGCAGGTGGGTGTCGTTGCCCGGTTTGCTCTGGAACAGCCGGTTGCAGGTCAGCGCGTTGAGGACCAGGTTGGAGTGGCTCAGCTCGGCGCCCTTGGCCTGCCCGGTGGTGCCGCTGGTGTAGAGGATGACGGCCGGGTCGGTCTCCGGCAGCAGGACCGCCTCGAACACCGGCGCCTTACCGGCCAGGGCCGAGCCGAGCGTCTCGGTGCCCTCGATCGGTGACGCGGCGGCCGGGTCGGCGGTGACCAGGAAGAAGTGCTCGCACCCGTCGGCCTGCCCGAACCCGGTGAACCCCTCGGTGCCCATCGGCAGGTCGGGGGTGCCCTGGAAGCAGAAATACGCCTTGGCCTCGGAGTCGGCCAGGTGGTAGGCGATCTCCCGGCCCTTGAGCAGCACGTTCAGCGGGACGACGACGGCGCCGGCCTTGAGGATGCCGTAGTAGATCACCGGGAAGTACGGAAGGTTCGGGCAGGAGAGCGCGACCTTGTCGCCGGGCCGGATGCCCCGCTCGACGAGAAGGTTGGCCACCTGGTTGGCGGCCGCGTTCACCTGGGCGTAGTTGAGTCGCTGCTCGCCGAGAACGACCGCCGCCCGCTCCGGATAGTTGCGAGCGCTGTCCTCCAGCAAGATGGAGAGATTGAGCATGCGTCGTTCCCTTTCATGATCGGGGTGTGGCCCCGGTCTCATTCGAGCACGCCAACCCTCCCCGAAGAACCCTCCGTTTCGTTGTTGTTTCACGTTCGGTGCCGTCCGCCGCCCGATTTGCATGATCACGGTAGCCTCGCGTCGGCCGCGCCGGATCGGGGATGATCACTGTCTTCGGCCGGCTTTTCGCACGCGCCGGAGGGATTTCCGTGGACCGAAGCAGGCTTGCCCGACTGGCGGTGATGCTGGCAGCAGGCGCCGTGCTGTGCGGGTGCAGCTCCTCCGGGGAGAAGGCCGAGACGCCCGGTCTCCAGGCGCGTGGGACCGTCCTGACCACGGTGAAACCGACCCGGCAGGACCTGACCAACCAGATCAGCCTGGCCGGCAAGGTCACCATCAACCCGGTGTTCGGCATCGTCGCGCCGGTCGACGGCGAGCTGCGGTACGTGGACCGGCAGCCGTCGAAGACCGCGGCGACCCGGCCGATGTGGGTGGCGTCGGTGTGGGACGACGGGGTGCCGCGCCGGGTGGAGATCCCGAAGGACTCGATCCTGGCCGGCCGGCTCATGGACGACCGGTCGGACGTGACCGCCGGGATGCCGGTCATCTCGGCCCGGTACGCCGGCTACGGCATCGTCGCCGACATCGACAGCGCCCAGGCCTACCGGATCGCCGGCGCGGTGAAGACCGTGCGCGGCCAGATCACCAACGGGCCGGGCCCGTTCGAGTGCACCGCCCTCGGCACGATCGCCGCGCTGCCGGCCGGCACCATCCCGGAGCCGCCCGCGCCGACCGCGACCCCGGGCACCGCGGCGTCCGATGCCCCGGGTCCGATCGCCACCGGGGACGCCCCGGCTCCCGGGTCCGAGCCGACCGGCCTGCAGCTGGTCTGCACCGCGCCCGACGAGGTCAAACTGATCAACGGCGCGTCGGTCACCCTCGACGTGGTCACCGCCAAGGCGTCGAAGGTGCTGGTGCTGCCGGTCGAGGCGGTGGCCGGCATCCAGGGGAAGGGCAAGGTCGACGTGGTCGGCGAGGACCGCACCCGCAAGACCGTCGACGTCACCCTCGGCCTGACCGACGGCAAGGTGGTGGAGATCCGCACGGGCCTGCGCGGCGACGAGACCATCGCGATCCCCGGCCCCGACCTGCCCACCGCGGCCCCCGGCGAGCAGGGCCAGCCCGGCGGTAAGGGATGAGCGACCCGCTGATCCGGCTCACCGGCATCACCAAGGTGCTCAAGGGCCAGCAGGAGCCGCGGACCATCCTCGACGGGGTGGACCTGAGCGTGGACGCCGGCGAGAGCGTCGCCATCGTCGGCCGGTCGGGCTCCGGCAAGAGCACCCTGCTCAGCGTGATCGGCCTGTTCGACCGGGCCGACACCGGGACGTACGAGCTGGACGGCGTGGACATCAGCCGGGTGCCGGAGCGGCGCGCGGCCAAACTGCGCAGCTCGCACTTCGGGTTCGTGTTCCAGCGGTTCTTCCTGCTCAAGCACCTGACGGCGGCGCAGAACGTGGCGATGGCGCTGGTCAACGGCCAGGGCTGGCTGCCCCGCCGGGAACGCCGGGCCCGCGTCATGGAGGCCCTCGATCTGGTCGGCATCGCGCACCTCGCGAAGAACCGGCCGGCCCGGATGTCCGGTGGTGAGCAGCAGCGGGTGGCGATCGCCCGGGCCCTGGTCCGCCGGCCGCGCGTCCTGCTCGCCGACGAACCCACCGGCGCCCTCGACACCGAGACCGGCGCCCTGGTCATCGACGCGCTGCTGGCGGCGACCACCCGCGGCTGCGGCCTGATCCTGGTCACCCACGACCGGGACCACGCCGCCCGGATGGGCCGGATCCTCGACCTGGACGCCGGCGTGCTCACCGAGCGGGTGCCGGCATGAGAAGGTTCTCCGGCCGGTTCCGCTCCTCGCTGATCATCGGCCTGCAGGGCATCCGGGCGCGGAAACTGCGCACCCTGCTGTCCATGGTGAGCCTGTTCCTCGGGGTGTCCGCGGTGGTGGTCGTGGAGGCCGGCGCCAGCATCGCCGAGCGTGCGCTGATCGCCGACCTGGAGCTCACCGACGGCATCGACGGCACCCGGATCCTCGACATGCCGCCCAACGACAAGGCCGCCGACATCATCGTCAGCACGGTGAAGGGCCGCACCGACGCGGTGGGCGCGCTGTCCGTCTCCGGCATCGTCGGCGAGCCCGGCGTCCGGCCGGTCAACGAGGGCGGCTCCCCGATCGACCAGAACTGGGGCGGCGGCGCGATGATCTGCTCGTCCGACGGCCGCTGCGTCGAGGACACCAGCCGGCCCAAGGGCGAGGCGATCGAGGTCCGGCTGACCGCGCTGACCGGCGACATCCGGGTGTTCCGCCCGTTCACCCAGGTGTCCGGCCGCTGGCTCGACTTCGCCACGATGCCCTCGATGGCGCCGCACCTGGTGCTCAACCGGGAGGCCGCGAAAGGCTTCGAACGCCACCACGTCCCGGCCGAGATGCGGGTGGCCGGCGCGACCGCCAACCTGACCCCGCAGTTCGTCGGCGTGGTCGACGACGGCGACGTGCGGCCGAGCGCCTACGTCCGGCTCGACGAGCTCGCCAACTGGCTGCCCGCTTCCGGCCTCGGCAACCCCAACGGCGGCGCCGAGGTACGCGTCATGCTGGCCCCCTCCTCGCCGGTCGAGCAGGTGCTGACCACCAAGCTGCGCGGGGCGGGCGTGGAGACCTACGTGTCCACCATCGAGTCCCGCAAGCACCGCCAGAAGGAGCTGACGCTGATGCGCCTGATCTTCTTCTCGATGGCCGGCCTGGTCCTGCTCATCGGCGTGGCCGGCATCCTCAACGTCGGCCTGGCCACCGTCGGCGAGCGGATCGAGGAGTTCGCCCTGCGCCGCGCGGTCGGCACCCCACGCATGCTGCTGGCCGGCATCGTCCTGGCCGAAACATTGCTGACCGGCCTGCTCACAGCGGCCGCCGCGATCGGCGT
Organism: Paractinoplanes durhamensis; assembly: GCF_016862175.1. Lineage (GTDB taxonomy): Bacteria > Actinomycetota > Actinomycetes > Mycobacteriales > Micromonosporaceae > Actinoplanes > Actinoplanes durhamensis. The sequence goes on along the minus strand of NZ_BOML01000013.1, from coordinate 74,818 downwards.
GTGCATAGCCGGCCTCAAGGTGGTGACCATGGTCGTCGGCGATTCCCAGCCCCTGCTGCACAACGTGCAGTTCCCGTGGGAGGCAGGCGTGGCCGGCATCATCGCGGGCCTGGTCGCCGGCATCCTGGGCGGTTTCGTCCCGGCCCTGCGAGCGGCCGGAATCCCGATCGCCACGGTGATGCGCGCGTAGGCCGTTACCCACCGCCGCACGCGAAAGTGGCGCAACGGCCTTGGCCACGCAGGTGGCCGGCCGTGCGCCACGGGACTTCTGCTACGTCGTATCCATGAAAAAAGCCGGCCCCGGCAATCGCCGAGACCGGTTTTCCGTGCTTCAGCTGCAGGTGGCGCCGTTGAGGGTGAAGCCCGTTGGGGCTGTGTTGTTTCCCGTGTGGTTGGCCTGGAAGCCGATCGTGGTCGAGCCGCCCGGTGGGAGGGAGGCGCTGCTGCCGCCGGGGGTGGTGGGAGGACGGCCCGGGGACGGGGCCGCGAGGGACACGAATCGACGCCGTGGGTGGGGACGCTCATCGATGGATGGAGTATTGGCCCGGCGGTGGCGGCGCGTCAACAACTTCCGAAGTCGAGCCGAAACTCTCGGGATGGGCAGCGGCCAGCAGGAAGAAGATCCACATCAGGCGGTGGTCGTAGTAGTCGCCGGAGAAGAAGCTCGCGATGAGGATGAAGATGCCGGAGTACGAGGCCGCGCGGCTCGGCAGCGACCGCTGCTTCTTCGGGACCCGGGCGTATTCGTGGCGCAGCGCCCACAGCGCGACCAGCAGGATGATCAGGCCGACCGCGCCGCCCTCGGCCGCCACCGCGAGCGGCAGGTTGTGCACGTATTTCTCGCCGGGGCCGAGGTTGGTGATCGCGTAGAAGCCGTGCACGCCGACGCCGAAGATCGGGCTCTCCACGAACAGCCCGAGGCCCTTCTCGTAGAGGACGTCGCGGTCGGAGGTGTTGCGCTGCTGGATGGTGCCGGCCAGGAAGCGGTTGTTGATCAGGAACATGATCTGGTCGCCGAAGAGCAGCCACACCACCGCGCCGACCATCGGGATCGCCGCGAGGGGCTTGATCGCGCCGTGCCGCTTCATGAACCGGCCGAGGCTGCGGACGGCGATCAGGAAGATCCCGCCGAACGCGACCAGGCCGCCCCGGGAGCCGGACGCGATCGCGCCGACCAGGAAGAGCGGGGCGGCGGCCAGCCAGGCGAATCTGCCGCCGCTGCGGAAGTAGAAGTAGGCGGCCGCGACCATGCCGAGCACCATCACCCGGACGTAGACGTTGGGGCCGCCGCCGAACGCGGTCCAGCGGCCGGCCGCGGTGGCGCCGTGCCCGGACGCCGAGTAGAGGAAGTACAGCCAGGCGGCCACGTACTGGCAGTACATGGTCACCACGATGACCCGGTCGCGGTCCCATTCGGCGAGGGCGGTGTAGACGACGACCAGCACCACCATGGCGACCAGGTCGCCGACGACGTCGTTGATGACCGCGTTGCGCGGCGCCCACACCGCGGACAGGATCTGGTAGCCGAACAGCAGCAGCACCGGCTGCAGGGTGCGCCGGGCCGGGCCGGAGTGCAGCGGGTTCACCCCGGCGTGGTGCACCTCGAGCACGAACGCCATCAGCACGGCCGAGAAGAACAGCACGCGTACGTCGTTGAGGACCGGCACCGACATGCCGATCCGGGTGAGCGTGAAGTGGCCGGCCAGGGTGGCGACGAAGGGGGCCACGATGATCACCGGGCTGGGCCTGGGTTTCCGGGCTTTCACGGCGCCGAGATCCGGGCCGGGGACGGGATGGCGTGCACGAGGGCGACGTACGAGCAGGCGGCGAGCAGGATGGCGGCGGCACCGAAGCCGGCCAGGGCGGCCGGCCAGGGCGGCATCAGCAGGCCGGCGACCACGGTGACCGCGATCTCGGCGGCCAGGCAGCCGACCAGCAGCCAGGTGGTCACCGGCGCCTCCCGCAGGGCGTCGATCGACGGGCGGGCCGCGTAGAACATGGCCAGCGGGATCGCCACCGGCACGCCGAAGCGGACCACGTCGTCGCCGCCCGAGAACTCGGCGCCGAGGAACCAGTGCAGCACCGGCGTCGCCGCGACCACCAGCACCAGGCTGATCAGGGCGGCGACGGTGGCGGCCGCGAACGGCAGCAGCCGCAGCCCGCGGGCCAGCTCGGCGCCGAAGCCGCGGCCGGCCGCCCTGGTGGCGTCGGCGTGGCCGCTGAGCCGGGGCAGCAGGACCGGCGAGAGCATCCCGAAGATCGAGCAGATCAGCGTGATCGTCGAGGTGGTGAAGCCGATGTAGCCGGCCTCGGCGGCGCTGCGGGACATGCCGGCCACGTAGAACGTCGGGAACGCGAACATGGCGGGCAGCGCGATGTCGCCGGGGGTGCGGCGCAGGCCGTAGCGGACCAGGACCCGCAGCGGCGGCGCGGGCTTGGGGGTGGCCGGCAGCCGCTCGGCGTCGCGCGGCCCGGCCTGGCCGATCACCCACCAGGCCAGGGCGGCCATCGCGGCGCCCTGCAGGATCAGGAAGACGTCGATCCGCCGGGTCACCGCGAACGCGAGCACCGGCAGGACGCCGTAGCCGGCCAGCGACGCGAGGTTGGACCGGCCCGCCTCGCCGCTGCCGCGCAGGGCCGCGACCGCGACGGTGAGCAGGCAGTTCCCGGCGGTCATCACCATCACGGCGCGGACCTCGGCGCCGCCGCCGATGTGGAACAGCCGGCCCAGGCCGTCGGCGAACGCGATGGTGAGCAGCCCGATGACGTTCAGCGCCCCCACCTCCAGCAGGAAGGCCTGCCGGGCGAGCACCCGGACCCGGCGCCCGGCCCGCGGGAGATACCGGTGCAGGGCGGGCACCATGCCGAAGATGGCCAGCGGCTGCACGGTGGAGACCACGCCGCGGGCGATCTGGTAGTAGGCGAAGCCGGCCACCCCGGCGCGGCCGGCGACGAGGTGGAACAGCAGCAGGCCGGAGGCGAGCGTCAGCCAGTGGGCGAGGGACGTGGCGAGGTAGTCCCGCCGCACCTTGGAGGGAACGCGGGCCAGGAGGCGGAGCGACGGCACGATGTCAGGCGCGGGCCCGGACCGAGGTCACCATGCGCTGCAGCAGTTCGTCGGTGCGCCGGTACCGCAGCAGGGCCAGCGCGGTCAGGCCGAGGATGCCGAGGTCGACGGCGTAGCTGCGGTGCCGCAGGTAGGCCATCGCCAGGTCCATCTTGCCGGGCCGGATGAGCTCGAAGTACGCGGCGTGCGGGTCGGCCCGGCCCTCGATGAGCAGGTCCTGGCTGCGGTAGCGGATGGACGACCAGTCGGTGATGCCGGGCCGCACGTCGAGCAGGTGGCGCTGGTCGTCGTCGTACTGGTCGGCGTCCCACACCGTCGGCGGCCGCGGGCCGACCAGGCTCATGTCGCCGCGCAGCACGTTGACCAGTTGCGGGAGCTCGTCGAGTTTCCACCGGCGCAGGAACCGCCCGGAGCTGGTCAGGCTCGGGTCGTCGCCGGGGGTGACGTGCAGGCCGAGCTGGTCGGCGCCGACCGCCATGGTGCGGAACTTGAAGATGTGGAAGGTCCGGCCGCCGCGCCCGACCCGCAGTCCGCGGAAGATCACCGGTCCGCCGTCGTCGCGATGGACCCGCCAGGCGATGGCGGCCCCGAGCGGCGCGGCGACCACGATGGCGGCGGCGGACACGACGACGTCGGTGGCGCGTTTGGCCGCGTCGTACATCGGCGTGGCGGGCGCGACGGCTCCCCTGATTTTCGTCTTCATCGCCGGCCGGCCGGATCGAGGATGCCGACCGCGGAACCGACGCCGTAGGCGACATGCGTCGCGAAGAAGACCACCGGCATGGCGACGAGCAGCCGCGGATCACCCTCCCGCTTCGCCACCCGGGCGGAGGAGATCAAAACCATGCTTGCGTACGTTCCGACAACCGTGCCCGCCACCTGGCGTACGAGCTTGGAGTGCGGTCCGAGGACGGCGGCACCCGCGAGTCCGGCCACGAAGCCCAGCGGCACGCAGTTGCGCCACGACCCGATCCACCGGCCGACGGTGCGGCTGCCCCGGAACGCCCAGTACGCCGACCGGTAGGTCCAGGTGACGAACTCGCGCCAGTCGCCGCGCGGGTAGTACGTGCAGATGATGTCCGGGATCAGCAGGATCTTCCCGCCGGCGGCCCGCAGCCGCTGGTTGAGCTCCAGGTCCTGGGTGCGGTCGAGGCGCTCGTCGAACAGGCCGATCCGGTCGAAGACGTCCCGCCGGTAGCAGCCGCCGAAGACGGTGTCGACCCACTTGGGCCCGGACGCGCCGATCCGGTACTTCGCGTTGCCGGCCGCCAGGGGGTGCGTGTTGGCGAGCGAGATTGCCCGGCTCAACAGCTTCTCGTCGCGCGGTTCGGCCCGGCGGACGCCGCCGACGTTGTCCGCCTCCGGGTGCGCGACCAGCCCCTGGACGCATTGGCGCAGGTAGTCGTTCTGGTAGACGGCGTGCACGTCGAGCCGGATGATGACGTCGCCGCGGGCCTCCAGGATGCCGAGGTTGAGGGCGACCGGCTTGCTGTGCCCAGGGTTGTCGACCAGGTGCAGGCGCGGCTCACGCTCGGCGTACCTCGCCACGATCTCCCGGGTGCCGTCGTCGCTCATCCCGTCGACCAGCAGGATCTCCATGCGGTCCGGCGGGTAGTCGTTGGCCAGCACCGAGTCGAGGAACGCCGCGACGAACCCGGCCTCGTTCCAGCACGGGATCACCACACTGAGGAAGGGCAATCCGGTCATAGCGCTCCGCTCAGGGCGATGGCGTTCCAGCCGCCCGGCCGGGGCGCGGGCGGCAGCGGCGGGCCGGTCGTGTCGGCGCTGGTGGGCAGGCCGATCCGGCGGCGGGGCGCGGCGACCATGTTGAACACCGGGCCGAGCAGCCGGGCATCGACCGCGGCGAGGGCGCGGACGGCCGCGGTGACCTGCGCGGCGGTGGTCTTGCGGGCGCGCACCAGTAGCAGCGCGCCGTCGGCCCGGGCGGCGACCACCGCGCCGTCGGTGACCGGCAGCAGCGGCGGCGAATCAAAAATGATCTTGTCGAAGCGGTCGCGCAGCTCGGCGATCAGCTCCTCCATCCTGGCCGAGCCGAGCAGCTCGCTCGGATTCGGCGGCCGGTGCCCGCTGGCCAGCAGCCACAGCCCGGACCCCCACGGCTGCAGCACCTGGTCGAGCGAGGCCGCGCCGACCAGCACCGTGGTCAGCCCGGCCGAACCCTCCCGGCCCAGGAACGCGGCGAGGCGGGGGCGGCGCAGCTCGGCGTCGACGATCAGCACCCGCTGGCCGGCCTCGGCGAACAGGATCGCCAGCCCGCACGCGGTCGACGAGCGGCCCTCGCCGGGCATCGCGCTGGTCACCGCGAGGATCTTCACCGGGTGGTCGCGGTCGGCGAACTGGACGTTGGTGCGCAGCTGGCGCAGCGCCTCGGCGCGGGCCGACCGGCTGTCCGAGACGAACGGGCCGCTGTCCTTGGCTCGCAGCTTCCGGCGGACCCTGCGGTCGATCGGGATCAGGGCCAGCACCGGCAGGCCGGTCAGACCGGGCAGCACCCCGGCGACCCGCAGCGAGCTGTCGCACACCTCGCGGATCACCCCGGCGGCCGCGCCGACGAGCAGGCCGACCGCGACGGCGAGGGCGTCGTTGTGCAGCGGGCGCGGCGACACCGGGTCGGGGTCGAGCAGCACCGGCTGGACGATCTCCACCACCACCGCCGGACCGGCCGCCGCGGTGCGTTTCTCGAGTACCTGAACGAGTGGCGGGAATCGCTTGACGAGCACGTCGGCGATTTTCTCGGCGCGGCTCGGCATAGTGTCGGTGACCGTTACCGTCAGCAATACGCTGCCGCTGTCGACGGTGACCGTAATTCTTTCCTCGATATCGTCGAGGCTCAGCCCGGTATTGGTCGACGCGGCGATTTCCTTGAGCATCTGCTCGCCGGTCAGCAACTCGGTGTAGGTCTTCAGCCGGGCCGCCACGAACATCGATCCCTCGAGCACCGACGACTCCCCGTCCCGCGCGCTGGACAGGAAGAACACGGCCGACGCCGCGTACTCCGGGGTGGTCTTCTTATTGATCACCTGGGTGACGCCGAGCGCGACGAACACCATGATGGCGACCACCCACCATTGCCTCTGTACCACCCGGAGGTAGTCGCGTATCTCCACGCAAGCTCCTCCCGTCCGCCGCGTCTCACGATCAAACTAGGCTCCCGGCCAGCGGTGTGCGGCGATATCCCAAACTTCTTCCGGGGGACAACAGGTCGATTACGCTTATTTTTCGGTAGCGGGCAGTAAATGAGCGCGGGAGGTGCACCCGTGGCCGATGTGACAACGGTGGCGCCGCGCTTTCCCCGATGGGTGGCGGCGCCCGCCGTCGACTGCCTCGCGTGGGTCACCGGTCTCTACGGCGCGATTCTGGCCCGCTACGAGTACGGCCTCGAACTGCGGCACCTGGCGGCCCTCGCCCCGGTGCTGATCGTCGCCGTCGCCGTGCAGGTCACCGCCGGGCAGCTGCTGTTCCTCTACCGCGGCCGGTACGCCTACGGCTCGATCGAGGAGGTCCGGGTCCTCATCCGGATCGCCCTGCTCGACGTCGTGGTGCTGCTCCTGGCCGACATGTGGGCGCGCGACCAGGCGGTCCCGGCCGGGGCGCCGGTGGTCGGCGGGCTGGCCGCGCTCGTCCTCATGCTCGGCTGCCGGCTCGTCTGGCGGCTGCGCGAGCTGGCCCGCTCCCGGCCGGACGCGCGGGTCGCCGCCCGGGTGCTGGTCTTCGGGGCCGGTTCGGCCGGCCGCCATCTGCTGCAGTCGATGCTCACCGACCCCAAGGGGCGGTACCTGCCGATCGGCGTGGTCGACGACGATCCGGGCAAACGGCGGCTGCACCTCAGCGGCGTACCCGTGCTGGGAAGCCGTTCGGACATCCCGGCGCTGGTGGAACGCACCGGCGTGACCACCGTGGTCTTTGCCGTGTCGAACGCCGAGGCCGAGCTGGTCCGGGCGATCCGCGACATCACCACCGGCGCCGGGGCCCGGTTCCTGCTCGTGCCGTCGGTCGCCGAACTGCTCGACCACGACCTCGGCCTGCGGGACCTGCGCGAGGCCGACGTCACCGACCTGCTCGGCCGGCACCAGATCGACACCGACCTCGACTCGATCGCCGGCTACCTGACCGGCAAGCGGGTCCTGGTCACCGGCGCGGGCGGGTCGATCGGCTCCGAGCTGTGCCGGCAGATCCACCGCTTCGAGCCGGCCGAGCTGATCATGCTGGACCGCGACGAGTCGGCGCTGCAGGCCGTCCTGCTGTCGCTCGACCCGCAGGCGCAGCTCACCGATCCGTCCCTGGTCCTCGCGTCGGTCCGGGACGCCGAGCGGATGCGGCAGATCTTCCGCACCCGGCAGCCGCAGGTGGTGTTCCACGCGGCGGCGCTCAAGCACCTGTCGCTGCTGCAGCGCTACCCGGCCGAGGCGGTGAAGACCAACATCTGGGGCACCCTCGCGGTGCTCGAGGCGGCCGGCGAGGTGGAGCGGTTCGTGAACATCTCCACCGACAAGGCCGCCGATCCGGCCAGCGTGCTCGGCTACGCCAAACGCATCACCGAGCGGCTCACCGCCTGCCAGGCGCGGCGCAGCCCGGGAGCGTTCTTGAGCGTACGGTTCGGGAACGTTCTCGGCAGCCGCGGCTCGGTGCTCACCACGTTCGCCGCGCAGATCGCCGCCGGCGGGCCGATCACCGTGACCGACCCGGACGTGACCCGGTACCTGATGACCATCCAGGAAGCCGTGCACCTGGTCATCCAGGCCGCCGCGATCGGCCGGGACGGGGAGGCCCTGGTGCTGGAGATGGGCGAGCCGGTGCGGATCGCCGAGCTCGCCCGGCAGATGATCCAGCTCGCGCCCCGGCCCGTGGAGATCACCTACACCGGGCTGCGGCCGGGGGAGAAGCTGGCCGAGGTGCTGTTCGGGGCGGGGGAGATCGACCGGCGGCCGTTCCACCCGCTCATCTCGCACGTCGAGGTGCCGCCGCTGGACCCGGCGCTGGTGCTCGACCTGGACGTCGACGCCGAGCCGGCGTCACTGGCCGCCGCATTGTCCGGCCTGTGCGCCTCTGTTCGGTCGGCGAGGGCCGCGTGAACGGTCGTGCTGCGGGCGAGGCCGGTCGCGGCAACCACCTTGCCTCGCCCGCAGCACTTCCGGACCGGGCGCCGTAGCGTTCAGTCCCCAGCCTGCCCGCCGAGGGCGGCGGCGGGCGACTGTCCGGTGTGGAATTTGGCGAGAATCCGGCGCATGTGCACGCCGAGCAGGTCGGCCCGCACATGGAGTTCGTCGCGCATCCGCAACGGCAGACCGGGCAGCCGTTGCGTCCTCTGCAGTTCGAGGTCCTCGGCCAGCACCGCCTCCTCGAAGGCGACCTCCGAGCGGATCACCTCCGGTGCCGGGTCGGCGACGCCGCCGATCCCGTGGAACAGCATCTTCGTGTAGATCCGGGTGCTGGACAGCGACTCCGGCCGGGCGAAGAACAGGATCGTCTTCACCGCGCCCGCGTCCAGCTCCTCGAGGCGCAGCATAAGCTGGAACGGCGCACGGTACACATAGGTCGCCCGGCGCCTTTGCCGGATCGGCCGGATCCCGGCGGCCACGCCCGGGTCCTCCGGGTTGTCGAACCACTGGTCCTGCACGCTGCGGCAACCCCACGGCTCGTCGGTCACCTCGTACCGTTCGACCAGTTTCTCCTCGGCTGCTCCAAACGTCTTGGCGTGCACGAACGGGAAGTGCGCGACGTCGAGGAAGTTGTCGGCGACGACACCGGCCGGTGCGTTGCTGCGGGCGGTTTCCAGCCATGCGCCGACGTAGTTCGCGTCGTCGTGATCGGGGTCGTCGAAGAGCTCGACCCGCGGCTCCGCGGGGGCGAGCCAGAGCAGTCCCCAGCGCTCCCGGGTGCGTTCCTCGCTGGGCCGGTAGGTGCGGCCGAGCAGCTGGACTTCGGACATTTCGTCCTGGCCGACGATCCCGACCGGGTGCCAGGCGTGCAGCAGGGACGGATCCTCATTGGTGAAAAGGTCCGTTGGGTCGTTGTCCGGCAAATCCGAAATCTCCACCACGCCGTCCCGGACCCGCACTCGCGGTCCCTTCGGCAAACTGGCCCGCGGCGGCGGCGCGCCCTCCTGCGACGGCAGCGTCACGCACGCGCCGGACGCGTCGAACTCCCAGCCGTGGTAGGCGCAGCGCAGCCGGCCGTTCTCGACGGTGGCCGCGGACAACGGCACCAGGCGGTGCGGGCAGCGGTCGGCGAACACGACCGGCGCGGCGTCCGGTTCCGGCCGCACGACCACCAGGGGTACGCCCGCGGCCGTCACGGTCATCGGCCGGGTGCTCACGTCGACGTCCAGGGCGATCGGCAACCAGTCCATCGCGCCAGTCTGCGCCCGCGGTGTTACAGAATGCGCCATGACATTTTCGATCGTGGCCCGCTCCGGTGCCGCCCACGGCGTCGCGGTGGCCAGCAAGTTCCTCGGCGCGGGCGCGGCCGTGCCCGCCGCCCTCGCGTCGGTCGGCGCGGTGGCCACCCAGTCGTACGCCAATCTCGCGTACCGGCCGCAGGCCCTCGCCCTGCTCGGCAGCGGGTCCTCCGCCGCCGCCACCGTCCGGGCCCTGGTCGCCGGCGACGACGGCCCGGTCGCCCAGCGCCAGGTCGGGGTGGTCGGCCCGGACGGCGACGGCGCCACGTTCACCGGCGACGACTGCCACGCCTGGGCGGGCGGCACGGCCGGCGACGGCTACGCGATCCAGGGCAACATGCTGGCCGGCCCGCAGGTCGTCGACGGCATGGAGGTGGCCTGGCAGGCGTCCGCGGCCGAGACGCGCCTGGCGTACCGGCTGCTCGCCGCGCTGCGCGCCGGCGACCTGGCCGGCGGCGACCGCCGGGGCCGGCAGAGCGCCGCGGTGCTGGTGGTGGCGAAGGGCATGGGGTACGGCGGGACCAGCGACGTGTGGGTCGACCTGCGCGTCGACGACCATCCGGACCCGGTGACCGAGCTGCAGCGCCTGCTGGAGATGCACTCGCTGTACTTCGAGCGCCCCGACCCGGCGACGCTGATCCCCCTCACCGGCCTGGTCGCCGAGGAGGTCCGCGACCGGCTGGCCCGGGCCGGGCACCGCGGCGACGACGTCGACGCCGCCCTGGCCGACTGGGCCGGCATCGCCAACCTGGAGGAGCGGATCGTCACCGGCGCGATCGACCCGCTGGTCCTGGCCCAGCTGCGCGCTTTTTAGTCGTTCTGGTCTGTTTTGATGCGCGCGTGCAGGTGCATGTCGTGCCGGCCGTCGGCATGCACCGCGTCGCTGCGCATGGTGCCCTCCCACGGGAACCCGGCCTTGGTGGCCACCCGGCAGGAGGCATCGTTGCGGGTCGAGTGGGCCAGGTGGAGCCGGAAGAACCCGGCCGCCCCGAGCCCCCATTCGCTCAGCGCGACCAGCGCGGTGGTCGCCACCCCGGCGCCGCGGGCATCGGGCAGCACCCAGTAGGCGCACCCGGAGATCCCGTCGTCGAAGTCGAACCCGCGCATCGCGATCCGCCCGAGCACCGGCCCGCCGTCCCGGGTGATCGCCCAGTGCCCGCCGCGCTCCCGCGCCCAGTCCAGGCGGTACTGCTCGAACCAGCCGAGCACCTCGGTCACCGTCCGCGGCCGGCGGGTGTGCCACCGCTGGATCGCCGGATCCCGGTAGGCGCCGAGGAAGACGTCGGCGTCACCGTCCACCCACGGCCGCAGCACCAGCCCGTCCGCGGCCGGAAGGACCGGTTGCGGGCCGCCCGACAGGGACCCGGCGGCGATGGTGGCTGGCGTGGTGAGACTCCTCATGGTCCGAGCATGGTCTACGTTGGCTCACGGTGGAAATCTTCGACGGCCCGGCGGTGGTCACGCACCCCGACCGGCACTATCTGGGCATCCGGGTGATCACCCCGTTCCGCGGCATGTTCGCCGTCCGCGACCAGCTCATGAAGGAGCTGTACACCCGGCCCGACCTCTCGGCGGGGCTCACCTTCTTCCGGCTGCACGAGATCGACATGGACGGCCCGATGGACATCGAGGTCGGCGTCGTCACCCAGTCGCGTTTGGCGGGTGACGAGCGGATCCGCCCCGGAGTCCTCCCGGCCGGCCGCTACGCGGCGATGACCTACTCCGGCCACGGCCGCCGCGCCAACGGCACCCTGCTCGATTGGGCCCACGACGAGGGCCTGGCGCTGGACCGCGCCGGCGACCGGTTCGGCTGCCGCTACGAGGCCTACCTCACCGACCCCCGCACCGAGCGGATGAAGACCCGCTGGCGCATCGAGCTGGCCATCCGCCTCGCCTGACTCAGCCGGCCGCCGCGCGCAGGTGCGGCAGGAACGCGGTGACCGCCGGGCTCGCCGGGCGACCGGCCGGGGTGGCGGCGAAGACCTGGCGGATCGGCTCGTCGGCCGGGTCGAGGCGGACCAGGGCTATGTCGGCGGGCGCGCTGCGCAGTGCCAGGGCCGGTATCAGTGCCACGCCGAGCTGGGCCGCGACGCAGCCGAGCTTGCCGGTCCAGTCGGCGACCACGATGTCGATCTTCGGCTGGAAACCGCCGGGCAGGTTGGCGTGCAGCAGGGCGCTCTCGTTGGTGGCCGAGCCGACGATGAACGGCTCGTCGGCCAGCTCGGCCAGCGTCACCGTCGCCCGGGCCGCCAGCGGGTGGTGCACCGACATCGCCACCAGCAGCCGCTCGTCGAGCAGGTGGTGCAGGGTGAAGCGGGCGGCGTCCAGCGGCTCGGCCGGTGACGAGCTCACCACGGCCAGGTCGGCGTCGCCGGCCGCCAGGCGTTCCAGCAGGCCCGGGGTCCGGCCCTCCAGCAGGGTCAGCGCCGCGTCCGGGTAGGCCGCGCGGAACGACGCCAGCGCCCGCGGGACCAGCGCGGCGACCGCGGTCGGGAACGCGCCGATCCGCAGCCGGGCCTGGCCGGCGTCGTGCAGCGCGTCCACGGCCTGCCGGGCGGCGGCGAGCCGGTCGAGAATCGCCTCCGCGTGCGGCAGCAGCGCCCGGCCGGGGCCGGTGAGGGCGACGCCGCGGGGGAGTCGCTCGAAGATCCGCGCGCCGACCTCGGCCTCCAGCGCCGCGATCTGCCGGGACACCGCCGACTGGGTGAACCGGAGCCGCCGCGCGGCCGCGGTGATCGAGCCGAGGTGCGCGACGGTCCGGAAGACGTGCAACAGCTGGGTGTCCACGCCAGCCATGCTAGAGCCGCATGGCAGCCATGCCGGACAGTCGTTGGCGGTATGCCTCGGCCGTCCCTACCTTGGCGGCATGACCGCACACCTGGACAACCCGGCCACCGCGGCCGCGCCCTTCGGGGACCGCTTCGCGCACGTCGCCCGGCTCGACTCGCTGCTCCTGCTGTCCGGGCAGGTCGCCGTCGACGACACCGGCCGGGTGGTCGCGCCCGGCGACGCCGGTGCGCAGGCCGAGCGCATCTTCGAGATCATCCGCGACATCCTGGCCGGCTACGGCGCGACCCTGGCCGCCGTCGTGCACCTCCGCACCTTCATGACCAACCTCGACGACCTTTCCGCGTACGCCGTGGTCCGCCGCCGCCTCTTCCCGGCCGACGGCCGGACCCTGCCACCGGCCAGCACCACGGTCGAGGTGAGCCGGCTGTTCCTGCCGGGCGCGGTGCTGGAGGTCGAGGTGACCGCCAGCTACTGAAGTACCCGCAGCCGACCGCGTCGCCGGTGGCCGGTGAGTGTCGGCTTTCCGACGTCGCCATGGAGAAATCGCGGTCCTTCCGCGGACGGTGGAGCAGCGGGCCACCCGCGGCAGCGAGGCCGCGATCGAGCTGGTCCAGGACACGATGAACCTGTTCGCCGGGGTGGTCAGCCTCCTCGCCGTGACCGTCGCGGTGGTGGCGATCAACCCGCTGCTGCTGCTCGCGCTGCTGGTGGCGACGGTGCCGACCGCGTACGCGGCGCTGCGGGCCGGGCACGAGCGGTTCAAGAGCTACCTGGCCAGCTCCACCCGGCGGCGCCGGCGCTACGTGCTGCAGACGCTGATGGCCGAGCGAACCTCGGCGACGGAGCTCCGATCGTACGGACTGCGGGGTTTCGTCCTTGGTCTTTATGACCAGGTGATGGGGGCGCAGACCGCGGTGGACCTGGCGATGGCGCGGCGGGTGACCACGACGGTGAGCATCGGATCGGCGGTCGGCGGCGCCGCCCTGCTCGGGGTGTACGTGCTGCTCGGCGGGCTGCTGCTGAACGGGCAGATCCCGCTCGCCGCCGCCGCGACCTGCGTCGTCGCCGTGCAGGCCGCCCAGCGGGCCCTCACCCAGGTGACGTTCCAGGTCGACCGGGTCTACGCGTCCGGGCAGTTCTTCAACGAGTACGTCAAGTTCCTCCGGACCGCCGCCGGCTACCTGTCGCCCTCGGCAACGCCCGCATCCGCGCCGGACAGTTTTCAGGAGCTCGGCGTGCACGGGGTCAGCCTGCGCTACCCGGAGCGGGAGCGGCCCGCCGTCGACGACCTGACGCTGACCGTCCGGGCCGGGCAGACCGTCGCGCTGGTCGGCGAGAACGGCTCCGGCAAGACCACCCTGGCCGCGATGATCGCCGGGCTGCGCCAGCCGGACACCGGCCACCTCACCTGGAACGGCCGCCACTACGCCGGGTGGGACGCCGACGGGCTGCGCCGGCACATCGCCGTCGTGCAGCAGGACCACCACAAGTGGCCGTTCAGCGCGGCCACCAACATCGCCATGGGCGACATCGACACGGCCACCGACGCCGGCCGGATCGCCTCCGCCGCCGCGCAGGCCGCCGCCCACGACATGATCGAGGAGCTGCCGCACGGCTACGACACCCTGCTGGACCGCACGTTCAAGGACGGCCAGGACCTGTCCGGCGGCCAGTGGCAGCGGATCACCGCGGCCCGCGGCTTCTACCGCGACGCACCCCTGATGATCATGGACGAGCCGTCCTCGGCGCTGGACCCGCGGGCCGAGGACGCGCTGTTCCAGGCGCTGCGCAGCCGCCAGGGCCGGCGCACCACCATCCTGATCACGCACCGGCTCGCCAACATCATCCACGCCGACCAGATCTACGTGATGCACGCCGGCGCGCTGGTCGAAGCGGGCACGCATGCCCAGCTCATGGCGGCTCGCGGGCGCTATGCGGAGCTTTTCACGTTGCAGGCCGCCGGGTATCAGCCGAACCGCCCGGACACGGGGGATGATCGAATCCTGTGAGGATCACAGTTTTCCGAAGTACGCTGCGAGCCGCGGATGCAGTGCCCCGGACAGAAGGGCTCGCCGATGGCCACCGAGGACAAGCAGCGTCAGTTCGACCAGATCGTCGAACGGCTGACGACCGACTACCCGTCTTTGCGGCGGCTGCCACGACAATGGCCGCGACCGGTGCTGATCACGGTGTTGTCCGTGGCCGGCGTGGTCTGGGCCCTGCTGTCGGTGGCCATGGTCGCGTGGGGCGCCCGTGGCGTCGCCCTGACCCTGGCCGTCGTCGCGCTCAGCGCGGTCGCATTGGCCGTCGACAACTACCGCCGACGGCGCTGACCTTTTAGAACAGCAGCGCGGCGACCTCCGGCGTGGTTCGCACCAGCCGGGCGTCGCCGATCATCGCGCGCTTGCAGCCGTCCGCCTCGACGTAGATCTCGCCGGCCGGCGTGTGCACCACCGCGAAGCGAGAGGCCGGTGTGGTGCATGGGCCGGCCGGGGCGGCGCCCGCCAGCTCGCGCTTGAGGGCCACCCACGTCGCCGGCGCGAGCTTCCCGCCCGAGACGAAGTCGCCGGCCGGCTTGTCGCTGCCCTGCTCGCTCGCCGGCACCCGGTAGACGCACAGGCTCGCCGCGGCGTCGTCGGCGGCCAGCGCGTGCGGGTCGGCGTTGCCGGCCCCGTTCTGCCCGATCACCCAGAGCATGTCGGCCCACTGCTGGCTGCACCCGGCGGTCGCCGCCTCGTCCGACTCGACGTTCTGCAGCGTCCGCTTGGCCACCGTCTCGGTCTTGAGCTGCGCGACCGCGTCCCGGAACTCCCGGCGCGGCTTGCTGCAGGAGTCGACCGGGACACCCGGGCGGATCCACCGGCCGTCGGCGTCCAGCAGCACCAGCCACGGCACCAGCACCAGGTCGGCGGTGCAGGCGCCGGCGGTCGGTTCCTCGTCCGGCAGCCGCAGGGTGGGCAGCAGGGCGGTGACATCGCCGGCCCGGACCTCCTCCGCGGTCAGATCCTCACCGCCGCCGGGCCGCTTGAACGGTGCGGTCCGGCAGATCACGGCGGCCACCGGCGCGAAGCTGTCGTCGAGCCGGAGCAGCGTCAGCGCATCCGTGCTGCCACCGAGCCCGGCGGTGTCCCGCGGCCCGTCGGCGGCACACGACTCCCAGCGCGCCTGCACGACCGGCGCCCCGGCACTGCGATCCGCCGCCCCACCGCCACCACCACCGCCGCCGCACCCGGCGGCCAGCATCGCCAGCCCCAGCAGTGTCCCCGTCACGATCGTCGTCCGCGCAGTCATGGCATCCCCTCGTCGTCGCCGTGTTCCCTGGGACGGTGCCGTGCCGCCCTGGGTTCCGGTGGCCGGGGTATCAGCGCCGTCAGAGGGACTTGGCGCTCTCCCGCTCGGTGATGGCGGCCTTGATGCGGCGGAGCGTACGCAGGGCTTTCTTCGCCGCCGTGCGAACCTCACCGTCGAACACGGTCACGCCGCGATCGCCGGCCATCAGCCGCTCCAGCACCGGCACCGCCCGGTCGTCGCCGGTCGAGCCGAGCGCGACGGCCGCCCAGTACCGCTGATCCGGATCGGGGCTCTCGGCCGCGGCGAGCAGCCGGGGCAGCACGTCCGGCGTGAACAGGGCGAGGGTGCTGGCGAGATAGCCGATCCGGGGGAACCGCCGATTTTCGAACTCGTGCCACAGCGCCTCCAGCGCCGCATCGCCACCGATGTGGGCGAGGGCGTCGGCGGTGCGCTGCCGAAGCCAGTCGGCCTCGTCGCCGAGCAGCACCGCCAGCGCGGGCACGGCCGAGGCGTCCCCGAGGCGGGAGAGCGCGCTGACCGACTCACCCCGGACGATCCACTGCGGATGGTCGAGGAGCCCGATGAGCTGCGGCACCGCGGCCGTGATGTCCATCGCGGCGCACCCCATGGCGGCCCACGCCTGACAGTTGTAGCGGGTGTCGGCGAGCGCGTCGAGCAACGGCGCCTGCAGCCCCGGGTCGGCAAAGACGTCGGCATGGTTCAACGCCCGCGAATACAGCGACCGATGGAAGTCCCGATAGTCACGGACAAGCACGTGCAGAGCCGCGATGGCCGACTCGTCACCGTGCTCCCGGGCCCGTTCGAGCAGGTCGTGCACGTGCGCTTCACGGGAGGCGAGCGAGCCGGATCGAAGGCCCTGCAGATCAGCGGGATTCACCGCCCGACAATACGCGCCCGCCGACCCTATGCGGGCGTCGGCAGGCAGGCGACCGTGTCCTGCAACGCCGCCATCAGCGCTGCCGCCAGTGGGCGCCGGCGGCCGGTTGCCGTAGCCATACCGATGTAGCGGGACGGGCACGGCGGGCGCAGCGGGACCGTGGCCAGGCCGCCCAGGTCGCCGGTCAGGGCCACCTGCGGGACCATGCTCACGCCCACGTCCGCCCGGACCAGCGACTGGGCGAAGATGTAGTCGGTGCCCCGGCAGGCGGTGCGGACCTCGTAGCCGGCCATCGCCGTGTAGTGGTCCAGCAGGTCGATCACCGACAGGCAGCCGTGCACCCAGCGCTCGCCGGCCAGGTCGGCCAGGGTCAGCGACTCGCGGCCGGCCAGGGGATGGGCGGCCGGCAGGACCATCCACATCGGGTCTTCCATCAGCGGGGTCCAGGTCAGACCGGGGTGCGGCGGTGGCGGGCCGTCGAAATGGTAGGCCAGGGCCAGATCGGCCGCGCCCGAGCGGACCAGCGGGAGGCTGTCGTCGGTGTCGCTCTCCAGGACGGTCAGCTCCACCCCGGGGTGCTCGGCGGTGAAGCGGAGCAGCGCGGCCGGCAGCAGGCGCTGGCCGCCGCTGGTGAACGTCGCCACCGTCAACTGCTCGGTGCGATCCGTGGTCAGGCGGGCTATCTCCTCCTCGGCGTTGGCCAGCTCGGCGGTGATCGCGTCGCTCGCCGTCACCAGGACCCGGCCGGCCTCGGTCAGCTCCACGCCCCGGGTGCTGCGCTCGACAACCGGCGTGCCAAGAGCCCGCTCCAGGGCGCTGATCTGCTGGGACACCGCCGACGGGGTCAGCCGCAACGCTGCCGCCGCCTTGTTGAAGCTGCCGAGGGTGGCCACCTCGCGCAGGACGGTCAGCCGGCGCACGTCGATCATTAGCTCCCCTTAATACGCTTTCAGCAAGTCACCACTACCGCTTACCACCATAGAGCGGAAGGCTCGACCTGTGAATCGACGAGCCTGGCTTCTCTTTCTGCTGGTCGCGGTGCTGTGGGGCATCCCGTATTTCCTGATCAAACTGGCCATCGACGACCTGTCGCCGGTCTTCGTGGTGGCCGGCCGCGGGCTCATCGCGGCTCTGGTGCTGCTGCCGGTCGCCGCGGTGCGAGGCACGCTCGGCGCGCTTCGCGCACGCCTCGGCGTGGTGTCGGTGCTTGCGGTGGTGCACATCATCGGGCCGTTTCTTCTTATTACGTACGGCGAGCAGCACATCACCAGTTCTCTCACCGGGCTGCTGATCGCCGTCGAACCGGTGGTGATCGCACTGCTGATGTCCGGCACCGAACCGCTCACCCGGGTGCGCACGATCGGGCTGGTCCTCGGCTTCGCGGGCGTCGCCGTGCTGGTCGGCCTGGACGTCTCCGGTGACCGCCTCGGTCTGCTCGGTGCGGGTATGGTGCTGCTCGCAGCGGTCAGCTACGCGGTGGCGACGATGCTGGTGCAGCGCCGGGCGGCCGACGTGCCGCCGGAGACCCTCGCCGGTGGGACCACCGCGATCACCGCGATCGTGCTCGCGCCGTTCGCGATCATGACCTGGCCGACCGAGCCGGTGCACGCCAAGGCGTGGACGTCGCTCGCGCTGCTCGGGGTGCTGTGCACGGCGGTGGCGCTGCTGGCCTTCTACCGGCTGATCGCGCTCGCCGGGTCGACCCGGGCCGGCCTGGTCACCTACCTCAACCCGGTGGTGGCGGTCTTCCTCGGGGTGATCTTCCTGAACGAGCCGCTGCGGTGGAGCACCGGGGCCGGGTTCGCCCTGGTCATCGCCGGGTGCTGGTTGTCGACCCGGCCGGTGCCCAGCAGGGCGGCCGAGCCCGAGACGGAGGCGGCCGTACCGGCCGTTGCTCACTGAAATTCCAGAGGCGGGGACACGACCTTGCGGTTGTGGACGTCGAGACCTCGTACATTCATCGGTGGTCTGCTGTTGATCTTCCGCCGTTCGGGGTGGCTGGGGCTGCGACGGCTCGGTGGCGGATCACCAGCCAGGAGATCCAGCCGAGGCCGATGATGAAACCGAAGCTGATGATGCGGTAGAGGACTACGGCGGCGATCGCGGTGGAGGTGGGCACGCCGCCGGCCAGCAGGCCCAGGACCAGGGCGCTGTCGATGAGGCCGAGGCCGCCGGGGATGATCGTGATGGTGCCGGCGGCCATCGCCGCGCAAAAGGCCAGCAGCACCTGGTTGAGCCCGACGGCGTCGCCGACCGCGCGGCAGCAGAGCCAGAGGCACATCGCGTCGAAGACCCAGTTCAGGACGGCGAAGGTGGCGGCCGCGGCGCCGTGCCCGGGATGCAGGCGGGCCGCGCGCAGCTGCTCGATGAACGTGTGGAGACGGTCGCCGCCCTGCTGGGCGGGGCGGCGGCGGATCCGGTTGACCAGGGCCAGCGGGCGGGACAGGCGTTCCGGGCGGCGGACCACCCGGCGGATCCCGATCACCAGCAGCAGCACCGCCACCGCCAGGCCGGCCAGATGCTCCCAGTGGGTCGCGCCGCCGGCGGTCAGCGCGCCGACCGTGGTGACCGCGGCCAGGGCGGTCGCGGAGAGGATGCCGCTGAGCGCGATGCACCAGGAGGCGATCGCGGGCGTGGCCCCGAAGCGGATCATCTGCTGGTAGTTGAAGCGGGTGGAGAAGGCGGGGCCGCCGGGGAGGGTCACGCTCAGCGAGTGCGCGGCGTAGGCGAGGGCGACGTGATCCCAGATCGGGCGCTTGATGCCGGCCGAGCGCAGGAGGCGGCGCTGCATCCGGGCGTAGGCGCCCATCGCGGCCACCTCGGCGATCACCGCGACGGTGAGCCAGCCGGGGTGCGGGGCGCGCAGGTGACCGAACGCGGCGGCCAGCGAGTCCCAGCCGAGCACCAGCTCGGTCCCGAAGAGGGCGATCAGGGCGGCGACGGCCATCGGGCGCAGCCAACGGCGCCTGCGGGCCTCTCGCAGATCGACAGTCATGTTCTCTTCCCGTTCGGCCGCGCCCGCGGACGGCTGAGCGTGGCGGGCAAACTCGTCGACGCCAACCTCGAAGCGCAACCAACTGCTCACTGAATTGCTTCGTACGTCTTAAGCCCGCCCTTCGGTTGCCGATCACTGAGGCACTACCGCCCGGTGATCGACGAAGGGTCCCAGATGGCCGCGAAACCTCTCCCGCGGACAGTGCAGGTAACCGCCAAGCGGAACGCACTGGCCGGCAAGCTCGCCGACGTCCGCGTCGGCACGAAGATCTACATGTCGGTGCTCATCGTCGCCGTGGCCGCACTCGGCATCGGCGGGTTCGGCATCAGCCGGATGAACACCCTCAACGACGGCATCCAAGACATGAAGACCCGGCATGTCGACGCCCTCGTGCAGCTCAGCACGATGCGCGGCGCCTCCAGCGACAGCTTCCAGGGCATGTGGCTCTACGCCCTCATCGCCACCGGCAAGGACACCTACGTCACCCGCACCAAGACCGCCGACCAGGCGTTCGAGGCCGCGCTCACCGCCTACCGTCAGCTCGCCGCCGGCTCCTCGAAGAGCTCCGCGGCCGCGGCCGACCTCGCCGGCACGTTCGACTACTACCAGACGCTGCGCAACGTTCTCGTCTTCCACGAGGCGGCGCCGGCCGGCTTCGCCACCCCGGCCGCGGACCAGATCGCCAAGGTCTGGAACCAGACCCAGACCGACCTGAAGAACGCCATCGTCACCCTGCAGCAGACCGAGGAGTCCGAGGCCGCGGCGATGACCTCGGCCGCCGAGAAGTCCTACAAGGACGCCCGCACCCAGCTCATCGCCATCATGGTGGCGGCGCTGGTGATCGCCCTCGGCCTCGCCCTGTTCGTCTGCCGGCTCATCCTGCGCCAGCTCGGCAGCGTCTCCGACTCCCTGGCCGCGGTGGCCAAGGGCGACCTGTCGGTGGCCGCCGAGGTCCAGTCCCGCGACGAGCTCGGCGCGATGGCGGTCGCCGTCAACACCGCCCGCGACGGCCTGCGCGACGTGGTCGCCCACCTGACCGACAGCTCCCGCGCCCTCGGCGCCAGCACCGGCCGCCTGACCAGCACCACCGAACGGATCGGCAGCTCCGCCCGGGAGGCCGCCACCCAGGCCGACGCGGTGGCCGCCGCGGCCGGCACCGTCTCCAGCAACGTTCACACGGTGGCGGCCGGCAGCGACGAGATGGGCCTGTCCATCCGCGAGATCGCCGAGAGCGCGAACGAGGCAGCCCGGGTGGCGTCGGAGGCGGTCGGCGTAGCCGAGCACACCAACGCGACGGTCACCAAGCTGGGCGCGTCCAGCGCCGAGATCGGCAACGTGGTCAAGGCGATCACCGCGATCGCCGAGCAGACCAACCTGCTGGCCCTGAACGCCACCATCGAGGCGGCCCGGGCCGGCGAGTCCGGCAAGGGCTTCGCGGTAGTGGCCAGCGAGGTCAAGGACCTGGCCCAGGAGACGGCGAAGGCGACGGAGGACATCTCCCGCCGGGTGGAGGCGATCCAGGCCGACACCGCCAACGCGGTGGTGGCGATCGGCGAGATCTCCGGAATCATCGCCCGCATCAACGACTACCAGCTGACCATCGCCTCGGCGGTGGAGGAGCAGACCGCAACGACCGGCGAGATGAGCCGCAGCGTCAGCGACGCGGCCGCCGGCAGCACCCAGATCGCCGGCACCATCGCCGGCGTAGCCAACGCCACCCAGACCACCACGGCCACCCTGGCCGAGGCGAACAGCGCGGTGAGCGAACTGGCCGGCATCAGCACGGAGCTGCAGCAGGTGATCGGTCGCTTCCGCCTCTGAGCGCTGCTCTCCACGATGGCCCGGCCGGTTCCCACCGGCCGGGCCATCGGCGTGCTGGCAGACTTTGCCGCATGGCCGACTGGTTCACGCAGGCCGAGGTGGGTGGCGGCGTCACCCGAATCGCGGAGCCGCACGTCAACGAACTGCTGTCGGCAAACTTCTGGTGGTTGCGCGGCACCGACCGGGACATCAAGTTCCTGACCGGCCTCGACGTCTCCGTCGTCCACCCTGGCCACGGGCCCAGCTTCGACCGCACCCGCCTCCACCAGCTGGCCAAGGACTATCTGCGCAGCAAGGCTCACCGGCTGTGACTCGATCGCTCAAGGGTTGGGTTGAGAACGACGTGTCCACCATGAACATCTCCCGCATCCTCGCTCGCGTCCAGAGGGCTGCCTCCTCGGCTTGTGCTCATCCCAGCGTCATGGATTTTGTGCTGGGGGGAAAGAATCGGGAGTTTGGCCAGGTCGGCCGGGGGTATTGCGCGGCTTTCGTGACCTTGGCCCGCTGTCGGATAGCCGCAGTGGTGACTGATTGCATCGCACACTGTCGGGCGGGTGGCTGTGCGTGTCACCGAAAAAGGCAGGCTTTTTTGCATGTCCAGGCCTGTTATCAGCCGCAAAAGATCAGTTCTCACGCCGTCGCCGAAGGAATTTGTTCGCGACGTTTTCTCAACGTTCTCGCGAACCTGGTTGCCGGAGCCATCGTCTACTTGCTGGGAGTAGTTGCCGGACTTTTCCTTCTGTACTTCTACGGTCACGCTCAACGGCTCAGGCAGTATAAACGCGTGCTGGTCCGCAAATTGAAACATGCAAAGGATCACGAAGCTCGGCAACTGATGTCGTGGTACGTCTATCGTCGTGGAACCTGAAATCAGTCAGCATGAGGCAACCGAAATCAGCCAGTGAGGTGCAGTCCCTATCGGTCGCTGGGTGATTAGCTGGGTGCCAAACGAGTGGCACCAGCGCGGGCGGCCATAGATTTCGTTGGACAGTGTGCGCAGCTCAAGCAGTATGGGACAGCCCGTCGTGATCGTTCCCTCACACGGAAGAGGTCGAGTAGGGGCGGTCATCTGTCATACGCGTGGGTGGTAGAGGTTGCGTCGGGGGTGTTGCTGCGGGTCGATGTCGGGTGGAGGGATGAAGTCGGGTAGCCCGTCGGGGCCGAGGCGGATCTTCCAGCCGGCGGCGGGGTGGTGGATGAGTCGGTGGTGGTGTCGGCAGAGCAGGACCAGGTTGTCGAGGGTGGTGGTGCCTCCGTCTGCCCAGGCGGTGATGTGGTGGGCGTCGGTCCAGCGCGGTGGCCGATCACAGTCGGGGTGGGCGCAGCCGCGGTCGCGAACCGCGAGTGCCTGGCGTAGGGGGCCGGTGGCGAGGCGTCGGCTGCGGCCGGCGTCGAGGATCTGGCCGGCGCCGTCGAGGGTCATGGGCAGGATGCGGGCGTCGCAGGCCAGGCGGCGGGCGGTGGTCGCGGACAGCCGCTGCCCGGTGTCGGTGGTCGCCGTGCTCAGAGCTTTGGCGAGTGGGTCGTAGGCGACGGTTACGGTCACCTGAGGAGGCTGGCCGCCGTCGTCGGGGAGTTGGCCGGTGCGCAGGGCGAGGCGGCACACGTCGACCAGGGCGTCGGCGCGTTGTTGGGCCGGGCTGCGTTTGTCGCCGGGGGTCGGTGTGCACAGGGGGTGCAGGGCGGCTTGGACGGTGGCGGCGTCCTCGACGCCCAGGACCCCGCGCAGGTACACGAGCCCGTCGACCGGAGCCGACAGGGTGAAGCCGCGGCGGGCCTGGGCGCGCGCTTCCTGGCGGGCCAAGGCGGCCTCGTCGGCGCGCTCGGCCAGGTGTGGAGCGACGTAGGCCAGGATTCGATCGCCGACGCGGCGCAGCTGGAAGGCCGACAACCGGGCGGCCATGCCGATCAGGGTGTTTTGGGCTTGCTCCACGATCTGGGTGCTGTCGTTCGCGTCGGCATCAGGCTGGTCGAGAGCGGCGAGTTCGTCGGGGATGGCGTCGAGGGTGGTGGCGATCGCGGTGGCCTGACGGGTGTTCAGGTGGCCGTCGAGCAGGGCCTGCTCGACGGCGGGGTGGTGGTGCAGCAGGGTGGCGCGGTCGGCGAGCTCCCGGGCTGGTGGGGAGTCGAGGCGTAGTCGGCTGCGTAGCCAGGACGCGGTGCTGCGGTGGCCCTGAGCTCCAGGTAGGCCGCGGGCGGCGGCTTCGTGCACGAGGCGGGCCTGCAGGGCGGCGGCGGCCTGCTCGAGGTGGTAGGCGGCGTGCAGGCAGTCGGTGAGCTCGCTGTCGGCCAGCGGCCACAGCGGTGCCGCGGCGAGTTTCGCCGTCTCGCCGCTGAGGTCCTGCAGGTCTGCCAACATGGGACCATCTTGGAACACCTGTACGACAGTTTTTCGCCTGCCAGACCCTGCCCGGAGATCGACATTCACCATCTGCAAACAGGGCATCGGAGGGTCAGAATCGGTGGGTCAGTCGGCGGGTTTCGGGTTTGGCAGGGACTCCACCGGTTCCGGATCGGGGCCGGGTTCGGGCTCCGGGAGCGGGTCGCTGAGCTGCTCGCGGACGTAGTTCCACGCCGCGGCCAGCACCGCCGCCACCGGAACGGCGAGCAGGCTGCCGACGATGCCGGCCAGGCTTCCGCCCAGCGTCACGGCCAGCAGCACCACCGCGGCGTGCAGGCCCAGGCCGCGGCTCTGCACCATCGGCTGGAAGACGTTTCCCTCCAGCTGCTGCACGAGCACGATGATGCCGAGCACGATCAGCGCCGACGTCACCCCTTTGAAGACCAAGGCTATGAGTACGGCTACGAAGCCCGCGAACAGGGCGCCGACGATCGGGACGAACGCGGTCACGAAGGTGAGCACGGACAGCGGCAGGACCAGCGGCACCCCGACGATCCACAGTCCCAGGCCGATGAAGACGGCGTCGAGCATCCCCACGAACGCCTGCGACCGCACGAACGCGCCCAGCGTCGACCAGGAGCGAGAAGCCACCTCGGGTACGTCGCGGGACAGCCGGCCGGGCAGCTGCCGGGACAGCCATGGCAGGAAGCGCGGGCCGTCCTTGAGGAAGAAGAACATCAGGAACAGCGCCAGCACGATGGTGACCACCGCGTTCACCACGGTGCCCACCCCGGTGGCGGCGGCGGTCGCGATGTCGCCGATGCTGCTCTGGAGCTTCGCCACCGCGGTGTCGATGGCCGAGGTCACCTGGTCGTCGCCGATGTTCAGCGGCGGGCCGGCCGCCCACTCGCGCAGCTGCTGGATGCCGTCGACCACGCCGTCGGCCAGCTGGTCCGACTGGGCCGCCACCGGGACCGCGATGCCGACCAGGATGCCGGCGGCCAGCAGCAGGAACGCCACCGTCACCGCCGAGGCGGCCAGCGCCGGCCGCCAGCCGTGCTTGCGCAGGAAACGGACCGGCGGCCAGGTCAGGGTGGTGATGAGCAGGGCGACCGTGAGCGGCCACACCACCGACCACATCTTGCCGATCAGCCACAGCGTCACGCCGGTCATCAGCAGGATCAGCAGCATCTCGGCGGACAGCCGGGCGGCGGTGCGCACCGCGGTGCGGGTCTTCGCGGTGCTCAGGACAGACATGATCTCCACCCTAGGTATCGGGTCGCAACCGGCACGCAGGATCATCAGGGTATGCAGACTTTTGATGTGGTGGTCGTCGGGGCCGGGCCGGGCGGCGAGGTGGCCGCCGGACGGCTGGCCGAGGCGGGGCTGTCGGTCGCGATCGTCGAGGCGGACAAGGTCGGCGGCGAGTGCTCCTACTACGCGTGCATTCCGTCGAAGTCGCTGCTGCGGCCGGGGGCGCTGCTGATCGAGGCGCGCCGGGTGCCGGGGGTTCGCGAGGCGATCACCGGGACGATCGACGTGCCGGCCGTGCTGGCGAAGCGGGACGACAACATCGGGCACCTCGACGACAGCGGCCAGGTGCCGTGGCTGACCGACCGGGGCGTGACGATCGTCCGCGGGTGGGGGCGGCTCGACGGGGACAAGCGGGTCGTCGTCGGCGACGAGGTCCTCGAGGCGCGGCGGGCGGTGATCCTGGCCGGCGGCACGATCGCCAACGTCCCGGACATCGACGGGCTGGCCGAGGCCGGGCCGTGGACCAACCGGGAGGCCACCACGGCCAAGGACATCCCGGCCTCGCTGATCGTGATCGGTGGTGGGGTGGTCGGCGCCGAGATGACCCAGGCGTACGCGTCGCTGGGTTGCCGGGTCACCCTGGTCGAGGGGGAGCACCGGCTGCTGTCGCGCGAGGAGGAGTTCGCCTGCGTGCAGGTCACCGAGTCGCTGGCCGGCCAGGGCGTGGACATCCGCACCGGGCAGACCGCGAAGAAGGTCCGGCGTGACGGCGACCAGGTCACCGTCACGCTCGCCGACGGCTCGACGGTCACCGCCGAGCAGGTGCTGGTGGCGGCCGGGCGTACGCCGCAGTCGGCGGAGCTCGGCCTGGACACCGACGGCTACATCACGGTCGACGACCGGATGCGGGTGCCCGGCCACGACGGGCTGTACGTGATCGGTGACCTCAACGGCCGCGCCCTGTTCACCCACATGGCGAAATACCAGGCCGCGATCGCCGCCACCGACATCCTCGGCGGCGACATGGTGGAGAAGCACCTCGCCGACGGCCCCGGCTCACCGCGGGTGATCTTCACCGAGCCGCAGGTGGCCGCGGTCGGCTACACCACCGCCGGCGCCGCGAAGGCGGGCGTGACGGTCCGGGTCGTCGACGTCGGCACCGAGGCCAACGCCGGTGGCGCGTTCACCGGCGGCGGCGCCGGCACCTGCCGGTTCCTGATCGACGAAGCCAAGGGCGTGCTGGTCGGGGCCACTTTCACCGGCTCCGAGGTGGCCGACTTCCTGCAGGCCGCCACCATCGCCATCGTCGGTGAGGTGCCGATCCGCCGGCTGCGGCACGCCATCCCGTCGTTCCCGACCCGCAGCGAGATCTGGCTGTACCTGTTCAACGAACTCGGCATCTGACCCAGGGACTGTCCCTGGTGCGACGAGGTGGCCCGGCGCGCGATGGTGCTAGCGACGCCAACGCGAGAAGAGGAACTGCCGTGGACTTCAAGCTCGAGGTCATCGTGATCCCGGTTTCCGACATCGACCGGGCCAAGGCCTTCTACCTGTCGCTCGGGTTCCGCCAGGACGCCGACTTCACCGGGGAGGGCGGGTTCCGGCTGGCCCAGCTGACCCCGCCCGGCTCGACCGCGTCCATCATCATCGGCGGTCCCGAGGTCACCGAGGCGGCGCCCGGCTCGGTGCGCGGCCTTCATCTGATCGTCGACGACATCGAGAAGGCCCGCGCCGAGCTGGTCACGGCCGGGGTCGACGCGAGCGAGATCTTCCACGACGCCGGCGGGGTCTTCCACCACGCCGGCACGAAGAACCGGGTGGCCGGTCTCGCGCCGGGCCGGGCCACCTACGGTTCGTTCGTGTCGTTCACCGACCCGGACGGCAACGAGTTCCTGCTCCAGGAGATCACCACCCGCCTGGCCGGCCGGGTCGAGGAGGTCGTCTACCGCAACGCCCGCGATCTCTAGCAGGCGTTGCGGGACGCGGCGGCCGCGCACGGCAAGCACGAGGAGGAGACCGGCAAGCCGGACCCGGAGTGGCCGGTCTGGTACGCCGACTACATGGCCAAGGACCGGCAGGCGTAGCCCGAGGTGCGTCCCCGGCTTCCGGCCGGGGACACAGCTTTTTGGGTACGACCGGAAGGCCGCGACCGGGCATAGGGTGACCGTCATGAGCCAGCGGATTCTGATCACCGGTGCCCGCCGCGGCATCGGGGCCGCGATCGCCGTCGGGCTGGCCCGGCCCGGCAATGTGCTGTTGCTGCACCACCTGG
This sequence comes from Paractinoplanes durhamensis, assembly GCF_016862175.1. GTDB lineage: Bacteria > Actinomycetota > Actinomycetes > Mycobacteriales > Micromonosporaceae > Actinoplanes > Actinoplanes durhamensis. Next base: position 47,671 of record NZ_BOML01000013.1, on the reverse strand, counting down.
ACGCGGCCGCGGAGACCGAGGGCGTCGCCGGCCTGTGCCGCGACCTGGGCGCTGACGCCGAGCTGCTCGACGCCGACCTGTCCGACCCGGCCGCGGTGACCCGCCTGGCCGACCTGGCCGGCCCGGTCGACGTGCTGATCAACAACGCGGCCCGGGCATCCAACGTGCCGTTCGGCGAGCTCCCGCTGGACGAGTGGGCCGCCACGTTCGCGGTCAACGTGACGGCACCGATGCTGCTGGCCCAGGCGCTGAGCGCCGGCATGGCCGAGCGAGGCTGGGGCCGCATCGTCAACGTGGTGTCGCCGACGGTCCGGATGGGCGGCCCGTCCGGCCCTTCCTACGTGGCCAGCAAGGCCGCCCTGATCGGCCTGACCCGCTCGCTGGCCCGCAGCCTCGGCCCGCTGGGCATCACGGTCAACGCGCTGTCCCCCGGCGCGATCCGCACCGAGGGCGAGGCCGAGCTGGCCGCCGGCCACGACGAGGAGGCCCACGCCCCGCTGGTCGCGACTCAGGCGATCCCGAGGTCCCTGCTCCCGGAGGACGTGGTCGCCACCGTCCGCCTGCTGGTCTCGGACGGCGCCGGCGCCCTGACCGGCCAGGTGATCGAGGTCGGCGGCGGCCTGATCTTCCGCTGAAACTCACCCCGCGCGACCGCCGCCGGGGTGGCTATTCGTCGTGGTCGGTGGTGTCCCGGGTGGAGGCGGTCTCGGCGCGCCTGGACATGTGGTCGGCCAGGGTTGCCGGGCGCTTTGCGGTGGCTGAGGGCTCGGGCGAGGGAGCGGCCGGGCCCTCGTTTCGCCTGGTGAAGCCGGGCTCGGCGGGTGGGCCGTCGAGCGGGCGGCGCATCCGCGGGATGCGGCCCTCGGTGTAGTCGCTCAAGTCGGCGGGACGGGACTCGCGCAGGTGGTCGGCGAGGTCGGCCGGGCGGCGGGGCACCGGCTCGGCAGCGGGGGGTCGCTGCGGTTCGCTCTCGGTCATGGGCTGCGGCTCCGGGGACGGGAGGATGGTCCGCTGGGAGTACGGCTGATCGCCGAGGGTAGCCGGGCGGCGAAGCGGTGCCTGCCATTCCGGGGTGGACGACGACCCTGTGTCGGCGGAACGGTTCGATGAGCGGCGCGCCGGCGGCTGGTCGGCGAGCGTGGCCGGACGGCCGGCGCCGATCCGGGGGGCGAGATCAACCGTCGGCCCGGCCTCGACGGAGGCCGACGGGGCGTACGCGTAATCCGGCGTGACCGGATCCGGCCCGAAGAGGGTCGCGGCCGCCCGAGCGTAGAACTCCTCGTCGAGTGGCGCATCCCCGCCCGCGCGGGGACCGGACGCCCCCGCATAGACCTCGTCACCAGGCTCCGGCGCCGACTCGTCGGCCCCGTCCGCCGCCTCGCCGGAAACCCACCGACCAGGAAGCGGCTCCTCGACGGAGACAGCTTCCTCAGCAGCGCGGGCGTCGGCGGAGGCTGCCTCCTCAGCGGGAACGGCCGCCGCGGTGACGGGCTCGGCGTAGCGGTAGTCGCGCGGGGCAGGGGTGGGGACGGTCGCCCGAGCTTGGATGAATGCTTCTGGCTCTTCCTCGGCCTCGGCCTCGACCGACGACGCGGTCGTGGCGACCGGCTCGGAAGCGGAGGGCGCGAGCGGCTCGAAGTCCGTTGCTGGGGTTGGCGCCGACGTGGTCGGCTCTGCCGGCTCCGATTCAGCCAGGGTGGCCGACTCGAATGTGGCCTCGGCGACGGGCTCGGATGCGGTTCCAGTTGAGGGCTCGAAGTCGTCTGAGGCGGTCGTCTCGGAGGCGGTTCCGCCGATCGGCCCAAGGTCCGCGGCAGCATCCGGGTCGAGGTCTGCGGCATCCGGCTCGAGGCCGGCCGGCGTGAGTGGCTCGACCTCGGTCGGGGCGATCGGCTCTGCGGCGGCCGAGGCGACGAGCTCGAACTCGGCCGGGTCGGCAGGTTCGAACGCGGAGCCGGTGACCGGCTCGGCAGGGACGTTGTTGTCCTGGTCGGGGCCTACCGGCGGCTCGGCTGCGGTCGACGCGAAGATGGGGGTTACTGGCTTGTCGTAGCGGTCGGGCTCGGCATGGGGGTCCACCGGCAGGGACATGCCGGGGATCACCGGGATCGAGCTGGCGGGGCGGTCCTTGTCGAACGGGTTGTCGAATCTTGTCAGGCCGGCCGGCAGGGCCAGGGGGCCGCTCGGTGGGGCGCCGGGGGAGCCGAAGAAGAACGAGTCCTCGGAGGAGGACGGGCGGGACGCGGGGGCGTCGTAGCGCGGGGCGGCCGGCAGGAAGCCGGACAGCTCGGCCAGGCGGGTTGCGGTCACCTCCGGGTCGAACTCGCGCAGGACCGGCACGTCGGGCTGGGTGAACAGGGAGATCGGGTCGACGATCTCGGCGTCCACCGGGTCCTCGTCGGCGACCACCCGTGCGTCGGGAGCGGCCGGCAGGCTCAGCACCTGCGTCTCCTCGAAGCGGGTGAAGACCTGGGTCTCGTCGTTGCTGCCGGCCGGCAGGGCGTGCTTCGTGTCGGCTGCCGGCAGGGCGCGGGTGGCGACGATCTCGCCGGAGACCTCGGGGTCGGCCCACGGGAAGTCGGGGGACGCGGCCGGCAGCGCGAACGGGCTCGGGCGGTAGGTCAGCACCTGGGTGTCGTCGGGCAGCGCGTGCCGTCCCGTGGTGGCGGCGGGGGCTTCCGTCTCGTACTCGGCAAGCCCTGCTTTTTCCTGTAGGCGGCGCAGCGGGCCGGGTGCCCACCAAGCGGCGTCGCCGAGCAGGCGCAGGACGGCCGGCACCAGCAGCATGCGGACGACGGTGGCGTCCAGGAGCAGCGCGATGATCATGCCGACGCCGACGAATCGCATGGTGGTGATCGAGGACATCGCGAACGCGCCGGTGACCACGATGAGCAGCAGCGCGGCCGCGCTGATCACCCGGCCGGTGCGGGCCAGGCCGGTGGTGACCGCCTCGTTCGTCGAGGCGCCACGGGTGCGGGCCTCGACCATCCGGGACAGCAGGAACACCTCGTAGTCGGTGGACAGGCCGAACACGACGGCGGCCATCAGCACCACGATGCCGATTTCGAGGGGCGCGGGGGAGACGTCCAGCCAGCCGGCGCCGTGGCCCTCCTGGAAGATCCAGACCAGCAGGCCGAAGGTGGCGCTGAGGCTGAGCGCGCTCATCAGCACCGCCTTGATCGGCAGCAGGATCGAGCCGAAGGCCAGGAACATCAGCAGCAGGGTGGCGCCGACCAGCATGCCGATCATCAGCGGCAGCCGGTCGGTGGTGGCGTCGAGGCTGTCCACGTTGCGTGCCGTGGTGCCGCCGACCAGCACCGTCGCGCCCTGCGGAACCGGGATGGCGCGGATCGCGTCGACCACGTCGCGGGCCTCGGCGCTGAACGCGTCGGAGGTCTTGAGGGTGGCGGTGAACAGGGCGACGCCGTTGGCCTTGCGGGGCACGCCGAGCTGCGCGATGCCGGGCACCTGGCGCAGCTCGACCGCGAAGCCGGCGGTGTCGTCGGCGTCGCGCAGCACGATCTGCACGCTGTCGCCGGTGAACTGCGGGTAGTCGGCCTTCAGCGTCTCGATCGCCGTCCGGGACGGGTCGCCGGCGGGCAGCTGGCGTTCGTCGTTCTCGCCGAAGTGCACGTGCCGGATCGGGGCGGCCAGGAGCAGCAGGAACGCCAGGATCGGGATGGCGACGAGCAGCGGGCGGCGCAGCACGAAACCGGCCAGCCTGGTCCAGCCGCTGCCGGGTTCGGCGGCGTTCCGGCGGCCGGGGAGGCGGACCGGGAGTTTGTCGACGCGCGGGCCGAGCACGGCCAGCAGCGCGGGCAGCAGGGTGAGCGAGAGGAACGCGGCCAGGAACACCGAGGCGAGGCCGCCGTAGGCGAGGGACTTCAGGAAGCCCTGCGGGAACAGCAGCAGGCCGGCCAGGGCGATCATCAGCAGGGTGGCGGAGAAGACCACGGTCCGGCCGGCGGTGCCGACGGTCCGGGCCACGGCTTCGGCGGGCGTACGTCCGTCGGCCTGTTCTTCTCTGAATCGGCCGACCATGAACAGGCCGTAGTCGATGGCCATGCCGAGGCCGAGCAGGCTGGCCACGTTGACGGCGAACGAGTTGACGTCGTGCACGCCGGCGATGGCGTGCAGGATGCCCAGCGAGCCGAGCACGGCGGCGCCGCCGACCAGCACCGGCAGCGACGCGGCGACCAGCGAGCCGAAGATGAGCACGAGCAGGATCAGGGTGATCGGCACGCTGATCGCCTCGGCCTTGCCGAGATCCTCGGTGGAGCGGGTGGAGGAGGTGTCGGCGAGGACGGTGGCCCCGGAGAGCTGTACCTTCGCGCCGGGCACGGCGAACTTGTCGCCGATCTCCCGGTAGGCGTCGAGCTTGTCGGCGTCACCGGTGCCGGCCAGCGTGATCAGCGCGACCGCGCTCGACTTGTCCGCGGCGGCGTACGTCGAGGACTTCGTCGACCAGTACGAACTGGACGCCGTCACCGCCGACTTGGGCAGCTGGGCGAGGGAGTCCTTGACCGCCTTGCCCAGCGCCGGGTCGTCGATCTTGCCCTGGGTGGGGGTGTAGATGATGACGAGGTCGCCGCCCTGCGCGCCGAACGCATCGGTTATCGCTTCCTGGGCGTGGGTGGATTCGCTGTTCGGGTCGGTGTAGCCGCCCTCGGTCAGCTGCGAAAAAATACCCAGCCCCCAGATGCCCGAGCTGATCACCGCGACGAGCGCGACGGTCAGCACCGGCCATCGGAAGCGGGCAACCCACGATCCCCAGCCCGCGAACACGAAATCCCCTTTTTTCGGTAAATCAGCGCAGGGTTGCCGCTTGAAGCGCAACCCCGCCGCAGCCGTCCCCAAACGCCTGCAGCGTCTTCCAACTGAAATTGATCCTGGTAGCCGCCGGTGCCCGGTAGGTGACCGTGTAAACCAGCGTGCGGAAGGTACCGTCCCGCTGCTGGACCGAGCGAGCGGCGGTCGCGGAACCGGCCGACAGCGAGGCCCGCAACTCTCCCTGCGCGTCGATCACGCCGACGTAGAGCCGCAGCACCCGGGTCGAGCTGGACGCGGGTGCGCTGATGGTGAAGGCGTTGCCGGCCCCGCAGGTGCGGATGCCGGTGGTGGTGCCGTCACTGTGGTCGACCGGGTCGCCGCCGGTCCACCGGAAGAACTGCGGGCTCAGGGCGTGCTTGAACCGGGGCGCGGTCGGCGTGCCCTCCAGGATGGCGAAGCCGCCGCCCTTGTCCCGTTCCAGGGAGAACGTGCCGTCCAGGCCCCAGTGCACCCAGTCGGTGCTGCCCTCGGCGGTCAGGTCCACGGTCGACGGCACCGAGGAGGCGGCGATCTGGATGCTGCCCTGGAACGGCGGTTTCGTCGTCGGCTTGGTGGTCGGCTTGGCCGAGGTGGGCGTCGGGGTCGGGCTGGACGACGGCGACGGTGACGGCGTGCCGATCGGGATCGGCCCCGGACTGCCGGAGGGCAGCGGGATGCCGCCGAGCGCGGCGGTGGGCGGCGGGTCGGGCAGCGGGTTGTCCCCGTCGTTGTTGATGACGCGGCTCGCGACGAAGCCGAAACCGACCACCACGATGACGCCGGCCAGGATCACCGAGGCCGAGGACATGATCTCGTTCCACCCGTGCCGATCACGGGCGGGGCCCTGCGGTGTCTCGGCGGCACGGCGGAATCCGATGAAGGCGGTCCGGCGGCGCGGGCCGCGACGGCGCGCGGGTTCGCGACCAAAACCGGTCGACGGCAATCGACCCTCCCCTGGTCGTTCGCACGGCCCCGCCCGGCCGTGAAAGCGTTCTCACATCTTGAACCGGTAAACGATCTCATTTCGATCAGTGACGGTGAAGAACGATTTGAGTGACGGTCCGGACGGACGATCACCCGCATCGGCGGTTCGGTGGAGGTTTGGTGAGGGGCCGGTCACCCCGGCGGGTACCGTGTCGGAAGTTTCCGCCCGAGCCCGTTACAGGAGAGTCGACAACTTATGAGCACCCAGACCGAGTCGGCGAAGCGTCGCGGGCAGGCTTTCGCCGGCGCACTCGCGGGGGTAGCGATCGTCGTCGTGCTGACGGTGGTCTTCTTCGTCGTCAAGAACAACGACTCCGACAAGACTCCGGTGGCGTCGACCCAGCCTGCCGCATCGCAGCCGGCCGCCGCGCAGCCGACCGATGCCGCGCCGAGCGAGCCGGCCGCGCCCACCGCGCAGGCCCAGCCGTCGGCCGCCGCCGTGAACACCCCGGCCGCGCTGAGCAAGGAGCCCGAGGTCAAGGCGGGCGGCACCACCAAGCTGACCAAGCTGGTCAAGACCACCCTGGTGGCGGGCACCGGCCCGGCGGTCCAGAAGGGCCAGACGGTCACCGCGAACTACAAGCTGGTGAAGTACGCGACCGGCGAGGTCATGGACTCCTCCTGGTCGCGCGGCACGCCGTTCTCCACCCAGATCGGCGTCGGCGCCGTGATCCAGGGCTGGGACGAGGGCATCGTCGGCCTCAAGGTCGGCAGCCGCACCCAGCTCGACGTGCCCGAGGCGCTGGCCTACCCCGGCCAGGGTGACCTGCGCTTCGTCGTGGACGTCCTCGCCGCTCAGTAAGCGGTAAGGGCTTGTAATCTCGCCGGGTGCTGATCCTGCTCCCGCCGTCCGAAGGCAAGACACCCGCCGTCGCCGGTTCCCCGGTCGACCACGACCAGCTCTGGCTGCCCGCGCTGGCCGGGGCCCGGCGGCGGGTGCTGACCCGGCTGGTGGCGATGTGCCGGCGCGGCAGCGCCCGGTCGGTGGCCGACTCGCTACGGGTGCTCGGGCTCAGCGAGGGGCAGAAGGACGAGATCTTCCGGAACGCCGGGCTGGCCGACGCGCCGGCGGCGCCGGCGGTCGAGGTCTACACCGGGGTGCTGTACGAAGCGTTGGAGGCGGCCACCCTGCCCCCGGCCGCCCCGCAGTGGCTCAACGAGTCCGCGCTGGTGTTCTCGGGGCTGTGGGGCGCGGTGCGGCTCGGTGACCGGATCCCGGCCTACCGGTGCTCGGTCGGCGTCACCCTGCCGGCCGTGGGCGGGCTCACCGCGTACTGGAAGAAGCACCTCAAGCCCGCGCTCGACCCGGCGGCGGCGGACGGCCCGGTCCTGGATCTCCGCTCCGGCGCCTACGGCGCCATGTGGTCGCCGACCGGCCAGGCGGCGACCGTGCGCGTGCTGCACGAACGTCTGGTCGGCGGGGTGCCGAAGCGGGCCGTCGTCAGCCATTTCAACAAGGCCACCAAGGGCCGCATCGTGCGCGCGCTGGCCACCGCGGGGGCCGAGCCGGCGTCGATCGATGACGTGGTGGCTACGCTGCGTGATCTCAAGTACACGATCGAGGAGTCACCGGTGGCGGCCGGCAAGCCGCGTCAGCTGGACGTGGTGGTCAGCGAGCTGTAGGCGCGGAATTGGCCGGTACCGAGACCGTGGTCTTGACGGTGGCCTGGTTCAGCTCGCCGATCCGGACGGTGAACTTGATCTCGTACTCGCCGGGGAAGGGGAACGTGATCGCGCCGGCCGCGTGGTGCCGGGGCTGCAACGGGAGCAGCGGCTGGGTGACCGGTTCGAGGTCCCTGCCGAGCAGCTGCGACGTCACGGTCCATTCGTCGGCGGGCAGCGGCGCCCCGGCCGGGGTGTAGACGAACGCGTGGATCGTGTTGTTGTCGCCGATCTGTCCCGGGAAGATGTTGAACTGCAGCGTGTAGAGCGGGCAGGTCAGCGTCTGCGAGATGCCGTCCTCGCGGACCGCGCCCTCGTCGACGGTGGCGCTGCGACCCGGATTGACCTGCACGAGCACGGCGCTCAGCCCGAGGATGACGGCGGTGGCGACGACCTCGATGCCGACCGCGCGGCGCATCCGGCCGGCCCCGGCCGCGGGCACCTGACGGCGGTTGACCAGCCGCCGGGCGTACCAGGCGGCGGCGAGGGTGGCGGCGAGGATGGCGACCTTGGCCAGCAGCAGGCGGCCGTAGTCGGTCTCCCACAGCGCCCGGACCGTGCCGACCTGCACGACCGCCTGGACGACCCCGCCGGCGACCAGCCAGACCACCGCGAGCGCGGCCCAGCGGGACCAGACCGGCAGCACCACACCGAGCACCCGCGGGTCGGTGCGGCGCAGCAGGAAGACGGTGAGGGTGATCAGGCCGCCGAGCCAGACGGCCATCGCGGCGATGTGCACGACGTCGGCGGCGACGATCGCGGCGGCCAGGGGAGAGGCGGCGGCGTGGCCGGTGAGCGGCCAGGTGACCAGCCCGCCGAGGGCGACGGCGAGCAGCGCCAGGCCGCGAGTTCGGGAGGAGTGGCCGCGCAGCACGGCCGGCAACAGAGCGGCGGCAACGGCGAGGGCGGCGAGGCGGGCGAGCAGGGTCAGGCCGTACGCGCTGGTCAGCACCTGGCCCAGCTCGGCCGGCCGAACGTCCCACAGGGCCGCGCCGCTGCTGGCCGGGGCCTGCGTCCAGAGCGAACCCAGGGTGGCAGCGGCGATCAGGCCCAGCCCGGCGTGAACGGTGCGGGTCGCCCCCGTCCGGGAGCGGCGACGAGGCCACAACAGGGCCAGGAACAGTGCTGGTCCGGCGGCGAGCGTCAGGCCCGCGTACCCAAGGAAGCGCGTGACCGGCGTCGCCAGGGTGACCGATCGGTGGGTGCCGGCCTCGGCGGCCTCCGGCGGTGTTGCGGAGGGCGCGCCGACCGAGAAGGTGATAGCGCCGCCGACCGGATGGCTGTCGGCGGAGATGACCCGGTAGCTGACCAGGTACGTGCCGAGTGGCTGGCCGGCCCGGCGGACCGGGATCCGCAGGACCGCCCCGGACGCGGTCGGGGTGCCGGAGATGCGTTTGCCGTCCGGGTCGAGCACCTGCACCCGGCCGTCGACCGGGGTGACCGCCTCGCTGAAGGTCACCACGATCTCGGTGGGGGAGGCGCCGATGATGCTGCCCGGCGCCGGCGTCGAACCGATCAGCGCGGCGTGCGCGCTGGCCGGGCTCGCGGGCAGGACCAGGGCTCCCAGAGCGATCAGCACGGCCGCCAGCAGACGCACGGCTCTGCTCACATCGCCCCTCTCGTCACGCCAGGTAGTTCGGATACCGGAAAGGAAAGGTTCAACCCGTGGACCGGCGCTTACGTCGCCGTCGCCGCGGGCACCCGGTATCGATAGGCTCGCAGGAGGTTACCTGCACCGAAGGAGGCCCCTCCATGTCCGTTGATCCCCGCGCCGGTAAGCCCGCCGAACCCCGGGACCTCATCGACGTGCCGAGGGTGGTCTCCCGGTATTACACCGAGCATCCCGACCCGGCCGTGGTCGGTGAGCGGGTCGCGTTCGGCACGTCCGGGCACCGCGGTTCGTCGGTGAAGACCGCGTTCAACGAGGACCACATCGCCGCCACCAGCCAGGCGATCGTCGAGTACCGCAAGGCGCAGGGCACCGACGGGCCGCTGTTCCTGGGCCGTGACACGCACGCGCTCAGCGAACCCGCGATGATCACCGCGCTCGAGGTGTTCGCGGCCAACGACGTGACCACGCTGATCGACAGCCGGGACGGCTACACGCCGACCCCGGCGGTGTCCCGGGCGATCCTCGCGCACAACAAGGACCGCACCGGCGGGCTCGCCGACGGCGTGGTGGTCACCCCCTCGCACAACCCGCCCGCCGACGGCGGTTTCAAGTACAACCCGCCGAACGGCGGCCCGGCCGACACCGACGCGACCCGCTGGATCCAGGACCGGGCGAACGCGATCATCGCGGCCGGGCTCAAGGAGGTCCGCCGGGTGCCGGCCACCCGCGCCCGCAACTCGGCCCAGGTCACCGGCTACGACTTCCTCGACGGGTACGTGTCCGACCTGCCCGGCGTGATCGACCTGGACGCGATCCGCTCGTCTGCCGTCAAGATCGGCGCCGACCCGCTCGGCGGGGCCAGCGTCGCCTACTGGGGCGCGATCGGCGAGCGCTACGGCCTCGACCTGACCGTGGTGAACCCGAACGTCGACCCGACCTTCGGCTTCATGACGCTCGACTGGGACGGCAAGATCCGGATGGACTGCTCCTCGCCGTACGCGATGGCCTCGCTGATCGCCCAGAAGGACAAGTATCAGCTGGCCACCGGCAACGACGCGGACGCCGACCGGCACGGCATCGTCACCCCCGACGCCGGCCTGATGAACCCCAACCACTACCTGGCCGTGGCCATCTCCTACCTGTTCGCCAACCGCCCGGGCTGGCCCGGCGGTGCCGCGATCGGCAAGACCCTGGTCTCCTCCTCGATGATCGACCGGGTCGCCGGTGACCTCGGCCGGCACCTCGACGAGGTGCCGGTGGGGTTCAAGTGGTTCGTGCCCGGCCTGCTGTCGGGTGAGGTCGGCTTCGGCGGTGAGGAGAGCGCGGGCGCGTCGTTCCTGCGCCGCGACGGCTCGGTGTGGAGCACCGACAAGGACGGCCTCATCCTCGACCTGCTCGCCTCCGAGATCATCGCGCGGACCGGGCGGACCCCGAGCGAGCACTACCGCGACCTGGTCGCCAAGTTCGGCGAGCCGGCGTACGCGCGGATCGACGCCCCCGCCACCCGCGAGGAGAAGGCCATCCTGGCCGCGCTGTCGCCGGCCCAGGTCAGCGCGAAGGAGCTGGCCGGCGAGCCGATCACCGGGGTGCTCACCACCGCCCCCGGCAACGGCGCCGCGATCGGCGGCCTCAAGGTGGTGACGGCGAGCGGCTGGTTCGCGGCCCGGCCGTCCGGCACCGAGGACGTCTACAAGATCTACGCCGAGTCGTTCCAGGGCCCCGAGCACCTGGCCCGCATCCAGGAGGAGGCGCGCGGAGTGGTCTCCGCCGCACTGCGCGGCTGATCCTCTCAGCTCTTCCTGCTCCCGGCCGACAGGTATGCCGCAACGGACATACTGACTCGGGAGCCAGGGGAGCTCATGACACGACCCGTGGTGACCGCTGGCCGGTCCCGCGCGGCAGCCGGGCTGACCCCGCTGCTGATCGCGGGCGCGGTCACGGCTGCGGTGTGCCTGTGGCTGCTGGTGCAGACCGGTGACGGTGTGCTGATCGGCTACCTGGGCGGGCCGATCGCGCTGGTCGGCGCCGTCTACGGCTGCTGGCGGATCGGCTCCAGCATCGTCGTCTCCCGGCCGGTGCGCTCCTTCTGGCGGCAGCTGTCGCACGCGTCGGTGCTGCTGCTCATCGGCTCCTGCGTCTCGCTGTCGCTGTCCAACAACAACGCCGGCCTGTCCCTGGTCGCGGCCGCACCCAACGTGCTCGGCATCGTCTGGGTGGTGGCCGCCATGGCCCGCCTGCCGCTCGGCGAGAACAGCCTGCTCGGCTGGTCGCGGACCCTGCTCGACCTCACCACCGTCGCGGTCGCCGGCACCCTGATCTTCTGGTACGTCGTGCTCAGCTACGCCCCGCCCGGCGTCGACCTGGAGTCCCGGGCGGCGGCCGGCACCGTCGGCGTGCTCGGCCTGGTCGCCCTGGCGATCATCGGCAAGGCGTCGGTGATGCCGAACGCCCCGATCGACGCCCTCGCGCTGCGACTGCTGGCCGGCGCCCCGATCGTCGGGGCCACCATCGCGGTGGTGCTGATCGCCGGCTCGGACGGCCCCCGCCTGGCGATGTCGGTGCTCACCGGCCCGCTGGTCGCCCTGTCGTTCGCCGCGGCCGCCTGGCGCCAGCGGCACGTGCTGGCGCACCCGTCGGCCGACGTGGCCCGGCGGCACCGCTCGATGTGGGACCTGCTGCCGATGCTCGGCGTGGTCACCACGGCCGCGCTGGTGATCAGCGTGTCGTCGCGGGAGATGAGCGGCCGCGAGCGGGCGGTGATCGTCGGCGCGGCGCTGATCGTGGTCTGCGTGGTCGCCCGCCAGCTGCTGGGCCTGCGCGAGAACAAGCGGCTGCTGGTCGGCATCCGGACCCAGCAGGTCGAGCTGGAACGGCTCGCGATGACCGACCCGCTGACCGGGCTGGCCAACCGCACCCGCTTCGGCGCCGCCCTCGAGGAGCGCCTCGCCGGGCACCGCGCGGCCACCGTCCTGCTGATCGACATCGACGACTTCAAGGTCATCAACGACACGATGGGCCCGGCCCTGGGCGACCAGCTGCTCTACCAGGTCGCTCAGCGCCTGCGGAACAACAGCGTGGTCACGGAGCTGCCCGCCCGCCTCGGTGGGGACGAGTTCGCCGTGCTGCTCGACGCCGACGAGATCGACGTCGCCGAGGACGCGGCCGCCCGCATCCAGCGGGCCCTGTCCGAGCCGTTCCGGGTCGGCGAGGAGCGGCTGCTCGCGCACGCCAGCATCGGCGTCGCGGTGGCCGGGGCCGGCGACAGCGCCGACGAGGTGCTGCGCAACGCCGACATCGCCATGTACGCGGCCAAGGAGGGCGGCAAGGCCGCCTGGGTGCGGTTCGAGCCGCGGATGCGCCAAGAGGTGGTCAACCACGCCCGGCTCGGCAGCGAGCTGCACAACGCGATCATCCGCAACGAGCTGTTCCTGCTCTACCAACCGGTCTTCGACATCGCCACCGGCCGGCTGCACGGCGCCGAGGCCCTGGTGCGCTGGAAGCACCCGGCCCGCGGGTTCGTGTCGCCGGGCGACTTCATCCCGGTCGCCGAGCGCTCCGGGCTGATCGTGCCGCTGGGCGCCTGGGTGCTGCGCGAGGCGTGCCGGCAGCTGGCCGCGTGGAAGGCCGAGTACGGCCCGGGCGCGATCAAGGCGATCAACGTGAACGTCGCGGTCCGCCAGCTGCGCGAGTCCGGCTTCGTCGACGAGGTCGCGGCGGTGCTCGCCGAGTACGGCCTGCTCCCCGGCAACCTGGTCATCGAGATCACCGAGTCGTCGGTGGCCGACGGCCGGCAGGTCCGCGAGACGCTGAACGCGCTGCACGAGATGGGCGTCCGGCTGGCCCTCGACGACTTCGGCACCGGGCAGTCGTCGCTGAGCCTGCTGCGGGCGTTCCCGGTGGACGTCCTCAAGCTGGACAAGTCGTTCGTCGACGGCATCGCCGACGGCGAGGACCGCGGCCGCCTCGCGGTGGCGGCGGCGGTGGCCCAGCTGGCCGAATACCTTGGCCTGTCGGCGGTGGCCGAGGGCATCGAGAGCGAGGCCCAGCTGGACCGCCTGCGCGACATGGGCTACCGCCTCGGGCAGGGTTTCTTCATGGCGAAGCCGCTGCCCGCGAACGAGGCCGGCGCCCTGATGGCCGCCGACCCCGTCTCGGTGATCAACTAGGCGTCGACCTCGGGCCGGCCCTCGGCCGCCCACAGGGTGTGGAACGAGCCCGGCTTGTCGATGCGGTGGTACGTGTGCGCGCCGAAGAAGTCGCGCTGGCCCTGGATCAGGGCGGCCGGCAGGCGCTTGGCCCGCAGGCCGTCGTAGTAGGCCAGCGCCGACGCGAAGCCCGGCGCCGGGATGCCCTGCTGCGCCGCCGTCGCCACGACCCGCCGCCAGGCGTCCTGCGCGCCGCTCACGGCGTCCAGGAAGTACTCGTCGACCAGCAGCGTCGCGAGCTCCGGCTGCTTGTCGTACGCCTGCTTGATGAAGTCGAGGAACTTGGCCCGGATGATGCAGCCGGCCCGCCAGATCTTCGCCATCGCGCCCGGGTCGATCGCCCAGCCGTACTCCTTGCTGGCCGCCTGGATCTGCTGGAAGCCCTGCGCGTACGCCACGATCTTCGACGCGAACAGCGCCTGCTCGACATCCGCCTGCAGGTCACCGGCGTGCTTGTTCTCCGGGGAGGGCCCCGGCAGCGCGGCGTCGGCGGCGGCCTTGCGGACGTCCGCGCCACCGGACAGGGCGCGGGCGAACACCGACTCGGCGATGCCGCTGACCGGCACGCCCAGGTCGAGGGCGGCCTGCACGGTCCAGCGGCCGGTGCCCTTCTGCTCGGCCTGGTCGAGGACGATGTCCACGAACGGCTTGCCGGTCGACGCGTCGACCTGCTTGAGCACCTCGGCGGTGATCTCGATCAGGTAGGAGCCCAGCCGGCCCTCGTTCCAGCCCTGGAAGATCCCGGCGATCTCGGCCGGCGACGAGCCGCCCACCTGGCGGAGCAGGTCGTACGCCTCGGCGATGAGCTGCATGTCGGCGTACTCGATGCCGTTGTGCACCATCTTCACGAAGTGACCGGCACCGTCCGGGCCCACGTGCACGCAGCACGGCTCCCCGTCGACCTTCGCCGCGATGTCCTCCAGCAGCGGGCCCAGCGCGTCGTACGACTCCTTGGGGCCGCCCGGCATGATGCTCGGCCCGTGCAGCGCGCCCTCCTCGCCACCCGAGACGCCGGCGCCCACGAAGTGCAGGCCCTTCTCCTTGAGCGCCGCCTCGCGCCGCCGGGTGTCCAGGTAGTGCGCGTTGCCCGCGTCGATCAGCATGTCGCCCGGCTCCAGCAGCGGAGCGAACTCGTCGATCACCGCGTCGGTCGGCCCACCGGCCTTCACCATGATCACCACGCGGCGGGGGCGTTCCAGGCTGGCCACGAAGTCCGCGGCGCTCTCCGAGGGGATGAACTTCCCCTCGTGGCCGAACTCCTCCACCAGCTCCTTGGTGCGGCCGTACGAGCGGTTGTGCAGGGCCACGGTGTGGCCGTGCCGGGCGAAGTTACGCGCCAGGTTCCGTCCCATCACCGCCAGACCGGTGACCCCGATCTGTGCCTTCTCCGACATCATTGACGTCCTTCCCTAGCGGCCTTCAACGCACTCATTGTTACCTACGGGGGGAGGGGGATCTTGGTTCGATCCCCAGGGAGCGGAAACGGCTTTCCGGCGCGCCGCAGCCTGCGCGACACCTAAGATCCGGGCGGCGGTACCCTCATCGGCATGCCTTCGCGTGCCGCTGCCCGCATGCCCGCCCGCATGCCCGCTCGGATGCGCTGAGATGCGGCGGGGCGAGATCTGGACCATCGGCAACCGCACCGACCTGCGCTACCGGGTCCTCGTGCTGTCCGGCGACAGCTACAACGAACGGAAGAACGCGTCGCCGTTCTGCGCGCCGATCGTGCGCCAGCGCGGCTCCACCGAGCTCCCGCCGTACGCGGTGGCCCTCTCCGAGCAGGATCCGATCACCGGCGTGGTCGTGGTCAACCGGATGCGGCGGCTCCCGGCCGAGATCGGTGCGGAGCGCATCGGCATGGTCACCGGCGCCAGCATGGTCCGCCTGACCGAGGCGATCCGCGAGCTTTTCGAGATCTGAGCCCCTTTCGGGTGATGTGCAGCGAGTAGCACCGCAGGTCCGACAGAGCCCGGATGAACGGCCGATGACGATCGACCGTTCGCTGACGTACCAATGAGGCCGGTAGCCGGAACGGGACGTCGGGGAGGTGCGGGGTGAGTCACGCCGTGAGCACGCTGAGCACTTCCGAGGCCGATCGTGTCCTCATCGAACGCGCGGTCGGACTGCTCGCCGGCCGGTCCCGCTGCCGCCTTTCCGAGGCCCACGGCCACCTGCTGCGGATGGCCGCTGACCAGCACCGCGGCATGGCCGAGGTGGCCGCCGGAGTGATCCGGGTCCTCGATGTCGCGTCGGCCGTGGCGGAGTCGCCGGCCGCCGTCCCGCAGATGGTCGCGGCCGCCCTGACCGCCCCGGTCCCGGCCCGCCCGGCGCCGGTCCGCCGGTTCACCCCCTGGGTGTCCCTCGTGCAGCGGGTGCTCGACCGCACCCCCGGAATGTGTGGCTACCTGACCGCGGAGCGTGACTCCGCGGGCCGGATCGTCGACCTGATCTGGCAGGCGGCCAGCCCCGGCGCGGCCACACCGGACGGTCGCCGCGGCCGGCAGCTGATCGGCGAGCGGGCCAGCGGCCAGTTCCCGGCGGGCTGGGACGTCTATCAGGACGTCCTGGAGTCCGGCTGCCCCGCCGCGGTCGGCCCGTTCCGCTACGGCGGCGGCCACTACACCGTCCGGGCCCACCGGCTCGGCCACGGGCTGCTGCTGAGCTGGTCCAAACTCGACGAGATCGACCAGTTCGCCAACCTCGGCTGGGGCGAGTGGGACCTGGTCACCGGCGATGTGTTCTGGTCGGAAAACATGTACCGGATCTACGACCGCGACCCGCGGCTCGGCCCGCTGACCGCGGCCGAGACCGACGCGCTGATCGAGCCGGGCGACGCCACCATGATCCGGGCCGCCCTCGACGCCTACGACCACGCGTCCCAGGTGGACGTCACGGTCCGGGTGGCCACCGGCGGCCGGGCCAAGCAGCTGCGCACGGTCGCCGACGCGGTCCGCGACGCGGCCGGCCGCCCGCTGCGGGTCTACGCGATCGTGCAGGACGTCACCGACCGGGAAAATGACACCCGCCGCCTCGCCGAGGTCGAGCAGCAGCTGGCCGACGAGCACGACCTGGCCGGCCGCCTGCAGCGGATCATCCTGCCGATCCCGGAGCAGCCGATCGAGCTGCCCGGCCTGAAGGTGGCGCTGCGCTACCTGCCGGCCGGCCAGGAGAGCTTCGTCGGCGGGGATTGGTATCAAGCGACCCGCCTGCGCGACGGCTCGGTGCTCCTGGCCGTCGGTGACGTCGCCGGGCACGGCACCCCGGCCGCCACCACCATGGCCCAGCTGCGGCACGCCCTGCGCGCCCTGGCGGTCACCACCGGCGACCCGGGCATCCTCCTCGGCCACCTCAACCGGCTGACCTGCGAGCTGGAGCGGGAGAACCCGGAGCTGTCCGCGACCGCGGTGGTCTGCCGTTTCGACCCGACCGCCGGCGAGATCACCTGGGCGCAGGCCGGCCACCCGCCGCCGCTGCTGAGCCGGGGCGGCCGCACCGTGCCCCTCGAACGCCCGCCGGGCCCGATCCTGGGCGTCGTCGACGACGCCGTCTACCCGACCCAGCGGCTCCCGTTCCGGATCGGCGACCTGCTGCTGCTCTACACCGACGGCCTGGTCGAGCACCGGCACCGCGGCCCCGACGACGGCCTGGCGCACGTGATCCGCACGGTCGACGACGCGGTGCACGCCTCCCCGCAGCAGCCCCTCGCGCAGCTCCTGGCGCGCCTGCAGCAGGCCAACCCGGACGACGACACGTGCATCCTGGCCGCCCGCCCGGTCACCGGCGAGACCCGGGACCTCCGTCATCACCTGCGAGCGTCAGGATCCCGTAGGCAAACCCTGCCACGCTGAGCCCGTCGGCGGTCCGCTCGATCCCGTCGGCGAACAGCGGCGTGGCCGGGGGCGCCACCAGCGTCGCCGGCTCCCGGCGGGGGTTCACCACCACCAGGTGGGTGCCGCCCCGGACGTACGCGAAGGGGTAGCCCTCGCTGATCACCTCGATCGACGCCCGGGTCCGCAGCGCCGGGTTGGCGTGCCGCAGGGCGATCAGCTCGCGGACGAAGTGCAGCGTCGACGCCGGGTCGGCCTCCTGCGCCGCCACATTCGGCCGCTGCGGGTCCGGATCGACCGGAAGGTACAACCTGTCGGCCCCGGCCGTGGAGAAGCCCGCGTTGGGCCCGTCATCCCACTGCATCGGGGTGCGGCAGCCGGCCCGGTTGTAGCCCGGATTGCAGATCGCCCCCTCCACGTCCGGCATGTCCGGCAGGTAGCGCATGCCGATCTCGTCGCCGTAGTACAGGCACGGCACGCTGCCCCAGGTGAACAGGAAGACCAGGGCCGCCCGCAGTTGCTCCTCGGTGCGCCCGCCGACCCGCAGCCGGTCGAAGTCGTGGTCGGCGGTGGCGAGCACGATCGGCCGCGCCGGATCGGCCGCCCGGGCCGCCGCCCAGGCGTCCAGGAACGGCCGGGTGCTGCCCAGCCCGGCGGCGTCGAAGAACGGCTCCCGCGGCGCCTGGAACGGCAGCAGGCCCGCCGCGTGGTTGTCGAACAGGCTCGCGTGCGCATCCTTGATCACCAGGAAGAAATCGGCGTCGAACGCGAACGGCTTGCCGGTCCGCGGTTCATTGCCCTCCGGGATCAGAACCGCTTCCGGGTACGCCTCATCCAGCCATCCCCGGATCTCGCGCCAGATCGCCGCCGTCTCGGCCAGGCCCTCGTCCCACAGTTCGTCCTTGACGAGCGAGAACGCCATGTCCACCCGGAACCCGGCCACGCCCTTGGCCAGCCAGAACCCGATGATGTCCTGCAGCGCCTGCACGTTTTTGCGCGGCCCGGGCGCGTCGACCGCGTCCCGCCACGGCTCCGGCGTGCTCCCGGCCCGGGCGACCCAGCCGAAGTTGAGCGCGGGCTGCTCGTCGTAGAAGTTCTTCAGGTAATACCCCGGGCGCGGCCCCGGCGACGGCACCCAGGCCGGCGTGCCTGGCATCGCCCGGCCCCAGCCGCTCGCCGGCAGCTCTTCGCACCAGATGTAGCGGTCGCCGTCCGGGTCCGGCCCGTCCGCGGCGACCTCCGTGCGGAACCACTCATGCTCGATCGACGTGTGGCCCGCGACCAGGTCGAGCATGATCCGGATGCCGCGCCGCCCGGCCTTGGTGACGAGCTCCACCATGTCGTCGTTGCTGCCGTAACGCGGCGCGATCGCCAGGTAGTCGGACACGTCGTAGCCGGCGTCGACGAACGGCGACGCGAAGCACGGGTTGAACCAGATCACCGTCACCCCGAGCGAGGCGATGTGGTCGAGCCGGTCGATCACCCCGCGCAGGTCGCCGACCCCGTCGCCGTCGGAGTCGGCGAACGACTGCGGGTAGATCTCGTAGAGCACCGCATCGGCAAACCAGTCACCAGCCATGCTCCCGAGACTCCCACAGCCGTCCGTCGCTACAGGCCCAGGCCCGCCTCACGCCCGGCCAGCACCTGACGGCCGTGCGCCTCCCAGCGCTCACGAGCGTCCGAGTACTGCTGCTCCCAGGCGTCGCGCTGCTCGTCGTACCCCTCGCGCCAATCGCCGGTCTCCGGGTCGAAGCCCTCGGGGTAGATGTAGTTGCCGTCGTTGTCGTAGGTGGCGGCCATCCCGTAGAGCGTCGGGTCGAAGTTCTCGTCGCCCTCCTGGTAGGCCTCGGTCGCCTGGCGCAGCGACAGCGAGATGCGCCGCCGCTCCAGGTCGATGTCGATCACCCGGACGAAGACCACGTCGGCGGTCTGCACGACCTGCTCGGGGGACTCGATGTGACCGCCGGCCAGCTCGGAGATGTGCACCAGACCCTCGATGCCGTCGTCGACCTGGACGAACGCGCCGAACGGCACCAGCTTGGTGATCCGGCCGGGCACGATCTGGCCGATCTGGTGGGTCCGCGCGAAGTGCCGCCACGGGTCTTCCTGGGTCGCCTTCAGCGAGAGCGACACCCGCTTGCGCTCCTGGTTGACGTCGAGCACCTCGACCTCGACCTCCTGGCCGACCCGCACCACCTCGGACGGGTGGTCGACGTGCCGCCAGGACAGCTCGGACACGTGCACGAGGCCGTCGACGCCGCCGAGGTCGACGAACGCGCCGAAGGCGACGATCGACGAGACCACGCCCTTGCGGACCTGGCCCTTGGCGAGGCGCTCGAACAGGCCGGTGCGCGACTCGGTGCGGTGCTGCTCCAGCCAGGCGCGGCGGGACAGGACCACGTTGTTACGTGCCTTGTCCAGCTCGATGATCTTGGCTTCGAGCTCGCGGCCGACGTACGGTCGCAGGTCGCGGACGCGGCGCATCTCGACCAGCGAGGCGGGCAGGAAGCCGCGCATGCCGATGTCGAGGATCAGGCCACCCTTGACGGCCTCGGTGACCGGACCGCGCACGACCCCGTCCTCGTCCTTGATCTTCTCGATGGCCGCCCAGGCTTCCTCACGGGCGGCCGCGGCGGGATCAGGCGCAGCGGACTCGGGTGCGGCGGACTCGGGTGCAGCAGGATCGGGTGCAGCGGGATCGGGAGCATCAGGCTCATCGGCGGCGGGCTCAGGGGCAGTGGCGTTTTCCGGCGACAGAGCGACGTCAGGCTCGGATGAGGCTGCGGTCTCCGGCGTAGGAGCGATCTCGGTTGAAACAGCTACCTCCGGTGGAGGACCGGCTTCGGTTGACGGGGCGATCTCGGGCAGAACGGACTCCGGCGCCTCGGTTTCGGGCACCACTGCATCGGGCGAGCTCATCGACTATCCCACCTGTTCGTCGAACATCAGAGCTTACCAATCCGCAGTGGCGCCTCGGAAGGCGACGAAATGGGCCGGAATACGCCGTCTAGTGCCAGGTCGATGGAACGGCCGGCGGCCGCCACCGCCTCGGCATGGCTACGTGCACCCTCGACGACGCCCTCGACCATACCGAACAACAGAACCAGGTCGTCAGGGACCAGATCGGCTCGTACGTGTCCGAAGTCCTGCGCGCGCCGCAACGGCTCGGCCAGAACCCCGACCAGGCGGCGCAGGAACCGTCCTCGGGTGGCCGCGTCGAGCCGCCGGGCGAGCTGCACCAGGGGCCGCATGGTGACCTGGGCGCGCAGGATCTCGTTGAGCGCGGTGCGGAAGGTGGCCGGCGATTCGAGGCCGGCCGCCACGCAGCGCTCGAGCTGATCGATGAGGTAGCCGATGACCGCGGTCGCGAGGGCGGTCCGGTCGGGGAAGTGGCGGTAGAGGGTGGCCTGGCCGATCCCGGCCCGGCGCGCGATCTCCGGCATCAGGACGCTGTTCTGGTCGGTTTCCATCAACTCGCACGCCGCCTGCAGGATGGCGGTCCGATTGCGCTGCGCGTCCCGGCGGCGCGCCGGCTGAGCACCGTAGAGCACCGCGACCTCCCCTTTACATTGGTTACTCACCAGTAAAGTGACCAACGTTACTTGCCAGTAACGATAATGTCATGAAGTTCAAATTCTCGGTACCTGCTCTTACGCTCCCGGCACCGGAGCGCTCCGGCACAGCTCCCACTCTCGCCTCCGGGCGCGGCGACACCAGCCACCCAGGTTTCGTCGCGCCCGTCCGTCCCGAGGAGTGCGCATGGTGCCGCGCCCCACATCCCTGCTCGCCTGGCTGCTGTCCACCCTGGCGGCGATCGTTCTGATCGGGGCCGGCCTTCCCGGCCCGGCCGCAGCCGCGGCCACCACCACCGGCGTCAAGTTCGTCGACATCCCCGGCGACGGCGTGACGCTCAAGGCCAACGTGGTCGCCCCGGCCGCGGCCGGCAGCTACCCGGCGGTCGTCTTCCCGTCCAGCTGGGGCCTCAACGACGTCGAGTACATCGCGCAGGCCACCAGCATGGCCGCCGCCGGGTACGTGGTGGTCTCCTACACCCCGCGCGGCTGGTGGGCGAGCGGCGGCGAGATCGACACCGCGGGGCCCGCGGACATGGCCGACCTGTCCAAGGTGCTCGACTGGACGCTCGCCAACACCCCGGCCGACCCGGCCCGGCTCGGCACCGCCGGCGTCTCCTACGGCGCCGGGATCAGCCTGCTCGGCGCCGCCTTCGACAAGCGGATCCGCGCGGTCGCCATGCTCAGCGGCTGGACCGACCTGAACTACTCGCTCTACAGCGACCAGACCCGGCACCTGCAGTCGGCCGGCCTGCTCGGCCTGGCCGCCCAGCTGGTCGGGCACCCGAGCGCCGAGCTGACCACGATGCTCGGCGACTTCACCGCGAACCGGAACATCGCCACGGTGATGGAGTGGGCCAAGGTCCGCTCGCCGGCCACCTACCTCGACCGGATCAACGCCAACGCGCCGGCCGTGATGATCGCCAACGCGTGGGGCGACACGTTCTTCCCGCCCAACCAGCTCGCCGACTTCTACGGCAAGCTCACCACCCCGAAGCGCCTCGAAC
Organism: Paractinoplanes durhamensis; assembly: GCF_016862175.1. Lineage (GTDB taxonomy): Bacteria > Actinomycetota > Actinomycetes > Mycobacteriales > Micromonosporaceae > Actinoplanes > Actinoplanes durhamensis. The sequence goes on along the minus strand of NZ_BOML01000013.1, from coordinate 25,993 downwards.
TGCGCCCCGGCGACCACGCCATCGCCGAGCTGACCGGCATCCTCGGCCTGCCCAACGACGTGTGGACCAGCGTCCGCGGCTGGTTCGACCGCTACCTCAAGAGCGACGCCAACGGCACCCAGCCGGGCAAGGTCTACCTGAAGCCGGACAACGCCGCCGCCGAGACCTGGAGCAGCTGGGGCGCGCAGACCACCAGCACCAAGCGGTACGGCCTGGGCGCGATCCGTTGGTACGACGGCACCGGCCTGCTCGGCGGCAGCCCCACCACCGGCTGGTCGAAGAGCCTCCCGAACGACCTGGACACGGTCGCGAACGGCGGCGTGGTGCTGCTGACCAACGGCATCAGCGCGTTCACCGGGCTGCGGCCGACGATCTGGCTGCCGTTCGTCGACCGCAACCGGGCCGGGGTCTGGGCGGCCGAGCGGCCGTCGACCGCGCTGAAGGTGCGCGGCATCCCGAAGGTGCACCTCAACCTGACCGGGACGGCCGCGAACGGGTCGCTGGTCGCCTACCTCTACGACCTCGACAGCCTCGGCAACGCCGCGCTGCTCACGCACGCCCCGGCGACCTGGCTGTCCGGGACGGCCGGCAGCCGGACGCTGGACGTGTCGCTGTCCGCGGTCAACTACGACGTGCCGGCCGGGCATTCGCTGACCCTGGTCGTGGACACCGTGGACCCGCTCTACTACGACGCCAACAGCGCCGGCACGATCACCGTCGCCGGCGGTTCATACCTGGACCTGCCGGTCAAATGACCTCGGGGCTGATCCTGGCGGACGCCAGGATCAGCAACGGGCGATGACCAGCCGCACCTTGGTGGTGAAGTCGAGCGGATGGGTCAGCTCGGCGGCGAGCGCCGAGATGGCGAGGGAACGCCGCTCGACCGGGATCAGATCCACCAGCTGGCGGCCGGCGTGCGAGCCGATCCACTCGTACAGATGGGCGGCGTCGTTGAACGCGCTGCCGACCTCGGCCTCGCGCACCTCCACCGCCGCGTAACCGGCCGCGAGCACCGCCTCGCGCAGGCTCTCCGCCGAGTCGAACATCGGGTGATACCTGCGCTCCGGCGGTGCGTCCGCGAAGCGGGCCATGATTTTCAGAGCCTGGGCATAGCGCGGGTCCTGCTGGGCGAAACAGCTGAAGCCCAGCCGGCCTTGCGGCTTCAGAAGCTTGCGGTACGCGGTGAGCGCGGCCGGCGGGTCGGGCAGGAAGAACAGCACCAGGCCCGACGTGATCAGGTCGAACGAGCCGGCCGGGTACGCCGGGTCCTGCGCGTCGCCCAGCTCCACGACGACCTGGTCGAGGCCGGTGGTGGTGGCCCGGCTGCGCGCCACCATGCCGGGCGCGAGATCGATGCCGGTCACATACCCGCTCGGGCCGACCGCCTCGGCCACCGGGGCGAGGACCGCGCCGGTGCCGCAGCCCGCGTCGAGGACGTGCTCGCCCGGCTGGGGCGCGACGGCCCGCACCAGCTCGGCGGCGATCGGGCGGAAGAACTCCACACCGACGTTGTCGTAGGCCTCGGCGGCTTCGTCGAAGACTTGAACTATCGGAGAGAGGTCCGTCATCGAACAAGCATGTCAGCTTCGCGCACCCCCGGCTCGGCGGGTGCCCGCCAGGTGGTGCCGGTGGTGACCGCGGCGAGGAAGCCGGCCAGGTAGTCGACGGTGATCGGCAAGGTGCCCGGATCGCCGACCGGAAGCAGCATCCGCACCGGCGCGGCCAGCCAATACGACCCGTAGTCGCTGAAGTCGAAGTGCCGGGCGGCGGGCAGCGTGAAGGCCCAGGAATCGTTGCCGCCGCCGAAGATCGCCCGGGCCGAGGCGTCGCCCGCGGCACCGTCCACACCGGAGCTGAGCAGCAGCCGCGGCTTGTCCAGGCCGTCGGTGACCACCTGCCCGTACGGGGTGCCGTCCAGGTCGGCGGCGCCGCGGCAGTGGTCGTCGGTGCGGCACGCCTCGAGGGCGGCCGCCCCGCCGAACGAATGGCCCAGGTAGACGACCCGGGCGGCGTCGGCGTGCGCGCCGAGCAGCACCGCGACCCGCCCGGCCGCGAATCGGGCGTCGGCCGCCCAGACCGTAGCGAGCCGGTCGCCCCGCGGCCCGGACAAATCGCTCGGATTGCCCGCCGCGGACGCCCGGACCGGCTTGCCGCCGAGCACGGTGAGGTTCGCGCTGTAGGTGGGGGTCACCCCGGCCACCAGGTAACCCCGGCCGGCGATCCGGGCCGCGAGGGCCGCGTACTGCGGGGCCGAGAAGCCGAGCCCCGGCATCAGCACGACGATCGGGAACGTGCCGGCGGCGAGCGGCGCCTCGTCGTACGTCCCGGTGTCGATCCGGTCGAAACCGGTCTGCGCCCAGCCGAATCGGTGCAGCCCCGACCAGGCGCCCGGCGCGTACGCGGACGGGGTTCCGCCGGTGGCCGCGGCCGGGTACCACAGCATGATCGACAGGACCCGCGGGTTGCCGCCGACCGGCGCCAGCTCGTCGGTGCGGGACCGGTCGGCGAGCTCGTGCACGGCCCGGCCGACCCGGAACGTCCCGTCCGGCGCCAGCGACACGGTGTGCCGGGCACGGTGGCCGAGGAAACCGGCGTACGCCCCGGCCAGAAGAAGCACCGCGGCCGCCGCCGCGGCCAGAACCCGCCTGATCGTCACCCGGCTATTTTGGCCGCCACCGGCGGCTCGGCCGGCACCGCCGCGCGCTCGATCGTCGAGCGCGCCCACCGCCCGGTCGTCACCAGGCCCAGGACCAGCACCGCGACCCCGAGACCGGAGATGATCCACCAGCCGGCGTGGCTCGCCTGCGCGAACCCGGCGCCGGTCCCGGTGGCGACCGCCGCGCCGATCACCGCGACGCCGAGCGCCCCGCCGACCTGCCGGCTGGTCGACGCGATCGCGGCCGCCACCCCGGCCTGCTCGCGCGGCATGCCGGACACCGCGGTGTTGGTGATCGGCGAGTTGACCATCGAGAATCCGAACCCGAACAGCACATAACAGACCATCAGCTGCCAGACCGGGGTGTCCGCGGCGAGCCGGGTCATCGGCAGCATCCCGGCGATGAACCCGATCCCGGCCAGGGTGAGCGGCAATCTGGTGCCGCGCGCCGCGACCAGCCGGCCGGAGATCGGCGCGAAGATCGCGGTGGTGGCGGCCATCGGCAGCGTCCACAGCCCGGCGTGCAACGGGGTCAGACCCCGTACGTCCTGCAAGTAAATCGAATTGAGGAAGAGGAAACCGGCGAGCGAGGCGAATGCCGACACCGCGATCAGGGTGGCGCCGCTGAACGGCACGCTGCGGAAGAACCGCAGCTCCAGCAGGGGTTCCGCCTGGCGCGGCTCGTAGATCAACAGAGCGGCCACGGCCGCCGCGCCGACCAGGAAACACCCGAGGATCCGCGGCGAGCCCCAGCCGGCGGTCGGTCCCTCGATGATGCCGTACGTGACTCCGGCGAGCGCCAGGAAGACGAAGACCTGGCCGGCCGGGTCGAGACGGCGTGGGTGCGGCGCCCGCGACTCCGGGATGAACTTCGCGGCCAGCAGGAACGCGGCGATGCCGACCGGCACGTTGACCCAGAAGATCGCCCGCCAGCCGAGCGTGTCGACGAGCAGCCCGCCGAGCAGCGGCCCGACCGCCATGCTGAAGCCGACCACGCCACCCCAGACGCCGATCGCCCGGGCCCGCTCGCGCGGTTCGGTGAACGTGTTCGTGATGATCGACATGGCGACCGGGTTGAGCATCGACCCGCCGATCGCCTGCACCGCCCGGAACGCGATCAGCCAGCCCAGGCTGGGCGCCACGCTGCAGAGCAGCGACCCGGCGCTGAACAGCACCAGCCCGGTCTGAAAGATCCGCCGCCGCCCGATCCGGTCGGCGGTCGACCCGGACAGAACCAGGAGGCTGGCCAGGACCAGGGTGTACGCATCGATGGTCCACTGCAGCCCGGAGATGCTCGCGCCGAGATCCGCCCGCAGCGCCGGCAGGGCGATGTTCATGATCGTGGCGTCGAGCCCGACGATGAACAGGCTCATGCAGCAGATGGCAAGAACCAGGTAGGGGCGGCGCATCCCTCAGTTCTACCCGAATGCTGCATCATGCAGCCTGTTAGTTAGCTCTCCAGGCTGTGGTTCACAGCCAGGGCAGCACTGGGCCGCTGCCGGGGGTGTCGAGGCGGGCCAGCCAGCCGGCGACGCCCGCGCTGCCCTGCATGAATCCCGGCTCCGGCGGCAGGTCGGGCGGGGTGGCGGTGTGCTCGACGTTCGACCAGGTCACCCCGGCCGGGGTGGTCAGCCGGCGGGCGATCACGTCGTCGGCCAGCCGCTGCGACCAGGCCAGCAGTGAAGGGTCGCCGGTGGCGTGGTGCCGGTTGAGCAGCACCTGGCCGACGCCGGCGGTGCCGCAGCAGCGGGCGACGTTGTCCCAATAGCCCGGGTACAGGCGTTCCGGGATGCGGCTGTCCCGCAGCCCTTGCAGGCAGGCCTCGATGCCGCGTCCCCAGCGCGGATCCGGCACCAGCGTGTCGAGCAGGGCGAACAGTCGCAGCGTGCCGGTCGGCCCGTGACACCAGCCGAAGTTGACGGTCGGCCGGTCCGGCTTCGGCGGGATCAGCAGCGGCACCGCCCACCCGCCGCCCGGCTGGTGCCCGAGGGCGAGCAGCCCGTCCGCCGCGCGGACGGCAACGTCGATCAGATCGGTCCGGCCGAGCGTCTCACCCACCCTGGCCAGGGCGTACGCCACTCCGGCCGTGCCGTGCGAGAAGCCCGGCAGGAGGTGCTCGTACTCCGGCGTCATCATCATCTGCCAGTGCAGCCCGTCCGGGCGCTCAAGGGCCAGCCCGGCCAGGCCATCGGCGAGCTTCACGGCCGCCTCGGCCACGGCCGGGTCGGCACAGTCGTCCACCAGCGCGAGGAGGACACCGGCGTCGCCGGAAATGACATCGGTGCAGCGCGCCGGGTCGTCGTCGCGACGCCGCATCCGCTCGGCGACGGCCGCCGTCACGGTGGCCGCGGCCTTGCCGGCGGCCTCGTCCCCGGTGACATCCGCCCAGGCCCGCAGCGCGACCGCGACTCCCGGCCACCCCTCGAACAGCCCGTCCTCGATCTCGGCGCCGTTGCTCGCGATGTGCAGGAGGCGGTCGCGCGCACCGGCGGCCACCCGGGTGACCGCGCCGCACGCTCCGGCGGACAGGGCTTCGGTGCAGCCGAGCAGGACACTCGCCGTACCCACGTAAAGGTCGTCGGAGGGTTTTCCGTCCTCCGCCCAGCTCAGCCCGCCGTCGGCGGCGACCGCCACCGACTCGATCCAGGCGAAAGCCTGGCCCACCACGTCCCCCGACACCGCGCTCACCTCTGATTCAAATGCGGAAACGGCTCATCCGGTACGCCCACACCCGGCCCCGATCAGTCGCACCGGCCCATGCTCGCACGGCCGCCGACCGGCAGGTCGGCCGCTGATCAGCGGGCGGTGACCACGACGTTGGAGCGGTAGGTGGCCCGGCTGCGGTCGAACGATCCGCCGCAGGTGACCAGGCGCAGGCCCGGGTACGGCACCGGGCCGTACACCAAGTCGGTGGGGAAATCGGACTTCGGGTAGAGGCCGACGGTGACGACGTGGAACGTCGCGGTCGTGCCGTCGGCGCGGCGGACCGTGATGCTGTCGCCGGGCTTCAGGGCGCCCAGCCGGTAGAACACCGCCGGGCCGTCGCTCGCGGTGTCGACGTGGCCGATCAGGACGGCGGCGCCGATCTCGCCCGGCGTCACCGAATGTTCGTACCAGCCGGCCGGGGCGTCGCCGTCCAGCGGCGGCACCTCGACCGTGCCGTCGCGGTTGAGGCCGAGCCGGACCAGCCCGGTGTGCACCTCGATCGCCGGGATGTCGAGGTGCACGGGGACCGAGGACGGCATGCCGGCGTCGGGCGCCGGCTCGCGCCGTGGCTCGGCGAACGGCACCGCGGCGGCCACCGGGGCCGGCGGCGGCTGCCATGGTGTCGCGGCCGCCCGGGCCCGGAGCCCGCCGGCGACCAGCGGGGCGCCGGTCAGGGCGAGAACCATGGCCAGCGCGGCAAGCCGCGGGCGGGCGACCTCCAAGGTCAGGTCCGCCTCGACCGGCGCAGCGCGAAGCCGCCCGCTGCCATCGCCCCGATCAGCAGAACGCCACCGGCGAGGATCGCGAAGCCGCCGCCGTCATCGGCCGGCCTGCCGCCACCGGCGTCGACCCCGCCCTGCGGTGCTGTCGTGGTCGGGCTCGCGGTGCCACCGACCGGGGTGGTCGACGGCGGCGGGCTGGTCGTCGACGGGGTGTCCGTAGGAGTCACGGTCGGGGTCACCGTCGGTGTCGGGCTCGTCGTGGCCACCGTGGGTGGTGTCGTGGCCGACGGGCTGCCGTAGCCGGTCGGGGTGTCGTCGTCTCCGCCGCCGCAGAACGCGAGCAGCAGGATGATCGCAATGATGATCGCGATGATCAGGGCGACCAGAATCGCCACGCGGCGGTTCCGGGACGGCTGACCCGTCGTGGGTGGCGCGCCTTCCGGCATGGCCAGATCCTTCCGCGTGGACAACTGGGCGCCATAGATGATAGGGAATGCGCAGCCCCATGCCTGTCGCGTTGCCGACCCGGCCCGGCCGTTCAGCCGGACGGGGTCAGCGCCGCCGCCGGCTCAGTATCGGCAGCGGAGCACCTCGAGGGTGTGGCCGGGGACGTCCACCTGGGTGCCGGCCCGGGCGGTCCTGCGCCGCTTCGCCAGCAGCGGGTCGGCGGTGTTGATCACGACCTCCCAGGTCCGGCCGAATTCCTTCGGTGGCAGCGTGAACGAGACCTGATCGCCGAGCGGATTGAACAGCAGCAGGAACGATTCGTCGATGATGGCCTCGCCGAGCGCGTCGCGTTCCGGAATGCCGTGCCCGTTCAGGTAAACGGTCATCGTCATGCCGCTGCGGGCGTTCCAGTCCTCCTCGGTCATCGCTTCGCCGTCGCGGCGCAGCCACGCGATGTCCGGAATCTTGGAATCGCCGACCGGGTCGCCGGTGAAGAACCGGCGGCGGCGGAAGATCGGGTGTTCGGCGCGCAGCTTGGTCACCTGGGCGGTGAACCGGGTGAGCACGTCCTGGTTGCGGGCGTCCTCCCAATCCACCCAGGACAGCTCGTTGTCCTGGCAGTAGACGTTGTTGTTGCCGTGCTGGGTGCGGCCCAGCTCGTCGCCGTGCGCGATCATCGGGACGCCCTGGGACAGCAGCAGGGTGGCCAGGAAATTGCGTTTCTGCCGTTCCCGCAGGGCCACGATCTCGGCGTCCTCGGTCGGTCCTTCGACACCGCAGTTCCAGGACCGGTTGTGGCTTTCCCCGTCCCGGTTGTCCTCGCCGTTCGCGCCGTTGTGCTTGTCGTTGTACGACACCAGGTCCTGCAGGGTGAACCCGTCGTGCGCGGTGACGAAGTTGATGGACGCGATCGGGCGCCGGCCGTCCACCTCGTACAGGTCGGAACTGCCGGTGAAGCGGGACGCGAACTCGCCGAGGCTGGCCGGTTCGCCGCGCCAGAAGTCGCGTACCGAATCCCGGTATTTGCCGTTCCATTCGGTCCAGAGCGGCGGGAATCCGCCGACCTGGTAGCCGCCGTCGCCGACGTCCCACGGCTCGGCGATGAGCTTGACCTGGGAGACGATCGGGTCCTGGTTGACCAGGTCGAAGAACGCGGCGAGCCGGTCGACCGAATGGAATTCGCGGGCGAGCGCGGCGGCCAGGTCGAACCGGAATCCGTCGACGTGCATCTCGGTCACCCAGTAGCGCAGCGAATCCATGATGAGCCGCAGCGATTCGTGGTGCCGCACGTTGAGGCTGTTCCCGGTGCCGGTGGTGTCGTAGTAGTACTGCTTGTCCTCGTCGACGAGGCGGTAGTAGGCCGGGTTGTCGATGCCCCGGAACGACAGGGTCGGGCCGAGGTGGTTGCCTTCGGCGGTGTGGTTGTAGACGACGTCCAGGATCACCTCGATGCCGGCCTGGTGCAGCGCCTTCACCATCGACTTGAACTCCTGCACCTGCCCGCCGTGCCCGCCGAACGAGGCGTAGTCGTTGTGCGGCGCGAAGAATCCGATGGTGTTGTAGCCCCAGTAGTTGGTCAGACCCCGGTCGACGAGCGTGGAATCGTGCACGAACTGGTGCACCGGCATCAATTCGACGGCGGTCACGCCGAGCTTCTGGAAATGCTCGATCATGCGCGGGTGGGCGAGCCCGGAATAGGTGCCGCGGACGTCGTCGGGAATGCCCGGGTGGCGCATGGTGATGCCTTTGACGTGGGTCTCGTAGATCACCGTCTCCCAGAACGGGATGCGCAGCGGCCGGTCGTTGGACCAGTCGAAGAACGGGTTCACCACGACGGATTTCTGGGCGAACGGCGCCGAGTCGCCGTCGTTGCGCGACAGCGGATCACCGAACCGGTAGGCGAACAGCGCCTCGCTCCACTCGTTGTGCCCGTCGATCGCCTTCGCGTACGGATCGAGCAGCAACTTGTTCGGATTGCAGCGCAGCCCGGCCGACGGATCGTACGGCCCGTGCACCCGGTATCCATACCGCTGCCCCGGCACGATCCGCGGCAGATAACCATGCCAGACGAGGGCCTCCCGCTCGGGCAGATCGACGCGCGTCTCGTTCCCGTCGTCGTCGAACAGGCACAACTCGACGCGGTCGGCCAGCTCGGAGAAGAGCGCGAAATTGGTACCGCCACCGTCGTAGGTGGCGCCCAGCGGATAAGGGTTGCCCGGCCAGATCTTCATACCCGCACTGCTTCCCACAAGTCCCCCCACGCAAAACCGGCCCGAACCCGGAGTCAAGCCCGTCACGGACGGTTACGCAAGCCGAACGATCAAGATCACGATGTCGTGCCTGGGTGGTGGGTCCGGACCGTCGCTCCCGCCGGGACGCGACCGGCCCGAGCAGGGCGCTGCGCGCCCAGAACGCTCGACCCGCCCGCGCGGCCTGCGTGCGCACCACGCTTACTTCACAAGCTAATTCATGCCCGTCGTTGTCTCAGTTGCCTTTCCTATCAATCAGAACATCATTAATTTCCGTTCAGGGCTGGACGAAAAGGACCACAATTAGGCAGTATCGAGCGCGCCCCGGCCGGATTCCCCCGCGCCGCCGGAGAGGAGACCCCCGCAAATGCGACGCCGATCAGTGCTCGCCCTCTCCACCACGATTTCCGGCGCATCGGCGCTGGCCGCGTCCCCGGCGTTCGCGGAGGCCGGCGGCACGTTCCCCGGCGTCATCACCCTGCCCGGCGGCTTCGCACCGGAGGGCATCGCGATCAACGGCCCGTTCGCCTACCTGGGCTCCCGGGCCACCGGCTCGGTCTACCGGGCCGATCTGGCCACCGGCACCGGCGAGATCATCTACACCGGCCCCGGCACCCCCACCAACGGCCTGGAGATCGACGGCCGCGGCCGGGCGTTCCTCTCCGGCAATACGGGCGGCGACATCCGGGTCGTCTCGATCCACACCGGCCGGTTGCTGGCCTCCTACCAGGTGACCGCGGCCGGTTCGTCGTTCCTCAACGACGTGGTCCTGACCCGCGACGCCGCCTGGTTCACCGACTCGTTCAGTGCGACGCTCCACCGGCTGCCGACCCCGCCGGACGGCGGCCTGGGCGCCGAGGTCACCGCGCTGCCGCTGACCGGCCTGACCGTCACCGCCGGCACCATCAACCTCAACGGCATCTGCGCCACCCCCGACGGCCGGGCGCTGCTGGTCGTGCAGTCCAACACCGGCCTGCTGTTCCGGGTCGACCCGGCATCCGGCGCGGCCACCCCGGTCGACCTGGGCGGCGCCACCGTGTTCAACGGCGACGGCCTGCTGCTGGAGGGCCACATCCTGTACGTGGTGCAGAACCGCCTGAACACCGTGCAGGTGTTCACCCTCAACCGGCACGGCACCGCCGGCATCTGGACGACCACGATCGCCGACCCGGCCTTCGCCGTCCCGACCGCGGCCGCGTCCTTCGACAACCGCCTCTACGTCGTCAACGGCAAGCTGACCACCCCGATCGCCCCCGATGTCGGGTACGACGTCATCGCCGTACCCATAACCTGGACAGTCTGAGTCCGCGGCCCCGGTGCCGGCTGGTTCCGCACGACATAGCGATGTGGCCGGCGCCTCGCCGGGATCCGTTACTGTCGGCGCATGTCGGGTCCTGGAGACGTGCCACCGGAGATCCTTGGCCGGTTGCGGCCGATCTGCCGGGAGCTGCCGGAGGCGTACGAGGAACTGGCTTGGATCGGCATCCGCTGGCGGATCCGCACGCGGACCATCGCGCATGTCTACGTTCCCGACCTGGAACGTTATCCGGTCTACGCCCGGCACATGGTCGACGGCGAGACGCCGACCGTGATGACGTTCCGCGTACCCCTCGAAGACCTGCTCGGTCTCACCGCTCCAGGCTTCCCCTACTTCAAAGCCCCCTGGGGCGACGACGTCGCCGGCGCCGTCCTCGGCGACCACACCGACTGGACCGAGATCGCCGAGCTGATCACCGACAGCTATTGCGAGATGGCCCCGAAGTTCCTGGTCGCCCGGGTCACGCTCCGGCCGCCGGGCAGCTGAGGTGGAGCCCCTGGATCAGACGCCCCTGGGACCGCACCGCCGGCTGAGCGGAAATGCGAAGGGCCGGTCCGCATGCGGACCGGCCCTCGTGACGGAGTGGTTCAGCTGAGGAGCATGGGGAGCTTCTCGAACAGTTGCTGGGTGAAGGTCACCATCTCGTGCAGCATCCAGTTGCCCGAGAACAGCAGGGCAGCGCCGCAACCGGCCGCCTTCGGGACGAAGGCCAGGGTGGCTTCCTGGATCTGGGTGACCGACTGGAACAGTGAGATCGCGAAACCGACCGCCAGCGCGGTCAGCAACACCGGAGCGCACATTTTCGCGGCGATCGTCATGGCCTGCAGGCCCAGCTCAACAATCATCGTGTCGGTCATACCCATCATTTCGGGCGTTCCGGGCCCGCGGGTAGTGCTAACCGGTCGCAGAACGGTTGCATTCGGGTTCGCGCCGCCGAAAACCTCACGTCAGACGATGGAGAACTTCGGCGGCAGCTCACCCCGGCCGGTCAGGGCGCGCAGCAGCATCTCACCCTCGCCTACGGCGATGGCCACCCGAGCGGCGCGGGCGGTTGCCTCGGCGACGGCCTCGGGCGAGAAGTTATGGGGTACGCCGGTGGCAGCGGCCAGGTCGATCCCGTGCACCACCAGCTCGAACGTCCGGGTCGGCAGCCAGTCGCGGACCCGCATGCCACCCGCCGCGGTCAGCACCACGTCGTCGTCGGCGGCCGTGGCGACCGCCTGGGTGGCGCGGCCCGCCAGCTCCCGGATCGCGTCGGCCGGGTCGTCGCCGAGCACCAGGCCGGTCGCGTGCGCGTCGTCGCCGGAGGCGGCCACCGCGGCGGCGTAGATGTCGGCCGGCACCTGGCGGGCGAGGGCCCAGTAGCCCTCGGCCGAGGACACCACGATCTCCCCGCCCGGCGTCGTGAGAACCACCGGCACCTGCCGCAACGCCGAGCTCACGGTGTGCCCGACGAGCTCGCGGACGGTCCAGTCGCCGAGGCCGGGGCCGTCCCACTTGTCGGCCGGCACCCGGGACACGAGATCGACATAGGTGACGGCGGCCGAGCGGTAACTCCGTCGAAAGTCCATGGCGCCCATCTTGCCCCGCCGGTCATCCGTGGCGGGGCGGCCACTCGTCCGGCGGGTTCTCCGCCCGGTGGTGGTGGCCGGCCGGGGGCTGCTCCGAGTCCGGGGAGTCCGGGGCCGCTGCGGGCGGCTCCGGCTCCTGCAGCCAGGCCGGCCGCCGCAGCCGGCTGGTCGTCTCGTAGGAGTGCGGCTGGTCGGCGTGGATGTCCCCGCTGGGGTGCGTGTCGTGCCCGGCGACCTGCTGGCCCCCGGGGGACGGCTCGGCGGGCGGTTCGTACGTGCCGAACCGCTCGCCCGGGTCGTAGTTGCTGTAGCGGTCGGCCGAGCTGTAGCCGCCGGAGTGCCGGCCGGGTGACTCGTGCCGGCCCGGCGTGGTGGGGAACCGCTCCTCGGGTTCGTAGGCCGCATACCGCTGGTCGGAGGCGTGGTCGTAGGGCTCGTTGTGCCCGCCGGAGTGCCGCCCGGGCCGCTCGGCGGAGGGAGGAGCGGCGGGCGGAGCGGTGGGCGGCGTGGGAAGGGCAGGCGGCTCGGAGTGCGTGCGCGGCCATCCGGGCACCGGCGAACCGCCCGGCGGCTCCGCCGGCGCCGATCCGTCACCGAGCATGCCCCACGGGTTGCCGGCGGCGCCCGGGGCGGGCGGACGGCCGCCCGCCCCGGACGGGGTCACGCCGTGCAGGAAGCCGGGCGGCTTCGGCGGCGGGCTGCCCGGTGCGGTCGGGGGCAGCGCGGGCAGCCCCGACGGCATCGGTGGCCGCGGCGACATCGGGCCTTCACCGCGGGTCGGCGGGAGCGTGTGCGGCGGCAGGTTGGCCAGCCCGGACGAGCCGCGGGCGCCCTCGTCGACGGGCGCGTCGCTGCCCAGCGGGGCCGGCGGCGGCGGGAACGGCGTCAATGGGGTGGGGGCGGCCGGGGCCGCGTACACCTGCGGGGTGAAACCGGCCGCGAAGCGCCGGGATCTTGCTCGTTTGCGCTGCCGGAACATGTGCACCACCAGCACCACCGGCGCGGCGAACGCGTAGTAGAGGACCCAGACCTTCGCCGGATCGGCGACGATCAGGTAGGTCGCATAGCCGAGGAAGCCCACGGCGAAGACGCCATCGGCGATCCGGCTGGAGACCGGCTGATCGAAGCCGCGGACGGCCAGGACCGAGAGCAGCAGGCCGCTGATGACCAGCAGCCCGACGTAGGCGTGGAATGCGCCTTCCGACATGGGTGACTCCCGCTATCAGGTAGGACTCTTCCACTGTCGGACGCCGCGGCCGGAAATGCAGGCTATTGGCTCCATTTCTGGTTGAGCTGCCCGTTGCAGTCCCAGACCTGGACTTTGGTGCCGTTGTGGGTGCCGCCCGCGATGTCCTGGTCGAGGCAGCGGCCGTCCTGCCGGCTGGTGATGGTGCCGTCGGCGTGCCGGTCCCACTTCTGGTTCAGCTGGCCGTTGCAGTCCCACAGCTGCACCTTCGAGCCGTTGCGGGTGCCGCCGGCGATGTCCTCGTCGAGGCAGCGGACGGTCCAGGAGGAGCGGATCGTGCCGTCGAAGTACCAGGTCCACGACTGGTTGCTGCTGGCGGTGAAGCACTGCCAGGTCTGCACCTTGGTGCCGTTGCGGGCCGGGGTGGAGTTGTCGGCGTCGAGGCAGCGGCCGTCGTTGCTGCTGACCAGCGGCCCGGAGGCGAGGGCGGGGCTCGCCGGGAGGACCAGGGCGGCACCGGCCACGAGCACGGTGGCGAAGGCCTTGCTGAGAACCGCGCGCATCAGATTCCTGCTTTCGAGAGCTGTGCGGCGGGGGGCCGATTGCACTCTAGGCCGGTTCGTGCGACCAGGAGGCCGGAACAGGCGGGAGGATGGTGCGATGAGTTTCGACCTTCACCGGTTCGTGTCGGCACAGGACGGGGTGTACGAGCGGGCGCTTGCCGAGCTCACCGCGGGCAGCAAGCGGTCACACTGGATGTGGTTCATCTTTCCGCAGCTCAGCGGCCTGGGTTCGAGCCCGGCGGCGCAGCGGTACGCGATCGCCGATCTCGCCGAGGCGCGCGCGTATCTGGCCCACCCGGTGCTGGGTCCGCGGCTGGTCGAGTGCGCGACGGCGCTGCTGGGCCAGAGCCGCAGCGCGACCGAGATCTTCGGTTTCCCGGACGACCTGAAGCTGTGCTCGTCGATGACCCTGTTCGCGCAGGCCGCCGCCGACCCGGCCGTCTTCAACAGGGTGATCGCGCAGTTCTGCGGCGACCCGGACCGGCGCACTCTTGATCTTCTTGGTGCCTGATCTTTTCAAAGGGCGCCCGATTTCGACCAGTTACTGCTGCTAAAGTATCACATCATGCGCTCTGGGAAAGATCTGGATCTGCCACGCATGGGACTGCCGGCGGATCTCGCCGCCCGGCTCAGCATGCCGGAGCAGCACGAGTATTTGACCCGGGGCCTGCGCCGCCGCTCGCTGCTGGTCGCCGCGGCCGGCGGGGCCGCCGCCCTGGCCGGGGGAGCCGCGGCCTACGCCGGCAGCCGCGACGCCGTGCCGGGCAAGCTCGTCGTCCCGTTCGGCCGGCACCTCGCCTGGGGCGCCAACCCGCGCACCCAGGTCCGGGTCGGCTGGCAGGTGCCGAAGACGGTGCGCCGCCCCTACGTGCGGGTCGGCAACTCGCCCGCCACGCTCGGCGACAAGATCTTCGGCGAGCTCCGGCCGCTGCACACCGAGATCGAGGACGTCATCCCGGCGACCGACCAGTACTACGTGCACGCCGCGATCGACGACCTGATCCCCGGCACCACGTACTACTACGCGGTCGGCCACCACGGCTTCGACGCGCGGGAGCTCAAGGAGTTCGGCCGGATCGACTCGTTCACCACCGCGCCCACCCGCCGCCGGGCCGCCGAGCCGTTCACCTTCACCGCCTTCGGTGACCAGGGGGTGAGCCCGCACGCGCTGCACAACGACGGTCAGATCGCCGCCGAGCGGCCGGCGTTCCACCTGCACGCCGGCGACCTCTGCTACGCCGACTCCAGCGGTCAGGGCCGGATCGACGACCTGTACAACCCGCTGCGCTGGGACCAGTTCCTGGCGCAGACCGAGAGTGTCGCGGCGTCGGTGCCGTGGATGGCGACGCTCGGCAACCACGACATGGAGGCGGTCTACTCGCCGAACGGCTACGGCGGCCAGCTGGCCCGCTGGGAGTTCCCCGGCAACGGCCCGGCCAAGGGCGTCGGGGTCTACTCGTTCATCTACGGCAACGTGGGTGTGGTGTCGCTGGACGCCAACGACATCTCGTTCGAGGTCCAGGTGAACCGCGGCTACACCGGCGGCGAGCAGACCCGGTGGCTCACCGAGCGCCTGAAATGGCTGCGGGAACAAGACGACGTCGATTTCATCGTCGTCTTCTTCCATTACTGCGCCTATTCGAC
Source organism: Paractinoplanes durhamensis (assembly GCF_016862175.1). GTDB lineage: Bacteria > Actinomycetota > Actinomycetes > Mycobacteriales > Micromonosporaceae > Actinoplanes > Actinoplanes durhamensis. The sequence continues at coordinate 10,931 of NZ_BOML01000013.1, read as the reverse complement.
GACCGAGGCGCACGCTTCCGACGGCGCGGTCCGCAACATGTGGGTGCCGCTTTTCGACAAGTACCACGTGGACCTCGTGATCAATGGCCACAACCACGTGTACGAGCGGGCCGACGTGCTCAAGGGCGGCGAGGCGAAGAAGACCCCGATCGGCTCGACCGTGCACCCGTGGGCCGACGGCACCACCTACATCACCGCCGGCGCCGGCGGCCGCGGCCTCTACGAGTTCCCCGAGGGCCAGGAAAAACAGCACGACGGCGTTCGATCGTACGTGTGGAACGCCGACGGCAACCGTGTCCCGGAGACCGTCGGCTGGTCCCGGGTCCGCTACGGCGGCTATTCGTTCCTGGCGGTCGACGTGCGGCCGGCCCCGCCCGGCGAAACGACCACGATGACCCTTCGCGGGGTAACGGAGAAGGGCGTCGAGATAGACCGGGTGGTGCTCGCCAGAAAAGCATCAGGTGGTTCCCGTGAGCAACTCAGCGACGCGATCGCCTGACAAATTGATTCGACGGATGTGAAGTCTTTTGTATGGCTAATTATGTTCAGGGCGATGTAACCAAGCCGATCAATTATGCGGGCATGGACATCCCACGCATGGGCCTGCCCGACCGCCTGACCGCCCGGTTGAGCATGTCGGAGCAGCACGAACTCCTCACCCGGCATCGCGGCCACCGGCGCCGCTCGGTCCTCGCCGCCGGGGCCGCGGTCGCGGCCGGTGCGGTCGCCGCCGGGGTGCCGGCCAACGCCGCGAGCGCCACCGTCTGGCAGCAGCCCACCAAGGTCCCCGGCAAGCTGGTCGTCCCGTTCGGCCGGCACCTCGCCTGGGGTCCCAACCCGCGCAGCCAGGTGCGGGTCGGCTGGCAGGTGCCGCACGCGGTGCACCGCCCGTTCCTGCGGGTCGGCGACGCGCCCATCAACCGTTCACGACCGCGCCGACCCGCCGTCGCGTTCCGACGTCGTTCACCTTCACCGCGTTCGGTGACCAGGGGGTCAGCTACCACGCGCTCGGTAACGACGGCCAGGTCGCCGCCCAGGACCCGGCCTTCCACCTGCACGCCGGCGACCTCTGCTACGCCGACTCGAGCGATCTGGGCCTGCCCGCCGACACCTACGACCCGCGCACCTGGGACCAGTTCCTGGCCCAGACCGAGCCGATCGCCGCGTCGGTGCCGTGGATGGCGTCGCTCGGCAACCACGACATGGAGGCCCTCTACTCGCCGAACGGCTACGGCGGCCAGCTCGCCCGCTGGGACTTCCCGGACAACGGCCCGGTGCAGTCGGAGGGCGTCTACTCGTTCATCTACGGCAACGTCGGGGTGATCTCGCTCGACCCGAACGACGTCTCCTTCGAGATCCCGGCCAACCTCGGCTACACCGGCGGCGCCCAGACGAAGTGGCTGGACAACCGGCTCAAGTTCCTCCGCGAGCAGGACGACGTCGACTTCATCGTGGTCTTCTTCCACCACTGTGCCTACTCGACGACGACCGCGCACGCCTCCGAGGGCGGGGTCCGCAACCAGTGGGTGCCGCTGTTCGACAAGTACGGCGTCGACCTGGTCATCAACGGACACAACCACATCTACGAACGCGCCGACGTCCTCAAGGGCGGTAAGTCCCGGAAGACCCCGATCGGCTCCACCGTGCACCCGGCCACCGACGGCACCACCTACGTGACGGCCGGCGCCGCGGGCCGCAGCCTCTACGCGTTCGCCGTCCCCGACTCCTACGCGGGTCACGTCAACGACGTCGACGAGGTCCCGTCGTTCGTCTGGGCGGCCGGTGCGGTCAAGGTGACCGAGAACGTGACCTGGTCCCGGGTCCGCTACACCGGGTATTCCTTCCTGGCCGTCGATGTCAAACCGGCCGACCACGGCCGCACGACCACGCTCACCCTGCGGGCGGTCACCGAGTCCGGCGACGAGATCGACCGCGTGGTCATCGCCCGCCAGGCCGGCGGCACGGCCCGGCAGCGACTGAACGACGCAACAGCCTGAGTTCGTGCCCCCACGGAACGCAACCGCGGGGGCAGAATCCCCTTCATCGGATGATATTCAAGGGGGTAGATCATGCACCGCATATCTCGCCGTCTCGCCGTGGTTCTCGCTGTGGTTCTCGTGTTCGTCGGGGCCGCCGCCGGGGCGTCGGCGGCGACCGTCCTGCACTTCGGATTCAAGAAGGTCCGCACGGGACTGCCCACCGGGCTCGCGCATTTCAAGCTGACCAGCACCGACGTCCGCGCCGGCAAGCCGATCCCGGCCCGGCAGTGGGGCTGCGACGACGCCGGGCTGTCGCCGCAGCTGTCCTGGTCGGGGGCGCCGGCCGGGACCAAGAGCTTCGCGGTCACCCTGTTCGACCCGGATGCGCCGACCGGCAGCGGTTTCTGGCACTGGGTCGCCTGGGACATCCCGGCCGGCACCACCTCGCTGCCCACCGGCGCGGTGCTGCCCGCCGGTTCGGTGAGCGGCCCGAACGACGGCGGCGGCGTCGGCTACACCGGGCCGTGCCCGCCGACCGGGGACATCACCCACCACTACGTCTTCACCGTGGTGGCGCTGAGCTTGCCCACCCTGGACCTCGCGCCCGGCACCTCGCCGGCGGTCGTGGGCTACGTGACCGGCCACAACGCGCTCGCCTCGGCGAGCTTCACCGCAACCGCGCAGCAGTAGCCACGAGCGGGCGGGTGAAGGGGCCCTTCACCCGCCCGCCGGGTCAGGCCAGCTGGCAGGGGGTGCCGTTGAGGACGGCCTGGGTGGGTGGCGCGTTGCTGGTCTGCCAGCTGCCGAGCAGACCGGCCGAGACGCTGCTGCCGGCCGGGATCAGACGGTTCCAGCCGGCCGCGGTCAGCGTGACGACGTTGCCGGTCTGGCTGGCGGTGGCGTTCCAGGCCTGGGTGACCTTCTGGTCGCCGCCGAGGGTCAGCACCAGGGTCCAGCCGTCGATCGGCGTGGCGGTCAGGTTGGCGACGGCCACGTCGGCGACGAACCCGCCGGCCCACTGTGATCCGTTGTGGTAGGTCACCCGGCAACTCGGCGCGGGCGGGGGAGTGGTGGTCGGCGGGGTGGTGGTGGTGACCGGCACGTTGGCGGTGTTCGAGGTGGCCGACAGGTTCCCGGCCGCGTCCAGGGCCCGTACGTACCAGCTGCCGATCGCCGCGGTCGGCAACGGCACCGTGATCGCGGTGCCGCTGGTGCTGCCGACCAGGGTGGAGATGTAGAGGCCGTCGAACCGGTACACGTGGTAGCCGGTCACCCCCACGTTGTCGGTGGACGCGGTCCAGGCCAGCGATGCGCCGCTGCTGTCGGCGGCGGTGACCTGCAGGTTGCCCGGCGCGCTCGGCGGGGTCTGGTCGCTCGCGGTGTCCGAGGCGGGGGTGACCACGGTGACCCGGTTGGAGCCGAGACCGGTGTGCCCGAGGATGTCGCGGGCGGACACCCCGAACGAGTACTGCTTGGTCGCCGAGATGTTGCCGGTGATCGTGACGGTGGTGACGTTGCCGACCTGCTGCAGCCAGTAGATGTCGTTGAACGCCTGGGTGTAGCTGATGTTGTAGCCCTCGATGGCGGCGCTGGTGACGGCGGGCGCGGTCCAGGCCAGCGTGACCGAGCCGGTGGTGACCGCGGTGACGTGCAGGTCGGTGGGCGCGTTCGGCAGCGAGGGCGAGGTGCCGGGGGTCGGCACGGTGGCGGTGGGCGCGGTAGTCGGGGTGGGGGCGGCATTCGCGCCGGACGCCAGGGCGACTCCGGCGGCGAGAACGGCGGCGGCGAGGAGCGTCGCGGCCGCGAGCGTACGGGGACGGGAGTGCGACATGCCTCGACGTTCCGGCAGCCGTAGATGACTGTCAATGGATACCCGCGGGTACGCCTGCGCGCACCCGCGGACCGCGACTCAGCCGGCGTACCGGAACAGCGCGAACACCACCTCGTGGCTGGGTTCGAAGCCGAGCCGTTCGTACAGCCGTATCGCCCGCTCGTTGTCGGTGGCCGCGTGCAGGAACGGCAGCTCGCCGCGCTCCAGGATGCCGGCCGCGACGGCCAGGGTGAGCCGGGCGCCGAGCCCCTGGCCCTGGAAGTCGGGGTCGGTGCAGACCGCGCTCACCTCCGTCCAGCCGGGCACCCGGAACCGCTCGCCGGCCATCGCCACGAGCCGGCCGTCGACCCGGATGCCCAGGTAGCGGCCGAGCACGATGGTGCGCTTGGCGAACGGGCCGGGCTTGGCCCGCTCGACCAGGTCGAGCACCTCGGGCACGTCGTTCTCGGTCAGCACGACGGTGTCCGGGTCGGCGACGCCGGTCATGGCGCGGCCGACCATCTGCAGCCCGGGCACCGCGACCTCGGTCTTCCACCCGGGGCCGGGGTTGAGCGTGGGCCCGGTCAGCAGTGCCTCGTGGGTCAGTCTGGCCAGGTCGCCCCAGGCGGCCCGATCGGCCGGGTCGGCAAGCCCGGCGAATGGCGAGATGTCGGACGTATAGCGGGCGGCGTCACCGGACGCCTCGGCGTAGCAGGCCTGCGGCCCGGAGAGGGCGGCCCACACGGGATTCTCGAGCATGCCTCGACCCTGTCCCGGTCAAGCCGCCACCGCTAGTGAATATCCGTCAAAACTACTCAGACGAGCTCGGGGACGCTGTGCGTGAGGGCGACGATCTCGTCCGGCCAGGCCGGCTTGGAGAACAGGTAGCCCTGCCCGAACGGGCAGCCCATCGCGGCCAGCGCGGCCCGCTGGCCGGTCTGCTCGACCCCCTCGGCGATGACCTTGAGGTCGAGGTTGCGGGCCAGCGCCACGATCGAGTCGACCATGGTGTGCTGCTGGTCGCTGGTGAGGATGTCGTCGATGAAGCTCTTGTCGAGCTTGAGCACGTCGACCGGCATCTGCCGCAGGTAGCTCAGCGACGAGTAGCCGGTGCCGAAGTCGTCGATCGCGATGCGTACGCCCAGGGCGCGCAGCATCCGCAGGTCGTTCCAGACCTGCTCGGCGTCGCGCAGCACCAGGCTCTCGGTGATCTCCAGCAGCAGCCACTCGGGTCGCGCGCCGGCCGCGTCGAGGGCCTCCCGGACCCGCTCGACGAAACCGGGCGTCCGGAACTGCCGGGCCGAGACGTTGACGCTGACGTACTTGAGTGACATGTCCGGGTCGTCGGCGCGCCAGCGGGCGAACTGGGCGAGGGCCTCGCGCAGCACCCAGTCGCCGATCGCGACGATCGCGCCGCTCTCCTCGGCCACCTCGATGAAGTGGAACGGGCCGAGCAGCCCCCGGGTGGGGTGCTCCCAGCGGACCAGGGCCTCGACGCCGGCGATCAGGCCGGTGTGCAGGTCGACGATCGGCTGGTACATGTTGCGGAACTGCTCGGCGTCGATCGCGTCGTGCAGCGCGGCGCGTACCTCGAGCCGCTGGTTCATGGCCGTGTGCAGCTCCGGCCGGTAGCGCTGCCAGGTGCCCTTGGCGCCGCCCTTGGCCTGGTAGAGCGCCAGGTCGGCGTGGCGCAGCAGCTCGGTGGCGCTCTCCGCGTCGGTGCTGGCGGCCACGCCGACGCTGGCCGCGCCGCTGACGATGTGCGACCCGCCGAAACCGTCGCTGACCTCGAACGCCACCGCCAGGCTCGCCACGATCTGGGCCGCCACCAGCTCGGCCTCGTCGACGCCGCCGCAGTCCTCGATGAGCACGGCGAACTCGTCGCCGCCCATCCGGGCTGCGGTGGCGGCACCGCCGATGACCGTGGTGATCCGCTGCCCGACGGTGATCAGCAACTCGTCGCCGACCGCGTGCCCGAGGGTGTCGTTGACCTCCTTGAAGTCGTCGAGGTCGACGAAGAGCACGGTCAGCGTGGTGCCGTCCCGGTCGGCCGCGGCGAAGGACCGCTCGAGCCGGTTGCGGAACTTGACCCGGTTGGCCAGCCCGGTGAGGCCGTCGTGGAACGCCAGGTGGGACAGGTCGTCCTCGAGCCGGCGACGCTCGGTGACGTCGCTGATGGTCAGCACCAGGCCGCCCACCGTCGGGTCGTCGCGCAGGTCGCGGCCGTCGACCTCGACCTGGACGAGCCGGCCGTCGGCGCACAGCACGCTCAGGTCGGGGGCGCCGTCGGTGCCCGCGCCGCCGCGGACGGCGGCGAGGATCGCCCGCATGGTCCGGTGGTGGCTGACCGCGACCAGCGCGGACAGCGGGGTGCCGGCCAGGTCCTCGTGGCCGAAGACGGTGGCCGCGGAGGGGCTGGCGTAGCGGATGTGGTCGTCGTCGGTGACGATCAGGATCACGTCGGAGGCGTTCTGGATCAGGGTGCGGAACCAGACCTCGCTGTCGCGCCGGCTGACCTCGCCGGTCAGGGTGATCCGCTCGAGCACGACCTCGACCTGCGCGGTCAGCGCGGCGAACGTGTCGACCATGTCGCGCAGCAGGTTGCCGGGCGCGGCGATGATCCCGAGCAGCTGGCGGGCCGGCGTGCCGGGCAGCTGCAGCGTGCCGATCAGGTACGTGTCGTAGTTCTCGGTGCGGACCTCGTCCGGGACCTCGTCGGCGCCGACGATCCGGACACCGCTGTTCCGCGGCGCCTCGGTGACCTCGATGACCTGGCGCAGGTCGTACGGCGTGTCCCGGGGCATGAGGGTGCCGATGGCGTCGGCGGCCGCCTGCAGCGCGTCGTCGACGGTGGCCGCCGCGAACAGCTTCTCGCTGGCCTTGCGCAGCGCCCGCTCCCGGGACCGGGCCCGCAGCTGGTCCAGCGCGAGGCCGTTGACCCGGGCGATGACCAGCACGAACATCAGGGCGGCGGCGCCGGCGATGACCGGCGCGTCGATGACCCCCTGCCGGGCGGCCTCGGCGCCGTTGATCCACTCCAGGTAGAGCACGACCGGGGCGATCAGGGCGGCCGAGGCCATCCAGATGATCCGGTGCGGGGTCTCGGCGCCGTGCGCGCCGGACGGCTCGGTGAGTTCGCGCATCGACGGCATCAGCCCGACGAAGCCCATCGCCGCGTAGAACACGATCCAGCCGAGGTCGACCGGGCCGCCCAGCGACCAGGCGCTGTTGAGCTGGGACTGGCCGTAGAGCACGTCGGAGATCAGCAGGCCGATCATCGAGATGCCGAGGACGGTGAGCACCCGCGGCCGCTTGCCCGGGGTGGTGATCATGCGCAGGGTCATCGCGAGGACGAGCACGTCGCCGAGCGGGTAGCCGACCGAGACCAGCTTCTCCACCAGCGACAGGTCCTGCGAGCGGGTGAACGGCGCGATCCAGTAGACCCAGGAGAGCAGGCCGAGCCCGACCGTCGGCACCAGCGCGTCGAGCAGCGCGGCCCGGTTGCTGACGCCGCCGTTGCGCAGCCGGACGAACATGATGAAACCGCCGGTGAGCAGCGGATACACCGCGAGGTACAGCCAGTCGGCGATGCCCGGGAAGTTCGGCTCGTGGCCGAACGCGATGATCAGGTTGTAGGCGTTGTCGCCGGTGTTGAAGACCACCAGTGCGGCGGCGATCAGGTACCAGGGCGCCCGGTGCGACGGCTTGTTGAGGTGTACGCCGAGCACGATCATCGCCGCGCTGGAGTAGCCGAGCGCCGCCCACGTGTACAGGTGGCTGCCGGGGAAGGCGTAGTAGACGGCGGTGAGCACCACGATCCACGCAGCGAAGCATCCGCGTGCGGTTCGCGTCGTCATCCGCTCTCCGATCCGGCCGGGGACAGCATGGTTGCTGTCAGGCTTTTCATCGGGCGGTCCGGCACTCCCTTGAGCGGTTTGCGGCGTACCCGTCGTAGGATTCGCCGGAACTTTTCGCCCGTACACGGCGACTCATGTCGTGATGTGGTCGACAGCGAAGGTGGTAACACGGTGCGGTTCGGGTCTCGGGTGGTCACGGTGGGTGCCGTTGCGGGTTTCGCGGTCCTGGGAGTGGCCGGTCCGGCACTCGCCCACGTGGAGGTGAGCGCGGACAAGACGACCGCGGGCGCGGCGAACGTGACGCTCACCTTCAACGGCGAGGCGGAGAGCACCGACGCCGGCATCACCTCGGAGCGGGTGGTGCTGCCGGCCGGGCTCGCCCCGGCGAGCGTCACCCTGGTCAAGGCCCCGGCGGGCTGGACGTTCACGCCGAACGCGGACGGCTTCACGGTCGGCGGCAAGGCCCTGAAGGTCGGCACCGATGCGGTCTGGAAGGTCAAGATCGCGAAACTGCCGGACGGCGAGACAAGGCTTTCCTTCAAGACCTTGGAGACGTACGCCGACGGCGAGGTCGTCCGCTGGATCGAGATCCAGGAAGCCGGCAAGGACGAGCCGGACCACCCGGCGCCGCTCGTGACGCTCAAGCCCGGCCCGTCGACCGCGCCCACCACCGCGGCGCCCTCCTCGGCGGCGCCGTCCGCCGAGCCCTCGTCGGCAGTCCCGGTGATCACTTCCGCGGCGCCGACCATCAACGCCGAGCCGGCCGCCGCGGCCGGCGACGGCGGCAGCACCTGGTGGATCTGGGTGATCGGGGTCGTCGTGGTCGCCGCCGTCGCGGGCTTCGTGCTGGTCCGGCGCGGCGCCGCCAAGTCGGATCGACAGCCCTGAATTCTTAACCTGTCGTAAACGTCCTGTCCGGGCGCGCTTGTCCGGCTCTGCCGACGATGCAGAGATGTCCGTACGGCGTGTCTCGGTCGCAGTGGCGACCCTCGTCCTGGTCGTGGCCGGCCTGTCGGTGACCCCGGCAGCCCAGGCCGCCACCAGCGTGCCCCGCTTCGACCACATCGTCCTGGTGATGTTCGAGAACAAGGCGAGCTCCCAGATCACCGCGTCCAGTGCCCCCTACTTCAAGAGCCTGGCCGCGCAGGGGGCGAGCTTCTCGCAGTCCTACGCGATCACCCACCCCAGCCAGCCCAACTACCTCGCCCTGTTCTCCGGTTCCACCCAGGGCGTCACCAACGACGACTGCCCGAAGAACTTCACCGGCGACAACCTCGGCGCCCAGCTGATCACCGCCAGCTTGACCTTCAAGGGCTACTCCGAGTCGATGCCGTCGAACGGCTACACGGGTTGCTCCAGCAGCACCTACCGGCGCAAGCACAACAGCTGGGTGGACTTCTCGACGGTGCCGGCCGCGAGCAACCTGACGTTCGCGAGCTTCCCGTCGAACTACGCGTCGCTGCCCACTGTCGCTTTCATCAGCCCGAACATGTGCAACGACATGCACGACTGCAGCGTCAGCACCGGAAACACCTGGCTCCAAACCAACCTCGACGCGTACGCCCAGTGGGCGAAGACCAACAACAGCCTGCTGATCGTGAACTTCGACGAGGACAACTCCCTTTCGCTGAACCACATCTACACCACGTTCGTGGGCGCCCACGTCCAGCCCGGCACCTACTCCTCGAAGATCACCCACTACACGGTGCTGCGCACGATCGAATCCGCGTACGGCCTGAGCGCCCTGGGCGGCGCCGCAAACGTCACCCCGATCACCGACGTCTGGAACTGACCGCCACATGTACCTGGCCTCGGTATCCCGCCCCGCCAGCGCCACCAACCGGACAAAAGCCGTGAAGGTCGCGTCCAATGTGTTCGCGCTGGGCACGGTCAGCCTGGTCACGGACGTGTCCAGCGAAATGGTGACGGCGATCCTGCCGCTCTACCTGGTAGCCGGCCTGGGCCTCGGCCCGGCGGTGTTCGGCCTGGTGGACGGCCTGTATACCGGGGCAACGGCATTGCTGCGCCTGGCCGGCGGCTACCTGGCCGACCGGGCGCAGCGCCGCAAACTGGTGGCCGGCCTCGGCTACGGCATCTCCGCCGTGGCCAAGGCCGCCCTCCTGGCCGCCGGAAGCTCCCTGCCCGGCATCGGCGCGGCCATCGTCGCCGACCGGGCCGGCAAGGGCCTCCGCACGGCCCCCCGCGACGCCTTGATCACCCTGTCAACTCCACCCGAGGGCCTGGGCCGGGCATTCGGCGTGCACCGGGCGATGGACAGCGCCGGAGCGTTCGCCGGCCCGCTGGTCGCCTTGGCCGTGCTTGCCGCTTCCGGGCAGGCCTTCGACGCCGTCTTCGTGGTGAGCGGCTGCATCGCGGCTATCGGCGTGCTGATCCTGATCACCTTCGTCCGGGATCCCCGCCCGACCCGCACTCCGCGCAGCCCGCACGCTTCGCACGACGAGCCCGCTCCGCGTGGCCCGCACTCTCCGCGCGACGATCTCGCTTCGCATCGGCAGGCTTCGCGTGACGGACCCGCTTCGCCCGACGAACTCGCCCCGCCGGCTCCGGTCACCGCTACGAAGCCGGTGGACCTGCGCCAAGCTGCCGCGCTGCTGCGTGATGTCCGGCTGCGGGCGCTTCTCGCCGGCGCCGTGCTGCTCGGGCTGAGCACGATCGGCGATGGCTTCGTCTACCTGCTGCTGCAGCGCCGCGAGGACATCGCCACCGGCTGGTTCCCGCTGCTCGCCGTCGGCACCAGCCTCGCCTATCTCGTTCTCGCGGTTCCGCTCGGTGCCCTGGCCGACCGGGCCGGGCGCACCCGCGTCTTCCTCGGCGGCTACGCCGCCCTGCTCACCGTCTACCTGATCCTGGCGACGCGGTGGTCCGGGCCCGGCGCGCTGGTCACGGTGCTTCTGCTCTACGGGATCTTCTACGCCGCCACCGACGGCGTCCTGATGGCGGTGGCCGGTCCGCTGCTGCCGCCCGAGCTGCGCACGACGGGCCTGGCCCTGATCCAGACCGGCCAGGCGCTCGCGTACCTGGTCTCCTCGGTCCTGTTCGGCCTGGCCTGGCAGTGGTTCGGCGCCGCCGGCGCGATCCGCGCCACGGTCGCCGCCGCGACGCTTACCCTGGCCGGCTCCGCCGCCCTGCTGCTCCGCACCCGCCGAGCCGCCGCATGAAGCCGGATTGCCGCGCGGTGCCCGGCCGCGGTGCGGTGCCCGGCCGCGGTGCGGTGCCCGGCCGCGGTGCGGTGCCCGGCCGCGGTGCGGTGCCCGGCCGCGGTGC
>NZ_BOML01000012.1 GCF_016862175.1 Paractinoplanes durhamensis | reverse complement strand
GGTGCCCGGCCGCGGTGCGGTGCCCGGCCGCGGTGCGGTGCCCGGCCGCGGTGCGGTGCCCGGCCGCGGTGCGATGCCCGGCCGCGGTGCGACGCCCGGCCGCCGCGCGATGCGGGACCGCTGCGTGATGGTTGACAGTCAACACGTCATCAACACGTCAACATGTGAGCCTTGCGTCAATGTTGATTCAGTCAACATGCCGTGCCCGGGAGCTGGGCTGAGGTCCGGAGCGGGGGCCGGATGAGCCTGCGTGGGCGGGTACTGCTTTGTGTGGGGCTCACTCTGGGCCTTCTTGCGGTTGCCCTCGGCTATGTCATTGTTGCCGGTCGGCGTGGGGCTGCGCCGGCCGCCCCGGCCGGTGCTGTCGATCTGTCGGCGGGGGAGCGGCTGCTCTTCCGCAGCACCGCCCAGGTCAGTTACGGGCGGGTGGCGACCGTGCCGCGGGCGGCTGCTGCGGGGCCGCGGGTGGTGTCCGGTCTGTCATGTGATAGGGTCTATGCGGCGGCGGGTGCGGGGCTCTGCCTCCGGTCGGACGGGCCGCTGGCCACCTATCAGCTTGCGGTGCTCGACTCGCACCTTCGGATCAAGGACACGTATCCGCTGGTCGGGGTGCCCAACCGGGCCCGCGTGTCGCCCAGCGGGCACGTGCTGGCCTGGACGGTCTTCGTCACCGGCGACAGCTACAACGGCGGTAAGTTCTCCACCCGGGTCGGCATGCTCGACATCGCCACCGGCGAAACCGTCGACACCCTCGAGACGTATGCGGTGAGCCGGGACGGACGGGCGTACCGGAACGTCGACCTGAACTTCTGGGGTGTCACCTTCGTCGACGACCGGCACTTCTACGCGACCATGTCCACGGCCGGGCGGCGCTACCTGGTCTACGGCGACGTCGCCGCGCAGACGGTGCGGACCGTCGCGCCGAACGTCGAATGCCCCTCGCTGTCGCCGGACCGGACCCGGATCGCCTTCAAGGAGGCGATCGGCGGTGACCCGGGCAACGGCTGGCGCCTGACCGTGCTCGACCTGGCCACCCTGCGCCGCACCCCGCTCGCCGAGACGCGCAGCGTCGACGATCAGGCCGCCTGGCTCGACGACGACACGGTCATGTACGCCGTCCGGCGCGGCCCGAAAGCGTCGGACGTCTGGGCCGTCCCGGCCGCCGGCGGCGGTGCGGCCCGGCTGCTCATCCCGGACGCCGAGTCACCGGCCGCCCTCGGGAACCGGTGACGCGTATGCCCGCAGACCGCGCCGGACGGCGGCGGTGGTGCGGGCGACGTCGCCGGTGGCCAGCAGGTCGAGCAGGGCGCCGCGGAGCAGCGCCAGCACGGCGGTGCAGCGAACCGGATCGTCGTCGGCCGTCGCCAGGACGGCCAGCCAGTCGGCGACCGTGCCCTCGGCGAAACCCGCCCAGGGCCCCTGGTCGCCGTCGACGCTCCGGGCGTACGCCTCGAACCACAGCCGCAACAGCGGACGGTGCGTCGCGTCGGAAAGCCATCCCCAGACGGCCTCGGCGATGGCCGGCAGGCCCTGGTGGTCGCCGAGCGTGGACAGCAGCGCCAACTCGTCGGCGCGCGCCCGGGCCAGCAGCGCCTTGACCAGGCCTTCCTTGCTCTCGAAGAGGAACAGCAGGACCCGCGGGCTGGTGCCGATCGCGGCGGCGAGCGGGCGCAGGGTGAGATCGGAGAGGCCATGGTCCCGGACGTACGCGTAGGCCAGGGTCAACAACTCGTCGCGCCGGCCGTCGGTCATGGCGGATAGTATGCCTGACTGAAACAGTCGTTTCAGTAGGGAGGTAGGAATGATCCGGGAGTTCGGTCAGCCTGGCGACCTCGGCTGGGTGGTGCAGGCGCACGGGGAGATCTATGCGCGCGAGTACGGCTACGACCTCAGTTTCGAGCTCATGGTGGCGCGGATCGTCACGGATTGGGCCGGTGACCACGATCCGGCTCGGGCGGCGGCGTGGATCGCGGAGCTGGACGGTCGTCGCGTCGGCTCGATCTTCTGCGTGGGTGACACCGACCGCGACACGGCCGTCCTGCGGGTCCTGCTCGTCGAGCCGATCGCCCGCGGAACCGGTCTCGGCGGACGGCTCGTCGACACGTGCATCGAGTTCGCCCGCAAGGCCGGCTACCGGCGGATGACCCTGTGGACGACCGACTCGCTGGTCGCGGCGCGCAAGCTCTACCTGGGCCGGGGATTCACCCTGGCCGCGGAGGAGCCGCTGCGGCGCTTCGGGGTCGACGTGATCGGTCAGACCTACGAGCTTTCCCTGGTTGACTGACCGCATGCCGTTTGTCTCCACCGGTGAGCTGCCCTCGCCGTCGCTCGTCCGGAAGTTCGTCGACGAGACCTACGACCTGTTCAAGGGGGTCGGCGACGGGCGGCCGTCGACGCTCTACCCGGCCCTGGCGCGGGTGCCGGCCCACCTGTTCGGGCTGTGCGCGGCCGGGGTGAGCGGGCTCGCCTACGCGGCCGGCGACGCCGATCACGGGTTCGCGCTGATGAGCGTGGCGAAGCCGTTCGTGTTCGCGCTGGTCTGCGAGGCGCTCGGCGCGGGCCTGCTGCGCGAGCGGCTCGGGGTGAACGCGACCGGGCTGCCGTTCAACTCCCTGACCGCGGTCGAGCGGGGGCCGGGCGGCCGCACCAACCCGATGGTCAACTCGGGGGCGATCGGCGCGGTCAGCCTCGCGCCCGGCGCCGGCGTCGAGGAGAAGTGGCGGTTCGTGCGGGACGGGCTGTCCCGCTTCGCCGGTCGCGAGCTGACCCTCGACGAGGAGATCCACCCGTCGGTGGCGGCGGGCAACCACCGCAACCGGGCCCTGGCGAACCTGCTCTCGACGTACGGAAATCTGGGTTGTGATCCGGATGATGCGGTCGATCTCTACACCCGGCAGAGCTGCCTGCTGGTCACCGCGGAGGACCTGGCCGCGATGGGTGCGGTGCTGGCCAACGGCGGTGTCCACCCGCGCACCGGGGTCCGCCTGGTCGCGCCGGAGGTCTGCCACTACACCCTGGCGGTGATGGCGACGGCCGGTCTCTACGAGACGTCCGGCGACTGGCTGTACGAGGTGGGCGCCCCCGGCAAGAGCGGCATCGGCGGCGGCATCGTGGTGGTGTCCCCGGGCAAGGGTGCGCTGGCCGCGTTCTCGCCGCCGCTGGACGATTTCGGCAACAGCGTCCGCGGTCAGCTCGCCGCCGGTCACCTGGCCCGGCGGCTGGGCCTGACGCTGTTCGCGTCGGAACCGTCAGCCGGCTAGCGCGTCCACCAGTCGTCGCGCGGACCCGGCGAGGTTCCACCGCTCGGCCAGCGCGAGCAGAGCATCCGGGTCTTTCGGAGCCTTGGGCAGCGCGGCGTCGAAGTCGGGGAGCTTCACGTCGAGGGCGACCTTGCAGACCGGCAGGGCGACGGCCAGGTAGTCCTTGGCCGCCGCGAGCTTGGTGCGCACCCCCGGCGCGAACCCGGCGTCCGGATCGTCGAGCGCGGCCAGGATGTCGTCGATGCCGCCGTAGCGGGTGATCAGCCGGGCCGCGGTCTTCTCGCCGACCCCGGGGACGCCCGGCAGGCCGTCGCTCGGGTCGCCGCGCATGGCGGCGAAATCCGCATACCACCGGGCCGGTACGCCGTACTTCTGCTCGACCAGCGCGTTGTCGGCGTCCTCGAGCTTGGCGACGCCGCGGCCGCAGTAGAGCAGCCTGGTGCCGCGGGCGTCGTCGACCAGCTGGAACAGGTCGCGGTCACCGGAGACCACCTCGACCGGGCCGGGCTGGGTCGCGGCGAGGGTGCCGAGGACGTCATCCGCTTCGTACCCGTCGACGCCGAAAGCCGGGATCCCGATCGCGGCAAGCGCCTCGAGGAGGATGGGCACCTGCTTGGCGAGGGAGGCCGGCACCTCCTCGACGTCGCCGTGCGCGACGCGGTGCTTCTTGTACGACGGGACCAGCGCGACCCGCCACGCCGGCCGCCAGCTGTTGTCGAGTGCGCACACCAGACGGTCGGGGTGCCGGGTGCGGATCAGCTGGGCGAGCATGTCGAGGAAGCCGCGGATCGCGTTGACCGGCTCCCCGGCGGAGGTCTGCGCCGCCTTCTCCGGAATGCCGTGGAAGGCGCGGAAGTAGAGGCTGGGCGCGTCGACGGCGAGCAGCGGCGGTGTGGTCACCCGCAAACCTTAGCGGCCGGGCGGTTTCCGGTCCCGCCGGAAAGTCGGTCGTGTCGATGGCCGTCCAAAACCCAAACGATCGTTAAGATGGGGGAGTGACCGTTGACCGGATCCTGCCGACCGAAGAGGCGCACGACCTCCTCGACCTGACCCGTGAGCTGGCCACCCGTGAGCTGGCCGCCAACGCCGACGACTTCGAGCACCGCGGTGAGTTCCCTCGCGACATCCTGCGCACGCTGGGTCGTTCGGGCCTGCTCGGGTTGCCCTACCCGGAGGCCGACGGCGGCGCCGGCCAGCCGTACGAGGTCTACCTGCAGGTGCTGGAGACGCTCGCCGGGCACTGGCTGGCCATCGCCGAGGCGGTCAGCGTGCACACCCTGGCCTGCTATCCGGTCTTCGCGCACGGCACCGAGCGGCAGCGCAAGTCGCTGCCCGACATGCTCGGCGGCGAACTCCTCGGCGCCTACTGCCTGTCCGAGCCGCAGGGTGGCTCGGATGCGGCCGCGCTGACCACCCGGGCCACGCGGGACGCCACCGGCTGGGTGCTCAACGGCACCAAGGCCTGGATCACGCACGCCGGCCAGGCGGATTTCTACAACATTTTCTGCCGTACGGGTGGGGACGGCGCGAGCGGCATCTCGTGCATGCTGGCCGCGGCCGACACACCCGGCCTGCACCCGCAGAAGCCCGAGAAGACCATGGGGTTGCGCTCGTCGGCCCCGGCGCAGATCGTGCTCGACGGGATGCACGTCGACGCCGACCACCTGGTCGGCGAGGAGAACGGCGGCTTCCGGATCGCGATGGAGGCCCTCGACGCGGGCCGGCTCGGCATCGCCGCCTGCGCGGTCGGATTGGCGCAGGCCGCCGTCGACCATGCCGCGGCGTACGCGAAAGAGCGCACGCAATTCGGTAAGCCGATCGCCTCCTTCCAGGGGTTGGGTTTCCTGCTGGCCGACATGGCCACGCAGGTCTCGGCGGCGCGGGCGCTGCTGCTGTCGGCGGCCCGGCTCAAGGATGCCGGCCGGCCGTTCTCGATCGAGGCGGCCAAGGCGAAACTGTTCGCCACCGACGTGGCCATGAAGGTCACCACCGACGCCATCCAGGTGCTCGGCGGCGCCGGTTACGTCAGCGACCACCCGGTCGAGCGCTGGTTCCGCGAGGCGAAGGTGCTGCAGATCGTCGAGGGCACCAACCAGATCCAGCGCCTGGTGATCAGCCGTTCGCTGACCCGCTGACTTCCGGCCCCGGAAAATCTGGTTGGCGCGACCAGTAGGGTTGCGCCGTGGAAGAGATCGACCGGGCGATCGTGGGCGCCCTCACCGCGGACGGGCGCCTGTCGTACACCGACCTGGCCGAGAAGGTCGGCCTGAGCGTCTCGGCCGTACACCAGCGGGTGCGCCGGCTCGAGCAGCGCGGCGTGATCTCCGGCTACACGGCGCGGGTCTCCTACGAGGCGTTGCAGCTGCCGTTGACCGCGTTCGTGGCGATCCGGCCGTTCGATCCGTCGCAGCCCGACGACGCCCCGGAGCGGCTCGCCCACCTGTCCGAGATCGACTCCTGCTACTCGGTGGCGGGGGAGGACTTCTACATGCTCCTGGTCCGGGTGGCGAGCCCGGCCGACCTGGAACGCCTGCTGCAGGAGATCCGGACGGCCGCCAACGTCACGACCCGGACCACGGTCGTGCTGTCCACGCCGTACGAGAACCGGCCGCCGCGGATGCTCCCGGCGACGCCGCCGGACCCGACCTCGCAGGCCTAGCATCCTAGGACGGCTTAGCGGTGGTGCGCCGGGTCTCAGAGGAGAGCCGCCACCGCGACAGCGGCCGTCTTCAGGGCGGCCGCGAGCACGCCGACCGCGCCCACGTGCTCGCCGGCCCGTTTGAGGGCGGCCAGCACGCGATCCGCTTTCGGCTGCTTGGCGGCCAGTTCGGTCTTGGCCATCTCCACCTCGGCGCGGGCCAGGTCCGGCTCGTCGAGCGCGGCCCGGTGCGCCTCGATCAGCCGCAGCACCTCGTCGAGCTGCCCGGCGACGTCGGCGGCCCCGGCGCCGTACTGATTGGCCTGCGCGCCGTAGCCGGCCGCGAGATTGCCGGCCTCGATCCGGGCGTTGCCGCCGACCTGCATTCCGTAATTGATGTTCGACATCGCTAACCCTTTCCGGCGCCGCCGGTGACCTTGCTCATCATCGCGGTCGCCTTGGCATTCATTCCGACGGCCATGTTGTCGGCCTTGATCTGCGCATTTCCGGTGGCCATCAGGCCGAGGTTGAGGATCATGTTCTGGCGTTCGCGGATGTCCGACGAGTCGATCCCGTGCGCGCCGAAGAACTCCTCGATCGAGTCCAGCACCTTCCGTTCGATGATCTTCAGGTAGAGCTCCTTGTCGGCGGCCTGGAAATGCCGGTGATAACGGGTGTCCATGGCCATTTCGCGCGCCGAGATGGGTGCGCCGTAGTTGAACGTGCGGTCCTCGGTGATCTCGCGGCGTTCGCGGCGGGCGGTCGAGCTCAGGGTCAGCGGCCGGAACAGCTCGTTGATGACGACGAACGGGGAGCTGATCTGGCGGATCAGGGCGACCGGCAGCGCGGCCGAGATGATCCGGCCGACCTGCCGGAAGGACGGGTGCTCGCGCAGGTCGTCGACCGCGTGGTAGGCCTTGCGCATCGGCCCGAGCAGCCGGTATTCGGCCTCGGTGTAGAGCTGCTCGTCGCGGTATTTCGCGAACCGCACGAACATCGTCATCACCAGTTCGCCGCTCCAGCCGGTGATCCGCAGCGCCAGGTAGGGCCGGGCCCGGTCGTGCGGGTTGTCCCACTGCTGCCGGATGACGGTGCCGCCGACCTGCTGCCGGGGCGGGCTCAGCGGGTCGGGGAGCAGATCCGCCGCGACCGCCGGCATCGAGCCGTTGAGCAGGTCGTCGCCGGCCGCGAAGAGCCGGTCGTCGACGGTCACGCCGGGCAGGTTGAGCGAGCTGACCGCCGCGGCGACGTGGTCGTGGATCTCGGCGATGCCGAACCGCCGCACGCTCTCGCCGGGGGCCGGCTTGGTGAGGTCGGCGACGAACGACCACTCCTTCTCCTGGCCGCCGAAGCCGAGGAACGGTTCGTATCCGGGGTAGACGGTGACGTTGCCGCGGTCGCGGGCGGCGATGTCGGCGATCCGCCGGCGCATCTTCTCGGAGCGGGGCTCCGGTGCCTGGGCCGCGTCGAAGACGCTGCGGCGCAGCTTGGGCGCGAGCACGCTGTACGAGGTGCGGAGCCGTTCGATGGTGACGACGAGCCAGCCGAGCAGCAGCCCGAGCCCGAAGAGCAACCACAACGGCAGGAACAGCAGCAGGAGTACGTCGGTGATGCGCTGGCGACGGCGGGCGGCGACCGCGTACTTGAGGACGGTGGCCAGGTCGACGCCGGGGGAGGAGGCGATCGCCCGGTACGGCTGCTCGACGGTGCCGGCCAGGATGCGCCGGTTGAGCGAGCTGTCGAGTTGCACGGCCGCGCACATGTAGCGGGTGGCGTCCCGCGCGAAGTTCGGCGTCCCGCCGGGCGCGGAGTGGGCGGGCGCGGCGTGGGCGGGCGCGGCCGGTCGCTGGTACGGGGCGACCTGGGGTGTGGTGCGCGGGGCGGTGGTGATCGGCATGGTGGCCGGCGCCGCGTGGGTGCGGGTCGCGGTCACGGCTCCGGTCGTCGGCGGCGCGATCAGCCGGGGGCGCCGGCAGTGGGCGCAGACGAGGAAGTTCGTGGCGTTGTCACCGCCGCAGTAGGTGCAGAGCATGCGAGGTCATCTCCCCTGGGAATGGCACCAGGTCGTGGCCTGGCGCATTTGTCCGGACCCGCGGCCGGCTTCGTCGGTGTGGTGCTGGCCGCCAGGGTCACGGCCGGCTTCGTCGGCGTGGTGCCGGCCGACGGTGCCACCGTCGGCGTGGCGTGCTCGGCGATCAGGTGGAAGGTCTGCAAGGTGCCGCCGAGGACCAGGGCGAACAGCCCGGCGGCGAGGGCGATGCCGGTGGCGTCGGCCCAGTGGGCCGGGGCGGGGCGGCGGCTGCGGTCGGCGGCCATCAGTCGAGGTATTCGAGGGGTACGGATTTGTAGCCGGTGGCCTGCGCCGGGATGAGCAGCTCGTCGGCCTGGGCGGAGGCGACCAGCGAGTTGAGCATGCTGTGCAGCGCGGTGGAGAGCGCTTCGTCCTGCCCGGAGCTGCCGTCGGCGACGAACGCCGCCTTGGTGGCGATCCGGCCGAGGACCTCCTCCGGGGCGGCGCCGAAGCCGTACGTGACGACGTGCGGCCGGCGGCGGCGGCCCTTGTCGACCAGGGAGCGGAAGGCGCTCTCCCAGTCGGCGTCGGTGGGGGCGCCGTCGGTCAGGAAGAACATGATCGGGCGCAGGACGGCCTTGCCCTGGGCGGTGAGGGCGGGCAGATCGATGTCGATGCGGTCGCGGACGAGGTCGAACGCGGCGCCGTAGTTGGTCATGCCGTCGCAGGCGACCTCGGGCATGCCCGGCACGTACTCCATGTCGGTCATCTCGATGACGACCCATGGCTGGGTGGAGAACGCGATGATCGACATGTGCGCGAACTCGGAGACCCGGGGGCTGTTGGCGAGCGTACTGTGCAGCTTCTTCAGGGTTTGGTTGAGCACCTGCTCGTGCTGCGACATCGAGGTCGACACGTCGATGACGAGGTAGGTGGGCAGGCACTTCTGCCGCATGTGGTGCATGCCGTCGGTCATCTGTGGGGCTCCGTTTCGAGTTCTCAGTTCGCGGCCAGCAGGATGGCCATGACGATCAGGGCGAGCAGGGCGACGACCACGGCCGCCGCCCACCGGCCGCTGTGGTCGGCGGTGGGCCGGACCGGGGTGGCCGGTTTGCCGGGCCTGGCGGGCGAGGTGGCGGCCGTCGCGTGCACGGGCTGCGTCGGGACGGCGGCGACGGCCGGGCGGGGCGGCAGCGGCATCCGGTCGACCGGCATGCGCAGGTACGGGCGGCCGTCGAGCACGGCCAGCAGGGTGGCCGCGGCCGGGCGCTGGGCCGGGGTGGTGGCCAGCAGGCTGTCGCGCAGGATCTCGGTGAGGGCCGGGTCGCTCAGGTCGCCGAGGGCGTGCAGCACGTGCACGACCGCGCGCTCGCCGGTGAGGAGCCGGGCGACCAGCAGCGCGACCCGGTAACGGTCGGTGGTGATGTCGGCCGGGCTGCTGCGCGGGGTGTGCGGGTCCTCCCAGTTGGGCTGGAAGATGTTGGTCATCCGGTGCCGCCCGCAGCCGTCGACGTCGATGACGTACGCGCTGTGGTCGGTGGTGCTGTAGAAGGCGTTCGAGTAGGACCAGTCGGAGTAGACGAGGCCGTAGCGGCCGAGCAGGGCGCAGACGGCGACCAGGTCGTGGCCGACGCGCAGCCGCTCCCTGTAGGTGGGTGGGGCGAGCCCGCGCCGGGTGAACGACGCGGCCGGCCGGGCCAGCCAGTCGATCTCGAGGTAGCGCTCGGTGTCGTCCGGCGGCCGGGTGGCCCGGAACTTCGCCGGTGCCTGCGGCAGGATGCAGCCGATCGTCTTGCCGCCGTCGACGACCGCCGCGACCGGCCAGGACATCGCCGCGGCGACCAGGTCGCGGTCGGCCGGCGGCATGGTCGCGGGCAGCGCGATCAGCCAGTCGAGGCACGTGGCGGCGTCGGTGTCGGCGGGTTTGTGGTAGAGCTTCACTAGCCAGCCGTCGTGGCCCGGCACCGGGTGGATGCCGGTGCTCTGCCCGGCGCCGAGGCTGATCGAGGCGGCGAGCGGGCCGAGGGTGGCGAGGTCGACGGCGGCCGGCAGCGGCCACGTGACGGGCGCGCTCATCGGCCGGCCCAGATCGCGACGGCGGTGCGGTCGTCCTGGAATCCGCGGGCGTCGTAGCCGACGTCGTTGAGGAAGGCGCCGAGCGGCGGCGGGGCCGTCCACTGCCGGGCGAAGTAGGTGTTGGCCTCGGACATCATCGTCCAGGCGTCGCCGATGCCGTCGCTGACCAGGGCGAGCACCGCGACCGCCGGGAACCGGTAGAGCTTGCGTTCGGCCCGGTCGGGGTGCAGCGGTAGGCAGGCGTTGACGGCGTTGGAGGAGATGCCGCCCTCGTCCTGTTTGAGGTCGCCGGCGAACGGCTCCCAGCGGTCGCCGCGCAGCTGCCAGGCGGACACGTCGCCGATCCAGGTGAACCAGCAGTTGCGGCCGTGCTCGCCGGCCCGGGTGTCGATGACCGCGGCGATCAGCACGGCGCACACGTCCTGCGGGGTGAGGCCGCGCTGGGCGGCTTCGTCGGTCATCCGCTCGGCGACGCCGTGCAGGAGCCGGCCGGGGTCGAGGGCGGCCGGGTCGGGGTGCCGGTCGAGGGCGCGGCCGATCAGGTCGACGGCGGCCTCGGCGGCGGTGGCGGCGCCGAGGTCGGAGCGTTTGCTGCTGGACAGCCCGTCGGCGACGGCGGCGATCAGGTAGCGGCCGCTGGGGTCACGGCCGAGGGCGTAGGCGTCCTGGCGGGCGACGGCCGGTTCCTCGCAGCGGTGGCCGGGGCCGAGCAGCGACGCGGCGCGGACGGTGAGGTCGCCGAGCCCGGCCTCGTCGGCGGCGACGCCGGACTGCGCGACCGGCTTCGGCAGCAACCAGGGCAGGGCGTGCGCGCGGGAGGGCCGCTGGCCGAACAGTGGGGGAGCGGGGTAGGTGGTCTCCCTGGTGAGCGTGGCGACGGCGCCGTCCGCGGCCGGTTTCGGCATCGGGCGTGGTGGCGCGACCGGGGGTGCCGGAACGTATTGCGGGTGGACGACGGCGGGCTGCGGCGCGGCGGCCGGGCGGCGGCGCCGCGCTGCCCAGGGGCCGATCAGCTCGGTCTGCAGCGCAATGCCGCCGGCCAGGATCGCCAGCGTCCCGGCGACGGTGATGAGAGGTTCATTCGCGAATAGCTGCAATTCCAGAAATCCGCCCAGAAGGACGGCGAAGATCGCCGCCACACGATCCGCACGAGGCGCCATGGCGTGGACGCTAGCAGGCAGTCACGTCCACCGTTCGTACGATTTTGATTCGGCTATTCGACAGTGTCGGAAACCATTCTTGATCAACTGGCGGCGACCAGCGAAAAGAGATCAGCGATCGCTTTACGATGGGCAATCATCCGCAATGGAACCTTTTCGCGAAACTGCATTGAGGTAGTGCTTTCCCCCATCACAACTGTCCGAAATACCGATGGTCCGCGCCCACAATCTGCGGCAATCACGGACGGAGAAGAACCTTTCCCATATTCGCCCGGGACTCGATGATGCGATGGGCTGCGGCCGCCTCGGCGAGCGGGAGCTCGGCGTCGACGACCGGCCGCAGCCGCCCGGCCCGGGCGAGTTCCCACAGCTCGTCACCGTGTTGCCGGTAGCGGTCGGGCCGGCTCGCGGCGAACCGGGACACCGTGAACCCGGTGATCGTCCGGCTGCCGGCCAGCAGCTCATGGGCGTCGACCGTGCCACCGCCGGACAAGCCCGGCCGGAACGGTGACCACCTCCGCGTAGGACCCGGTGAACGACAGCCCGGTGACCCGCTCGCCGAGCTCGAACTCGGGCGCGGGCCCGGGACCGAGGCCGATCGCGATCACCTCGCCGGCGATCTCGCCGCCGATCGGTGCCGGCAACGCGGTGTCAGCGTGGCAGGTCGGCGCGGGCGCACTCGGCGATGTAGGGCAGGGCGAACTCGGTGCGCCCGACCAGCTGGGGGTGGGTGGCGGCCAGGCGGCGGACCTCGTTGAGGACGGCGGCCCGCTCGACCGGTGACAGGAGAATGATGGCGCTGCGCGAGGCGACCATGTCGATGAGGCGGTCGGGGCCGAGGGTCTCGACCCACTCGAAGTGCGCCACCTCGATCGGGCCGAACGGCGCGCCGACCACCGTGGACCGGTCGAGTTCCTGGTTGCCGATGATCTCGCCGACCCGGCGGACCCAGTCGGTGCGTTCGTCGCGCAGGTTCCAGATCAGGCCGAGGCGGCCGCCGGGGGCGAGGACCCGGGCGATCTCCGGCGCGGCCCGCTCCGGGTCGACCCAGTGCCAGGCCTGCGCGACCAGCACGACGTCGGCGGAGTCGTCGGGCAGCGGGATGTCCTCGGCGGAGCCGCGCACGGCCGGCACCCCGGGCACAGCCCGGGCCAGCTCGTCGAGCATGCCCGGCGACGGCTCGACGGCGGTGACCGGCAGTCCGCGGTCGCGGATCTGGCGGGTGAGTTTCCCGGTGCCGGCGCCCAGGTCGACGACCCGGGGCAGGCCGGCGGGCAGGAGCCAGTCGAGGGCGGCGGACGGATAGCCGGGCCGGCCCCGTTCGTAGGCGGCGGCAGCGGATCCGAACGAGTTGGCGTGATCGTTCACGACAAAGATCTTATATCGCAGTATCCTAGGACGCTCTGCGGGGAGTGGCTTCGGTAACTGTTTCGAGCCGGAGCCCCGAGGGAACCACCCTGTCAGGCAACGACCACCTGGAGGGTTGACGAATGAGCTTCACTGACAAGGTCAAGAACGAGGCCGACGAGCTGTCCGGCAAGGCGAAGCAGGCCGTGGGCCGCGCCACCGACAACGAGAGCCTGGTGGCCAAGGGTGAGGCGCAGGAGACCGGCGCGCAGGCCCGTAAGGCGGCCGAGCACGTGAAGGACGCCGGCAAGGATGTCCGCGACGCCTTCAAGTAGGACTGAGCAGTAGATACGGAAGAAAGGGCCCCGGGCAACCGGGGCCCTTTCTTCACCCCCGGGGATTCAGCCTTCGTCGGCGACCTGCTTGCGCCACCAGTCCTGCCCGGACTCGGGCAGGGTGTCGATCGGGTCGTAGTAGGCGTGCAGTTTGGACAGCGCCTCGGCGTCGTCCTTCTCGATGGACGTGCGGTAGTTCTTGGTCCAGTAGGAGATGCCGTGCTCCCGGTCGTACTCGGTGAGCATGTGCACCCAGCGCTTGCCGACGAACGGCACGTCGCAGACGATCCGCGGGGTGGCGTAGCCGGGCAGGTAGCCCATCAGGTCGTGCTGCAGTTGCTGGGCGTGCCAGACCGGGACCCGCCAGTGCTCGGCGTTGGGGATCATGTCGCACATGTAGAAGTAGTACGGCAGGATGCCGGCCTCGCCCTGCATCCCGAAGCACAGGTCGAGCAGGTCGGCCGTGGTGGCGTTGACGCCCCGCATGAGGACGCCCTGGTTGCGGACGTCCCGGACGCCGACCTCCAGCAACGTGCGGACGGCCTTGGCGACGAGCGGGGTCAGCGAGTTCATGTGGTTGACGTGGGTGTGCACGGCGAGGTTGACGCCGCGCCGCTGGGCGGTGATGGCGACCCGCTGCATGCCCTCGACGACGTCGTCCTGCAGCCAGTGCTGGGGGAGACCCATCAGGGCTTTGGTGGCGAGCCGGACGTCGCGCACGGTGGGCACGGACAGAAGGCCCATGAGGTACGCCTCGAGCTGTTTCCACGGCACGTTGGCGACGTCCCCGCCGGAGACGACCACGTCGCGGACGCCCGGGTGGGCCTTCAGGTAGGCGAGGTGCGCGTCGTAGCGGTCGACCGGCTTGAGCGACAGTTTGAGCTTGTCGACGGTGGGGGTGCTGTTGCCGACCAGGTCCATCCGGGTGCAGTGCCCGCAGTACTGCGGGCAGGTGGAGAGCAGCTCGGCGAGGACCTTGGTGGGGTAGCGGTGGGTGAGCCCCTCGGCGACCCACATGTCGTGCTCGTGCAGGGAGTCGCGGCTGGCGTGCGGGTGTGACGGCCAGTCGAGGTCACGGTCGGTGGCGACCGGGATCATGTAGCGGCGGACCGGGTCGTTGTAGAACGACTCCGTGTCGGGGGTGCGGTCGGGCACCATGGTGTTGAGCATCTGCGGCGGGATCAGCATCGACATGGTGGCCAGGCGCTGCTGGTCGGCGTCCAGGTCGGCGTAGAACGTCTCGTCGAGCAGGTCGCCCATGACCGTACGCAACTGCTTGATGTTCTTGACGCAGTTGACCCGCTGCCACTGGGCGGACTCCCACTGGGCGGCGGTGACGGTCCGCCAGCCGGGGAAGCGGGTCCAGTCGGGCTCGACCAGGGGGCGGCGCTGGTACTCATAGGGCTGGCCGGCGGGTGCGGTCATCGATGCCTCCCTGGTTTGCGTCATTGCGGACCGGGCTCCAACGTACTGGATATTTTTTCGTCTAGAAACCTCGTGTCCGTAGGATTTACGGTGTAGCAACGTTCTGAGCGCCTTGATTTCTTGGTGAGGGTGGGGTTCATGTCAGCTTCTGTGGGTCTGCGGCGGGTGCTCGAGCCGGCCGGTGTGCTGCCGCAGGCGGCGTGGCGGCTCGATGCGAGCCCGGAGATCGCGGCCGACGAGGTGCGGATCGCGGTGAAGCGGCTGAACCTGGACGCGGCGAGCTTCCGGCAGCTGTCGGAGAAGCACGGCGGGGACGGTGCGGCGGTGCGCGCGGAGGTCCTGGAGATCGTCGGGACGCGCGGCAAGATGCACAATCCGGTCACCGGGTCGGGCGGCATGCTGATCGGGGTGGTCGAGGAGGCCGGCTCGGAGTCGCCGCTGGGCCTCAAGCCGGGGGACCGGGTCGCCACGCTGGTGTCGCTGACCCTGACCCCGCTGCGGATCACCGACGCCCTGGCGGGCTGGGACGGAAAATCCGAGCAAATTCCGGCGGAGGGTACGGCGATCCTGTTCGGCCGTTCCGTGGTCGGGGTGCTCCCCGACGATCTGGCACCGGAGCTGGCCCTTGCCGTCTACGACGTGTGCGGCGCCCCGGCGCTGACCGACCGGATCGTCCGCGAGTACGAGCGGGATGTGACGGTCACCGTGCTCGGCGGCGCCGGCAAGAGCGGCTCGCTGTCCCTCGCCGCGGCCCGGCTGGCCGGGGCGCGCACCACCGCGATCGTCCGGGACGAGGCGGAGGCGGCGTCGGTCCGCGAGGCCGGCCTGGCCGATGCGGTGGCGATCGCCGACGCCCGCAACCCGGTCGCGGTGGCCGAGGCGGTCGGCGACCCGGCGACGATCACGGTGGTCTGCGTGGACGTGCCGGGCTGCGAGCACGGCGCGATCCTGGCGACCGCGCCCGGCGGCACGGTCATCTTCTTCTCGATGGCGACCAGCTTCCCGGCGGCCGCGCTCGGCGCCGAGGGGCTGGCCGCCGACGTGACGATGATCATCGGGAACGGTTACGTGCCCGGTCACGCCGAGTTCGCCGTCGATCTGCTCCGTCGTGTCCCGGCGGTCCGGCGGCTGTTCGAGGCACGGATCGCGGGACACTGACCCCTATGACAGACCACCCCTCGGTTCTTTACGGAAACGGCCGCTTCTACTCCGCCGCCGACCCGCGGGCCACCGCCATGCTGGTCCGCGACGGCAAGATCGCCTGGCTCGGGCAGACCGGTGACGCGCCGGCCGCCGACCAGCGCGTCGACCTGGAGAACGCCCTGGTCACGCCCGCGTTCGTGGATGCGCATGTGCACGCCACCGACACCGGCCTGGCGTTCGACGGCCTGGACCTGTCCGCGGTCCGCTCGCCGGGCGAGCTGCTCGACCGGGTGGCCGCGTTCGCCGCGACCCGCCCGGCCGGCGGGGTGGTGCACGGGCACGGCTGGGACGAGTCGACCTGGGCGGACCAGACGCCGCCGACGGCGGCGGAGCTGGAGAATGCGGCCGGCGGCCGCCGCGCCTACCTGTCGCAGGCATCGGTCCACTCGGCCCTGGCGTCGACCTCACTCCTGGGTGCTGCCGAGGGAGTTGCCGGGTACGACGCGTCCGGCTGGGTGCGGGAGCAGGCCCACCATGCGGTACGGGCGGTGGCGCTGGGCAGCCTGACCCCGGAACAGCGGACCGCGGCGCAGCGCACGGCGTTGACCAAGGCGGCGTCGATGGGGATCGCCGCGGTGCACGAATGCGCCGGCCCCGGCACCTCCAGCGAGGAGGACCTGCGGTCGGTGCTCGCGCTGTCCGGGCAGGGCCTGCCGCTGGTCTACGGCTACTGGGGTGAGCTGGGCGGCGCCGAGCGGGCCCGGGACCTGGGGGCGGTCGGCGCGGCCGGCGACCTGTACGCCGACGGCGCCCTCGGTTCGCGGACGGCGTCGGTGCGGCACGCCTACCACGACGGCGACCACGGTGTCGGGGAGGCGTTCGTGACCGCCGAGCAGGCCGCCGAGCACCTCCTGCAGTGCATGCGGGTGGGCGTGCAGGGCGGTTTCCACGCGATCGGCGACGCCGCGATCGAGGCGGTCCTGGAGGGTTTCGCGATCGCCGCGAAGACCGTCGGGGTGGACGAGATCCGGGCGGCCGGGCACCGGGTCGAGCACGTCGAGCTGATCGACAAGCCGATGATCGCCCGGATGGTGGAGTTCGACGTGACCGCGTCGGTGCAGCCGGTCTTCGACGCCCTGTGGGGCGGCACCGACCGGATGTACGCGCAGCGCCTCGGCGTGGAGCGGGCCCTGGCCAGCAACCCGATCGGCGCGATGCACGCGGTCGGGGTGCCCCTGGCGTTCGGCTCCGATTCGCCGGTGACGGCGCTCGACCCGTGGGCGGTGGTGGCGGCCGCGGCCGCCCCGCGCAACCCGGTCTACCGGATGACGGTGCGGGCCGCGTTCGCCGCGTCCACGCGTGGTGGCTGGCGGGCGGCCCGGGTCGACGGGGCCGGGGTGCTGGCGCCGGGCGCGCAGGCCACGTTCGCGGTGTGGGACACCCCCGGCGGTGTCGACGGGGGCCTGCCGGCGTTGCTGGCCGACCTCGACGGTGTGGTCCCGGCCCGGCCGGTGTGCCGGCGCACGGTCGTGTCCGGCGAAACGATCTTCGAGGCGTAGAGGAGTGCGAGGGTGACCGGGAAGCTGAATCTGGATCCCCAGGTCGTGGCGAAGGCGCGGCGGCTGGCCGCCCGGGCCGGGCAGCCCGTCGTCGACCTGGCCCGGTCACACACGACGGTGTCGGTGGAGCGGGCCGTGCTGCGCCTGGCCGGTGTGCACGGCGCCGACTCCGACGGCATCCCCTGGGTGAACCGGCTGGTCGACGCGGTCCGCGCCGACGTCGGGCTGGGGCACGGGGTGGCGGTGCCGGTGTTCCACGCGATGCGGGCCACCGGCGTCGACGACATCACCGTCCTCGCCCAGAAGGCGGCGGCGGGGGCGGTGCGGTTCGGCGTACCGGAAAAGAAGGCGGAAGCCCAGACGGCCCGGCGGGCGGCGAAAAGGGCGACCGGCGACGGCCTCAAGGTTGTCGACCGGCGCCGCGCCGAGCGGGACCGGCTGATCAAGCGGTACGGGGATCCGAAGCAGCGGCCGTGGATCTATCTGATCGTCGCGACCGGCGACATCTACGAGGACATCCCGCAGGCGCAGGCCGCCGCCCGGGCCGGCGCCGACGTGATCGCGGTGATCCGGTCGACCGGCCAGTCGCTGCTGGATTTCGTGCCGGAGGGCGCCACCCGGGAGGGTTTCGCCGGCACGTACGCCACCCAGGAGAACTTCCGGCTGATGCGGGCGGCGCTCGACGAGACGTCGAAGGAGCTGGGCCGCTACGTGCGGCTCACGAACTACGCGTCCGGGTTGTGCATGCCGGAGATCGCCGCGCTGGCCGGCATGGAACGCCTCGACATGATGCTCAACGACTCGATGTACGGCATCCTGTTCCGCGACATCAACCCGATCCGCACCTTCGTCGACCAGCGCTTCAGCCGTCAGGTCCACGCCCGCGCCGGCATCATCATCAACACCGGCGAGGACAACTACCTGACCACCGCGGACGCGGTCGAGGCCGCCCACACGGTGACGGTGTCGCAGCTGCTCAACGAGTTCTTCGCGCACGAGGCGGGCTTGGCGAACTGGCAGCTGGGCCTGGGCCACGCCTTCGAGATCAACCCGGAGCTGCCGGAGTCGTTCCGCCTGGAGCTGGCACACGCCCTGCTGGCCCGCGAGCTGTTCCCGGACGCGCCGCTGAAGTGGATGCCGCCGACCAAGCACATGACCGGCGACGTGTTCCGCGGCAACCTCCTGGACGGTTTCTTCAACCTGGTGGGTGCGCTCACGGGCCAGGGCATCCTGCTGGTCGGCATGATGACCGAGGCCGTGGTGACGCCGTGGTTGTCGGACCGCGACATCGCCCTGCAGAACGTCCGCTACGTGCTGACCGGAGCAGGAAACCTGCACGAGGACTTCGTCCCCGCCCCCGGCGGTTTCATCCAGCAGCGAGGCCACCAGGTCCTGGCCGAGGCGGTGGATCTGCTGGCGAAGATCGTCGACGACACCCTGCTCGACGCGATCGCCGACGGCACCTTCGGCATCATGAAACGCCCCGCGAACCGGGGAAAGGGCCTCGACGGCGTAGCAAAGCACGACGACGACTACTTCAACCCGGTGACCGAGGCCCTGGAGTCCCGTTGAAGACAGCCTGGAGGCAGTTTCTGCGCTTTACTTGCACGAAAGAGCGGGTAAGGCGCATGGAGGCACTCAGTGCTGCGTAGTTTTCGAGTCAGCAATCATCGTTCGCTGCGCGAGGAGCAGACCCTTCTGCTGATGCCGCAGTACGAGGCGCGGGGCACTGTCGTGCCGGTGACCGCGGTGTTCGGAGCCAATGCCTCCGGCAAGTCCAACATTCTCGACGCTCTCTCCTGGATGCGGTCGGCGGTGCTCGACTCGTTCCGGGTGTGGGAAGCCGGCTCCGGTGTCCCGCGCGTTCCCTACCGGCTCGGCGGAGCCGAGGGCGAACCGTCGGCCTTTGCCGTCGACCTGATCCTCGACGGTGTCCAGTGGGCTTACGGGTTCGAGGTGACGAGCGAGTCGGTCCAGCAGGAGTGGCTGCATACCTACCCGCACGGACGGAAACGAGTCATCTTCGAGCGCGAGGGCCAGAAGATCGAACTGGGTTCCACGGTGCCCGAACGACGCAGTCGCGCCGAGGTGCTCCGTGGCCTCCTCCGTGACAATGCGTTGTTGCTGAGCACCGCCGTGCAGCTGAACCAGGCGGAAGCCGACCCGGTCTACCGATGGTTCCGGCGTGGCCTGATCCTGCCCGGCATCGTGCAAGCGGCCGGTAGCCGTCTGGTCCGGCTGCCGTTCATCGTTGCGGCCGCGGTCGCACACCATCCCGACATGGTCAACATGATCAAGGCGGCCGGCCTCGGCATCACCGGCGTGACCGTGGTCGAACCCGAACCGGGATCAGGCCGAATGTCGCCGGAGGTGAAGTTCCTGCACGGACCGGAAGGTGTTGCCCTCGACCTGGCCGACGAGTCCGACGGCACGCTCGCGTGGGCCGAGTTGGCGGCCCTGGCCCTCGACGCCATCAACGGCGGAGCGGTACTGGTGATCGACGAGATCGACGCCAGCCTCCACCCGCGGCTGACCGTGCGGCTGTTCGAACTCTTCCGGCATCCCGAGATCAACACCTCCGGCGCTCAACTGCTGTTCACCACCCACGATGCGGCCCTGCTCGGAACCAACCTCAACGAGGAGGTTCTCGAGCGGGACGAGATCTGGTTCGTGGAGAAACGTGACGGCGCGTCAACCCTGTTCGCTCTCACCGACTTCCATCCGCGCAAGGGCGAGAACCGGGAACGCCGGTACCTGGCCGGCAGCTACGGCGCGGTGCCGGTCGTCTACGAGGACACCATGGTCGATCAGATCCTGGAGAGAAGACTCGATGACGCCGCCTGAACCGCCCCGTCGCCGTGCCGGGATCCCCCGTCAGCGCAAACGAACAGCTCTGATCGTGATCGACGCGGAACGCACCGAGACCGCCTATCTCAAAGGTCTGCGCGACCACTTCACCGCCATGGCGGTGAATATCGTCGAGAAGCCCGGCGCGCCTGACCAACTTGTCAAACACACCCGTCAGCTCGCTGCCCGAGCCGACTACGACGAGGTGTGGTGCATGACCGACGTCGACCACTACGAACGCGAAGGCGGCAAGGTGACGGCCGCTCTCGCTGTTGCCAAGAAGTCCGGCATCAACGTCGCGGTCTCCGACCCGTGCTTCGAACTCTGGTTGCTCCTGCACCACGAGGAATGCACCGCGCACTGCGCCGACTGCGGTGCCGTCGAACGCAAACTCCGCAAACGCCTGTCCGCCTACGACAAGGCACGCCTGAGTTTCCGGGACTTCGCCGGCGGCCTCGACCGGGCGATCGAACGGGCCCGGAAGCTCGAACCCGGCCGTAACCCGTCCACCGGGGTGTGGCGGCTGGTCAACGCTGTACTGGAGAGAGAATGACGATCATCCGGCCCTATGGGGACACCACCGGCGACGGGATGGTGCAGCTGTCGTTCACGCTGCCGGTCGCGCATGACAAGCGGGCCGAAGGGGCCGCTCTTCAGCTTGCCGCCAAGATGGGGATGGACCCGGCGATGCTCGTGCACGCCAAGCAGATGGGGGACGGGTTCACCTTCTTCGTCGTCTACGGGAAGGTCAACCACCTCGTCGACACCGCGAAGGTGCAGATCGTCGAGCGGGACTTTCCGCTGCTCAGCGCGAAAGAGGTCAACGCCGTGATCAAGCGGCGGCTGCGGCGGCGGCTCAACGTCGTGGGGGCCTGCATCGGCACCGACGCGCACACCGTCGGGATCGACGCCATCCTCAACCTCAAGGGCATCGCGGGGGAGAAGGGCCTGGAGTACTACCGGGAGCTCTCGGTCACCAACATGGGTGCGCAGGTGTCGGTGCCCGACCTGGTGGAGACCGCGCGGGCGCAGAAGGCCGACGCCGTCCTCGTCTCCCAGGTCGTCACCCAGCGCGACGCCCACCTGCAGAACACCCGGGCCATGTCGGCGGCGTTCCGGGAGGCGCTGCCGGCCGGCAAACGGCCGCTGCTGATCGTCGGCGGCCCCCGGTTCGACGAGCTGATGGCCGACGAGCTGGGCGTCGACCGGATCTTCACCCGCGGCACCACCCCGCGCGAGGTGGCCTCCTACCTCGTGCACGCCATCGTCGGAAGCGAGAGTTCGAATTGATCACCGTGACGCACCGTCGCTACGTGCCGTACTCGCATGCCCACTACGCCGGCAACCTCGTCGACGGCGCCTACTCGCTCGGCCTGTTCGGTGACGTCGCCACCGAGGTGTGCATGCAGCTCGACGGCGACGAAGGGCTTTTCGCCTCCTACGACGACGTCCAGTTCAAGGCGCCCGTGCAGGCCGGCGACGTCCTGGAGATCACCGCGACCGTGGTGAAGATGGGCACCCGCTCCCGCAAGATCGCATTCGCGTCGACGGTGGTGTGCCGGGGCAGCGGCGGCTCCTCGGCGACGGTCCTCGCCGAGCCGATCGTCGCGGTCACCGCCACCGGCACGGTCGTCGTCCCGCCCAAGGCGTGACCGCCTGCACCGAGCGGCACCCAGCGGCACCGAAGAACGGCGTCGCAGGCGAGGGCCAGAAGGGCATGCACAAGGAAGGCACAGCATGACCGCAGCCGTCTGCGTCGATGTCGGCTCCACCTACACCAAGGCCGCCCGCATCGACCTCACCAGCGGGGAGATGACCGGCCGGGCCGAGGTTCCGACAACTTCCGCGAGCGACGTCCTGGCCGGCCTGGATGCCGCCGTCGCGGCCGTCGGCGGCTCCGCCGGGGATGAGGTGTACGTCTGCAGCAGCGCAGGCGGCGGTTTGAGGCTCGCCGTCGTCGGCTACGAGTCGCTGGTCACCGCCGAGGCCGGGCACCGGGTCGGGCTGTCGGCCGGCGCCCAGGTCGTGCACGTCGCCGCCGGCCCGCTCGACGGCGCCGCCGTGGCCGCGCTGCGGGCGGCGAAGCCGGACGTGATCCTGCTGGTCGGCGGCACCGACGGCGGTGACGCGGCGACCCTGCTGCACAACGCGCATCGCCTGGCCACCGGACGGCTGCGGGTGCCGGTGGTGGTGGCCGGCAACGCCGACGCCCGCGCCGAGGCCGCCGCCGAGCTGACCGGCCGCCGCATCCCGGTCACGGTGACCGCCAACGTCCTGCCGCGGATCGGCGTCCTCGACCCCGGCCCGGCCCGCGCCGCGATCCGCGACGTCTTCCTGCGGCACGTCATCGGCGGCAAGAAACTGTCGACGGGCGGCCGGTTCGCCGCCCTGGTCCGCTCGGCCACCCCCGACGCCGTCCTGGCCGGGGTGGAGCTGCTCGCCGACCTGACCGGTGCCGGTGTCCTGGTCGTCGACGTCGGCGGCGCCACCACCGACGTCTACTCCGCGCTCGTCCCGGACGCCGAGGCCGAGAACGGCCCGCAACGCGACGTCGCCGGTACCCTGTGGCGGTCCCGGACCGTGGAGGGTGACCTCGGCGTCGCTGTCGGTGCCGGCGGCACTGTGGCCGCCGCCACAGTCGAGAAATTGGCACTTCCGGTACCCGGAAACGGCCCGTCGGCGGAGCGTGACCGCACCCTCGCCGCCGCGGCCGCCATGATCGCCCTGCGCCGGCACGCCCGCGGTCACTCTCCGGGACCGGGGCAGCCCCGCACCGGCGGCCGCGATCTGCGCGACGTGCGCCTCGTCGTCGGCTCCGGCGGGGTACTTCGCCACGGTGGCGGCGGTTTCGTCCTCGACGCGGTGCTCGCCGACACGGCCGGCGGCTGGGCCGCGCCGACCACAGCCCGTACGGTGATCGACCGGCAGTACGTCCTCGCCGCCGCCGGCCTGCTGGCCGCCGATCATCGACACGCTGCGATCAGTTTGCTGAACACGCTGTAACCCGATCGGGTACGGGACATGACACGCCGAACAACGCGACACGCCAGAGGGCGGGGGAGGCGGTTGACAGCGTGCCGGGGGCCGGACGTACCGTCTTCGAGTCCTGAGCACGGCACGCGATCGATGTCTACTTCGTTCCTCCACCCACTGGCCGCAGTCCTCGCAGGGGTCGCGCGTTCAGCCAGGTCCAGTGGGAGGGGGTCGGCGGGGCGGCAGCGGACCGATCGCACCGTCGGTGGGGCAGGGGGTCGTGACGGCGCCAGTAGACAACGGCTCGGCGGGGGCAGCCAGTCCCCGGTGACTCGGAACGAAGGCGCAGGTGACCACCCGCTGACCCACCGCCCGTGCCCGGGAGCACGGAGAGCACCCGAGGCGCGGCCATCACGGCCGCGCCTTCTCCGTTCCCGCAGTTCCGCGTGGGGGTGCGGCCCGGTAGCCTTCCGCGGGTGGAAATGACGCTGCAGCCACCGGCCGCGCCCCAGGTCAGCGCACCCGGCGACGGCCCCGCACCGCTGCGGCTGAAACTCGCCCTGCCCCTCGCGCTGCTCGCCGGGGTGGCGCTGCTGCTGGCCCTGCCGCCCTACGACCTGTGGTGGCTGTCCCCGGCCGGGGTCGCGCTGCTCGGCGTGGCCACCCACCGGCGCCGCCTGCGGGCCGGTTTCGGCCTCGGCTTCCTGGCCGGCGTCGTGCTGTTCTTCCCCCTGCTCAACTGGACGAGTTTCGCCGCCGGCTGGGCACCCTGGGCGCTGCTGTCGCTGGCCGAGGCGGTCTACGTGGGGCTGACCGGGCTGGCCACCGCCTGGCTGTCACCGATGCTCGACCGCCGCCGCTACCTGTGGCCGCCGCTGCTCGGCCTGCTCTGGGTCACCCAGGAGGCGCTGCGCGACCGGGCCCCGTTCGGCGGCTTCCCCTGGGGGCGGCTCGCCTTCAGCCAGGGCGACGCCCCCAGCCTGCGCCTCGCCGCGTACGGCGGCGCGCCGCTCGTCACGTTCGCCGTGGCCGCCGCCGGTGGCTGCCTGGCTGCTCTCCTATGGCAGCGGCCGTCCCGGCGCGGCCTCGGCTATCTGGCGGCCCTCGCCGCCCTCGCCGTGGCGCCCGCCGCCCTCCCGCTCGCCGGTCAGGGCGGCACCACCAAGGTCGTCGCGATCGTGCAGGGCAACGTGCCGCGCCTCGGCCTCGACTTCAACGCCCAGCGCCGCGCCGTCCTCGACAACCACGCCAAAGCCACCCTGCAATTGGCGGCCGAGGTCAAGGCGGGCACCCAGAAGCAGCCCGACCTGGTGATCTGGCCGGAGAACTCCAGCGACATCGACCCGCTGCTCAACCAGGACGCCGCCCAGGTGATCGCCGGCGCCGCCGACGCGATCGGCGCGCCCATCCTGGTCGGCGCGGTCCTGCGCACCGACAACCCGGCCGACATCAAGAACGCCGGCATCCTGTGGAACCCGGCCACCGGCCCCGACCTCGACCAGACCTACATCAAGCAGCACCCGGTGCCGTTCGCCGAGTACATGCCGATGCGCTCGGTCGCCCGGCTCGTCAGCGACAAGGTCGACCTGGTCCGCAACATGCTCGCCGGCGACCACACCGGCATCATCCGCACCGCCGGGCTCACCCTCGGCGACGTGATCTGCTTCGAGGTCGCCTACGACGGCATCGTCCGCGACACCGTCACCGGCGGCGCGCAGATCCTCGCCGTGCAGACCAACAACGCCACCTTCAACGCCGCCGAGGCCCGCCAGCAGCTCGCCATGGTGCGGCTGCGCGCCGTCGAGCACGGCCGGGAATCACTGATGGCGTCGACGGTCGGAGTTTCCGCATTTGTCGGCACCGACGGTGCCGTGCACGACGAGAGCGGCTTCAATGAAGCATCGGTCATGGTGCGCGACATGCACCTGGACGGGTCGCGTACGCTAGCGACTCGCTTGGGCGTATGGCCCGAGATCGCGGCCGTCGCATTGACGGCGGTGGCCCTGGCCGGGGCATTTCTGCTGCGGCGCAACCGGCGCACCAGCGGAAACAACGGGGAAGAGAAGGCGGAGGCACGGTGAGCGAGGCGGAAGGCTACCCGGGAGTTGGACGGGTCCTCGTGGTCATCCCGACGTACAACGAGGCGGACAACATCCGCAAGATCACCGGCCGGGTGCGCAGCGCCGTGCCGTCGATCGACATCCTCGTGACGGACGACAACTCACCCGACGGCACCGGCACCATCGCCGACGAGCTCGCGGTGGCCGACGACCACATCTTCGTGCTGCACCGGCAGGGCAAGGAAGGCCTCGGCGCCGCCTACAAGGCCGGCTTCGCCTGGGCCAAGAACAAGGGGTACGACGCGGTCGTCGAGATGGACGCGGACGGCTCGCACGCCCCCGAGGAGCTGACCAAGCTGCTCGACGCGCTGCGCGACACCGACGCCGTCCTCGGCACCCGCTACATCCCCGGCGGCAGTGTGCACAACTGGCCGATGCACCGGCTGCTGCTCTCCCGCGGCGGCAACATCTACATCCGGATGGCCCTGGGCATGCCGTTCCGGGACGCCACCGGCGGCTACCGCGCCTACCGGATGCCGGTGCTCGACGCGATCAACGTCGACACCATCGCCTCCACCGGCTATTCGTTCCAGGTCGAGCTGGCCTGGCGCAGCTACAAGAACGGCTTCCGGATGGCTGAGGTGCCCATCACGTTCACCGAGCGCGAACACGGCGTCAGCAAGATGAGCGGCAACATTTTCAAGGAACAGCTGCTCAGGGTCACCATCTGGGGTCTGCAGTCGCGCCGGGCCGCATTGATGAACCGCCTCGGCCGCACGCCGAAGCAGGGTTCCACCTGGCCGTGAGCGGGCACCGGCGTGTCATGCTGGATCGAGAAGGCATGACCCCCGGAGGACAGCATGCAACGTCGAGGAATAGCCCTGCTGCCGTTGGGGCTCGCCGTGCTCGCGATCGCCGAGATCGCCGTTTTCATCAGCGTCGTGCACCTGATCGGCGGCGCCTGGACCCTGCTGGCTCTCGCGGTCGGTGAGATCGCCGGCATGCTGCTGCTGCGCCGCGAGGGCATCAAGGGGTGGCGGGCCTTCCGGGCCGCCGCCGCCGAGGGCCGGCCGCCGGGCGCGCAGGTTGCCAACTCGCTCGCCGGGCTCGCCGGTGCGCTGCTGCTGGCCATCCCCGGTTTCATCACCTCGGTCGCCGGTCTGCTCCTGCTGATCGGCCGGCCGGTCGCGCGGAAGACGATCGAGCGGTACACCGAGCGCCGGGTCGGCGCCGCCGTCGCCGGTGACCTGTTCGGGCCGCGCCGGGTGAAGGTCCGCCGCGGTGAGCCGGTCGTGGTCGTCGAGCACGACGACACCCCCGTGCACGCCCCGTCGGTGCCGGCCGCCGCCATCGAGGGCGAGGTCGTGGAGGGCGAAGTCATCCGCTGAGGCCTCCCGGGGCGAGGGCACGGAAATGCACGAAGGCCGACCCGGAGCGGGTCGGCCTTCGCTGTCGGTGCTTCGTGATCAACGGCCCCGTCGGGTGCGAACCTCCTGGAGCCGCTCGTTGAGGATGTCCTCGAGTTCCGAGATCGACCGGCGCTCCAGGAGCATGTCCCAGTGGGTGCGCGGCGGCTTCGCCTTCTTCTGCTCGGGCTCGCTGCCGTCCACCAGACGGGCGACGCTGCCGTCGAACTTGCACTCCCAGGTGGTGGGCACCTCGGCGTCGACGGCGAACGGCACCTCGAACTGGTGACCCTTGACGCACAGGTACTCTCGGGTCTGCCGGGGCGCCAGCTCGGTGTTGCGGTCGGACTCGTAGCTGACTGCGCCAAGACGGCTGCCGCGCAGCATGCGTTCGCCCATGATTGGCTTTCCCCTCGCTCGTGGTGCTGCTCTCGTTGGTGTAACGAAAGGGACGGCCGCGGGATTCCACGGTCGCCGAGGCTATGGCCCACCGTTGTGACGGTGGTGTTAACGCTACGAGCGTAACCGGCATCGGCCCTTACCGGGCATCGGCCGCCCCCGACGAAGTGGACCTTGGTCCACTTTACGGTGTTATGCGTGTTCTGCAGGTGGTGCGATGTCGGTCACTCGTTGGGTTAACCGGGCAATCCGTCGCCCTGTTTCGCTTCCTGCCCGGAGCTATTCGTCCGGCGTTTGCCGGAACTGAGCGGAGTGCAGCCCGGAGATTGTCCACCTTGGTGGTGCGGAAGCGCTGCCCCGCAGTGAGAATAAGCACTCATCCGGCGGCGGGGGCCGTCTCGGGCGTGCCGGCGCGGGTCGGCTGGGCCGGTGCCGGGCGGGTGCCCAGCGATGCCAGGGCCGACGCCAGATCGCTCACCTGGGTGGAGAGCTGGGCGGCGCGGGTCTGGGCGGTTTCCGCCTCGGCGCGGGCAGCGGCGAGGCGGCGTTCCAGGTCGGCGACGTCCTGCCCGGCGCGGTCGGCGGTGCGCTGCAGGTCGTCGCGGGCCCGGGTGGCGGCGTCGCGTTCGGCGGCGGCCGCCGCCAGGTCCTGCCGGACCTGCGCGATCTCCACCTCGGCCCGGGTGTGTGCGGTGGCGGCTTCCTGGCGTACGGCGGTGAGCTGCTCGGTGAGATCCCGTTGCGCCGCCTTCAGGTCGTCGGACACCTGGCGCAACTCGTCGGCGCGGGCGGTGGCGTTCTGCGCCTCCCGCACCGACCCGGCCAGGTCCCGTTCGATGCTGTCCCGTTCGCGGCGCACGTCCTGCAACTCCCCGCGCACCGTGGCCAGTTCGTCGCGGGCCGACTCCCGGGCGGCGGCCAGCTCCTCGCGGGCGGTGTCGCGCTCGGCGGCCAACTCGGTGCGGGCCGTGTCGCGCTCGGCCTCGGCCCGCTCCCGCAGGGCGGCCGCGGCGGTGGCCTCGCGGCGGGCCTCGTCGCGCAGGGCGGTGGCCTCCTCGGCGGCCTGCACGGCGGCGGTGGCCCGGCGCTCGGCCTCCTCGGCGCGCTGGGCGGACTCGTCGCGTTCGGCGGCGGCGGCCGCGGTCAGCTGCTGGGCGGTGGCGACCGCACCGTCGGCCCGTTCGGCGTCGCGGCGGGCGTCGTCGCGTTCGGTGTGGGCGGCGGCGATCTGCCCGGACGTCTCGGCGCGCAGCTCGGCCAGCTGGCGTTCCACTCCGGCGGGGGAGAGCTCGGAGTGCAGCGCGTCGGTGAGGGTCTCGACGAGCGTGTCGAGCCGGTCGACCACCTCCCAGGTGCGGGCCACCTGCCCGGCCAGGCCGGGCGAGGAGCGGTGCCGCATCCGGGTGTTGCGGGAGGCGCGCTGGCACTCGCCGTCGTTGTCCCGGCAGTACCGGAACGGCCGTCCGGCCGAGGACCGCTGCGGGACGGGGCGTCCACAGTGGGCGCAGGGACGGTTCTCCAGGGTGGCGTCGTTGTCGCTCATCGCCTGCTCACCCTAGGGGCGCCGACCGCCCGAGCCACGCCACCACACCGGCACAAATTTCCCCCGGCGGTATCATCCTAGGACGCTCTACGCGACGTGCGCTACGCCACTCGGGCACGCTCGAACCCAACAAACCAAAAAGGAATCAACGACCAGCCACCTTTTGATTTCCGGGCGGCCGTGCTTTCGGGGACGGCGTCGTCGGGGTGGGGGTCGGGCGAGCGGCTAGTCGGTCGCCGGCTCGACCGGCGGAGCCTCGCCGCGGGCGCGCTCTCGAATGACTCGGTCGCCGGCTCGACCGGCGGAGCCTCGCCACCGGCGGGCTCTCGAATGACGGGGTGCGCGCGGTGACGTCGTATTCGGACGCCCGCGGGCGTGACGACCTCGACGGCTGACGTCCTGCTGCGCGACGATCCGCGCTTCGTGATGCTGCCCGAGCCTGGGCACCGCGATCTGGACGGTTGAGGGCGCGGTGCCCAGGGTGGGGCTCTGTCCGTGGGGCTACGAGGACCGGCGGTGTGTCGCCGCGGCGGTCGACCGCGTGCTTATCGTCTTGTCTCGTAGCGGGTCAGCAGGATGCCGCCGGGGAAGGTCCGGGTCTCGACCAGGCTCAGCTTCACCCAGCTGTCCAGTGCGGTGAAGAACGGCGTGCCTGCGCCGACCAGGACCGGGTGGGTGACCAGGACGTACTCGTCGATCAGGCCGGCCCTCATGGCGGCCGCGGCGAGTGTTGCGCCGACGACGTCCATCGGGCCGGCGTTCTCGGTCTTGAGGCGGGTGATCTCGGCGACCGGGTCGCCGCTGACGAGGCGGGTGTTCCAGTCGACCTTGTCGATCGTGGAGGAGAACACGACCTTCGGCATGTCGCGCCAGCGGCGGGCGTAGTCGATCTCGGCCTTGGTGGCGCCGGGCCGCTGGTCGGCGGTCGGCCAGTGGGAGCTCATCGCCTCCCACAGCTTGCGGCCGTAGAGCGCCGTCGCCGTCGCGGCCACCCGGTCGGACCACCACTGGAAGAGCTCGTCGTTCGCCGATTCGTCCGGTCCGTCGCCTCCGCTCCAGCCGAGGTCGTCGCCGGGTGCGGCGATGTAGCCGTCCAGGGTCACATTCATGCCGAAGGTCAGTTTCCGCATCCTGCCAGCCTCTCGTAAGTCGATCTCATCCGTACAGACCGGCGCGGCGTGGAAATCTCATCGGTGCGCGATCTGCGTCCGCAGTCTCTTCGGGTGCCGCTGGCCCTGGCCGTGCCGCACGGTGACCGCGGCCGGTGTAGCGGGGTCCTGGTGCCGCTCGGATGCGAAAAGCCGGTTTCGGCCTGAGGTGGGTCGTTACCAGGCGATCGGGGACTGGGTCAGGGCTTCGTCGGCCCATCGGGCTGCTACGGCCAGGACGGGGGCGCGGCCGGTGAAGGTGGCTTCGAGGTCGCGGGTGTCGTAGGCGGCTTTGCCGGGGCGGGGGGTTTCGGCTCGCATCAGCATCACGGGGGCCAGCCAGAAGTATTTGGCGGCCCCGGTGGTCTTGATGGCGTGGGTGACCAGGGCCGGGTCGAGGGCGCCGGCCATGCCGTCGGCGTAGGCGGTGGTGACGGTGGTGAGGACCTCGTCGAGGTGGGTGAGGTCGATGAGGCCGTCGAAGAAGGTGTCGAGGGCGAGGTTGGCGGCGTCCTCGCCGATGGCGCCGGGGCCGGGGAAGGACCAGTCGAGCAGGGCGGGGCCGTGGTCGGTGTGGATGACGTTCATCGGCCAGACGTCGTGGTGGCAGAGGGTGCGGGGGAGTTGGTCGGCGAGGGCGAGCAGGTCGTGGCGGTGGGTCCAGAGGCGGTGCAGGGCTTGGCGGAGGGCGGGTGGCCAGGTGGCGACGGCGACCGGGTGGTCGAAGTCGGGGTCGGTGGTGTGGGGCTGGGCGAGGGTGTAGTCGCGTAGCCAGTCGCGGGGGAACCAGGGGGCGGCGGGTGGGTTGCCGAGGTGGGTGGCCTGGGCGGTGCCGAGGCGGTGGGCGAGGTCGGCGAGCTGGGTGGGGGTGCTGTGCCGGCCGGGGGTGCCGTGGACGTCTTCGAGCCACATGGCGATGTGGTCGCCGTGGTCGTCGAGGGCGTGCAGGCGTGGGGCGCTGATGGTCGGGAAGGCGGTGGTGGGGAGGGCGGCGGCGTAGGCCTCGGGTTCGCGGCGCCAGTAGTTGAAGTGGC
The DNA here is from genome assembly GCF_016862175.1 of Paractinoplanes durhamensis. Classification (GTDB taxonomy): domain Bacteria; phylum Actinomycetota; class Actinomycetes; order Mycobacteriales; family Micromonosporaceae; genus Actinoplanes; species Actinoplanes durhamensis. The sequence goes on along the minus strand of NZ_BOML01000012.1, from coordinate 156,266 downwards.
CGGGGTCGGTGCTGGCGGCGAGGTGCGGGGCGGCGCCGTCGCGGTGGGCGGTGGCGATTTTGAGGATGGCGGTGTCGTGGTCGCGGTGGATGCGCCAGACGCCGCCGGTGACTTCGTTGGCTTTGCTGTGGGTGAGTTCGTCGGCGGTCCAGCCGGGTTGCAGGAGGTGTTCGATCCCCGTTGTCACGGGGCTGATCTTACCTCTGGACAAATTTATTTGTCGGTGGGAGGGTGGGGCCATGCACGACGTCGCAGTGATCGAGGACCCGGCCGCCGCCGAGGTCAGTCTCGACCCCATCCGCAGCCGGCTGCTGGCCGAGCTGGCGGTGCCGGGGTCGGCCACGATGCTGGCCGGCAAGGTCGGCCTGCCCCGGCAGAAGGTCAACTACCATCTGCGGACGCTCGAGCAGCACGGGCTGATCGAGCTGGTCGAGGAGCGCCGTAAGGGCAACGTGACGGAGCGGCTGATGCAGGCGACGGCCGCGTCGTATGTGATCTCCCCGGCGGCGATGGCGGCGGTGGCGCCCGATCCGGGTCGGGCGCCGGACCGGTTGTCGGCGCGCTGGCTCCTCGCCCTGGCGGGGCGGCTGGTCCGGGATGTCGGGTCGTTGATCACCGGGGCGGGGCAGGCGAAGCAGCGGGTCGCGACGTATGCGATGGACGGGGAGGTCCGGTTCGCGTCGCCGGCCGACCGGGCGGCGTTCGCCGAGGAGCTGACCGCGTCGGTGACGCAGCTGCTGGCGAAATACCACAGCGCGGACGGCCGTAAGCATCGACTGGTGGTGGCGGTGCACCCGGCCACCGATTCTCTTTCGGAGCGTTCGGATGGGTAAGGAATTCGAGTCCCGGCACGAGGCGGTCGTCGAGGCCACCCCGGAGCAGGTGTGGGCGGCGATCGCGACCGGGCCGGGGATCACCTCGTGGTTCGTGGGGCGCACCGAGGTCGACGGGGATGTGGTGCGCACCGATTTCGGCGACGGGTGGATCCCGGCGGGCACGGTGACCAGCCGGGACGAGCCGCGGCATTTCGCGTTCGGGGGTGCGCCGGCGGCGGACGGGCGGTTCGTGGCGAACGAGTTCCTGATCGAGGGCCGGGACCGGTCGGCGACGGTGCTGCGGGTGGTCAACAGCGGGTTCCTGCCGGGGGATGACTGGGCCGGCGAGTTCGAGGCGATGCAGTGGGGCAACGCGATGTTCTTCGCGACCCTGGTGGAGTATTTGCGGTTCTTCCCGGGGCGGGCGGCGACGCCGGTGACCGTGTTCGGGCCGCCGGTCGCGGACTGGCCGGCCGCGTGGGCCGCGCTGTACAAGAAGCTCGGCGTCGGACCGTCGCCGCGGATCGGTGACCCGGCGGCGGGCGGTGAGGTGTTCTTCGTGAATGCGCACACGCTGGGGGTGCGTACATCAATCGGCTTCTATCGGTTTTTGCGGGGTTTCCATGGGGCGATGGTCGTCAGCCATGAGTTGTTCGGCGACGATCCGACCGATTGGGCCGCGTTTCTCCGTGAAGGGACCTGAATCATGCCTTCCGTGACCTCTGCCGACGGCACCGTGATCGCTTACGAGACGGTCGGGTCGGGCCCGGCGTTGATCTTCGTCGACGGCGCCATGTGTTATCGCGACAGCGGGCCGTCCCGGGGGATCGCGGCGGCGCTGGCCGACAGTTTCACCGTGTACCTGTATGACCGTCGGGGGCGTGGCGGGAGCGGTGACACGCTGCCGTGGTCGGTGGAGTGGGAGATCGAGGATGTCGCGGCGGTGCTGGCCGCCGCGGGTGGAGAGGCGCCGGTGCTCGGGGTGTCGTCGGGGGCGGTGCTGGCCGCGGATGCCGCGAACCGGTTGCCGGGGATCACCCGGGTTGTTCTCTATGAGCCGCCGTTCATCGTCGACGGCACCCGGGAGCCGCGGGAGGCGACGTTCACCGCGGACACCGAGGCGTTGCTGGCGCGCGGTGACCGGGCGGGTGCGGTGAAGAAGTTCATGAAGCATGTGGGGGTGCCCGGGTTCGTGGTGGCGGTGATGCCGTTGATGCCGCCGTGGCGGAAGATCACGGCGGTGGCGCACACGCTGCCGTACGACCTGCGGATCCTCGGGGACACCGGGCGCGGGAAACCCCTGGATGCGGCGCGGTGGGCGGGGGTGACGGTGCCGGCGCTGGTGATGGACGGCGGGAAGAGCCCGGCGTACATGCGCAACGGGACGCGGGCGTGGAGCGAGGCGCTGGCGAAGGGCGACTACCGCACCTTGCCGGGGCAGACGCACATCGTGAAGCCGGCGGTGCTGGCGCCGGCGGTGACGGAGTTCCTGGCGGTGCCTCGCTAGCATCCGGGCGGTGACGACGACACCTTCGGCGCGCGCCGAGCAGCAGTATGCGAGCTCCACCGGCAATCTGACCGCGCGGATGGCGTTGCACTCCTACGGCACGAACCCGCAGACGTGGTTCTCGTGGCTGGCCGGGCGGCTGTCACCGGCCGGCCGGGTCCTGGAGGTGGGGGCCGGCACGGGGGAGTTGTGGCGGCATCTCGATCACGGCGGCGTGGATCTGACCCTGGTGGATTCCTCGCCGGCGATGTGCGACCGGCTGGCGGGTGTCGCGGGGGCGTCGGTGCACCGGTGCGACGCGGGGGCGTTGCCGTTCGCGGACGGCAGTTTCGACATGGTGATCGCCAACCACATGCTCTACCACGTCGACGACCCGGCGGCGGTGCTGCGGGAGTTCGCCCGGGTCTCGCGGCCCGGCGGCCGCCTCGCGGTGGCCACGAACGGCGGCGGGCACATGCGGGAGATCACCGAGTTGGGTACGCGGATCGGCCGCCCCGACATCATGCTGGGCCGCTCGGTCAGCGACTTCACCGCGGAGAGCGGCCCCGGCCTGGTCGCCGCGGCGTTCCAGGATGTGCGGGTGGAGGAGTTCCCGGGGGATCTGGCGGTGCCGGACGCCGGGCCGGTCCTGGCCTACCTGGGCAGCATGGCCCTGTCCCCGCTGAGCGATGGGGAGCTGGCGGCGGCGCGGGCGATCGTCGAGGAGCGGATCGCCGCGGACGGTGTCTTCCGGGTCCGGAAGCACACGGTGCTGATCACCGCGGCGGCCGGGCGCGGGTGAGGCGACCGGCCGCTGTCTCGTGCGTCAGACGGTGACGGCCTCGCGGGCCGCCTGCTCCCGCACGGGGCGGGTGGCCAGGGCGGCGAAGCCGAGGCCGAGGGCCGACCACATGACGGCCTGGGTGCCGAGCGACGCGATCCGGAAGTTCCACAGCAGGGTCGCCGGGAACGTGTCGGGCACCTCGTCGATGGCCGGCAGCAGCAGGTAGCCGACGGCGACGACGATCAGGAAACCGGCCGCGGCGGCGAGGGCCTGACGCCACTCGGCCGGCTGGGTGCGGGCGGCGATCACCCCGGCCCACACGGCGACCAGGCCGATCACGACGATCGCCAGGTAGCTGATGGTGCGCTGGTTGATCGTGTCCGGGTTGCCGACCGCGGGCGGGTTGGGCGGATATTTCAGGTACGGCACGAGGACGATGCCGAGCAGGGCCGCCCCGGCCAGGCCGAGAGCGGCGCGGGTGTCGCTGGTGGTGCGCAGCCGGCGGCGCAGGACGGTGTAGGCGGTGGCGAGCAGGCCACCCATCGCCGCCCCGTACAGGCCGGTGGCCAGGAACAGGCCGCCCTTCTGCCCGTCGCGGCCGACGAGTTCCTCGTCGTGGTGGCCGTCGGCGGCCGCACCGGCGGCGTGCGCGTTGGCCTCCTCGATGGCGATGGCCGCGTCGACCTTGGGTTCTCCCACGGTGTAGGCGAACACACCCGCCAGCAGGCCGGCGATCAGGCCGGCGAGCAGGCCCCGGAGCAGCAGGGCGCCGTAGGTCGGCGCTTTTCCGGTGGCGCTCAGTGACACGGGACACCGAGGAGGTGCCGGCCGTCGTGCATGAGCTCGTGAAGGTACATCCCGCTGCGGGACACCGCACCCTGGTCGAACGCGACCAGGTAGCTGATCAGCAGCATCAGGGCGACCACGGTGAGCGCGGTGAGCAGCAGTCGCCGGGAGATCGCGGGGGTGCTGATCGGGCGGACCGTCTGGGTGTGTGGCATGGCTCGAGAAACCTCCTTGCGGGATGACGCGTCCCGTTGTGCAGGCTGCGGCGCGCGAGCGTCCTGACTCACGGGAAAACGTTCCCGTTCACAGTGGCGCGACCGCACCGGACTTTCACCGGTTTCCCTCACGACGCCGCAGATTGGTGCCCACAACCTAACCGGGGGTCGTGGGCGGGCACAACCGGGTGTCGCACCCCCTCGGTACCATCCACCGGAATCGTTGGAACGGGGGACAGTGGTGCGCAGGGGAGCTTGGGCGGCGGGTGCGGGCGTGGTGGTGCTGCTGGTGCTGCCGGCACCGGCGGCGTGGGCCGCGAACGTGTGTGACACGGCACCGAAGGCGGCGGAGGTCTTCAAGGGCACCCCCCTCGAAGACCTGGTCTACGGGCCGAAGCGGATCGCTGAGTTCGCCACCGGTCAAGGGGTGCGGGTCGCGGTCATCGACTCCGGAGTGGACGCCGGGCATCCACAGCTCAGGGGCCACGTCGACGACGGCAAGGATTTCCTGCACAAGGACACCGACTCGAAGCAGGACTGCGTCGGGCACGGCACCGGGGTGGCCAGCGTGATCGCCGCGCAGCCGGTCGGCGAGACCGGATTCCAGGGCCTCGCCCCCGGGGTGACGATCGTGCCGGTGCGGATCAGCGAGCAGCAGGAGATCGACGGCAAGGCGGTCGGGGACCGTGGTTCGCCGGCGCAGTTCGCGCAGGCCATCAACTGGGCGGTCGACGAGGGCCGCGCCCAGGTGATCAATCTCTCGCTGGTGATGACCGACCCGAACGACCAGGTCGCGGCGGCCGTCAAACGCGCCCACGACAAAGGGGTGGTGGTGGTCGCCGCGGTCGGCAACCACGCCAAGGAGGGCAACCCGACGCCCTATCCGGCCGACGACGACGGCGTCATCGGGGTCGGCGCGGTCGACTCGTCCGGGGAGCTGGCCGATTTCTCCCAGCACGGCGACTACGTCGACCTGGTCGCCTACGGCAAACCGGTGACGGTCGCGGCCCGCGGTCAGGGCCACGAGAACCAGCAGGGCACCAGTTTCTCCGCGCCGTTCGTGTCGGCGACCGCGGCGCTGCTGCTGCAGAAGTTCCCCGGGCTGAGCCCCGATCAGGTGCTGCGGCGCATGCAGGCGACCGCCGACCCGGCGCCGGGCGGGTCCCGCAGCGACGAGTACGGTGCCGGGCTGCTCAACCCGTACCGTGCGCTGACCGAAACCCTCGGGCCGGGCGTGCACGAGTCGGTGGCTCCGGTGGTGATGAGCCCGAACGACCCGGCCGCCGAGGCCCTCGCCGCCCGGCGGGCGAAGGCGCAGGACGCGGCGTTGCTGTTCGCCGGGATCGGCGGCGGCCTGGTGCTGCTGATCGGCATCGCCGCCGTCATCATCCGCCAGGGCCGCCGCCGCGGCTGGCGCCCGGCCGGACCGGACGCCCCCTGACCTCTCAAGCCGGCCGGATCTCCACGAACGCGATACCCGGGTTGGGCAGGTCGACGGTGACCTGCTCGCCCGGTCCGAGGCGGCGGGCCGGTGCGGCCTCCGGCAGCACGTCCGCCGCCGTCAACGACGCCCACTCCTGATCGGTCGGCCACTCGCCCTGCCAGTGGGCGGCGATGTTGCCGTGGACGGCGTCGACCCGCCACAACCGCAGCGTGTGCGGGCCGGGCAGGCCCGGGTTCAGGTGCACCCGCCGGTTCAGCTCCGTGCAGCCGGCGGTCTTGCTCTGGTCGAGGGTGCTGTTCCACACCAGCACCCCGACCCCGCCGTCCGGGTAGCGCGACGCCCACGCCTGCACCAGGCTGCCGCCGCCGTCCCCGGACACCGTCACCGGCAACTCGACGTCGCCGAGGCGCTGCGCCAGCCACAGCGCCCAGAACTTCGGCTTCGCCAGGTTCCCGACCGTGAGCAGCCCGAACCCGCCGTGCAACAGCCGCTGCGGGCGGCCCAGCTCCTCGAAATGATCCGACGCCACCCACGGTGCGAGGGCGGCGGTGCGGCCGGCCGCCGAATGCATGCCGGACAGCAGGAACGCCGCCGCGAACACGGAATCGTTGACGGCGCTGCCGTGGGTGGCGGTCACCCCCCACTCGGTCCACAGGATCGGCCGGCCGTCCGCCCACGGCCGCAGGTCCAGCGGCAGCGTCCCGTAGACGTGGGTGGACAGGAAGTCGACCGGGGCGTCGACCTGGAGCTGGTCGTCGATCCAGCCGACCGCGGCGGTCGCCGGGCCACCCACCCGCAGCTGCGGATCGACCGACTTGATCGCCCGGGCGGCCTCGGTGTAGAGCCGCCAGTAGTCGGCGGGGGTGCCGGACCAGAACACCGACAGGTTCGGCTCGTTCCACACCTCGAACCGCCACCGCGCCCGTAACTCCGCCACGCCGTAGCGGTCGGCGAGGTGGGCGGTGAACGCCCGGATCAGGTCCGCCCACCGGGACCAGTCGGCCGGTGGGGAGATGATGCCGCGGTAGGTGAACACCGTCGCCGACGGGTCCGCGGCCAGGGCGCCGGGCATGTAGCCGAACTCGACGACCGGGACCATGCCCAGGGACAGGACGGTGTCGTACACCTCGTCGACCCGGCGGAAGTCAAAGCCGTCGTCGCGGCAGATGGCCAGGTCGTCGCCGAGGATCGCGTGCGCCCGCACCGACCGCACCCCCAGCTCGTCATGCACCCGCCGCAGCGCTTCGCGGAGTTCGGCGCCGATCGGGCGGCCGCCGGTCGTGTCCGTCTGCAGGAGGTGGCTCAGGTGTTCGGAGCCGACCATCTCCTGCCAGATCCGGTGCAACGGCATGCCCTGCGCGCCGACCGTCACGGTGACCGCCGGGGACGGGCCGCCGCCGTACGGGCCGCTCGGCGCGACCCGGGTGCCGAGCGCCGCCCCCTGCACCTGCACCGCCGGATGGGCGGTGACCGGGACCGGGTCGGACAGCGGGCCGATCGCGTTGACCGTCCGTAGCGCGGCGACCGCATACCAGCCGCCGCGGCCGTCGGTGGTGTCCGTGTACGGGCCGTGCGGGACGGCCAGGACGTCACCGCCGCCATGATCGACGACGGTGAACGGGCCGGACCGGGACTCGGCGCGGTGCACGGCGTAGCCGATCGCCCCCGGCACCGGCTCCCACCGGAGGGTCACCTGGCCACGCCCCGACACCGCGCTGACGCCGGCCGGGGCGGGCAGGCCGGCCGCGACCGGCTCGCCGGACGTGCGGTCCTGGGCGCCGCCGCCACCCATCAGCGCCGCCCACTGCGCGCGGGCCTGCTCCTCGATCGTCATCGGCGGCCACCGCCGAGCTGCGGCAGGCGCTGCCCGGCCGGCACGTTGAACGTCTCCTGCGCCAGCAGCGGCCGCACCGCCCGTTCGAAGTCGCGGGTCACGAACGCCCGGCGCAACACGTCGTGGGCGAGGACGTTGCCGACCGCGCCCATGATCATCGACTGGTCGAGGGACAGGTAGCGTTTCGCGACCGTGCCCGACCGGACGGCTATCGAGTCGTAGAAGCCGCCCGGGCCGTACGCGTCGAAATCGGATTTGATCTTCGCAAGGTTGTCGGTGGCGGCCTTGCGGGCATACGGCAGGGCCAGGAACGCGGCGTGCGGGGTGATGACGCCGTCGCCGTAGACCGCGGCCGGGCCCGGTGGGCGGCAGTCACCGAAACCGGCGTCGTACCTGCCGCCCTGCACGTCGGAGGGGTAGCCGTCGGTGTCCATGCCCATCGCGTCCACGCCGTAGGCGGCGTAACCGCCGAACGGGTTCGACGCGGGGGAGAAACCCCAGTAGCCGTAGCCGGCGTCGCCCAGGCCGTGTTCGATCTGCGCGGCCACCGTCGCCGGGTGGTTGCGGCCCCAGCTGTTCGGGCCCCACGTCTCCTCCGGCACGAACAGGTCGGGCATCAGGGCCTCGAACATGTCGCCGCCCCAGCTCGGCACGAACGTGATCCCCCGGTACCGGTAGGAACCCTCGTACACGGTGCGGCCCAGATGGGTGGTGGTGAAGCCCTGCGGCTGCATCTCCTGCCAGGCGTAGTCGCAGGAGTCGGGCAGGGTGCGCATCGCGTCGAAATAGGCGGTCGCCGGGATCTGGCCGGCGCCGATGCCCAGGTAGGTGGCGATCCGCGGCTCGGTCACCGTGATGTCGTAGTGGTTGCAGGTGAACCACACCCCGTCCTGGGCGACCGAGCAGCCGGGGGGCCGGGTGTCCCAGAAACCGCCGCGGATCAGGCCGCGGGTGCCGATCGGGGAGGTGGCGGCCGGGTTGAAGAAGAACCCGAAGTTCATCGTCGACAGGATCCTTGTCGCCTGCGGCTTCAGCGACGGGACCGCGCCGGCGACCACGTGCAGGGCGGCCGCGAGCCAGCCGTTGTCGACCGACGACAGGAACGGGGTGACCGTCGAACCGTCCTCCGGCCAGGTGGTGACGACCGCGCCGGTGTGCGGGTCGTACCAGTTGTAGAACATGCCCGAAATTTCGTGATGTTGCAGGGTGCTGAGGGTGGTCAAAGTCTGGTTTATCCGGGCAGTCGCTTCCCGGGACGAGATGATCCCCAGCTCGCGGGCCACCACCGCCGACCACAGGTAGCCGCCGATGTTGGTCGGCGAGGTGTAGGTGGATTTAGTGGACAAATCCCCGGACAGGTTGTCGGCGACCAAGCCCGTCGCCGGGTCGGTCATCGCGACGAGGGAACGCCACGTGTCGCGGGCATAGCCGCGCAGCGGGTCGGGCCTGGTGGCCGCCGACATGCATGCCAGAAGGACCACGGAGGTCAGAACAACCAGTAGACGTCTCAACGGAACCGCCTCACTTGAGTCCGGTGGTCGCGATGCCGCGCAGGAAGTGCCGCTGCAACGCGAGGAAGACGATCAGCACCGGCAGCACCACCACGACGGCCCCCGCCAGGAGCAGCCCGAAGTAGATGCGGTTCTGCCCGATGCTGTAGAGGGCGAGCGCGACCGGCAGCGTGTACTTGTCGTCGGTCGTGGCCACGACGAGGGGCCACAGGAAGTTGTTCCACGACGCCAGGAACGTCAGGATGCCCAGCGTGGCGAGGGCCGGTTTGCACAGCGGCAGCACGATCCGCCAGAAGATCCGCCACTCGCCGGCGCCGTCGACGCGGGCCGCCTCGATCAGGTCGTCGGGGATGGCGAGGAGGAACTGCCGCATCAGGAACACCCCGAACGGCCCGGCGAGGAACGGCAACACCAGGCCGGCGTACGAGTTGGCCAGGCCCATGTTGCTGATCAGCACGAACTGCGGCACGAACGTCACCATGCCCGGCACCATCAGCATCCCCAGCACGGTCAGGAACAGCGCCTTACGGCCGGGGAAGTCGAGCTTCGCCAGGGCGTAGCCGATCAGCGAGCAGAACAGCAGATTCCCGAGCGTCACGATGATCGCGACGATCGCCGAGTTCGCGAAGTACTGCGGGAAATCGAGGCGGGAGAACAGGTCCCGGTAGTTCGTCAGGGTCCAGTGCGACGGCCACCACGTCGGCGGCACCGACCGGATCTCGCCCTCGCTCTTGAACGACGACAGCAGCATCCACACGAACGGGCCGACCACCACGATCAGCGCGGCGACCAGCACCGCATAGAGAACGATCTTCGCGTACCGATCCCGTCTAGTCATTGCGGCTCCCCAGCAGGCGGAACTGCAGCACCGACAGGGCGACGATCGCGACGAACAGCACGTAGGAGGCGGCCGCCGCGTAGCCGTAGTTGCCGAACCCGAACTGGTTGTACACGTGATACGACACCGACAGTGTCGATGACAGCGGCCCGCCCTGGGTCATCACCAGGGGTTCCTCGAACAGCTGCAGGTAGCCGATGCCGGTGATGACCGCCCCGAACAGCAGCGCCGGGCGCATCAGCGGCAGCGTGATCCGCTGGAACTGCTGCCACCGGCCGGCGCCGTCGAGGGTGGCCGCCTCGTACAGATCGTGCGGAATGCCCTGCAGCGCCGCCAGGAAGATCACCATGAGGGAACCGAAGTTCCGCCACGCCGCCATCACGATGATCGACGGCAGCGACGTGCGGGGATCCTGCAGCCACGCCGGCCCGTCGATCCCGGCCGCGGCGAGGAGGCTGTTGACGATGCCGGCCTCCGGGTCGAGCAGGAACCGCCACACCACCGCGATCGCGACGATGCTGGTCACCACCGGCAGGTAGAACCCCACCCGGAACAGGCCCCGCAGCCGGATCAGCCCCGAGTTCAGGCCGTTCGCCGCGGCCATCGCCGCGACGATGGTCAGCGGCACCCCGATCACCACGAAGATCAGCGTGTTGACCGCGGCCCGCCGGAACAACTGGTCGTCGAACAGCCGCAGATAGTTGTCGAGCCCGACGAAGTTGACCGCGAGGGGGTGGCGCAGGTCGGTGGCGCGCAGGTCGGTCACGCTCATCACCAGCGACGCGACCACCGGCAGCAGCGCGAACACCAGGAACAGGGCGGTGAACGGGGCGGCGAACGACCAGCCGGTGACGGCCCGCCGCCAGCGCGGCACGGTCGCCGGCACGTCAGGCCCCGGTCCCGATCGCCGACGCCTGCTGCTGCACGTTCCTCAACGCCGCCGCCGGGTCCTCCCCGCCGACGCACACCTTCTCCACCTCGGTGTCGAACACCGCCGACACCTGCTCCCACGTCGGGTACGACGGTGGTGCCTTCGCCGACTTCAGCTGCGTACCGAAAACCTGCAGGATCTTGTCGCCGGACAGCGCCGGATCGTCCCAGGCCTTCTGCACGGCCGGCAGGTCGGCCGCGGCCTGATACCACTTGACCTGGACCTCCGGCCGGGCCAGCCAGGCCAGGAACTTCCACGCGCCGTCGCGGTTCTTCGCGTCCTTGAACACGGCGATGTTGCTGCCGCCGATGAACGACGTCGACGACTTCCCGGCCGGCATGCCCACCACCGAGTACTTGCCGGCGAAGTCCTTGCCGCCCTGCTCGTTGAGGATCCCCACATGCCACGGCCCGGACATGAACGCGCCGATCTCCCCGCGCACGAACGCCGGCTCCAGGGCCCCCTGCGGCAGGTTGTCGGGCGCGATTTTCTGGGTGAAGAACGACTGGTAGTACTTCAGCGCCTCGGTCAACTCCGGGGTGTCGAACGTGTACCTACCGTCCGCGGCGATCTCCGCGCCGTTCGACCAGCCGAACGGCAGCACCGACTGCCAGCTGCCCGTCTTGCCCGGCTGAATGTTCAGCCCCCACTTCGCGCCGGCCTTGGACTGCATCGCCTTCGCCATGGCGGTGAGGTCGTCCCACGTCTTCGGCCCGTCCGGGAAACCGGCCTTGGCGGCCAGGTCGGTGCGGTAGTAGATGCCGCGGGTCTCCACATACCAGGGCACCCCGAACGACGTGCCGTTCACCAGCGTGGTGTCCCAGGCGCCCGGGAAGAACGCGTCCTTGCCGAACAGATCGGCCGGCGTCGGATCGAGGGCGCCGGTCTTGGCGAACTCGCCCTGCATCGTCGTGCCGATCATCGACACGTCCGGGGTCTGCTTCGCCGCGATCGCCCCCGAGATCTTCTGGTGCGCGGCATCCCACGGCACCGCCGTCACCGACACCTTCGCGTCCGGGTTCTCGGCGGTGAACGCCTTCGCGAACGCGGCGAGCTTCTCACCCTCCGTACCCATCGCCCAGACCGTGATGTCCCCGCTGGCCTTGCCGTCGCTGACCGCCTTCGCGGTCTCCTTCTCCGTGCCTGCGTCACGGCCGCAGCCGGCCGCGCCGCTCAGCACGATCACCGCGGCAGCGGCGACGGCAACGATCGATCGTTGGTTCATCGGTGAACCTCCGGGGAGTGGATGCCGCAGCTGCGCCGGACGACGAGCTGCGTCGCAAGGACCCGCCGCCGGGCAGCGGCAGGCATGTCGTCGGTGATGCGCCGGTTCAGCCAGCGGGCGGCGGTCGCGCCCAGCTCCCGCATCGGCTGGCGCACCGTGGTCAAGCCGGCGAACCGGGCGGCGAGCAGGTCATCCCAGCCCGTCACGGCCAGGTCCTGCGGAACCCGCAACCCCGCCTCCTCGGCGGCGAGCAGCACACCGAGCGCCAGTTCGTCGTTCGCGCACACGACTGCCGTTCCTGGTTGCAGGGCCTTCGCTGCTTCTTTCCCGGCTTCAAGATCAAAACCTTTGGTGGGTACGAGGTCAGCAGGCTCGACGCCCGCGCGTTTGAGGCCCGCGCGGACGCCGTCGTAACGCCCCCGCACGTCGGGGGAGCCGGCCGGGTCGCCGAGGAACGTGAACCGGCGGTGCCCGTGGCCCAGCAGATGCTCCACCAGGCTCCGCGCCGTCCTCGCGTTCTGCGCCCGGACCGTGTCCACACCGGGCACCGGGTCGCGGGCCAGCAGCACCACCGGCAGCCGCAGCTCGGCGATCACCTCGTCGGAGACGGTCTGCCCCATCACGGTCAGCCCGTCCACCCGGGTCGCCAGCTCCCGCACCGCGGCGTCGGCGTCGGTGCGGCCGCCGGTGGCCAGGATCAGCACACTCGACCCGAACCCGGCCGCGGTCGCCTCGTAGCCGAGGATCACCTCGGCGTAGTAGGGGCCGACCAGATCCGGGAAGACGATCCCGTTGGCCGCGTGCCGGCCCTCAGCCAGCGACCGGCCCGCGCGGCTCGGCGTGAACCTCAACTGTTTCGCCGCCGCCAGGACCCGTTCGCGGGTCTGCTCGGTGACCAGATCGGAATCCCGCATCGCCCGCGACACGGTGGCGATCGACACGCCCGCCAGCTGCGCGACCTGATAGATCGTCGCCTTTGAAAGCGCTTTCATCGCCATCGCCGGAACGTAACCCCGGGGCGACAATGCCGAAACTCGGGAAATTCACGGATTCACGATCCGCGATTTCCGCCAAACCCGGCGGCCCGCTCCAGCGCCCCTGCGGGCGCCGTGACCGCCGGACTCGGTGCACTGCGCGACCAGCGCGTCCGCGTGAACCGTGTGGACAGACCATGCCGGACACTCTCGCGGACGCTTGCCGATCCGTGCTAACCATGAGGCGTGGCGTCCACGCGCACCGTAGTCCGGGCCACCGGCCGTGCCCTCGCGAGCCTGGCCCTGATCGTGGCCGGGCTCTACCTGGCCTGGCGTGGTTTTCTGCTGCTGCACGCACAACTCGCCACCGCCCACGCCAAACCTGTCTGGGGTGGGCTCGGGCTGTGCGCCGCCGCCGTGGTCGCGGTCGCGTGGGGACTCAGGATGTACCTTCCCCGCCCCCGGCTGCCCCTCCTGCTCGGGTCGGCCGTGGCGATCGACGCCGGGCTGACCGTCCTGGGCGGTGCGTGGCTCGTCCACGACCAGGCCGTCGCCGGGGCGATCGCCGGTGGGGTGGCCGCCGTCGTACCCGCGCTGTTCCTCCTCGGTCTGATGGTCTTTCTGGGGGACTGGGAGCTCTACGAGGACGACACCTGGCAGATGGGCATCGCCGCGGCCGTCCTGGCCGAGGCGACCGCGATCGCCGTGGCCGTCACCGCCGCGGTGGGCGGCCACCCCGCCCCGGCGTGGATCTTCGGATCGGTGGCCGCGCTCCCGGTCGCCGCCTGGCTCGCCTACGCCCTGTTCCGCATGGTGGCCTCCGCGCTGCGGGTCAGCGGCCGGCGCACCCCGCCGCCGCTGACCACCCAGCTCGCCGGGCTGCTCGTGCCGGCCGGTGCGATCGTCGCCGCCGGGATCGTGCAGACCGGCAACCCCCTGCACCGCGACCTCGGCAGCCTGTTCGGCACGTTCGGCACCTGGGCCCTCGTGCTGGTCGCGGCGTTCACCGTGCAACGGCTGGTGCTCAACTGGGTCACCGTCGACATCGCCGCCGAACCCCGCTACGAACCGGCCGGCGGCGACTACCGCCGCCGGGCCGAGATCGAGGACGAGATCGGCCGGCTCCAGCAGGAGATCGGCCGCCGGAACATGCGGGCCGCCGACTACGACACCCTGCGCCGGCTCGAGGACCGGCTGCGCGACCTGGAACGCGAACCCTTGATCCGGCCGAGCCGCCGGCCCCACCTCCGCGACACCCTGGCCCGGCCGGCGATCACCGACGGCATGCTCGAAGCGGTCGAGGTCACCGCGCACCGCACCGGCCTCGGCCTCACCGCCGTGTGGCCCCGCATCGAACTGGTCCTGCCGGCCGAGGCCCGGGCGCCGTTCCGCCGCGGCGAACGCTCCGTCAACGCGCTGCGCGTCGGCGTGGCCGGCGCGGTCACCACCGCCCTCGCCGTCCTGCTGCTCACCCGGGACACCGGCCCGTCCACCCTGCTCACCGCCGTTCTCGGGCCGCTGCTCGTCGGGGCCGCCCTGCTCGCCGGGCTGCGGCAGAGCGCCACCACCCTCTACGGGCAGCGGGCCGCCGCCGTCGAGCTCTACCGGTTCGACCTGGCCCGGTCCCTGCACCTGCCGATCCCGCGCGACCCCGAGGAGTTCCGGCGGGCCGCCCCCGTCCTGATGGGCCGGGTCCGCCCCGACGAACTCGTGCCCACCGACACCACCGGCCCGGCGATCGTCAACATCGAACAGTTCAGCGGCATCCGCGACGACATCGCCGGCGAGATCCACCGGACGCTGCTGCCCGAGATCCGTGACCTCCAGCAGCGCCAGGACCGGCTCGCCGCGCAGATCCGCAACCCCGAACTCGACGACGCGCAGATCTCCGCCCTCGCCGCGCAGGCCGCCGAACAGCTTTCCTTCGACGTACGCGAACGCATGGAAACCCTGCAGCAGGCGTTCTACCAGCGCGTCGGCAAACTCATCGAGGACGGCATCGAAGCCGCCGTCATCGGGCCCGCACCCGCCAACTTCACCGGCTTCATGGTCATCGACCGCAAGGGCGACGTCGGCCGGCCGTCCGCGACCCCCGGCGAGATGCTCACCGCCACCGCCGGCAGCATCCTGCAACTGTCCTTCTTCGTCATGAACGACGAGAACGCCCGCGGCACCGCCCCCACCCTCGAATCCGGCGACCAGTTCTTCATCGCCGAACCGATCACCATCGACGGCGGCCGCCCCGAACGCAACGTGGAATTCGACGCCGTCGCCGACAGCCCCACCCTCAAACCGGTCCCGAACCGGCGCGGCATGACCGTCGCCCTGCCGGCCGGCGTCGCCGAAACCGTGTTCGCCTTCCAGATCCCCGACGAGGCCGGCCGGCACGAGATCTGGTTCCAGCTCTACCAGGCCGGCCGGCTCGTCCAGGCCGTCGTCGTGCACGTCCGCGCCGTCCTCGCGCCGGTGCACGGGTGAGGCGTACCGCCCCGGCCGTCACGATCCGCACGGTGCGCGCCAACGACGGCCTGTATCTGCACTTCCACGCGGCCCGCCCCGGCTGCGCCGACCTGCGGATCACCCTCGACGACGAAACCGTGCTCCGCGCGGCCCGCACCGACCTCGACCAGCGGCTCACCGCTCTGAAGGACGAGTTGTCCGGCATGGAGGTCACCGACGCCGACGCCGCCGAGGTCTACCGGCGGTTCTGGCAGATCGGCAACCGGCAGCTCTTCCTGATCTTCCACCGCCGGGTCGCCGCCGAACTCACCCGCTGGTGGCGCAGCGCGCTGCCGGCCGCCCGCAACCCCCGCTTCGTCCCGATGATCGAATGCGTCGGCGAGCTGGGCGCGATGCTCCCCATCGAATACCTGCCCCTGCTCGACCCCCGCCCCGCTGACGTCCGCACCCGCGCCGACCTGGTCCGGGCATGCCGCAACGTGGTCGGCTTCACCGCCATGGTGCGGCGCTCCTTCGGCAACCTGCCGGTGCCCCAGAACATCACCCTGCGCGCCACCGAACACGGCCGCCTGCCGGTGCGTTTCTTCCAGCACGACGGCCTGCCCGGCGCCCGCCTGGAACTGAAATGGTTCACCACCGCCGCCGAACAACACGCCCAGGTGACCACCTTCCCCACCGCGGAAACCGACGGCCCGACCCTGGCCGACCAGATCAGCGCCCCGTGCCCCGCCGCCGGCGGCACCCCCGACGCCCTGCAGCATTTCGCCTGCCACTGCTACACCAGCGCGGACCGGCCGATGGCCAACGAGATCGAGCTGTCCGGCGGCGGCCGCACCGTCCGGGTGACCCTCGACGACCTGATCACCACCGCCGCCGGCCATTTCGGACGAGACGACACGCCCGCCGAGATGCCACTGGTCATGATGAACGCCTGCGGTGCGTCCCGGCTGGCGGCCGGCAGCGCCCTGTCGTTCCCATGGTTCTTCCTGCGCAACGACAACCGAGGTTTCGTCGGCAGCGAGATCGAGATCCCCGACGACGTGGCCGCCGAATTCTCCACGGCCCTCTACACCAGATTCATCCTGCTGCGCGAGTCCCTGGGCGAGGCCGTCCACCACGCCCGCAACCACCTGCTGGACCGCTACGCCAACCCGTTGGGCATCAGCTACTCGACATACGCCGACCCGGACCTGCGCGTCGGCCCTCACCCCAGGAGCGACCAGTGACCGACCCCACCGACCAGCCCGGCCCCGAGCAGGCCGGCCCGCCCGTCGTCCGGATCTTCGGGCTCGACGACGGCGACGCCGGCCGGGTCGACCGGCGGCCGTTCCAGCGGGCCGACGACCTGCGGCTGGGCTGGGGCGAAGTGCCGGTGGACAAGTTGCGCCAGCGCGTCGGGGAGTTCCTGACGAGCATGCGCGCGGTGCTGGCCGACGTGCCGGCCGGCATCGGCGAATACCGCCTCGACCAGGTGCAGATCAGCGCCGAGGTCAGCGCCAAGGGCCAGATCTCGCTGCTCGGCACCGGCGGCGAGCTGGCCGGCAAGGCCGGCCTGACCTTCACCTTCAAACTCGACGACAAGGAGTAGCCCCCCTTTCCCGCGCGGCGATCATCCGATGGTCACGCCCCACCCGGGTACGGGACGGCGGCCCGGGCGGCACGCAATGCCTGCGCCCACCACGACAGCTGGCCCAGAAGCGTCTTGGCGTAGGCGGCTGCCGCGGCGTCCCGCGGGGCACCGTCCTGCCAGGCGGTGAAGTAGTTGGGGAAGGCCAGGCCGTCGCGGATGGTCACCGCGTGCAGTTCGGTCAGCACGTTCTCCAGGTGAAGCACCGCGTGCCGGCCACCGGCCGCACCGCCGTAGCTGACGAACGCCACCGGTTTGGCGGTCCACGGGGTGAAGTGCCAGTCGATGAGCGCCTTGAGCGACGCCGGATAGCTGTGGTTGTACTCGGGAGTGACGATGATGAAGGCGTCGGCCCGCGACAGCGTCCTGGCGAGGTCCTTCATGCCTTCCGGACGGGGGTAGTCGTCCCCGGCGAACTTCGGCGAAGCGGCCGGCAGCACCAGCGGAATGTCCACCCCGGCCAGATCGACGAGGTCGACGTCGAAACCACCGTGCGACCGAATCTGCTCCGTCACCCAGGAGGCGACGACCGGCCCGAACCTGCCCTCACGGACGCTACCGACGATGACCACGAGTCTGCTCTTGTCGCTCATGCCGTCGACGATCTGTCGTTTCCGGGCGAGCAGCCAGACCGGGTGCAGGCTGGCCCCCGCAGGGCCACCCTGCAACCGCCGGCCGGACGTAAGCTCCCCGGTATGGGTACGCCGCTGGGGGACTTCGTCCGGGCCAAGCGCGACAGCATCCGACCGGACGAATTAGGCTTTCCGGCACTCCTGCGACGACGTGCTCCCGGGCTACGACGTTCGGAGTTGGCCTCGCGGGCCGGGGTCAGCGTCGAGTACCTCACCAGAATCGAACAGGGCCGCGACCGCAACCCGTCGCGTTCGGTCGTCAACGCCATAGCTGCTGCGCTCGATCTCGACACCGCCGAACGCACCCATCTGGGCTACCTCGCGAAGATCACTGGTGGTGCGTGCGCCGGGCACGCCCGGCCGACACCGCCCGAGCGCACCGTGCGGCCGGCCGTCCGCCAGATACTCACCCTTCTGGAGCCGGGCATCGCCTTCGTCACCAACCGCACCGGTGACGTGCTCGCCCATACCGACGGCTTCGGCACGGTCATGCGCGACACCGGCCTGCTGGACGCCGACGAGCCCAACCTCACCAGGTATGTCTTCACCCATCCTCAGGCCAGGACCACCTTCGTCGACTGGGACCAGATCGCCGACGAGCAGGTCTTCAACCTGTGGCTCGGGCCCTCGGCCGAAACCTTCGCATGGTTCACCGCCGATTTCGCGACCGTGGCCGGCGCCGAGTTCACCCGGCGGCTGCACCGCCACGTCCCGCCGGCCCGGGTCCCGCTGAGGATGACGCACCCGCGCGCGCCTCACCTGCGATGGGATCGGGAGGTCCTCGAGCTACCTGCCGCGGACGCCCAGCAGCTGATCCTTCTCCTGCCCGCTGATGACGCGACCGCCGCGGCGCTGGATCACCTGCGTGAGCGCCCACCCCGCCCTGCCCTGCGCGCTGTCTGACGCCTGCGCGCCCGCGGAAGCGACGGGATTGTTCTTCGACGGCATCGGGGTCCGGAAGCCGTCGAAGGTCTTGCCGACGGGCCCGCCCGGTGGTGGCGCGCGGAGCTTTCGTTGCAGCCGGCGGGGCTGAGCGCCGGGGACTCGTCCGGCGCTCGTACTCACAAAGAAGCCGGCGGCTGGACGCCTGGCTGATGGATCTCGGACAGCAGACGCAGCGCGTCGGCGGTGGATTCCTTCGCCGCCGGCATCAGCGGCAGCCGCACGTCGGGGGTGGGGATGCGGTTCTGGGCGTGCAGGACGGCCTTGATCACCGTCGGGTTCGGCTCGGCGAACAGGGCGGCCGACAAGCGGGCCAAGCGGTGGCCCAGCGGGCGGGCCGTCGCCACGTCGCCCTGCCGCCAGGCCTTGATCAAGGTGGCGAAATCGGACGTCGCGACGTGGGCCGAGGCCAGGATGCCGCCCTCGGCACCCAGTGCCAGCAGCGGGGAGATGACGATGTCGTCGCCGCCGAAAACGCCGAAACCGGCGGGTGGGGCGGACATCAGGGCGATCACATCCGGGTCGATGCTTCCGGTGGCCAGCTTCAGGCCGGCCACCCCCTCGACGGCGGCGATCCTGGTCAGCGCCCGCGCGGTCAGCGGCTGGGCCGTGCGGTACGGGACGTGGTAGACGATCAGCGGGACCGGGGACGCCGCCGCCAGGGCCGTCAGGTGGGCCAGCACACCCTCCTCGCCGGGGCGCAGGAACGGCGGGACCAGGCTCAACGCGGCCGCCACCGCCGGACGGTCGGCGAGGATGCGCAGGTCGTCGGCCGTGTTGGCGCCGACCGTCAGCGGGGCACCGTGCTCGCGGCAGACCGCGGCGAGCAGGTCCAGGACGTCGCGGCGCTCGTCGGCGGTCAGCGAGCCCGGCTCGCCGGTCGTGCCCAGCGCCACCAGGCCGGTCGCGCCCTCCCGCAGGACATCGCGGGCCAGCGCCTCCAGCGCCGGCCAGGCCACGGCGCCGGCCTCGTCGAAGGGGGTGATCATCGGAACGTGCAGGCCGGTCGGAAGCATGCGTCCCACGCTGCCGGTCCGGACGGGTTAGGTCCAGTTAATTCTGCTGCCTCATGCTTAAGCAGCACTTAAGCATGAGGTTTTGCTGATTTCCGCCCTCCGTGCGCGGGCGGGCGGAAAGACGGCAAACCATGGTGCCGGTCCGCACCGCGGCGAACACATCGGCGTGCACGCCACCGTCGTCTGTTCGGCCCCGGGCGACGGCGGCCACGAGCCCGAGATCGGCCTCCAGTTCATGATCACCGAACCGGCCCTGGAGCAACGACTTTCGGCGTACGTCCAAGGCGTCCTCGACGTCGTCGTCGGCTGATCCTTATCCGTCGCTGCCGCGAGACCCGGTTACCCCGTTTCGCTGGCCGGCGTCGACGCCGGCCAGCACGCGACGCCCTTGCGGCGGTGATCAAAGCGGTCGACGGCAGCATGCAGGACGTACGGCTGTCCGCGGGCGAGATCCTGATCATCGACAATCTGCGCAGCGTTCACGGCCGGCGCCCATTCACAGCGCGCTACGACGGCCGTGATCGGTGGCTGCGGATCGTGCAAGAAGCCGCCGACCTACGCCGGTCCGAGGGTCTCCGTACCGGTGACCACGGTCGTGCCGTTATCGCTGACCTGGGCCTGGTCGACCGGTAGGGCGTTCTCCCACAGCTCCTTGAACCGTTCGACACGAAGCAGGGCCTCTGTCTCGTCGAGCAGGATCCGCGTGGTCAACCGCCGGGGAGCACTCGGCGCTTCGGGGCGAGTCACCTGTGTCGTGTCGTAGCAGATCTGCGCGTCGAAGACCACGAAGTCGGAGAGCCCGCCGTGCTGTGCCTTCTCGCTTTCCTGGCTGATCCGCACCTGGACGCCGGCGCTGCGCTGCATCTCGATGGTCCTGCGCAACTCCGGCTCATTGATCAGACCCGGGGATTCGACGACGAAGATCCGTCGAATGTCCACATCGCGGCGGACGGCGGCCCTTTGCACATCGAGGTAGCGGGCACCGAGGTCGCTCAGCCAGAAACCGGCCTCGATCCCGACGACATCCGCACTGACCGTTGCCCAGCTGACGGCGAACAGCGAACTGCTCGTGCCGCGGGCCAGCGCGAGGATGAACTCGCGATCCTCACCGTCGTAGAAGAGTTCATGGCCGTCGGACAATGACTGCAGCGTGTCGGCCAGACGTCTGGTCTCGCTCTCGGCCAGGAACCGGACGAGCGGCAATGTCCGGGGTGTGATCCGCGCGGACCTCCGGATGACCTGCTTGAGAAGGTCGTGCCGGATGATCGACTGCTCGATCTCGGACATCAGTTCGGTCGCTTCATCGACGCTCGCGAAGCCGCGTCGAATCAAGCTGTGCAGATTTTCGACGGCATCGCGCTGAACGCGCTCGGACTCGTCGATCCGGCGCTCGAAATCGGCGAGGTACTGAACCAGGAGAGCGACTCCGCCGATCAGGACCGTCACGATGAGCTGCTCGGCGAGACCGACTTCGAAGACCTTGTCGAGCATTCCGGTGATGCTGAAACTGAGGAAACCGGCGAGCAGTGTCCAGGCGATCTTTCGCAGGAGGCTGGTGCCGTGGGTCATCGCGACTCCCCTCTCGCCCCGATGGTATCGACGAAAACCAACAGGCAGGGTTTGAGTACGGTGGGTATATGTCGACGGCTACCGCGTGGGGAGTGGACGCGGCCGAGAAGTCGGCGGCGTACGGCTGCGATGTGATTTCGCCGGCGCCGGCCGAGCAGTGGTTTCGCGGGGTCGGCGTGCGGGCGCCGCAATCGCATGTCTTCCGGTGGCTGTGTCAGCTGCGGGTGGCGCCCTACAGCTACGACTGGGTCGACAACCGTGGGCGGCGCAGCCCGCGGGAGCTGACCCCCGGCGTCGAGCAGCTCGAGATCGGGCAGCGGTGGATGACCATCTTCACCCTCGCCGGGTTTGAGACCGGGCAGGCGCTCACCTTCCGGATGACGGCGCCCGGGGCGCTGCTCGCGTTCGGGCCGCTCAGCCTCACCTACGCGTTGTTCCCGGCCCCCGCGGCGACCCGGCTCGTGGTGAAGATGAACCTGGGCGCTCGCGGGGACGGGGTGCCGCAGTGGGCGCGGCGGCGCCTGCTGGCCTGGCCGGACCTCGTGATGATGCACCGGCAGCTGACCAACCTGCGCGACCTCGCCGAGCAGACCTACGCGCGCTGACGCTCCGCCCGCTGCCGGGCCAACTCCTCGACGGCGCTCGGCAGGGTCGTCTCGAAGTCGATCAGCTTCGCCCACGTCGGCGTCACCACGACGCGGACCATGCCGTCGTGGTACAGCGAACGCACCTCCGCCTCCCACTCGACGCGTTGCTCGGCGCCCATCTGGTCGGAACGTTGCGGGGAGTGCCGTCCTTGGCGACGTAGGCGAGACGGGTCAGGTCGCGCCCGAGCAACTCCTGACTGATCGGACGGCTGAGGATCTCGGCGAGCTCCGCGAACCGCATTGCCGGATAATTATCGGATTACGATTAACGGTAATCCGATAATCCAAAAACGGACATAACGTTGATTGCACCATAATGACAGTTATGTTGTCTTCGGCTGGATGATCTCGTACTCGCCCGACGTGGACACGACGGTTCTTGTCTCGCCGGCCTCGATGCTGACCAGGTAGCCGTCGACCCGGACGGTGGTCGCGCCGCGGAACCGCACCGTGCGGTTCAGCCGGCCACCGGGGGCCGGGTCGATCAGCCGCAGCCTCGTCGTCTGCGGCTTGGCCGCGGTCGGTGTCGCGGCCGCGCGGCGCAGATAGTCGACTGCCGCCAGCAGGCTGTCCTCGCGATCGCCGAAGTGACCCAGCGCCGCGTTGCATCCCGTGCACAGCAGCCCCCGCACCGCGCCGGTCGCGGCCGCCACCGTAGACGCGGGGTACGACGGGGAATCTTCGGAAGTAGCCGTCGTGGAGGGCGGGGTGGGGCTTTCATGGGGAGAAGACGACCCATGACGGCTGTTTCGGGGGACCTGTGACGATCGAACACACCGGGCTTACGGCGCCGGTCACCTTCGGGCCCACCGTCGTTGAGCTCTCGCGGCGGGCCCGGCTGGCGGTCACCGATGCTCAGCGGCTTGTCGAAGCGGCCGTGGAGGCCGGCTGGGACAACCCGGACGGGTTCGCGGCCGGGGACCCGCATGCCGCCGTCGACGCCGCGCTGTGGCTGTGGACGCTCAACTCGTCGGCGCTGCCCGGTGTCGCGGTGCTCTCCGACGGCGGGGAGGCCGGGTTCTCCCGGGTGCCGGGGCGCGGCGGGGACGTGCCGGACTTCGCCGCGCTGTTCCCGGATGCGGAAGCGTCGTGGCCGGTCACCCCGCGGACCGCGGCCCGGCTGTGGCGGGTGCTGCGGCGGCTCGCCGAGCAGGCGTACGGCGACGTCGACAAGCACGGTGACGAACCGGTCGGGGCGGCCGTCGACTGGGATGTCTTCGACCGGCTGCCGAGTGCCACCTGGGGGCAGGACGGGCCGTGGCGGCGTGGCTTCGGGCGGGCCGCGGAGGACTTGGCCGGTGATCTCGCGGCCGGCCGGCTGCCCCGCGCGCGCTGTATCGCCGAGGAGTTCTGCCTGCATCTGGGGATCGCCGACGGGCGTGAGTCGGCCGACGACCCGGGGCGGGGGCTGCCGAAGTACTCGCACGACTTCGCCTGGGACGAATGTGCCGACGCGTTGTTCCGGGACCTCGACGCGGCGGCGGCCGGACCGGACTCCTGGTTCGTGCCGTTCGGCAGCGCGGAGGTTCGCCGCTGAGGATCTACCCTCTGCGATGTGCGGATCGAATTCACGTTCAGCCGGGGGCCGGACTACTTCTCGACGATCATGGTGCCGGGCAATGTGCTGCGCACCCGGCCGCTGTGGGTGACCGGCTGGTTCGGCGTCGTCGCCGGGCTGGCCCTCGCGGTGCTGCTCGGCGGGGAGTTGCGCGCGCTGGGCGTCGGCGCGGGGCTGGTCCTGGCGGGTGCGGCACTGCTGCTCGTTCGCACCTGGTTGATCCGGGCGGACCGGGTCCCGGAGTCGTTCCTGTCGTCGCGGCGGTGGCTGCTCACCGATGAGTACGTCGAGTCGCGCACCGACCTGACCGTCGCCCGGCACTACTGGGCCGGTTTCCGGGCCGCCGCCATCCTCGACCACCTCTACATGCTGTTCTGCGACCGGGGGCCGATGCTCGACGTGCCCCGCGAGCCGCTCACCGCCGAGCAGGACGAGCAGTTCGCCGCGTTCCTGCGCGGCCGCGGCCTGCTGGGCGCGCAGCGATGACCGACATGCGCATCGAGGTGTCCTCGGACCTGCCGCCGGTCGGGACACCGCCGGACGGCAAGGTGCCGGTCTGGGTTTGGGCGGTCTCGGCGGCGATGATCGGATCGGCCGTCGCGGGTGCCGGGTGGGCGGGGGTTCCGCTGCCGGTGGCGCTGATCGCGGCCGTCGTTCTGCTGCTGGTGCTGGCCCTGGCGAACGTCCGCCGGTTCGCGCCCGTCCGGCGCCGGCCCGCTCCGCCCCGGGTGGAGCGGCGCTGGATCGTCACCGGGACGGGCATCGAGCTCACCGAGGCCCAGGCCGTGTCGGGCTGGCGCTGGCCGGCGCTGGTGGCGGTCGACGAGACCCCGGCCGCCTACGTGTTCCGGCAGGCTGACCGCCGGACGGTCAACCTGCCACGGGCGGGCCTGACCGAGGAGCAGGAGACGCAGCTGCGCACCTTCCTCAGCGAGCGCGGCCTGCTGATTTAAAACCTTTCGGGGGGTACGCCGTGGGACGGCCGGTCGTGCATTTCGAGATCGGTGATCGGGCCGCGGCGGCCGGATTCCGCATACCTTCCTCCATCAGGGACATCAGATCGTGATCAGCCGCAAGCTGCCGGACGGCCCATCGAAGGCCGAGTGCCGCGCCGCCCTGATCGCGGTTTTCCATCCCTGACACCCGTCACATCCGGCGGCCCTGGCTCGTCCCTTCCGAAACCGATCCGGGGGAGAGCTTGTGTACGTCATCGTCACGATCATTGCCGCGTTCGTCAACGGCAGTGCGGCCGTCACCTATCTGATCGGCCATGACTATCCGAAGGCGCAGGCCGACATGAAGCGCATCCCGCGCTCGTGGGTGCCGGTCCTCGGCTCGCTGCTGGCGGCCGGCACCGCCGGTCTGCTGGCCGGGTTCGCGGTGCCGCTGCTGGGCATCCTCGCGTCGGCCGGCCTGGTCCTCTACTTCACCGGTGCGCTCGTCGCCCACCTGCGGGTCGGCTCGCGCAACCTGATCGGCTGGGCGGTCTTCTTCGTGACCGCGGTCGCGGCCCTGGTGGTGAACGTCGCGTTGCACGGCTGAGACGCCTATAGGCGCAGGGCGAGCGCTTGTGTACGTTCGTACGTATCTTGCCAGCGCCCAACCAGAAGGACCCCCGCTCGTGGATCTCGCCACGTCTCGCCGCCGCCTGGCCCTGTTCGGCCTGTTCCTGATCCCCGGGCTGGCCCTGTCGTCGTGGGTGACCCGCACCCCGGACATCCGGGACCTGCTCGGCGCGTCGACCGCCGAGATGGGTCTGGTGCTGTTCGGGCTGTCCGCCGGGTCGATGATCGGCATCCTCAGCTCGGGTGCGCTGGTGACCCGGTTCGGCACCAAGCCGGTCATCGCCGTCGCCGCCCTGACCATCGTGTCGTGCACGCCGGTCGTCGGGCTGGGCGCGGCGATGTCGCAGAGCATCGTCGTGGCGGCCGGGCTGTTCCTGCTCGGGCTGGGGTTCGGCGGCGGTGAGGTCGCCATGAACGTCGACGGCGCCGACGTGGAACGCATCATCAGCCGGCCGGTGCTGCCGATGATGCACGGCAGTTTCAGCCTCGGCACCGTCGTCGGCGCGCTGATCGGCATGCTGTTCACCAAGCTTGAGGTGCCGGTGGTGTGGCATCTGGGCGGGATGGCCCTCGTCACGCTGCCACTGTGCCTGTTCTCGCTGCGCTGGGTGCCCGGCGGCACCGGCCGGGAGGAGCAGCACGCGGCGAAGGTGCCCGGCCCGCCCGTGTGGCGTGACCGGCGGCTGCTGCTGATCGGCGTGATCGTGCTGGGCATGGCCCTGGCCGAGGGCGCGGCCAACGACTGGCTGCCACTGATCATGGTGGACGGGCACGGTCTCGACCCGGCGCTGAGCTCCGGCGTGTACGTCGTGTTCGTGGCGGCCATGACGATCGGCCGGTTCACCGGCGGGTTCTTCCTGGACCGGTTCGGCCGGGCGGCGGTGCTGTGCGCCAGCGCCATCATCGGCGCCGTCGGCCTGGCGGTCGTGATCGCGGTGGACAGCCCGATCGCGGCCGGCGCCGCGGTGCTGCTGTGGGGGCTCGGGTCGGCGCTGGGCTTCCCGGTGGCGCTGTCCGCGGCCGGTGACTCCGGCGCCAACCCGACCGCGCGGGTGTCGCTGGTCGCCACGGTCGGCTACGTGGCGTTCCTGGTCGGCCCACCCGGCCTCGGCTTCCTCGGCGAGCACTTCGGGCTGCGCGGCGCGATGCTGGTCGTCCTGGCGTTCCTGGTGGCAGCAGCCGCGGCCGCACCGGCGCTGGGCGGCCGGAAGCCGGCCGCGGCGGCGCTCTAAAATCGTCGACCATGCGGCTCTACGTGGGATGCGCGATGTGGTCGCACAAAGCCTGGCAGGGCAAGGTCGTCTCGGCCGACGGCAAACCGCTTCGGGCGTACGCCGGGTGGTGCAATGCCGTGGAAGGCAACACGACGTTCTACGCCACGCCGTCGCCGGCCACGGTGGCGTCCTGGGCCGAGCAGACGTCCGCCGATTTCCGGTTCCTGCTCAAGCTGCCGAAGCCGGTCACCCATGAGCGTCGGCTGGTCGGTGCCGAGCCGGAGGTGCAGCGGTTTCTGCAGGTGATGGCGCCGCTGCGGGAACGCATCGGTGCCTACTGGATCCAGCTGCCCGGTTCGTTCGGGCCGGCCGAGCTGCCGGTGCTGCGGCGGTTCCTGCGCGAACTGCCGGCCGGGCATCGCTATGTCGTCGAGGTCCGGCATCCCGATTTCTTCGCCGAGCCCGGCGACCTCGAAGATGTGCTGCGTGGTGCCGGGGCGGAGTGGGTGCCGTTCGACACGACGGCGTTCTTCGCGAAGGCGCCGACCAGTGACGCCGAGCGGGACGCGTGGACGAAGAAGCCGCGCATGCCGCGCCGCGACACCGCGCTGACCGCGCATCCGGTGGTCCGCTATCTCGGCCGGGACGACACCGCCGAGACGGTCGCGGGCTGGCAGCCGTGGGTGCGGGCGGCCGCGGCGTGGCTGCGCGAGGGCCGCGAACCCACCGTCTTCCTGCACACCCCGGACAATGCGGATGCGCCGGCGCTGGCCCGGATCTTCCACGGCGAGGTCCGGGCGCTGGTGCCGGAGCTGGATCCGCTGCCGGCCCCCGAAACGGTCGAGCAACCGTTGACACTGTTCTGATGACCCGCCTCGCCGCCCTGCTGTTGATCACCGCGATGCTGGCCGGTTGCGCCGGCGGCGAGGACGAGCCTGCGCCGGCGGCCTCGAGCGCGGCGGTGACGTCAAGCCCAGCGGTGACGCCGAGCCGCGACGCGACGCCAAGTCCGGCGGCGGCGCCGGAACAGGCCTGGGAACTTCCGCCCGCCAACGGGCGGTTCGACTATCAGCTCGGCGGCGCCTATCCGCCGGACACAAACGTCAAGATCGTCGACCGGGACCGTACGGCAAAGCCCGCGCCCGGCGTCTACTCGATCTGTTACGTCAACGCGTTCCAGACGCAGCCGGGTGAGAACTCCTGGTGGCAGCGGCACCACAACGATCTGCTGCTGCGCGAGAAGGACGGCTACGTCGAGGACGAGGACTGGCCGGACGAGCGGCTGCTCGACATCTCCACCGCCGCGAAGCGCACTGCCCTGGCCGGGATCATCGGCGGCTGGTTCGCCGACTGCGCGAAGGCGGGTTTCCGGGCGGTCGAGCCGGACAACCTCGACTCGTACACCCGCTCGAAGGGACGTCTGCAGCGGGACCAGGCCATCGCGTACGCGCAAATGTTGAAAGCAAAAGCCCACGGCGCGGGCCTTGCCATCGCGCAGAAGAACGCGGTGGAGATGACCGGGCTCGGGTTCGATTTCGCGGTGGCCGAGGAGTGCGCGGTCTATGACGAGTGCGGCGGCTATCTGAAGATCTACGGCGATCTGGTGTACGAGGTGGAGTACACCGACAACGGGGTGGCCGCCTACCGCAAGGCGTGTGCCGGCCATGGCGCCCGGATCTCGATCATCCTGCGGGATCGGGATGTCGTTCCGGTCGCCACGGCCGGCTACCACTACGAGTTCTGTTAGCGGGTCACCTTCACCGTGGTCTGGGCGGTGGCGCCGGTCTCGTAGCGGGTGCGCACGGTCAGCGTGTGTTTGCCGCCGGCCAGTTTGACGGTCCGGCTGCGGGTGGCGGCGCTGACGGTGACCCATTTTCCGGTGTCGGTGCGGACGTCGTAGCCGGTGACCGCCGGGTCGCCGGTCTTGACCGCGGGGGCCGCCCATTTGAGGGTGACCGACGCGGCGACCTTGCCCGCCTTCGGGGCGGTGATCTTGGCGGCGGTGGCGGTCCAGGTGCGGGCCACGGTCACCGTGGAGGTGGCGGCGGCGGAGGCGACCCCGCGGGCGTCGTAGGAGCGGACCGCGACGGTGTGGGTGCCGCGGGCCAGGGTGAGGACCAGTCTGGTGGTGCCGGCCGGGACGGTCGTGGTGATGCCGCCGACGGTGACGGTGTATTTGGTGGCGCCGGTGGTGGCCTGCCACCGCAGCACGGTCCTGGTACTGCCCTGCGGCGGGAGGGTGACCTTGGGGCTGGCCGGGCGGGTGACGGCGATCGCCGCCGAGGTGAGCGGGGTGCCGGTGGTGTCGTCGGCGGCGACCGGGGTGATCCGGGCGTAGTAGGTGCCGGGCTGCACGGCGACGGTCGCGCTGGTGGCGGTGGTGCCGGTGGAACTCCACACCTGGTCGCCGCTCGCGGTGGTCAGTTCGGCGTGGTAGGTGGCGGCGGTGCCGGCCCAGGTCACCGTGATCGCGGTGGCCGAACTGGCTGCCTGGCTGCCGTTGACCGACGTGACGGTGGGGGTGGGTGCCGGGGTGGGTGCCGGGCTCGAGCTCGACGACGACGGGCTCGGCTGCGGGGCGGAGCTGCTCGCGGTGAACGTGCGGGTGGTGGTGGCGAACCGGCCCTGCACACCGATCGTGGTGACGCTGATCTGGTGGGTGCCGGCCGCCAGGCTCAGCTGCCGCACCCGCATCTCCGGCGTCGTCACGTACTGGGTGCCGTCGACGACGAGCAGGTACCCGGCGATCGCGTCGGCGCTGGTGGTGGCGGGGGCGTTCCAGGTGACCGTGGTGGTCAGCGGGGTGGTGGCGCCGGCCGCCGGGCTCTGCACACCGGGCGCGGCGACCGTGGTGGCGGTGGCGGCGCGCAGGTAGACGACGGCGCCGCCGGCACTCTCGGACTGGTTGACGACCTCGTAGCCGGTGCCGGGCAGCGCCATCGCCCGCCCGGACGGCAGGGCCGAGCTCTGCGGGTCGGAGTCGTCGGTGTAGCGCAGCCCGGGCAGCACGGTGCTCAGCCCGCCGGCGCTCTTGCGGATCTGCACGCCCGGCGACGGGGTGTCCCCTTCGCCGGCGACGGTGCCGTTCGGGTTGGGCCGGAACTCCACGTAGTAGGTGCTGCCGCCGCCGGACACCTTGAGGGCGCGGACGCCGTTCCGGGCCGACCGCGGCGCGATGGTGACCTTGGTGCCGGCCGCCGGGGTGACCGAGTTGAGCAGGCCGAGCTGGTCGGCCTTGGCGGTGTTGAGGCCGGAGCCGTCGCCGTAGCGGGCGTAACCCATCACGTCGTAGTCGCCGTATTCGACGGTTTCGCAGTTCTGCGTGACGGTGCTGCCGGACACGGCGAACGCGCAGCTGCTGTCGCCGGCGTGGTCGAGGCCGAGGTTGTGGCCGAATTCGTGTTCGAGGCCGTCGGCGTAGTTGTACCCGTTGAGCCAGATGATGTTGCCGGGCTGGTAGCCGAGCCCGGCCCAGGTGCAGGTGCTGGCACCGTCGGCCATGTAGACGACGAGGTGGTTGCGGCCGGTGAAGTCGGCCTCGGTCTTGCCGAGGGTGTCGAGGGCGGCGGCCTTCCACTGGTCGGCGTCGCAGTCGTTCGGGGTGACCTGCGAGCTGGTCGCGGTGACCCAGGCGTGCACGTTGATGCCGCTGTCGGCGACGGTCAGGCCGCCGGAGGTCTGCGCCGACCAGAAGTCCCCGAGCTGCCGGCCCATGGTCTGCAGCCGGGTCACGGTGGTGCCGTCGTCGCTGCCGAGGCTGATCGGGACGATGGTCAGGGTGTGCGCGCCGGCCAGCGCGGACGGCAGCGCCGCGGAGGTGGCGGCGGCCGCGGTGACCTCGGCCCGGCCGTCCTGCACGGCGTCGGCGACCTGCCCGGGGGTGCCGGTGGCGCCGCGGACGGTGGCGGTGACCTTCTGCCCGGGGGTCAGGTCGTCGGTGACGGCCGGGTCGACGGGAACCGTCTGCTCACCCATGACCAGCACCGGCTGGGTGCCGCCGCCGGCAACGGCGTCGGCGAGCAGGGTGTACGTCGCTGCGACGGTCGTGACCGGCTCCGCGTGGGCGGGGGCGGCCGCGGTCAGGGCGGCGATCAGCGCGGTGGCGCCGACGGCAGCGGTACGAACGATCATGGGTTACCTCCGACCGCGAGAGATCGGCGGCACCGCGGGCGATGTGAAGGATTCGGCCCCGGTATCGTCGGAGCGTTGCGCGGAAGGAGCGTTGCCGGATGGACGACCAGCGGTGGATGAGCCACGCGATCACGCTGGCGCACCGGTCGCCGCGGTCGGCCACGGCGTTCGCGGTCGGTGCCGTCCTGGTCGATGAGACCGGCGCCGAGATGGCGGCCGGCTGGTCCCGCGACACCGACCCGCTCGTGCACGCCGAGGAGTCGGCGCTGCTGAAAGCGGCCGGTGATCCGCGGCTGGCCGCCGCGACGCTGTACAGCACCCTGGAGCCGTGTTCGAAGCGGGCGCACCGGCCGGACGCGACCTGCACGGCGCTGATCCTGGCGGCGCGGATCCCCCGCGTGGTGCTCGCGTGGCGTGAACCGGACGTCTTCGTCACCTGCGAAGGGGTGGCGTTGCTGATCGCCGCCGGCGTCGAAGTGGTCGAACTGGCCGAGTTCGCGGCGGCGGCCCGGGCGGTCAACGGTCACCTGCCGGGCGTCTGATTTCGGGCGGGGTGCCCGGTTGTGGGAAGATCCCCGCCGTGGGTGACACCGAAGGGCCGCTGAGCCCCCGCGACCTGGTCCCCGCCGCCGGCGGGGAGTGGCACGGGCTGCTGTTCGACAATCAGACCGTCGGCCTGCCGCCGGCGCTGACCTGGAATTTCCGGGTGCCGTTCGCGCCGGTCGGCGGCCGGCCGGCGGAGCTGACCGTGGAGTGGCTGCCCCTGGCCGCCAACAGCTGGCAGGACCTGGCCGGGCGGTCGTCGGCGTGTGATGCGTTCGCCGAGCCGGCCGAGGCCAGCGTCCACCACACCGGTCATCACCGCTACGACCGGGTCGAGCTGCGGGTGACCGAGCAGGACGGGCCGCGGATCCGGGTGGCGGTCACCGTCGCCGGGGACATCGACGGCCTCGGCCCGGCCGAGATCACCGCCGACGCGTGGCTGACGTTCACCGGGATAACCGTGCAGCTCAGCGGGGCCGACACGGCCGCCGCCGGCCTGACCCGCCTCGCCGAGTTCACCGATGTCACCGGGCTGATCGAGGTGCCGGACCCGCGCGGGATCGCATTCCGGTTCGGCCCCGCGCCGGGCTGAAGCGCATCGATTTCTGTCGTAGGGTCGCGGCATGACTACCGATGTCGTGGTGCTTCCGGGCCGGATGGGCGGCACGCTCTCACCACTGCCGCTCTACACCAGCGATGCGGCGGAGGCGCGCGGGGCGACGGTGCACCGGCACGAGTGGGTGGCCACCCCGCCGGGTATTCCCGAGGTGTACGAGCCGAGCACGATGGAGTGGGTGCGCGGTGAGGTGACGCCGCTGCTCGACCGGGTCGGCGGGCGGCCACTGCTGATCGGTAAGTCGCTGGGCACGAACGCGTCGGTGCTGGCCGCCGAGCGGGATCTGCCGGCGATCTGGCTGACCCCGCTGCTGCACCTGCCGCACGTGGTGGCGGCCCTGGAACGGGCGACCGCGCCGATGCTGCTGATC
This sequence comes from Paractinoplanes durhamensis, assembly GCF_016862175.1. Taxonomy (GTDB): domain Bacteria; phylum Actinomycetota; class Actinomycetes; order Mycobacteriales; family Micromonosporaceae; genus Actinoplanes; species Actinoplanes durhamensis. The sequence continues at coordinate 124,533 of NZ_BOML01000012.1, read as the reverse complement.
GGCGGCACCGGCGACCGGTCGTGGGACGGTGCCGTGGCGCGGCGGCTGACCCCGCACGTGTTCGAGGTCCCGAACGCCGATCACGGCATGTATGTGCCGGGCCCGGTGGTCGCGTCGATCGGCGTGCTCATCCAGGTGGTGCAGGCGACCGAGGAGTTCTTCGACGAGATCGGCTGGCCGCACGATATTTCGGTGTCGCGATCGGGGGCCGGGCCGGATACTGGCCGCCGGTAGTCAGCGACGAAAAAGGGTGAGACAGATGAGCCGGACTGTCCGGGTCACCGTGCGGGGTGCGTTCGACAAGCTCAGCGCCGGCCAGCAGGCCGAGCTGGTCGCCGAGCAGGAGCAGCACACCCTGCATCACACCGAGTACACGGCGGACGGCTATCTGGCGTACGACCTGCCGGGCCGGCCGTTCTTCACGTTCCGGTTCCTCGCCGAGGCGCAGCAGGAGGACGAGATCCCCCTGCTCGCTCTGGAGGCCGAGGAGAAGGCGGCGGCGTGGATGGCGCAGCGGGGTTATCCGGTGAAGAACCTGACCTCGCAGTCCGTCGACATGTCCGAGGTGCCCCTCGGCAAACGCGGCCGCCGCGAGGCCGACAAACGCGCCTGAAAGGCCCCACGGGCGGGGTTTAGTCGGCTGGGGGCTCGGTGAGTGGGCGGTCGGCGGCGCGGGCCACCCCGTCGTCGGGATCCAGGCGGAGCTGGGCGAGCACGGCGGCGGGGGCCTTGGGGTTGCCGGCCACCGCTCGGCGCACGCTCGGCCGGCGGTCGGTGGCCAGCCGAAGCAGCAGGGCTTCGCCGGCGCTGCGCTTGCGGGCCACCATCTCCCGTACCCGCACGTCCGGGTCGGCGGCCAGCAGCTCCAGCACCGAGCGGGGCACGGTTTTGTTCTGTGCCACCCAGAAGCGCATCTCCGGATGGGTCGCGACGACCTGGAGCCACACGTCGAGCGGCGCCGGCTCGTGGGCGGCGCGGCGGTACTCCTCCGGCACCTCGCTGGTGCGCAACCGGACGAACTCCTCGGCACTGGTGATCATTGGATCGGGATCAGCTCGGACCAGGGGATGAACTTGCCCGTAGGCCCCTTGTGCTTACCCACGATGAAGTCGCCGAACTCGTCGGCGTCCGCCTTCCAGTGCAGGCCGTCATTGCCCTCCTCGAAGACCTTCCACTTCGAGCCGCCGTGCCCCTCGGTGTCGCGGGACCACCACAGCCCGTCGCTCTTGGACTTGTCGTAACGGCCCATCTTCCCGCGCCGGGACTCGGCTGTGCCTTCCTTCGTGATCTTCCATTCGCCGCGCTTCTTGCCGCCGCCGCCACCGCCGCCTCCCCCACCGCCGGACGCGTTGCGGAACATCGCGGCGGCCAGCGCGCCGCCGTGCACGACCACGGCCGTGCCGGCGGCCACGGTCACCACTGCCACCGGCATGATCACCAGGCCGACGCCGCCGGCCGGGGTGGTGGCGATGCCGACCATCATCTCGCCGGCCCCGCCGGCGACGATCGCGGCGCCGCCGACGATCTCGGCGGCCGCCTGCAGCAGCGAGAGCAGGTGCCCGCCGCCCCGGCCGATCCGGTACGCCACCGAGTCGGGCGGGATGCCCAGCAGCGTGGCCAGCGGCTGCTCGTGCGGCGGCAACCCGAGCGCGGCCCAGTTGTCCTCGAGCCACGCGTCCACGACGCCGACCGCGGCGTAGCCCAGACCCTTCAGCGCGTCGCCGATGTCGTCGATGATCGGGATGCGGACCGGCTCGATCGGCTTCTCGTCGACGAAGACGATCTCGCCGGCGGTGTTCCGGATCTCGGTGTAGCCGCCGCTGGACCGCCCGTACGCCACCACCAGGCCGCCGCGGTGCGGATCGCGGATCGGCTCCCAGCGGTCGCGCTCGCCCCACACGACCTTGCCGTCGACCTCCTTGCCGATCTTCTCCTTTTCCTCGGCGCCGGTCTTCTCCCACTCCGAGGCGGTCAGCCGGAACGCCGGGCGCCACTTGGGCAGCAGCGTGCTGTAGAAGACCTCGACTGAGTCGTGGCTGAGGTAGTTGATCGGGACGGTGGTGATGCCGTACAGCTCGAGCGAGATCTGCTCGTCGGTGTAGTCGCCGAGGACGCGGATCTGGGCCGGGCTGACCGGCATCGGCTCGAGCAGCACGTCGCCGGGCGTGCTCACGAGCCGGGCGATCGCGGCGTTCCCGCCGTCGGCCGGCACCGGCGCGCTGCGGGCTGCGGCCGGCGTCTTCTCCAGGAGTCTTTCCCGGTCCACGACCGACAGTCTGGCATCGATAGCGGGCCGGCGCGTTGTTGTAGACCACGACGATGCAGAACGTGGCATGCCCGACGATCACCGAGAACAGGCCCTTCGAAGTTCCGCGATCCGGACGCGATCGCCCGCGAGAAGGTCGCACCGGCGGTCCACCAGGCGCTGCTCGGCCGGCCCCTGTTTGTGGTGCTCGGTCAGCTACACAAGCGCGTGGCCTGAAACCGGTTGCGAGGGCCACCACTGCCCTGATCTGCTGATCCGGCCACTGCCGAGCGAAAGGAAACCGAGATGCGCGCTGCGTTCATGTCCGACCTGGAAGGAATCCGGCTCACCGTGAGGGACATGACGCTTGCAAACGCTCAATCTCGGCATCCTGGCGCACGTCGACGCCGGTAAGACCAGCCTCACCGAGCGGCTGCTGTACGCCGCCGGTGTCATCGACGAAACCCTGATCTTCGTGCACAAGGTGGCCGGGGAGAAGGTCGCCTACCTGCGGATGTTCGCCGGCACGCTGCGGGTCCGCGACACCGTCGGCGCGGACCGGGTCACCGGCCTGCAGGTGTTCGCCGACGGCGCGACCCGGGCGGCGGCGGAGATCCGGGCCGGTCAGATCGGCACGGTGCGCGGCCTGACGAAAATCAAGATCGGGGACCCGGTCGGCGTACGCCATCAAGCAGCGCGGAAAGCGCAATTCGCGCCGCCCAGCCTGGAGACCGCGGTGCTCGCGGCCCGCCGGGCCGACCTGCACGCCGCCCTCGCCGAGCCAACCCGTTCCTGGCCACCGCCGGTCCGCGGGCCGGCGCCGTCGCGGGACCGCACGGGTCCGGATCCGCAGAATCGCCGGGAGTATCTGTTGCGTGTGGTGCGCCGGGCCGGGGCCAGGGAGGCGTCATGAAGTTGCGCGACGGGGAACTCGACATCACCGCGGGCCTGGCCCGAGGGCTGGTCGACCGGCAGTTCCCGGGGTGGGCCGGGCTTCCGCTGCGGCCGGTGCCCGACGGTGGCACCGACAACGTCATGTTCCGGCTCGGCGAGGACCTGGTGGTGCGGCTGCCGCGGATGCCGCACGGCGGGGACACGGTCCGGATGGAACACCGGTGGCTGCCCTATCTGGCGCCGCGGCTGCCGCTGGCCATTCCGGAGCCGGTCGGGCTGGGTTCGCCGGGCGTGGGGTATCCGTTGCCGTGGTCGGTGTACCGGTGGCGGCCCGGTGATCACCGCGCCGGCGACCTCGGCGACACGGCCCGCGCGTTGGGCGGGTTCGTGGCCGCCCTGCAGAAGGTTCCGGTCCCGGCCGGTGCGCCGGCGGCCTACCGGGGTGGCTCGTATCGCGGCGCGGACGACGGGGTGCAGGCCGCGCTGCGTGACCTGGACGTGCCCGGCGCCGCTCCGGTGTGGCGGGCGGCCCTCGACCTGCCGGGCTGGGAGCGGCCGCCGGTGTGGGTGCACAGCGACCTGCTGCCGACCAACGTGCTGTTCCGGGCGGGCCGCCTCGACGCGGTCATCGACTTCGGGTGCGCGGGGGTCGGGGATCCGGCCTGCGACCTGATGGCCGCGTGGGCGATCCTCGACCCGGCGTCGCGGCCGGTGTTCCGGGCTCAGCTGGACGTCGACGACGTGACCTGGGAACGCGGCCGCGGCTGGGCCCTCGTCTTCGGGCTGGGCGCCTGGCACTACTACCTGACCCGTAAGCCCGGCTTCGCCGCGCTGGGGCGGCGCACCGTCGAGCAGGTATTGATGACCCCCTGACGGATGTCATGGCGCAGTGATGACGCGTGGCCCCCGGTCCGGCAACCGGGCCGGGCCAGGATGATTGACATGACCCTCACCGCTTCACCCGGCACCACGGGCCGCGACACCGCGGACCTCGCCGTCGACCTCGACGGCGTGGTCAAGCGCTACGGCACGGTGACCGCCGTCGACGGCATCAACCTGAGCATCCGGCCCGGCGAGGTGGTGGCGCTGCTCGGCCCGAACGGGGCCGGCAAGACCACCACGGTCGACATGCTCCTCGGCCTCGCCCAGCCCACCGAGGGCACCGTCCGCGTCTACGGCCGTAAACCGCACAACGCGGTCGCGCTCGGCCTGGTGTCGGCGGTCATGCAGACCGGTGGGCTGCTCAAGGACTACACGGTCGAGGAGACCGTGAAGCTGACCGCGGTGCTGTTCGGCAAGCCGCCGTCGGTCGTCGGTGAGGCCCTGGAGCGGGCCGGGATCGCCGACATCGGTAAACGCCTGGTCGGCAAGTGCTCGGGTGGGCAGCAGCAGCGGCTGCGGTTCGCGATGGCGTTGCTGCCGGACCCGGAGCTGCTGATCCTCGACGAGCCGACCACCGGCATGGACGTCGGCGGGCGGCACGACTTCTGGCAGGCCATCCGCCGGGACGCGGCCGGCGGGCGGACGGTCATCTTCGCCACCCACTACCTGGAGGAGGCCGACGCGTACGCCGACCGGGTGGTGTTCGTGCGCCGCGGGCAGATCGTCGCGGACGGGACCGCGTCGCAGGTCAAGGCCCTCGCGTCCGGTCGCACCGTCCGCGCCACCCTGCCGGGGGCGGTGGCGTCGGAGCTCGAGTCCATCGCGGGGGTGGACACGGCCGAGATCCGCGGCGACACCGTCTACCTGCACGGCCGTGACACCGACGACATCGCCCGCTACCTGCTCAACTCCACCGCCGCCCGTGATCTGGAGATCACCTCGCGGAACCTCGAAGAAGCCTTCCTCACCCTGACCGCCGACGATGCCGGGGGCTCCCGATGACCACTGTTGCCGCACGCTCGCTGCCCCGCTTCGGCGGGTTCACCCTCGGCATGATCCGCCTCGAACTGCGGCGGATGGTCCGCAACCGACGCACCGTCATCTTCACCCTCGTCATGCCGGCCGCGTTCTTCCTGCTCTTCGGCACCAACGCCGCCTCCCGCACCGAGAGCATCGGCGACGGCGGCAACGTCACCGGATACATCCTGGTCAGCATGGCCGTCTACGGCGCGATGCTGGCCACCACCTCGGGCGGCGCGATGGTCTCCATCGAACGTGCCGCCGGGTGGAGCCGGCAGCTTCGCCTGACCCCGCTCAAACCGATCGCCTACATCGCCGTGAAACTCGTCCTCGCGATGATCATCGGGGCGGTGTCGGTGGCGGTCGCGTTCCTGGTGGGGTCGGTGTCGGGGGCGAAGCTGCCGGTCCACGCGTGGATCGAATGCGGTCTGCTGGCCTGGGTGTGCGCGCTGGTGTTCGCCGCGTTCGGCCTGTTCATGGGCTACCTGCTGCCGAGCGAGAACGTCATGCAGATCCTCGGCCCGGTCCTGGCGGTGCTGTCGTTCGCCGGTGGCCTGTTCGTGCCGGTCGACAACCTCGGCCACACGTTCGCCACCATCGCCAAGTTCACCCCGGTCTACGGGGTCGGCGAGATCGCCCGCTACCCCCTGACGCACGACGGGAACCTGTGGCTGGCGGCGCTGAACGTGATCGTGTGGACGGCGTTGTTCGCCGCCGGCGCGATCTGGCGATTCCGGCGCGACACGGCCCGGGTCTAGCCTCATGGCCATGACCGGTGCGGCTGCTCCCTACTCGCGGGCGCGGTTCGGGTGGGTCTTCGCGGCGATCTGGCTGTTCTACCTCGGTGACACCCTCGGCCAGCTGGTCAAGCAACCGGACCTGGTGTGGCGCACGGTCGGGATCGTGGCGCTGGTGGCGTTCGCGGCGAGCTACCTGTACATGGTGCGGCTCGCCGCGACACTGCGGCAGTCGCTGGCCCTGCCCCCGGGCTACCTGACCCGGGCCGCGCTGGGCATCGTGGTGATGCTGGCGCTGTTCGGCCTGCAGATCCCCGGCGCCGGCGCACACGCCCTGACCTGTTTGGTGTATATCGCGGCGTTCGGGATGATCAGCCTGCCGCTGCCGGTGGCGATCCCCCTGGCCGTGGTGCTCACCGCCACCGCCGAGGCGCTGCCGGCGGTCGTGCCGGGCTGGGACGACAACGGCTACGGCCTGGCCGTGCTCCTCGGGTCGCTCGCGTCCGGCGGGTTCCGGCTGGCCGCGGTCCGGCAGGGCCGGCTTACCGACGCCCAGCAGGAACTCGCCGACCTGGCCGTGCAGAACGAACGGGCCCGCATCGCCGCCGACCTGCACGACATCCTCGGCCACTCGCTGACCGTGGTGACCGTCAAGGCCGAGTTGGCGCAGCGCCTGCTCGACGTCGACCTGGAACGCGCCCGACGCGAACTCGCCGACCTCGAATCCCTCGCCCGCGACGCGCTCGCCGACGTCCGGTCGACCGCCATGGGGGTGCGCGGCATCTCGCTGCCGGGGGAGATCGCCGCCGCCCGTGAGGCCCTGGCCGCCGCGAACGTCGAGGCCGTCCTGCCGGGGGCGGCCGACGAGATCCCCAGCCGCAACCGGGAGTTGTTCGCCTGGACGATCCGGGAAGCGGTCACCAACATCGTCCGGCACAGCCGGGCCCGGCATGCCTTCGTCAACCTGACGCCGACGGCGGTGGAGATCCTCGACGACGGCGTCGGCAACGCCGTGGTGTCCTCCACCGACGGGCAGGGCCTGACCGGCCTGCGCCGGCGGGCCGAGGCCCTCGGCGCCGAACTCACCGTCGGCCGCCGCTCCGACCAGCCGGGATTCCGGGTACGCGTGGAGGTCCCCTCATGATCAAACTGTTGCTGGCCGACGACCAGGCCCTGGTCCGCGGGGCGATGGCCGCCCTGCTCGACATGGAGACCGACCTGAAAGTCGTCGCCGAGGTCGGCCGCGGTGACGAGGTCCTGGCCGCGGCCCGCGACCACGACGTCGACGTGGCCCTGCTCGACGTGGAGATGCCCGGCCTCGACGGAGTCGCCGCCGCCCGGGAGCTGCACAAGCACCTGCCCGCGGTGAAAGTCCTGATGGTGACCACCTTCGGCCGGGCCGGCTACCTGCGGCAGGCGATGGCAGCGGGGGCCAGCGGCTTCATCGTCAAGGACACCCCCGCCCGGCAGCTCGCCGACGCCGTCCGCCGCGTACAGGAAGGCCTTCGGGTGGTTGATCCTGAACTTGCGGCCCAATCGCTGGCCCAGGGGGAGTCGCCGCTCACCGACCGTGAATCGGACGTGCTGCGGGCCGCCCGAGACGGCGGAACGGTCGCCGACATAGCCCGTGACCTGCGACTTTCCGAAGGAACGGTCCGTAATCACCTGTCCTCGGCGATCGGCAAGACCGGCGCCCGCACCCGCGCCGAAGCCGTCCGCCTCGCCCTGGACAACGGCTGGCTGCTTTCTTGAGAAGAAATTCCGGCTGCTACTGACCCGCAACCATGAGTGACCGTTAGCTGCACCCGGCGCAACGAAAAGTTCCCCCTGCAACCAACAACGGGGGGATCTGAACATGAGCGCCGCGACGAACATCGTTACCCGCGAGCAGGAGACGCTGATCCGCGAGAACATGGCCCTGGTCGGCCACATGGTCCGCGAGATGCTGTTCAAGGTTCCGCCGCACGTGCACCGCGACGACCTCGCCTCGGCCGGCTACACCGCCCTGGTGACCGCGGCCAAGGCCTTCGACACCGGCCGGGGCATCCCGTTCGGCAAGTTCGCCGCCATGCGGGTCCGCGGCGCCCTGCTCGACGAGCTGCGCGGCATGGACTGGGCGACCCGCTCGGTCCGGGCCCGCGCCCGCCGCGCCGACGTGGCCCGCCAGGAGCTCACCACCCAGCTCGGCCGCACCCCCACCCCGACCGAGCTCGCCGAACTGCTCGGTGTCGCCGTCGCCGAGCTCGTCACCGTCGACGAGGACGTGCAGCGCGCCGCCGTGCTGTCCCTGCAGGGCTTCGCCACCGGCAGCGACGACATGGTCACCGAGAGCGCCCTGAACCCGGAGGAGATGCTGCTGCACCGCGAGCGCATCGGCTACCTGCACGACGCCGTCGCCGTGCTGCCCGAGCGGCTGCGGTTCGTCGTCGAGGCGTCCTTCCTGCAGGAACGCCCGCTCGTCGAGGTCGCCGCCGAGCTCAGCGTCACCGAGTCGCGGGTGTCGCAGCTGCGCACCGAGGCCCTCGCCCTGCTGAAGGACGGCCTGGCCACCCACATGGAGCAGCAGGAGACCGGCAAGGCCAAGGACGGCTGCGTGTCGCGCCGCCGGGCCGTCTACGCCGCGCAGATCGCCGCCCGCAGCACGGTGGCCACCCGCCTGTCCGCCACCGACGCGCACGGTGAGCGCCGGTTGATCGCCGCCTGAGCGGTGGGCCCCCTTGTGATCAACTCGTAGGATCGGTCCTCGTGACCGACACGACAGTGGTGAGCCTGCAGGACATCCGCGACGCGGCCCACCGGATGGCCGGGGCCGTGCACCACACCCCGGTGATCCGGTCCCGCACCCTCGACGCTTTGCTGGGCTCGCGGGTGTACCTGAAGGCGGAGAACCTGCAGCGCATCGGCGCGTTCAAGTTCCGTGGCGCCTACAACGCCATCGCCCAGCTCAGCCCGGCCGAACTGTCGCGGGGCATCGCCGCCTACTCGTCCGGCAACCACGCGCAGGCCGTCGCCCTCGCCGCCGCCGAACTCGGCAGCACCGCGGTCATCCTGATGCCCGCCGACACCCCGGCCGTCAAACTCGACGCGGTCGCCGGGTACGGCGCCGAGATCGTCACCTACGACCGCTACACCGAAGATCGCGTGCAGATCGGCGCCGCACTGGCCGCCGACCGTGGCCTCACCCTGATTCCGCCGTACGAGCACCCGCACGTCATCGCCGGGCAGGGCACCGCCGCGCTCGAACTGCTCGACGAGGTCGGCGACCTCGACGCCCTCGTCGTCCCGGTCGGCGGCGGCGGGCTCATCGCCGGCAGCGGCATCGCCGCCAAAGGCCTGCAACCCGGCATCCGCCTCGTCGGCGTCGAACCCGAAGCCGGCGACGACACCCGACGGTCCCTCGCGGCGGGGGAGCGGGTCAGCATCCCGGTGCCGCGCACCATCGCCGACGGGCAGGCCGCCGCCACCCCCGGCGAACTCACCTTCTCCATCAACCGGCACCTCATCGACGACATCGTGCTGGTCAGCGACGACGAGATCCGCGACGCGCTGCGGTTCGCCGCCGACCGGCTCAAACTCGTCCTGGAACCCAGCGGCGCCACCGGCCTCGCCGCGCTGCTCGCCGGCCGGCTCACCCCCGCACCCGCCCGCATCGGGGTGATCCTCTCCGGCGGCAACGTCGGCGCAGCCCGCCTCGGTGAGCTACTCGCCTAACACCTTCGCCTCGATCGCCGGGTCGAGGCCGACCTGGTCCCGGTCCGCCCGCAGCGGCGCGTCGCCCGGCAGCGACCGCAGCCACTGCCAGGTGTCGGCGACCGTGTCGTAGATCGGCCGGCACCGCAGCCCCACCTTGAGGGCCTTGGTGACGTCGCCGCGGTGCAGGAAGTCGTGGTCCGGGCCCGGCGGTAACCAGATCGGCAACTGCGACCAGCCCGCGATGCCCGCCGCGGCGATCACCGACGGGTCGGCCCACCGCAGCTGCGCCCGGTTACCGGTCACCTCCCGGGCCACCTCCAGCAACTCACCCATCGTCGTGTGACCCGGTTCGCTGACCACGTTGTACGGGCCCGACAACTGCGAGACCGCCGCGTTCAGCATGAAGATCGCCAGGTCGCGGGCGTCGATGTACTGCAACGGCAGCACCCGCGGCCCCGGCGCCAGCGTCGGCCCGCCCCGGGCGAGGCGGTTCAGCCACCACGGCAGCCGGCCGATGTCCTCGTGCGGGCCCAGGATCAGCCCCGCCCGGCCCAGCATCACCGGCCCGTCGAACGAATCGGCGGCGTTCTCCCCGCGCACCTTGTCCCCGGCATAGCCCGGCTCCCGCGGGTCGGCGAGGGGGGAATCCTCGGTCAGCGGCAGCGGCGTACCCCACCGGTACACCGACCGGCTCGACACATACCCGTAGTGGCCGGCCCGCCCGGACAGCAACCGTGCGGTCCGGCCCACCGCACCGGCCCCCGCCGACCACGTGTCGATCACCGCGTCCCAGCTCTGGTCGACGTTCAGCGCGGCCAGGCCGTCCGGGGACATCCGGTCGCCGTGCAGCACCCGCACCCCGGCCGGAGTGCCGCGCTGCCCGCGGTTGAAGACCGTGACGTCGTCCCCGCGGGCGACCGCTTCCTCGGCGACCGAGCGACCCACAAAACCGGACCCACCCAGAATCAGCAGTCTCATGGCGATCGACCATGCCCGATGTCTGCCGGTCTCAGGAAGGGCTATCGCTCAGAGCGGAACCTTTTCAGTGCGCTCACCACGAGGGCGTGGTCGTCGGCCTGGGGGAGTCCGGACACCGTGACCACCCCGACGACCCCGACATTCCGGATACGGATGGGGAAAGCGCCCCCGTGCGCCGCGTAGTCGGCCGGGTTCACCCCCATCCCCGCATCCAGCTCCTGGCCCTTCGCCGCCAACCGCCGTCCCACGAGGTAGGACGACGCTGCGTAACGCTCCACCACCCGCACCTTCCGGGCGATCCACGCATCGTTGTCGGCCGCACTGCCTTCCAGGCCCGCATGGAACAACTGCTGCGTTCCCCGCCGGATGTCGATCGCCACCGGCAACTCACCGGCCATCTCCACCAGCAGGCAACCCAGCCGCCACGCATCCGCATTCGAGAAACCGTCGAAGACCAGGTCGCGCTCCTGCGCCTCCAGCTCCGAGATCACATCATCGCTCATGGCGATCATTATCGGCGGCGCTGCTTCTGCAACCAGATCCCCAGCGCCGCGACCACCACGAAGATCATTGCCGAACAGCAGAGCAACTTGATGAACAACTGCGCCTCCCGGTTCGTTAGGGTCGGTACTCGTGCGACTGGCCACCTTCAACCTGCTGCACGGACGGTCACTGTCCGACGGCACCGTACACGCCGACCGGGTCCACGCCGCCATCAAAGAACTCGACGCCGACATCCTCGGCCTCCAAGAGGTCGACCGCGCCCAGCCCCGCAGCGGCCTGCTCGACCTCACCGCCATCGCCGCCGACGCCCTCGGCGCCCACACCCACCGCTTCGCCGCCGCCGTCGTCGGCACCCCGGGGGAGACCTGGCACCCCTGGCGCAGCGACGACGACAACGCCCACCCCCTCTACGGCATCGCCCTGGTCAGCCGCTACCCGGTGCTGCGCTGGCAGATCACCACCCTGCCCGGCGCACCCATCCGCTCCCCGGTCTACACCGGCGACGGCATCCGCCTGCTCAAGGACGAACCCCGCGTCCTGCTCGCCGCCGTCCTCGACACCCCCGCCGGGCCGGTCACCGTCGCCACCACCCACCTCAGCTTCGTCCCCGGCTGGAACCTGCGGCAACTCCGCCACGCCGTCCGCGCCCTGCGCACCCTGCCCGGCCCGCGGCTGCTGCTCGGCGACCTCAACATGCCCGCCGGCCCGGCCCGCGCCGTCACCGGCTGGCGACCCCTCGGCAAAGCACCCACCTACCCCGGCCCGTCACCACGCGCCCAGCTCGACCACATCCTCGCCGACCCGCGCGCCGCCGCCCGCCTCGGCCGCGTCGTGCAGGTCGCCACCCCACGCCCGGACATCTCCGACCACCGGCCACTCATCGTGCAGCTGGACGCATGAAGACGTCCTCCAGGCCGTCCTCCGGATCCCACTGCTCACCGATCTTCTTGAACCCGAACCCGGCGATCGTCGCCCGCGACCCGGCATTGTCCGGCCGGATACTCGCCCGCACCGCCGTCACCGACGGGTCGGCATCCACCCGCGCGAGCAGCGACCGCAGCATCGCCTTCGCGTAACCACGCCGCCGGAACGCCGGATCCACCGAATAGGCGACCTCCACCACGCCTTCGGTGTCCGGCGGGCCGTGGAACCCTCCGTGACCGACGACCTGACCGTCCGTGACCGCCGCCCGGGCGATCCAGTCCGCGCTCGACGGGTCCTCGCCGATCTGCTCCAGCCGGATCCGCCACAACCAATGCTCATCCACCAGGTACTGCGACAGCGTGGCACCGGCGGACACGCTCGCCGCCGATAGGTCCCCGTCGATCAGCAGCTGCAACGTCGCGGGGGAGAGCTTCACCCAAGTGATGTCGGACACGCCAGGCATGATCACACAGGGTGGTGATCAATGCCACGTTAGTTGTGCACAACTGAATTGGGCACTACCGTTCTCCCCATGGAGGACGCCGACACCACCGGACTCGAGCAGATGATCTGCTTCGAGCTCTACGCCGCCAGCCGCGCCATGACCGCCCTCTACCGGCCCGCCCTCGACGACGCCGGCCTCACCTACCCGCAATACCTCGCCATGCGCGTCCTCTGGCACCGCGCACCGGTCACCGTCCGCGACCTCGGCCAGATCCTCCACCTCGACAGCGGCACCCTCTCACCGCTGCTCAAACGCCTCGAAACCGCCGGCTACCTCCGCCGCGAACGAGGCACCACCGACGAACGCACCGTCTTCCTGCACCTCACCGACGCCGGACACCTCCTGCAGAGCCAGGTCGAAGACGTACCCGAGCAGATCATCTGCGCCCTCGACCTCAACCTCGACGAATACCGGCAACTGCACCACCTCCTCGGGCGCATCCGCGCCGCCACCCCCGGAAAGGACCAGTAATGGCCAGCGTCTACACCGCCTCCTCCACCGCCAGCGGCGACGGCCGCAACGGACACGTCCGCTCCACCGACGGCGTCCTCGACCTCGACCTCGCCGTCCCCAAGGAGATGGGTGGCCCCGGCGGCGCCCTCACCAACCCCGAACAACTCTTCTCGGCCGGCTACGCCGCCTGCTTCCACAGCGCCCTCAAAGCCGTCGCCCGCGCCCAGAAGATCACCCTCACCGACACGGCCGTCACCGTCGACGTCGGCGTCGGCCCCAACGGCAACGGCGGCTTCCAGCTCGAGGTCGCCATCGAAGCCGAGATCGGCGGCGTCGACGAAGCCACCGCCAAGGCCCTCATCGAAGCCGCCCACCAGGTGTGCCCCTACAGCAACGCCACCCGCGGCAACGTCGAGGTCGCCCTCTCCGTCGCCTGATCCGTTACAGCCCCCGCAGCGCGCGGTTCGTGCGGTTCGCCCGCACCGCCGCGCGCTGCTGCTCCGCCGTCACCTCGATGTAGCCCTGCGACGTCGTCAAACTCGCGTGCCCCAGCAGGCGCATAATCTCCGACGCGTTCGCGCCGTCCTCCGCCAGCCGCGTCGCGAACGTGTGCCGCAACGCATGCAACTGCGCACCCCGCGGGACCCGATCGGTCACCCCGGCCCGCCGGTAACACGACTCCACCAGATACTGCAGACCGCCGCGCTTCAACGCCGCACCCTTGCGATCCACCAGCAACGGCGCATGCGACCCGGCCCGCCCGAAACGCAGCCGGCGACTGTCCAGGTACCGCTCGATCAACACATCCAGCTCCGGCTCGATCGGCACCGTCCGCGGCCGCCCACCCTTACCGGCCACCTCCACCCGGCGCTCACCCGGGCGGCCCAGCACATCCCCGGTCCGCAACGCCAGCAACTCCGACAGCCGCAAACCCGCACACAACGCCAGCGCCAGCACCGCCACATCGCGCTCCGGCCACGGATCACGCTGCCGCTCATCCACCTGACTGACAGCGGAGAGTAACTGCTCCGGCGTGTCCTCACCGCGCAGCGGCTTAGGGGAGTGGGCCGGCAATCTCGGCTTGTCGACCGCCGACATCGGATTACCCGGCAGCACCTGCTCGGTGACCAGGAACGTGAAGAACGCATTCCACGACGACCAGGCGCGGGCCACCGACGCGGGGGCGCGGTCGGCGGCGAAACGGGCGAAAGCGCCCCGCAGCGAGCGAGGGGAGAGGTCACCCAGAGTGACTATCTCCGGGCCCAGCAAACCGACGATCGACAGCAAATCCCTTTGGTACGCCTGGAGCGTGTGTTGCGAGGGCTTCCGGGTGGCGCGGGCCGCCAGGAAGTCGTCGATCAGTACGTGTACCGCCGAACCCGATTCTTGCTGCATAAGTCATATTATGCAGCGTTTAGACGTTTTTGGGCAGGTAGATCCGGGCGTCCTGTTTGGGTATTTGAGACGTGTGCTGCGCAGTTCGCTGTCGCACGCCGCCATCGGCTCGGTTCGGCTGTCGCTTCGCCGACCCGCACGCTGCCGCCGCGCGATGGCGGGAAGCCCGCTAGTGCGGGGCCGAAGGACTTCAGCGACAAGTGGATCTGGATCTTGACGGGGATCGACGGCTTCTGGGTATCGCCGGGGCTTATCCGAGCAGCGCCAGGCGCTCATTCCGCCTCAAAGCCGGCCGGAATGGCTGGGCCGGCTGGGCGAAATCTTCTCTCCGGCGTTCCTGGGGAACTTGTCGCGGCTCGAGCTCGTTCCGGGTGATCCGGTGCGGTGCCAGGGCTCGGAACTGCACGGCTCGGGCTCGGGTCGGCGTGGGCCTGGAACTGCCGGCGACCGACGCGAGCGGCGCGAGAGCCCGCAGTCTGCGGTCGGCTCGGACCTTGCGCCGGTCTCTCGGGCCGCGCGGATCTCCGCGGCGCTGGATGCGGTCGCTGGTAGCTCTCGTTCGGGTGACGGTCCTCGGCATGAGCAGGTCGGGGCTGCCTTATGCCGCGTGGGGAGTCGTCACGCGTACTCCTCGCTTGATCCTCTGAATTTTGGTTCTAGTTGACATAATGTCAATTATCGACCTGGAAGATGATCTATGGATCGAGCAGGAAATCGGCCAGGATTCGCGCGTGATTGAGCTGTGGGTCGCGCACGCTGTAGAGCAGCGTCACGGTGTCGGCCGGCTCTCGTAGCTCGGCGACCGCCGGGTTGGCCGACAGCTCTGCCCGATAACGCCGCGCGAACTCGTCGAACTGGTCGGTGTGCGCGTGGAACCACGTGCGCAGCTCCGTGCTCGGCGCCACGTCTTTCGCCCAGGCGTCGAGGTGTGCGCGTTCCTTCGTGACGCCGCGCGGCCACAACCGGTCGACGAGGATGCGGCGCCCATCCCCCGGGCTCGGCTCGTCGTAGACGCGTTTTGTCCGGTAAGTCGTCATCCGGCCTCCAGGATGGCCAGGTCGCGTTCGGCGTAGAGTCGGTGGTGCCACTCCTCGTTCAGGAGCACCAGCAGGCATTTGCGGACCGGGAAGCTCTTCGGTGGCGGCCAGCCCGGCGCCTCGACGGCAGGCGTGTCGATGTCGAGCTGTTCGGCGGTCAGGCCGGCCAGGAGGCTGCGCACGCCGGCCGCCCGATCCTCGCGCAGCGCGAGAACGGTTTCCAGGGGCGGCTGTGCGGTGCGGTCGCGGGGAACGCCGGGTATGTCGGGCATCTGCTCCCACGGGAGCGCCAGCGGGTGCCATGGTGCCGGCTGGCGCTGGATGGCGCGGCGGACCCAGCAGTCGGTCACGAACACCATGTGGCGCAGGGTGTCGATGAAGGACCACTCCCCCTCGACCGAGGTGTGCAGCAGGGCCGGGTCGAGGCGGCGGGCGCGGGTGAGGGTGTCGGCCCAGAGTCGTTCGGTGATGGCGTGGGCCTCGCGGAAGCCGTCGGGGGTGGTGGGGCGCATCTTGGCGCGGTCGGGGTGGTGGGGCGCATCTTGGCGCGGTCGGGGTGGTGGGGCGCATCTTGGCGCGGTCGGGGTGGCGGCGGTCGAGTTCGGCTTCGATCAGTGGGGCGATGTCGATGCCGTTGACGATGACGCGGGTCAGGTGGCCGTCGATGGGCGGGTGGCGGGGCTTGCGCGGGCTCACGGTTTTGCCGATGTGGTCGGGGTGGGCACGTCGCCGGGGCTGGTCGAGCGGGCGCGGCGGGATCTGCCGGATGTGACGTTTCGGGTGCTGGCCGAGCCGCCGCTGCTCCCCTGGGCTGATGCGAGTTTCGATGCGGTGTTGCTGCTGGCGGTGCTGACGTGTGTGCCGTCCGATGCCGGTCAGCGGCGGCTGGTCGGTGAGTTGGCGCGGGTGTTGCGGCCGGGTGGCGTGCTGTATGTGAGTGATCTGGTGTTGCAGTCGGACGAGCGGAGCCTGGCGCGTTATCGGCGGGATGCCGGGGTGTATGGGACGTATGGCGTGTTCGAGGTCGGTGATGGTGTGGTGTGCCGGCATCACCGTGCTGAGTGGCTGCGTGGTCTTCTGGAGGACTTCTCGGTGGTCGCGTCGCGGGCGCTCGTGGTCGAGAGCATGAATGGGCATCCGTTGGAGGCGTTGCAGTTGCTGGCTCGTTTGCCTGACGTGTAACCCATTGGTTACGCTTCCGGGTGTGGACGAGGTGGTGGGGGCGATCGCTGACCCGGTGCGGCGGGAGATTCTGCTGATGCTGCGGGATGAGTTGCTCTCGGCCGGGGAGATCGCGGAGCGGTTCGCGATCAGCCGGCCTGCGGTGAGCCGGCATCTGCGGGTGTTGCGGGAGGCGGGGCTGGTGCGGGACACCGCCGATGGGCGTCGCCGGGTCTATGCGCTGGTGGCCGGGCCGCTGGACGAGTTGTCCGGGTGGTTGGCGCAGCTGGTGCGGCCGTCCGGCTGGGAGCACCGTTTCGACGCGTTGGAGACCGAGGTTTATCGCACTCGCCGTTCGCGGCAGTCGGCCGTGCGGCGGCCGGAATCCCATGAGGAGATCGCATGAGTTTGACCCCTACCGGCCGGTTGTTCGGTACGGACCTGGTGCTGACCCGTACGTTCCGGGCGCCGGTGGCGGATGTGTGGGCGAGTGTGACCGATCCGGAGCGGACGGCGCGCTGGTTCGGCCCGTGGGAGGGCGAGGCGGGGCCGGGACGGACGATCAAGGTGCAGATGGTGCAGGAGGAGGGCAAGCCGTGGATGGACATGACCATCGAGGCGTGCGAGGAGCCGTCGCGGCTGGTGTTGTCGGCCGGTGACGAGGGCGACCGGTGGCTCCTCGAACTGGCGCTGTCGGAGGCGCAGGGGGTGACCGAGTTGCGGTTCACGCAGCATCTGAGCAGCACCGGAGCGGTCGGTGAGGTGGGTCCGGGCTGGGAGTTCTACCTGGATGTGCTGGTGGCGTCCCGCGATGGTGAGCCGGTGCCGGTGTTCGGCGACTACTACCCGGCGATGAAGGAGTATTTCGAGGCGCAGCGGTAATTCGGTGTCGGGGTGCGGCCGGGTGGTGGTAGACACCCGGGCGTGCAGACGACGCTGGGGTTTTCCGAGGTGCTGGGCGCGCTGCGGGCGGCCGGGCCGGACGCCGGGTGCTGGACCTGGTGGGATCGGGCGGAGTCACCGCGGACCAGTGGTGCGGTGGCCCGGCATCAGCTGCAGGAGGTGGCGGTGCACACCTACGACGCGCAGTTGGCGGCAGGTGCGCCGCAGCCGCTGCCGGGGCGGATCGCCGTCGACGGTGTCGACGAGTTCTTGCAGACGTCCTGTGCGGGGGCCTACCGCTGGCCGTACGGGCCGGCGACTCTCGACTATGTCGCCGAGGGGCATTCGTGGCGTCTGGAGCTGGGGGCCGACGGGGTGCGGTTGGTCCGCTCCCCCACCGGTGTTGCCGGCACCTCGGTGCGGGCGACCGCCGGGGAGCTCGTGCTGGCGTTCTACGGCCGGGTCGAGGTGGACGCGCTGAAGGTCGAGGGTGATCCGCGGCTGCTGGACCTGCTTGTGGAGTGGGATCCGGATGAGCCGGTCAATGGTTGATGCAGCCGCCCTGGATGGTGGTGGTCTGCAAGACGTCGCCCGAGCTGGGGTCGATCGCCACGCTGACGGAGCCCGAGCCCGGTAGGCGATTCAGGTAGGCGCAGATGTCCTCGTTGAAGGTGTCCGGGCTGGTGCCGGGCTCGCCGGGGAGGCTGAGCAGGGCCAGCGCCGCGGCCAGCATGATCGGGACGCGCCGGCTCCGGGTCGGGGCGGGTCTGGCTGGGGCGTCGAGGTCGATGACGGGCACGCCTGGGATCCTAGGGGCCGGCGGCGAAGGGGTGCGGGTATGCGGGTGCGGTGGGTTACCGGGTTTCTGGACTCCCCTACCAGCGAGGTGGAGTCGTTCTGGCTGGCGGTGACCGGGACGACCCTGTCGCCGCGGCGTGGTGACGGGGCCTTCGCGACGCTGCTGCCGGCCGACGGGGACGCGTTCCTCCGGGTCCAGGTGATCGGGTCGGGGCGGCCCGGGTCGCATCTGGATCTGCACGTCGACGATGTGCCTGCGGCTGCCGCGGAGGCGCAGGGGTTCGGGGCGTCGGTGGTGTCCGTGCAGTCGGATCTGGTGGTGCTGGCGTCCCCGGCCGGGGTGGTGTTCTGCCTGGTGCGGTGGGATGGCGAGGCGGTGCGGCCGGCGGCGGTGGAGTGGGCCGGCGGGCAGCGCAGCCTGGTGGATCAGTGGTGTCTGGACATCCCGGCCGTCGACCATGACGCGGAGGTCGCGTTCTGGGCGGCGGTGACCGGGTGGGAGCGGCGGGCGTCGGATCTGCCGGAGTTCTCGTTCCTGCAGGGGGACGCGTCGCTGCCGTTGCGGTTCCTGGTGCAGCGTCTCGGGGACGGTGCGGCGGGCGTACATCTGGATTTTGCCTGTGATGGGGTTGATGCCGAGGTGGCGCGCCATGTCGGGCTGGGGGCGTCGGTGGTGCGGCGGGTGCCGGGTGACTGGACGACGTTGCGGGATCCGCTGGGGCGGGAGTATTGCGTTACCGGGCGGGCGCCGTTCCGTGGGCGTGGATGATCTGCCGGTGGGTGGTGACGGCGGCGGTCAGGTGCCGGCCGGGCAGGGCTTCGGGTTCGGCGGGCTGCCAGTCGGGCACGTGTGGGAGCCAGTACCGGTGTGGGCGGTGTCGGTCCACCGGCCGGTCCATGTCGATGACGGTATTGGCGGGGGCAACCGGGTTTCCGGTGCGGCGCGGGTGACAGGATCTTGCCGGGTGCGGGAAATTGTCGGTGCCTCCTGCTAAAACTACTGGAACAAACGTTCGAATGATCGGAGTGGTGGCGTGGCCCCGGGTTTGAGCACCGATGAGTTGACGGCGATCCGTGACGGGGTGGCCGCCGGGCGGAAGCCGCGCGTGCAGTTCACCGAGGCGGCCGGGCAGGTCGCCGGGAAGATCGGGCAGGTGGTGTCGTTGGGCGACCCGGCCGAGACCGACGATTTCCTGGTGGTGCGGTTCGGCCGTGACGAGTTGCCGTTCTCCCCCGCCGACCTGCGGGTCGCCCCGCGTGGGGCGGTGGTCAAAAAAGCGGAGCCGCCGGCCGCTCCGCCGGAGCCGGAGTTCGTGATCGACAAACCGTTGCCCAGCGTGGCGCCGGCCCCGGCCCAGCGGAGCAGGGGTGAGGATGGTGCGGTGCGCAATGGTGGAGATGACGTGCCGGCCCCGGCCCCTCGCAAGGTGACCCCGGCCCGGCCGGTGAAGACGAAACCGTCGCCGGCGCTGACGGTCACCCTCGCCTATGGGGAGGGTGAGTGGACGGTCGCGGCCGCGCAGGGCAGCAAGGTCCTCGCCAAGCCGTATGTGATTCGCCCGGCCGAGGCGCTGCGGATGGTGTCGCTGGTCGACGTCCCCGGTGTGCAGGAGGCCGTCGAGCACATTCTGTCGGCGGAGCGGGCCGAGGCGGAGAAGGAAGCGCAGCGGCTGCGTGCCGAACTGGCCGAGGTCGAGGCGCGGCTGGCGGAGCTGGGTGAAGTCGGCGGTTCAGGTGTCGAGGTCGGGCGGTAGCGGCAGGCCGAGAGCGGTGACGAAGCGGGCGGTCTTCACCTCGGCGAAGACTTCCGCGTCGTCGAGGTCGCCGTCATCCAGGTCGTCGTCCTCCGGGTCGACGTCCTGGGCGAGGAACGTGACGATCTGCTCCTCCGTGGCGAGCTGGTCACCGCCGGGGTGGAGCAGGGACCGCCAGGCGGCGATTCCGGCCGCTTCGCGGAAGACGTCGGTCGGGGCGGACGCGGCCGGGTCCTCGAAGTAGGTGCGCGGGGTGATCCCGAGGTAGGCGGTGCCCGCGCCGGGCGGGGCCGGGTCGTAGGTGACGATGGTGAAGTCGCTGTCGTGGATGTCGAGCAGCATCCATGGCCGGTCGTCGGTGGGGCGGCTGTCGGGGTCGGCGTCGTGCCAGTGTTCGCCGTCGTAGAGGTATGTCCCGAAGAACCCCATGCTTTGCCCTTCTGCGCGGCGCCCGTCCACCCCGAGGATGGCAGTTCGGGTGTCAGGCGGGGGCGGAACCGGGCGACACCGACGGTCCGGGGTCGACGGCCGGCAGCGGCGGCAGGGTCCGGCCGGGCCGCGGCCGGACCCGGGTGTAGTCCTGGGTGCGGGTTTCGTCGACGATGTGCGGGAGTTCCATCTCGCCGTCGCGGAGCTGGGCGAGGGTGTCGTCGATGCCTTCCATGATCAGGCGGGTGGCCTGCATGGCGCGGGCGCCGGGGGTGCCGGTCACCGTCGACAGGTCAACCGGCTTCGACCCGAAGCGGACGTGCACGACCGGCCGGTGGCGCATCGCCTGCCACAGCGAGCGGAGCAGGTTGTTCGGGGTGTCGTAGGGCAGGACGGCGTGCGCACCCCACTGGGCGACCGGCAGCACCGGCGCGCCGGACAGTGCCGCCATCCGGGCCACGCCGGTCTTGCCGCGTTCCGGCCACATCCACGGGTCGAGGCCGATGCGGCCCTCCGGGTAGACCAGCACCATCGCCCCGCCGGCCAGGGCGTCCGCGGCCGACGGCAGCGCGTCGGCGACCCGGGTGGTGCCCCGGTCGACGCGGATGTGCCCGGCCGCGCGCATCGCGGCCCCGGCGATCGGGGCGTCGAAGATGCCGCCGGTGGCCAGGATCCGCGGCGCGATACCGATCTTGTGGCAGGCGGCGGTCATCACGATCGGGTCGAACGGGCTGACGTGGTTGGCGGCCAGGATCACCGCGCGGCCCCGGAATTCCGCGGGCACGTCACCGGACACCCGCAGCCGGCACAGCGGCCACACCAGAAGCCGGCCGAGGACCAGCATGAACCGCCACATCGTGGGGGTCCGCCAGGTAGAGCTCTCCATAAGGCCGTCAATAATCGCATGCGGCGGCGCCGAAATCCGAACGGTGCACCCGGGTGGCAAAGCCGCGGAACAGCTGTAACCGGATTGGCGTCCAGTTGGACTCGGCGGTCCGGTACCGGCGGTGCGATCATGTCGGCCATGAGGGCGCAGACGGCGGCGGTCGAACGTGTGGTGACGCTGCCGGACGGGCGGCGGATCGCGGTCCGCGAAGGCGGCGACCTCGACGGTGTGCCGGTGCTGTTCCAGCACGGCACCCCCGGGTCGCGGCACCAGGCGGGGCTGGTCGAGGCGGCGGCCCGCCGGTGCGGGGTGCGGCTGATCTCGGCGAACCGGCCCGGCTACGGCACCACCCCGGACACCGCGCCCAGCCTGACGTCGGTCGGTGCGGACGCGATGCTGATCGCCGACGAGGTCGGCGTCACCCGGTTCGGCGTGGCCGGGGTGTCCGGCGGCGGGCCGTATGCGCTGGCCACCGCCCTGGCCGGGCCGCACCGGGTGAGCCGGGTGGCGGTGGTGGCGGGCATCGGGCCGTGGCGTGGCCTGCGGCCGGCGGTGCCCGGCGACCCGGAACGTGACCTGCTCGACCTGGCCGACCAGGGCCGCGTCGAGGCGGCGCTGACCGGGTTCCGGGCCCTGTTCACCACCGACCATCGTGGGCTGCTCGACATCGAGGACGACGAGGCCCTGGTCGACGCCTATCTCGACGGGGCGCCGGCCGCCGATCTGGGCTGGCTCGACCGGGAGAAGAAGCTGAGCTGGGCGGCCGACCTGCGTGAGGCGCTGACCCGCCCGGACGGCTACGCCCGCGACAACGTCGCCTGGGGCGGTGACTGGGACATCGACGTCACCGCGGTGACGTGTCCGGTGCGGCTCTACTACGGCGGCGACGACCGGCTCGTCCCGGCCGCGCACGGGCACTGGCTGGCCGACCGGCTCCCCCTGGCGACGATGGTGCTCTACCCGGCGGCGGGGCACGGCACGACCAGCTTCGCCTACTGGGACGAGGTACTGCGGGCGGTAACCGAGTAGACCGGCTGCTGCGCGCCCAGCAGTCCGGGCCGGGCCGGACCGCGCACTTCCGGTTGTTCTCGGCTGCCTGGTGTCCTGTGTCAACCCTGAGCGTCTGGGTGGGCTGCGCTGAGCGGCCGGCAGCGGGCCAGCGAGGGTGCGGCGGCGCCGGAGACGATCTCGGTGGCGACCAGGCGGCCGACGGTGGGAGCGAGGCACACGCCCGAGTGCATGACGGCCGCGTAGACGTCCGGGGTGAGCGGGCCGATGATCGGGCCGCCACCAGGCATCGGCCGCACCCCGACCCGCCATCCCGCGAGCCGCGGCGGCGGGCCGTCGAACGTGGTTTCCAGTTCGTGCAGAGCCTTGGCGGCCAGCTCGCGCTGCTCGGACCACGACCACCGGCCCCCGGGTGCGAGCGCGGCGGCGATCAGCAGGTCCCGGTCGCGGACCTCGCGCACCTCCAGGCCCGGCGTGGCCACGATCCCCCGCACCAGCCCGGCGTGCCGTGCCCGCACCCGGATCAGCAGCGCGGGCGAGGTGGCACCGAGCCGGGCCTCTCCGCGCGAGGGGGACAACGAAGCCAACCGCACGGTTCCTGCCCCGGCCGCCAGCACGACAACCGACGCCGGGAGGAACCCGGCCGACGTCTCCACCCCGCCGGTCCGCATCCCGCGCACGGTAACCCCGCTCACCACATGCGCGCCGAGACCGCGGGCCGCGATCAGCAACGCCCGAGCCGCTCCCGCCGGATCCACACCGCCATCCTCCGGGGCATAGATCGCCCGGTCCGGAAGTGCGCGCAGATGCGGCTCGAGCGAGCCGATCGCCGCGGCGCCGACCTGATAAGGGCCGCCGACACGCACGTCATCGACATCCGGGCCGCCGGCGCCGGTGACCGGCCACCGCAGCGACCCGGTCCAGCGCACCCCGACCCCCGGAACCTCCGCGGCGAGCCGCCGCCAATCGCCCAGCACGGAACCGGCCAGATCCGCCGCCCCGCCCGGCCAGTCCCCGCGCTCGTCGCCGCCGATCCACCCGAACGACGCCGCCGTCACCCCGGCATCGCGGCCGACCGCGACGACCGGCTCACCGAGCCGGGCCAGGTGATAGGCGATGGACGCGCCCACGATGCCGGTACCGACGACCACGACCGGTTTCACCCGGCGGCCATGCCCTCTTCCGCGACCGTCAGCCACTTCTCGACGGTGGCCGCGTCGTGGTGCCGGATCGACCAGTCGACCTGCCGCAGGCTCATGTGCGCCCAGTAGGCCCGGCGGCGGCGTTCGGAGATCAGCGCGAGCCGGTCGTCGACCATGCCGGTCAGGTGCGGCGCGACCCCGCCGAGGTAGAACCGCAGCGTGGTCAGGTCGAGGTGCCGGTCACCGCGGACCGCGCCGTCCCAGTCGACCACCCCGGTCAGCCGGCCGGCGTCGACGAGGACGTTCCCGGCGTGGAAGTCCATGTGGACCAGGTCGTCACCGATCATCTGCGACCCGGACGAGGCACCCACCGACCGGATCCAGGCGAGGAGCCGCGCCGACCGGGCACTGTGGGTTTCGAGGGGACCGTGCAGGCAGAACCCGGGCCCGTCGCCGGTCAGATACAGCTCGGCGGGCTGCTCCGGCGGCGGCCCGGCGAACAGGTCGGCGAGCTGGCCGTTGACCTGCAACATCTGCCGCACCACGGCGGCGTCGACGGTGGCCGGCGGCGCCCCCGGCAGCCGCTGCTGGACCACCACCCGGACCCCGTCGACGCGGGCGGTCAGCTCGTGGCGGGCGGTCGGCACCCCCGCCGTGCGGGCCCGGTCGGCGAGCGGACCACATTGGGTCCGCGCCGCGGTCAGCACCGACCGGCGTCCGTCTGGCCAGCGCACATAGGCCGCGCCGACCTCACCGCCCGGGCACGGTCCTTCCAGGACCAGCCGCACCCCGGTGATCGCGAAGATCCGGTCGAGGACGCGCGGTGCGTCGAGGCGCGCCGCACGTGGCCACGCCTGGGTGGGCCCGGCAAAGGTCACGACGGCCCCCGACTCGTGACGGCAACAGAATCCTGCCGCATCGACCCTAGTCCTGCGGGCCGCGCTGCGGTGTCAGCCAAACGACCGTAGTCGATCCGGGCTGAGACGGCACTGAGATTATTGGCCGGGGCCGCGTTGCCGCAGGTAGGCGAGGACCGCTTCGCGGGTGGTGCGGACCCCGAACAGGGCGCGGGCCTCGGCGATGCGCCGGTTGGCGGTGCGCAGCGACAGGAACTCCGCCGCCGCGGCGGCCGCGATCGTGTCGCCGGCGGCGAGCCGGTCGAGCAGCGCCCGCTGCTCCGGCACCAGGTCGGCGGCCGCGTTGCCGTCGGTGCCGGGCTCCGGTGCCGGACCTTGGCGGACCGGGCCCAGCCGGGTCAGATCGTCCACGAGTGCCCTCCCCAGGGTCGACTCGGCGTCGCAGATCGCCACGACGCCGGCACCGCGCGCGGCCGCGAGGACCGCCAGCTGCAGGCTTTCCGGGTCGGTGATCCGGCCGTGCAGCACGAGCCGGTTACCGGTCACGTCCCAGGCCGGGTCGGGCAGGGCGAAGCCTTCGCGGGCCACCCAGCCGTCGCGGATCAGGCGGCGCAGCACGGTGTCGGCGTCGCCCGGGTTGGCGACGACGTGGCGAGGGGCGTCGGGCTGTCTGGTCACCGGCCATCCTTGTGCATCTCTGGGGAACTCGGGAAGGTGGCGAAGGCGAGGGCGGCGGCTTCCGTTCGTGTCCTGGCGCCGAGCTTGCGCATGCCGGCGCGGATGTGGGTGTCGACCGTCTCGGCGGAGATGCCGAGCTGCCCGGCGATGCGCCGGGTCGGTTCCCCCGCGGCGACCAGCTGCAGCACGTCGGTTTCCCGGCGGGTCAGCTGGTCCCCGGAACGGGGGCTTCGGGTGTCGCGGTGCACATGATGCCGGCGCAGACCACGCCGGGCACGCCCGGCGAGAACGGTCAGCCCGGCCGCGTCGGCGAGCCGCTCGGCGTCGAGCAGCGCGGCGACGGCCCGGCCCGGGTCGGCTTCGGTCAAACCGGCCGCGAGCAGGCACCGCACCTGCTCCCGCAAGGCGACGGGCCGCCACCCGTCGGCGGCTGCCGCAAATCCGGTACCGGTCGCCCACGCGGTCAGGGTGCGCCGCGCGGGAGTCGGTAGCCCCGGCGGAATCGGTGGAGCACCCACCGCGCCGAGATCGTAGGCGGCCCATCGGGCCGTGATCGCATGAAGCCCGGCGAGAAGGCCGGCGCTGTCGGAGGCCGTGTCCTTGGCGGCCCGGTCCGGTTGCCCGTCGAGCCACGCGGTCTCCCGCGCCACCCATCGGGTCGCCGGATGCTGCGGCCCCGCGTCCAGCCGGGCACGTGCCGCACCCAGCAACCCGGTGTCGGCCTCGACCAGCGCGGACGCCGCGGTCGCATAACCCCGGGCTTCGTCGGGGATGGCCCGGTCGGTCAGGTTCCCGGCCCGCCGGAGAACATCATCGGGCCCGGCCTGCGGGATCAGGTTCCCGCCTTCTTCGAGTACGCGGCCGGATCGTTCCCCATCAGCAGTGGCCGAACCCGCCGCTGCGCCGGCCTGAGCGGTCGGCACGCTCACCGCGCCGCTACCGGCGGCGTGCGGAGCCGGCACCTGCGCCCGCCCCGACACCGACCCACCCGGAACCGGCACACCCGGCCCGTCCGAGCCGAATTCGGCCGGGGGCAGGATCACCTGGCTGCTGCCGTGCAGGGCGATCGCCCAGTCCGCGGCCGCCGCGAACCGGGTCTGCCAGCCGTACGCCAGGTCGGCGGCGCAGTCGTCGGCCGCCCGCAGCGCCGCGGTGGCCGCTTCGGTGAGCCGGCCGTCGGCGGCGAGGTGCTCGACCAGCAGCCACGCCGTCCACCGGCTGATCTGCGGGTCGCCGCCGCCGGTCGCGACCGCGGCCAGCGCGGTGTCCCAGCCGGGCGTGTGGTTGGCGGCCTGCACGGTCGCGACCGCCGCGGCAACCCCTTGCGGCGGGTGCGGGTAGCGGGCGCTGATCTTCCCGGCGAGGTCGAGGGCGCCGGCCGGGTCGGTGGCGAGTTCGGCGAGCAGCAGCACCCGGTCCCGGGCGGCGAGGACCGGCGCCGGCGACGCGTCCGGCACCGAGGACACCGCCGCCCGGGCCGCGGCGGGTGAGCCGGCCTGCAGCAGGGCTTCCCCGCGCAGCACGTCGGCCTCGACCCCGAGGGGGGTGCCGGTGGTCAGCACCTGGGCGGCGGCCGCGGCCCGCCCGGCGGACAGGGCCGCGTCGGCCGCCGCGAGCCGCACCCGCGGGTCGATCGGGGTGTCCAGGTCGCAGGCGAACAGCAGCAGCGCCGCCCGGTCCCCGCCGGACGCCTGATCGGCGGCGGCCAGGGCGGTGCGGTGCGCGCCGGCGAGGTCACCGGCGGCGGCGAGGTGCCGGGCCGCCTCGGCCGGCGGGGTGAGCTGGGCGAGGCGGGTGTGCAGCTCGACCCGGCCGGCCGCGTCGAGCAGCCCGGCCGCGGTCTCGGCCACATACGTCGAGGTCGGCAGCAGTGACCCGGCCGGCCCGGCGGTGATCAGCCCGGCCGCGTGCAGGTCGGCGGCACCGGCCCCGAGCAGCGCGCCCGGCGCGGGCCGGCCGAGCAGCCCGAGCGCGGCCAGGGCGGTGCGGGCCGGGCGGGGCAGGTCGGCCAGGGCGGTGGCAATGGCGTACGCCACCTGGTCCATGCCCGCGGCCCCGGCGGCGCGGCCCGCCGCGGCCTGCCGGGCCAGCGCGGTGATCGCGAGGGGGTTCCCGCCGGCCCGGTCGGCGACCGCGGACAGCGCCTCCTCGGACAGGCCACCGGCGGTGCGCCGGGCCAGGTCGAGCGCGGCCGCCCGGTCGAGCGGCGGCACGGTCAGCCAGGCCGCAGCGGCGGCGCGCAGGGCGTCGGCGACCGGGCCGGGCAGCCGGTGCGGGGTGCGTAACGCGACCAGGACCCGGCAGTGGCCGGCCAACAACGGCAGCGCGGCCAGGGTGGCCGGGTCCGCGTACTGGATGTCGTCGAGAACGAGCAGGCCACCGCGCACCCGGGACCGGACCGCTTCGGCGAGCAGGTGCACGTCGTGGGCCGGCAGCCGGGCCCGCACCGCCCGGGACAGGGCGAGGGCCGGGGTGGACCGCAGCATGGCCAGGCCACCGCCGGTGTGCGCCGGGCCGGGCACCTCGGCGGTCAGCCGGCGCAGGCCGGTGGTGCGGCCGCTGCCGGGCGGGCCGGTGAGCACGACCAGGCCGGGACGGTGCAGCAGGGCAGCGGCGGAGGCAAGCGGGTCAAGATCTTCCGCCACCTGGGCCCCTCCCCTTCGCTACGTCGACCGGCTGTGGCACGAACACGGGATCCCGTGCCGGACGGTCGTCCGTAGGCTGTGCCGTGGCGGGCACCGGCTCGCCGCGTGAGCGGGAGGGCAGAGGTGACAGCCGTGGTCTTGCCATTGTCGCCGACAGTGTGCACGGCTGACGAGTCGACATGAGCGGCCCCCTCAGTTCGACCGTTGCCACTCTCTGTGACGAGATTGCCGGCAAGATCGGCCCGGAAGCCGGTGGCCAGCTCAGACAGATAGGTGAGCGTCTCGGTGAGCCGTTACGCGTCGCAATCGCCGGTCGTCTAAAAGCCGGAAAGTCGACACTCGTCAACGCCCTGATCGGGCGGCGGGTGGCACCCACGGCGGTGGGTGAATGTACGAGAGTGGTCACCCGCTTCCGGTACGGGCCCGCCGACCGGGTCGATGTGGTGTGCCGCGACGGCCGGCGGATCAGCCTCCCGCTCGACGACGACGGCATGATCCCGCAGCGTCTGGGCGTGCCCGCTACCCGCGTCGCCTACGTGGACGTCACCCTCACCAGCGAGAAGCTGCGCGACCTGACCGTGGTCGACACCCCGGGCCTGGCATCGACCGACACGATGGTGTCGGCCCGCGCCGAGGAGGCGGTCGGGGTGTCCACCGCACCGTTCGACGCCGACATCGACGCCGACTCCGCCGGCGAGGTCGCCGCGGCCGAGGCCGTCGTCTACGTGTTCACCCAGGCGGTCCGGGCCGACGACGTGCGCGCCCTGGACGCGTTCCGGGACTCCTCGGCCCGGCTCGCGTCGAGCCCGATCAACGCGCTCGGCGTGTTCGGCAAGGTCGACACCCTGGTCGGCGGGCCGGGTGACCCGTGGCCGGTGGCCGGGCCGCTCGCCGAGCAGCAGGCCGGCCTGCTCGCCCGCACCGTCTCCGACGTGGTGCCGGTGGTGGCGTTGCTGGCCGAGACCGCCGAGGCGGGCCGGCTCACCGCCGCCGACGGCGCCGCCCTGCGTGAGCTGGCGGAACTGCCGATGGAGCAGCTGCGGGTGATGCTCGCCTCGGTCGACCTGTTCCGCACCCGCCCGGCCCCGCTGGACGCCGCCCAGCGGGAGCGCCTGCTTTCGCTGCTCGACCTGTACGGCATCGGGTTCGCCCTGGCGCAGTACGCGGCCGACCCGCAGCTGAGCACCGGTGAGCTGGTGCGCCGGCTGGTCGCCGCGTCCGGGTTCCCGCGGCTGCGGCAGACCCTGCAGGAGTCGTTCCGCTGGCGCGCCGACGCGATCAAGGCCGGGTGGGCGCTGGGCCGGCTCGAACGGCTCGCCGGGCACACCCGCGACGAGAAGGACCGGGAGATCCTGCGCGACGCCGTCGAACGGCTGCTGCGCGACCCCGCCTACCACCGGCTGCGGCTGCTCGACGCCGCCCAGCGGGTCGCCACCGGCACGGTGCGGCTGCCCGCCGACTGGGAGGCCGAGCTGACCCGCCTGGCCACCTCGGAGGACCCGCGGTGGATCCTGCGGCTGCCGAACGCGAGCGCCGACGAGCTCGCCGCGGCCGCCCGCGACGCCGCGAACCGGTGGCGGGTGTACGCGGTGGCCGGCGCCGGCCCGGCCCAGTCCCGGATCGCGCAGGTCGCGCACCGCGGCTTCCACCTGCTCGCCCAGCAGGTGACCCGATGACCGCCGACCTGACGAAAACCCTCGACACCACCGTCCGCGACACCCTCGCCTACGTGCGCGCCCAGGACCCGGACGCCGGCGCCGACCTGGCCGAACTGCGCCGCCGCGAGCTGATCCGCCCGTCGCTGGTGGTGGTCGGCGAGACGAAACGCGGCAAGAGCTCACTGATCAACGCGCTGATCGGGGTGCCCGGCCTGTCCCCGGTCGACGCGGCCGTCGCCACCGCCACCTACCTGCAGTTCGTCCCCGGCCCGTATGAGGTGCGGGCCTGGCTCGCCGGATCTGCCGACCCGATATCGGTCGACGACCTGCGGCACTGGGCGACCGGCGAGCAGAAGGCCCGCCGCATCGAGGTCCAGCACCCCGCGCCGCTGCTGCAGTACGTGAGCCTGCTCGACACCCCCGGCGTCGGCGGCCTCGACCCCGCCCACGCCACCGTCGCCCTCGCCGCCGTCGACAAGGCGACCGCCCTGCTGTTCGTCGCCGACGCGTCCGCGCCGCTGTCCGAACCGGAACTGACGTTCCTGGTCGCCGCGAGCGAACGGGTCGACGCGGTGGTGTTCGCCCTCACCAAGATCGACGCCTATCCGGGGTGGCGGCGCATCGCCGACGACAACCGGGCCCTGCTGCGCGCCCACGCCCCCCGCTTCGCCGAGGCCCCCTGGTTCCCGGTGTCGTCCGCCCTCGCCGAGTTGGCTCTGGTCTCTCCGCCCGGCGAGCAGGCCGCCCTGGTCGACGCGTCGCGGATCGCCGAACTGCAGCACGCCCTGGTCGACCTGGCCGGCCGCGGCCACCAGCTGCAACTGGCCAACGTGCTGCGCACCGCCCGCGGCGAACTCGCCCGCCTCACCGCCATCGCGACCGGCAAGGTGCAGGCGGCCGAGGCCGACCCGGCCCGCAACGCCGCCGTCCGCGCCGAACGGGCCGCGCTGGCCGCCCGCAAACGCACCGAGTCCCGGCAGTGGACGCTGCTGCTGAGCACCGAGACCCAGCGGGCCCGCATCGACACCGTCGGCCGGCTGCGGTCCCGGGTCGCCACCCTGCAGCAGGACTTCTCCGCCCGGGTCGACACCGGCCGCGGCGAAGCCCTGACCAAACTGCCGGACGCGGTCGACGCCGAGCTGCAGGCCCTCGCCGCCGAGCTGTCGCAGGGTTTGCAGGACACCTTTCACCAGGTCGCCGAGAAGGTCCTCGCCGAAGTGTTCGACGACCAGGAACGGGCCGGCATGCTGGGCCGGCTCAACGCGACCCTGCGGCACGCCCTGGCCGCCGCACCACCACGCGACGGGTCCGGCGACAACATGCTGATCGCCCTGTCGGCCGGCGGGATAGCGTTCATGGCCGGCCGCGGCGCCATCCTCGGTGCCTCCGCCCTCGCCGTCGGCGGGGTGCTCGTCCCGGTCGCCGGTATCGGCCTCGGTCTCGCCGCCGGCGGGTACGTGTTGTGGCGGCGGCGGGTGCAGACCGACCGGCAACAGGCCCGGATCTGGCTGCGCGACGTCCTCGGCGAGGCCCGCGCCGCCCTCGCCGACGAGATCGCCAACCGGTTCACCGACCTGCAGTACGCCCTGTCGGTGGCCGTCGACGACGCCGTCGAACGGCGGCTGCGTGACCTGGACGCGCACATCGCCGACATCGACGCCGCGGCCGCCGAGGACGCGGCCGGCCGGCAGAAACGCCGGCAGAGCGCCCAGCAGGAGCTCGACAGCGTGCGCGGGAAACTACGCCACGTGGACGACGTGCTGATCCGGGCGCGGGCGCTGACGCCCGTCCCGCAAGACGAGGAGAACCGATGACGGATCACCACGACTTCGCCGACCACTTCGGCGACGACCACCACGAGGCCCTCCCGTTCGAGGACCAGCCGCTCGCCGAGGACCACGAGGTCCACGACCTGTGGGACCACACCACCGACGACCAGCACCATCTCGAGCTGCCTGACCACGAGGACGACCAACCCGCGTACGTCGCCGACGACCACGCGGACGTTGCCGAGCCTGCCGAGGCCGTACACCAAACCGGGGTTGATCTGCCGGAGGCGGATCTCAGCGACAGCGTCTTCCCGCCCGCCGTCGACGTCGGGGAACTCCC
Source organism: Paractinoplanes durhamensis (assembly GCF_016862175.1). Lineage (GTDB taxonomy): Bacteria > Actinomycetota > Actinomycetes > Mycobacteriales > Micromonosporaceae > Actinoplanes > Actinoplanes durhamensis. The sequence goes on along the minus strand of NZ_BOML01000012.1, from coordinate 93,259 downwards.
CGAACCGGTCGACGGATTCCCGTGGATCGACTCCGGCAGCCTCGGCCTCGCCGACATCCAGGCCGCCCTGCACGAAGCCGACACCACCGAAGCCGTGCAGCCTGGCGACCTCGCCGAATATGCCGCCACCGACCTGCCGCCCGGCGCCGACCCGTGGGCCCACCTGGCCGGATCCGACGACCCGGCCACCGCCGCCCTCGCCAAGTGGTGGTCGCAGCAAAACTGAGTACCCGGCACCTCCCGCTCGCCGCCTGGGGGATGGCAATATGACCCGGCCACCGATCGACGACCGGGAGACAGACCCCCATGGCCGCACCCACCGGCACCCCCACCGACAGACCCGCGGCCGGCCGCCGGGAACGCACCGGCTGGTACTTCTACGACTGGGCCAACTCGGCGTTCTCCACCACCGTCCTGACCGTCTTCCTCGGCCCGTTCCTGACCACCGTCACGAAGCTGGCCGCCGGCTGCGAGCTCGGCGCCGACGACTGCACCGGCCGGGTCCACCCCCTGGGCATCTCGGTCGCGGCGGGTTCCTTTTATCCGTACGTCGTATCGCTGTCGGTGTTCCTCACGGTTTTTGTTCTTCCGGTGATGGGGGCCATCGCCGACCGGGCGCCGCGCAAGAAACTGCTCCTCGCCGTCAGTGCGTTCACCGCGTCCGCCGCGACCGTCTGCTTCGCGTTCGTCACCGGTGAGCGGTATCTGCTCGGCGGGATCCTGTTCCTGATCGCGAACATCGCCGGCGGCGCGTCGATCGTCGTCTACAACTCGTTCCTGCCGCAGCTGGCCGGCCCCGACGAACGCGACAAGGTGTCCTCGCGCGGCTGGGCCCTCGGCTACCTCGGCGGCGGTCTGCTCCTGGCGTTCAACCTGGTCGCGGTGACGATCCTGTCGATCGACGGCAACGACCAGCGCACCCTCGACATCGCCCGCTGGTGCATCGTGTCGGCCGGCGTCTGGTGGGCGGTCTTCACGGTGATCCCGCTCGCCTGGTTGAAGGAACACCCGGGTGCGGAGTCGAGCGCCGAACGCGGCAACGTGCTCATCGACGGGTTCCGGCAGCTCGGCGGGACGATCCGTAACATCCGGGCGTACCCGTTGACGTTGTTCTTCCTGCTGTCGTATCTGATCTACAACGACGGCATCCAGACCGTCATCGCCCTGGCCAGCCAGTACGGCACCGAGGAACTCGAACTCGGCCAGTCCACCCTGATCATCACGATCCTGCTGGTGCAGTTCCTCGCGTTCGGCGGTGCGCTGCTGCTGGGTGCGATGGCCGCGAAGGTCGGCGCCCGCAAGACCGTCCTGTTCAGCCTCGCCCTCTGGCTGGGGGTGGTGGTCGCCGCCTACTGGCTGCCGGCCGGTGAACCGCTGCCGTTCATGCTGCTCGGCGTCGCCATCGGACTGGTCCTGGGCGGTTCGCAGGCGCTGAGCCGCTCGCTGTACTCGCAGCTCATCCCTTCCGGGCGGGAAGGCGAGTACTACGGCTTCTACGAGATCAGCGACAAGGGCACCAGCTGGCTCGGGCCGCTGCTGTTCGGCCTGGTGTTCCAGCTGACCAACAGCTACCGCTTCGGCATCATCTCCCTCGTGGTGTTCTTCCTCGTCGGTGGCGTTCTGCTCGCGCTGGTGCCGATCCGCCGCGCCATCGTCGCCGCCGGGAACACACCCCCCAAACTGCTCTGATGGACATCCACATCGACCCCGACTCGGCGACGCCGCCCTACGACCAGGTGCGGCGGCGCATCGCCGAACTGGCCGCCGACGGCACCCTGCCGGCCGGCACGAAACTCCCACCGGTGCGCACGCTGGCCGCCGACCTGAGCCTGGCCACGAACACGGTGGCCCGCGCCTACCGGGAGCTGGAGGCGGCCGGCCTGGTGGAGACCCGGGGCCGGCTCGGCACGGTGATCACCGCGCGGGCGACCGGCACGAGCGTGCAGGCCCAGCAGGCCGCCGAACGCTACGCCGAACGCACCCAGGCCCTCGGCGTCGCACCGGAGACGGCGTTGTCGCTGGTCAGGGCCGCACTGGGTCTCTGAAGCCTGGGTCTCTGAGTTCGGTGATCAGGCGGGTCACCAGCGGGCGCAGCGCCGCCGACCGGGCGCGGCGCCACGCGGAGATCTGCGGCATGACGGTGTCGGGGACGGTCGCGGCGCGGATGGCCCACATCCCGGCCAGCCCGACGACGAACCGTGACGCCTCCGGCGGCAGGGTCCGTAACAGCCGATAGGCGCGGTCGGTCGCCGCCTGCGGGCCGAGGGTGTGCCCGGTGCCGACCACGTCCGCCGCCAGCTGGGCGAGGTCGATCCACGGGGCGCCGGCGGCCGCGTACGCCCAGTCGAGCAGCACCGCCGCGTCGCCGTCGACAGTGGTGTTGTCGAGGCGCAGGTCGCGGTGGACCAGGGCGTCACCGGCGGTCCAGCGTCCCCACCCGGTCACCACCTCGGCAGCCGGCCCGGCGTGCGCGGTCTCCCAGTCGTCGGCGGTGCCCAGCCCGAGCAGCCGGGTCCAGCCGTCGAAGTCGAAGATCCGCTCGGCGACCGGCGGCAGAGTGTCCGGCGCCCGATGCCCGCTCGCGGTCGCCCTTTTTCTTGATTCCGGGGTCTCGCAGCGGGTCGGAGGCACCGATTTTCAGGATGTCGGGCTCTGTGCTCGCGGCGAGGCCCCGAGGTTCTGGAAATCGGTGTGATCGGGCCTCGGGAAGATGTCCGGTCCCCTGGCTCGGCGACCAGGACGGAGCTCGGGTGCCGGTCGGGAGGTGTGGCGTGGCTCCGCGAGCTGGAAGCGGCCGGACCCGGGTAAACGTGCGGCCGGCTTGGCATGGTGGTCGACGACCGGCCCGAGAGCGTGCCGGGCCGGCCTTGGCACCCCGGTTCGGCGGCAACTCGCCCGCAGACAGCGTCGTCGAGGTTCAGAGGCGTTCGCGGACCTTCAGAGTGGCGGCGCGTGGGTGTGGTGGCCACAGGCGGCGGCGGGACGGGCGGCGGGGCGGGGCCGGGATGCGGGGCAGGCGGACGGTGAAGGTGGCGCCGCGGCCCGGGTGGCCCTCGGCGGTGATGGTGCCGCCGTGGCCGGTCACCACCTCCTTGAGCAGGGCCAGGCCGAGACCGAAACGGCGGTCGCCGGCGGCCGGGCCGCGGTGGAAACGGTCGAACAGCCGGTCGGCGTCGGCCGGGTCGAATCCGTCGCCGGTGTCGGCCACCACCACCTCGGCGGTGTCGCGGACCGCCTTCACGGTCACCGTGATCTCGCCTCCGGCCGGGGTGTGGGTCAGGGCGTTGGCGAGGAGTTCGGCGATGACCCGGTGCAGGGCGGAGCGGATCCCGGCGACCGGCAGCGCAGCGCCCGGGGTGGACAGGGTGACCGTCACCTGCCGTTCGGCGGCGCGGGCCGTCTCGGTGGCGGTGACGTCGGTGGCCAGGGCGGTCAGGTCGACCGGTTCGCGGGCCGGGCCGTCGTCGGGGGCGGCGGCCAGGCGTGCGGACAGCAGGAGTTCGTCGACGATCTCGCCGAGGCGGCGGGTGGTGCCGACCAGGCGTTCCAGGTCGCGGCGTTCGGCGGGGGCGCTGTGTGAGCGGCGGGCGATCATCTGGGCGCGGGTGTGCACCTGGGCGATCGGGGTGCGCAGCTCGTGGCTGGCGTCGGCGACGAACCGGCGCTGCCGGGCCAGGGCCTCGGCGAGCGGGGCGACCGACCGGTGCCCGACGATCCAGCCGGTGACCGACGCGGCCAGCAGGCCGAACGCGGCGGCCAGGGTGAACGCCCACAGCAGGTGCCGGCGGTCGGCGATCTGGTAGCGGGCGTCGAACACCACCTGCACGGCGCCGGTCGCCGTGGCCTGGGTGCGCACGTGCAGGACGGTGCCGGGCACGTCGACGGTGGTGATCTGGGTGGGGGCGCCGGCGGCGACGTGGTCGAGGGCGTCGCGTTGCGGGAAGCCGGGCGGCGGCGGCACCGGCCCGGCCCGGACGATGCCGTCGTCGAGGCGGATGATCCAGTTGCAGCCGACCGGGCCGGAGATGCTGCCGTATGTGGCGCCCCAGGCGAGTTCCCGCTGGATCTGCCGTTCCTGGCTGGTGACCAGGGTGGCGTAGGCGATGGCGCCGACCACGGTGAGCAGGGTCCCGACGGCGAGGCCGACGAACACCGCCATCCGCAGCCGGGCCCGCGCGACCATGGCCCGCTCGGAGGAGATCACAGCGCCCCCAGCCGGTAGCCGAGGCCGTGCACGGTGCGGACCACGTCGCGGCCGAGTTTGCGGCGCAGGTAGTAGACGTACGTGTCGACCAGCGACGCGGCGGCGGCCTCGTCGAAGACCCGGGTGCGCAGCTGGGCCCGGGAGTGGACCTGGTGCGGGCGGGCGGCGAGCACCCGCAGCAGCTCGAACTCCCGGGCGCTGAGCGCGACCCGGCCGCCGCCGGGCAGCACGACGTCGCGGACGGCCAGGTCGATCAGGCCCTGCCCGACGCGCAGCGCCCCGGCGGTGTCGGGGACGCGCCGGCACAGGGCGCGCAGCCGGGCGCTGAGCTCGTCGAGGTCGAACGGTTTGGCCAGGTAGTCGTCGGCGCCGGCGTCGAGCCCGGCGATCCGGTCGGCGACGGTGCCCAGGGCGGTGAGCATCAGGGCCCGGGCCGGGACGGCGCGGGCCCGGAGTCGGGCGAGCAGGTCGAGGCCGTCGAGGGCGGGCAGCAGACGGTCGATGACCATGACGTCGTAGGACCGGGTCAGCCCGAGGTGCAGGCCGCGCTGTCCGTCGGCGGCCCGGTCGACGGTGTAGCCCTCGTCGGTCAGGGTTTCGGTGAGCATCTCGGACAGTTCCGGATCATCCTCGACCAGCAAGAGCCGCATTCATCGATACTGGTCGATAAGGGGATCTTTGTACAGCCAAAGGTTGCTCATTCAACAAAAACACCCTATCCGACAAGTACGGGTTCGGCGACGGGCGCGGGCCGGCGGCGTTCGATCCAGCTCAGCAGGGGTGTGGTCATGATCGTGGTGACCAGGGCGACCAGGACCAGGACGGTGAACAGTGACGGGTTGACGATCCCGGCTTCCAGGCCGACGTTCAGGGCGATCAGCTGCATGAGGCCGCGGGCGTTCATCAGGGCCCCGACCCGCAGGGCGACTTCCTGGGGTTCGCCGCGTAGCCGGGCGGCGGCCCAGCAGGCGCCGAACTTCCCGGCGATGGCCAGGGTGACGCAGGCGAGGGCGAACAGCAGGACGGCCGGGTCGCCGAGCAGCGCGAATTCGGTGCGCAGGCCGGAGAAGGTGAAGAACAGCGGCAGGAACAGGGCGGACGCGACCGGGGTGAGGGTGTCGATGATCCGGTCGGCCGGTTCGCCGTGCGGCATGACCGCGCCGACGACGAACGCGCCGAACACAGCGTAGAGGCCGATCTCGTCGGTGTAGAAGGCGACCAGGAACAGCACGGCGACGGTGCCGATCATCCGGATCGGTTCGCCGAGGCCCAGGACGGTGCCCATCACGCGGCGGCCGAGGAACCAGGCGGCCAGGCCGAACAGGATCGCCCCGCCGGCGGTGACCACGGCCGGGCCGGCCTTGCCGGAGGCGACGGCGAGGACGACGGCGAGCAGGATCCAGGCGACCATGTCGTCGATGGCGCCGCTGGCCAGGGCGAGGGAGCCGTGCCGGGTGCCGGCGTGGCCGCGTTCGGTGATGATCCGGGCGAGCATCGGGAACGCGGTGATGGCCAGGGCGACCCCGACGAACGCGGCGGACACGCCGAGCGACACCCCGGCGGGGCGGATGTCGACGGTGTTGCCGGCGACCAGCACCAGCAGGACGCCGAGGATGAGGGGGACGGTGACGCCGGCGAGGGAGACGGCGCCGGCGGTGCCGGCCATCCGGGTGGGGCGGTGGCCGGTGAACGCGTAGGAGACGGCGCCGGCGGTGCCGGCCATCCGGGTGGGGCGGTGGCCGGTGAACGCGTACCCGGCCTGGAACATGAACAGCACCAGGCCGACCTGCCCGACGACGTAGAGGATCGGGTAGAGGGCGGGCGGGAACAGGGCGGCCTGCACGCCGGGCAGCAGCAGGCCGAGAAGGGACGGTCCGAGCAGGACCCCGGCGAGCATCTCGGAGACCACCGGGGGCTGGCCGGCCTTGCCGAGCAGCCACGAGACGAGTTTGCAGAAGACCAGGATGACCGCGACCGCGATGAAGAATCGCGGTGCCAGCTCGGTGGGGGTCACTGCCGTACCTCCTCGAAGTAGGTGGTGCACAGGCGTTGCCGGCGGGCGTCGGCGACCATCCAGGTGCCGAGGGCGAGCTGTTGCAGGGACCGGCCGGCGTCGGCCCACCGGTCCCGTAGCCGCATCAGCGCCAGCCGTACGCGGCCCGGGCCGCCCACGCCGGCGGGGGTCAGGTAGGCGGGGCCGCGGCTGGGCAGCGACCGGGTGTGCGCGGCCGACGAGGCGACGGTGTAGCGGCGCAGGATCTCCCGGGTGGCGGCGCGCAGCATGACGGGGGCGACGCCGCGGGCCGGGCAGGCCCGGTTCGCGGTCACGCCGTACGGGATGAAGTGGGCGTCCTTGCGTTTGATCGTCAGCCACCGGTCGGGGTCGAAGGTGTCGTCGGCGGCGGGGCCGGTGCGCTGGAAGGCCAGGTAGTTGAACAGCAGCACGGATCCGGCGGGCAGCGTCGTGTCGTCGTCGACCTTGATGGGGGCGGAGGTGATGCGGTGGGCGATGCCGAACAGCGGGTGTATGCGCAGGGTTTCGTCGATGAGCCGGTCGAGGGCGGCGTCGTCGTCGACCTGAACGGTGCGGCCGGCGGCGCAGAGCAGGATGTGCGTCATGGCTTCGGACATCTGCACGACGGCGGTGTTGAAGAACGCCCCCTGCAGGTACCAGGCGGTTTCTTCGGTGGTGAAAGGGCTGGGCAGTGTGACGGGGCAGGTGCCGGCGTCGAGGCGGCCGATGAGATAACGGGTGAGGCGGTCACGGCGGTCCATGTGCCGCAGCCCGGTGCCTTTCAAAGCGGTGACGACGTCGTCGGCGTTGGCGACGATCAGATCCCGTACGTCAGGCGGGCATTTTTCTTGAAAGACAACCTCGTAGTAGACGTCGGCCCAGATCGGCATCATCAGATCCCGCAGTCGCACGCTCAGCCGCCGGTCCGGCAGCCCGTCCAGAAAACGGCGGGTGGCGGCGGTGGCGAGGTCGTCGCTGCGCTGCTGGGGAAGGGCGAGGACCTGCCGGGTGGTGCGGGCGACCGTTGTGTACCGCTCCCCCGGTTCGAGGTGTTCCTGGTGCATCTGCGGGCCGGGGGCGAGCCAGTACCAGAACAGGTCGGACAGTCCGGCGCCGCGGCTGCGCCCGTCGGCGGCCGGGTCGGCGTAGACGCGGGCGAAGTGTTCGGCGCCGACGAGCGGTCCGGGCACCGGGATCCCTTCGGTCCCGTTGACCCGCGTGAAGATCCACTGGCGGAGGCGGATCACGGCGGGCGGCAGCCACCGCGGCACCGTCCACGCCACCACGACCAGCACAATCACGGCGACGGCGGTCATGCGATCAGGTCCGGGCTGAGGTCGGCCGGTCGCTGCGCTCCGGCCAGGGCGAGGCTGTGGTCCAGCTGGGCGCGGAGGGTTTCGAGTTTTTCCTGTACGCCGTGGGCGCCGCCCCCGGCGAGACCCCAGATGACCGGGCGTCCGACCGCAACGGCTTTCGCGCCGAGGGCGAGCGCGACGAGGATGTCGGTGCCGGTGCGGATCCCGCCGTCGATGAGCACCGGGATCCGCCCGCCGGCGGCGGCGAGGACGGCGGGCAGGGCGTCGAGGGTGGCGATCGCACCGTCGAGTTGCCGGCCGCCGTGGTTGGAGACGATCACCGCGTCGGCGCCGTGCTCGACGGCGAGCAGCGCGTCGGCGGGGTGCAGGATGCCTTTGAGGACGACCGGCAGGCCGGTGCCGGCGCGCAGCCGGTCGAGGTGTGCCCAGCTGAGTGTGTCGTCCATCGTGATGTCCCGGACCACACCGGTGTCGTCGCGCATGTTCTCGCAGGCCAGCCCGGGCGGCAGGTCGGTGAACCCGGTGCGCAGGTCGCGGCGCCCGTGGCTGAACACGGGTGAGTCGACGGTGACGACGAGCGCTTTGACCCCGGCCTTGGTGACCCGTTCGAGGAGGGCGTCCTGGAAGGTGAGGTCGGGTTGCGGGTAGAGCTGGAACCACAGGGTGGCGCCGGTGGCGGCGATCTGCTCGATCGGCCGGGTCGCGGCCATGCTGACGATCATCGCGGTGCCGGCGGCGGCCGCCGCGGTGGCGGTGGCGACCTCCCCGTCCGGGTGGGCGAGTGAATGGAACGCGGTCGGGGCGATCAGCACCGGCATCGACAGGTCGGTGCCGAGCAGGGTGGTCCGCAGGTCGCGCGGCCCGGTGCCGCGCAGCACCCGCGGGATGATCCGGCGGCGGGCCCAGGCGTCCTCGTTGGCGCGCAGGGTGCGTTCCTCCCCGGCGCCACCGGCGAAGAAGTCCCGGTGGACCGGGTCGAGGCCGGTCATAGGTGGCGGGCGAGGAAGGCGGTCAGCGGCGCGACGTGGACGTCGGGCCGGTCCCACCGGTTCTCCAGGTTCTCGGCGAGGTGGTGCGTGCCGGCCAGCTGCCCGCCGGCGTAGGCGCGGACGACGGGGTGCAGGTAGGCGGCGTCGTGGGCCTGTCCGGGGGTGTCCTGGGCGATGCGGCTGACGGTGATGTCGAACGGGTCGACCTGGTCGTGGTCGGGCCCGTATTCGAGGGTGACGACGAGGCCGTCGGGGTGGTTGTCGTGGAACAGGGCGACGGGCATTTCTTCGAGGTAGCGGCCGTCGGGCAGGACGATGTCGGCGAGGAACCCGAACTGCTGCCACAGCGCGGAGGACCGGTTGACGCGTTCGATGACGGCGGCGGTGATCGCTGCGGCGGTGGGGTCGACCTGGCGGGCCGGCCACTCCTGCTTGAGGACCTTGTGCAGTGCCCGGACCGCGTACCGGAAGCCGTGGATGAAACCGCTGGTGGATTTCTTGAAATCCCGCTGCTGGGTGATGGTGCCGGCGAAATACAGGCCGGGAATGTTGACCGATTCCCAGGCGGCGGTCTGCGCCGGGAACCGGTCGTTGATGGCCAGTTCCGGCCGGCAGGTTTCGTCGAAGACCGACGCGTCGAACGCGAATCCGGTGCAGGCGAGGACCCGGTCGTAGCGCAACTGTTTGGTGACCTCGTTCGCGCGGGAGAACGCGAACGTGACGACCAGTTCGTCGCCGTCCTTCGCGATGCCGCGCACGGTGCCGTCGAGGACGGCGTTGGCGGATTTCAGCTGGTAGGTGTCGAGGAAGTTGTTGTTGACCGCCCGCAGGTGCCCGACGAAATGGGTGCGCCAGGCGAGCCGCACCGAGCTGGGCCCGGCGACGTGGATCAGGGTGGTGGTCTCGATGAGCGCGTCGGCGGTCTCGAACGCCGAGTTGCCCTTGCCGAGGATCAGAACCCGCTGGTCTTCGTAGCCGGCCGGGTCGGTCGGCATCGTGTCGTAGCGTTCGGCGAGCTCGATGCCGGGAATGTCGGGGATGTTCATCCGGGACACACCGGTAGCCATGATCACCCGTCGGGCGTGATGCTCTTCGCCGCCGGCCACCACGACGAACACGCCGTCGCGGCGGAAAACCCGCGTGACCCGCGCGTTGTACCGGATCTTCACGCCGGTCTTGGCGGCGAAGTCGGCCAGGTAGCGGACCATGACGTCGGCGTCCGGGAAATACCGGCCGGTGTAGCTGGTGAACAACAGGTCCTCGCTCGACAGCAGCGAATTCCAGTCCAGGCGCAGGTTCAGCTCCGGGTCGCTGGTCCCGGTGTGCGGCTTGTTGATGGAGATCAGTTGCCGGTGCCGCGGGAATGTGCGGAAGAACGCCCCGGGCACGTCGGCCGCTTCGAGGATGAGGTAGTCGCTGTCGCCGTCGGCTTCCAGCAGCGCGCCGAGCTGCAAGCCGGCCGGCCCGGCCCCGATGATCAGGTAATCGAGCGTCACGGTCGTTGACGGTAGGAACCGGAAATCAGAGAAATATCAGTACCGGTCGCAGCAGATCGCCGCGGCGGTGCGCACGTCCTGCTCCAGGGGCCGGTCCGGGTCGACCGGCGCGATCTGCTCGAGATCGGCGAGCAGCGCGCTCGTCCCGCCGGCGGTGGGGCGGCGGGCACCGACGTGCACGGCCTGCCGCAACCCGAGCGCGAGGGATCCGCAGAGCAGCCGCAGCAGTGCGGTCTGGTCGAGGGCGCGCAGGGCGGCCTGGGTGCCGAACGGGACGACGTCCTGGTTGTGCAGGTTGGTCGGCAGGCTCTGCATCCCGGCCGGCATCGCGTCGCGGCGGATCTCGGCGATCAGCGCGGTGGAGGCGAGCTGGACGCCTTGCAGGCCGTGCTGCCGGCCGGGCCCGGCGGCGAGCATCGGCGGGAGGCCGCCGTTGCGGTTCGGGTCGACGAGCAGGTCGAGTTGCCGTTCGGCGAGGTTGCCGATCTGCGCCTCGACGCCGGTGAGCAGGTCGGCGGCGAACGCGGCGGGCTGGCCGAAGAAGTTCCCGCCGTGCACGACGGTGTCGTCGCCGGGGAAGAACAGCGGGTTGTCGCTGACCCCGGCGAGGTCGGCGTCGACGACCCCGTCGATGTAGCGCAGGGCGTCCTCGGCCGCGCCGAGCAGTTGCGGGGAGCAGCGGATGCTGTACGGCTCTTGTAGCGGCCTTTTTGTAGTGGGCGTGCAGCCGGTGAGGGTGGCGCGCATCCCGTCGGCGACGGTGACCGCGCCGGGGTGCGCGTAGCGGCGGATCAGCCGGTCGTCGAGGAACTGCGGGTCGCAGCCGAGCAGGTCGGCGAGCAGGCAGGTCAGGTCCTGCATGGCCCGGTGCGCGGCCCTGGTCCGGGTCACGGCCAGGCTCAGCGCCGCGGTGGTCAGCGAGGTGCCGTTGACCAGGGCGAGCGCGTCACGGCCGTCGAGCGGCAGTTTCGTCAGGCCGGCCTGGTCCAGGGCTTGCGCTGCGGGCATCCGCACGCCGTCGACGTTTGCATATCCGTGCCCGCGCAAAGCCTGCGCGGCCGCGCCCAGCGGGATGAGGTCGCCGCTGGCGCCGACCGACCCGTAGCGGGGCACGGCCGGGGCGAACGTGGTGCCGAGCATCGCGATCAGCGCGTCCACCACGTGCGGGGACACCCCCGACGCGCCCTGAGCCAGGGACCGGGCCCGGACGAGCAGGGTGGCGCGGACCAGCGCCGGGTCAAGGTCGGGGCCCTGCCCGGCGCCGAGATGCGCGAGGGTGTTGTCGGCCTGATCCCGCAGATCGGCCCGGCCCGCATACCCGACGAGGGCGCCGAAGCCGGTGGTGCTGCCGTAGACGGCCCGGTCGTCGCCGAGCACCTTGGTCAGGAAATCCCGGCCCTGCGCCAGGATTTCCCGCCGGTCGGGGCCGAGGGTGACGGTGATCGGGTGGCGGGCGGCGGTCAGGTCGGCCGGGTGCAGCGCGGCGGCGAGGTCCATGCCGGCGGACGGTAGGGACGGAATCTCAGAACCCTCTGAAATCGCCTGCGTACGTTCCGGGCATGACGCACGACTACCTGATCATCGGGGCTGGTCCGGCCGGGTTGCAGCTGGCGTCCCTGCTGGAGCGCGACGGCCACGACTATCTGGTCCTCGAAGCCGGGCCGGCGGCCGGAACGTTCTTCCGCACGTATCCGCGGCACCGGCAGCTCATCTCGATCAACAAGGTGTGGACCGGGTCGGCCGATCCGGAGTTCAACCTGCGCTCGGACTGGAATTCGCTGCTGCTCGACGACCCGGCGCTGCTGTTCAAGCACTACAGCGACCGCTATTTCCCGTCCGCCGACGACCTGGTCCGCTACCTGGGTGACGTCGCGGCCGGCCTGGCGGTCCGCTACGACGCGCGGGTGACGCGGGTCGTCAAGGACGACGACGAGTTCGTGGTCACCGCGGGTGATTCCTATCGGGCCAAACGGGTGATCATGGCGACCGGGGTGTCCCGCATGCACATCCCCGACATTCCCGGCATCGACCTGGTGGAACGCTACGACACGGTCAGCGTCGACCCGGCCGGCTTCGTCAACCAGCGGGTCCTGATCATCGGCAAGGGCAACTCCGGGTTCGAGACCGCCGACGCCCTCGTCGAGACCGCCGCGGTCGTGCACGTGGCCGGCCCGCACTCGATCAAACTGGCCTGGCAGACCCACTACGTCGGGCATCTGCGCGCGGTCAACAACAACTTCCTCGACACCTACCAGCTGAAATCCCAGAACGCCGTCCTCGACGGCACCGTCGAGAACATCACCCGCCGCGACGGCGGCGGCTTCCAGATTTCCTTCCGGTACGCGCGGACCGTGGAGAAAACCAGACTGCTCAAGTACGACCGGATCATCGCGTGCACCGGTTTCGCGTTCGACGCCTCGGTGTTCGACGCCTCGTGCCGCCCGGAACTGGCGATCAACGACCGGTTCCCGGCGCAGACCCCCGCGTACGAGTCGGTGAACGTGCCCGGCCTGTACTTCGCCGGCACCGTCACCCAGCAGCGCGACTTCAAGAAGTCGACGAACGGGTTCATCCACGGCTTCCGCTACGGCACCCGGGCGCTGCACCGCATCCTCAACGCCCGCCACCACGACCGGCCGTGGCCGTCCACCGCGCTGGAACCGACGCCGGAGGCGATCACCGACGCGGTGATCGCCCGCATCAACCGCACGTCCGGCCTGTGGCAGCAGTTCGCGGTGATGGCCGACGTGATCCTGCCCGACGGCCGCTACCTCGAAGAAGTCCCGGTGGCGCTGTTCCACCAGGAGTACGGCGACGGTTTCGTGGTGACCCTCGAATACGGCCCGGACCACGACCAGGTAGACCCGTTCGACATCACCGTCCCCCGGGTGGCCGAGAACGACGCGGACGCCGCCGCCGACGCGTCCTACCTGCACCCGGTGGTCCGCGCCTACGCCGCCGGAAAGCTGGTCGGCACCCACCACATGGCGGAGAACCTGGAGAACGAGTGGAACCTGCCACCCGTGCACCAGCAGCCCCTCGCCGCTTTCCTCAAGACCGTCCTCTGACATGTGGCCCCAGGCCGTTCTTGACCTTCTGGAGAAGGCCGGCGACCGGACCGTGTTCGAGCACGGCGACCGGCACGTGTCGGGGACGCAGATGTCGTCGCTGATCCGCCGGGTCGCGGCCGGCCTGCGCCGCCTGGGGGTCCGGCCCGGGGATGGCCTGGTGCCGGTGCTCGGCGTCGACCCGGAGGCGTTCGCCGCGGTGATCGCCTCCTTCGCGGTCGGTGCCCGGGTGGTGGCCTGCCGCCCCGACCAGGTCCCGGACGTGCTGGCGTCGACCGACGCGTCCCTCCTCGACCCCGACCGGCTCGCCGGGCTGCTGGACTTCCCCGACGACGGTGTGCCGCTGCACGCGTCCGGCCGGCCGGCCGGCCCCGCCCGGGTGATCTACACCAGCGGCAGCACCGGCGACCCGAAGGGCTGCGTCCAGACGTACGCGGCGATGTCCGCCGCCTGGGCCGCCCACCCCGACCGGTGGCCACCCGCGATCCGCACACTGGCCGCCGGCCTCGGCCGGTACCTGGTGTTCGGGTCGCTGACCAGCCAGGTGATGCTCGAGTACGGAATCCTGTCGCTGGCCGCCGGCGGAACCCTGGTGTCCGCCCTCCCGCCCGGTTACCCGGCGGCGATCACCCGGCACCGGGCCACCGCCGGCGTGATCACCGTCGGCCGCCTGCACCAGCTCGTGCACGACCAGCAGCAGAACCCGGCCGACCTCGGTTCGCTGCGAGCCCTGATGGTGTCCGGCTCACCGCTGGACCCGGGCCGGCTGCGGACCGCCCTGGACGTGCTCGGCCCGGTGATCTTCCACGGCTACGGCCAGACCGAAACCGGCATGATCGCCATGCTGACCCCCGCCGAGATGCTGGCCGACCCGGCCGCCCTGACCACCGTGGGCCGACCGCCGCCCGCGGTGCAGCTGTCCCTGCGCGAGGGCGAGCTCTACGTCCGCACCCCCGCCCAGGCGAGCGCCTACTGGAACGACCCGGCCGAGAGCGCCGGCGTGTTCACCGGCGGCTGGGTGCGCACCCGCGACCTGGCCGAGTTCGACGGCGAGGGCCGGCTGCGGCTGGTGGGCCGGGCCCGGGACGTCATCATCGTGCACGCCGAACTGGTCTACGCCGGCCCGGTGGAACGCGCCCTGGCCGCCCACCCCGACGTGGCCGAGGCCTACGTCGTCGGTGCTCCCGACGACGAGACCGGCGAGGCCGTCCACGCTTTCGTCGTCGCTGCCCCGGGCACCACCCCGGACCCGGACGCGCTGCGCGCCCTGGTCTCCGGTTCCGGGCGGCCCAGGACGGTCACCGTGATCGGCCGGGTCCCGCTGACGCCGGCCGGGAAACCGGACAAGGCCGCCCTACTGACGAATCCGGCCCCGACGGTGGACGTCGGGGCCGGGCTCGGACCGGGCTGAGCTGGGCGGTCAGCGCGCGGGGGGCGGCGGGCGGTTGCCGTTGCGGGAGCGCGGGCCCGGGAACTGCAGGGTGACCTCTTCGACGGTCATCGGTTCCCCGTGCCGCGGGGTTCCACCGTGACTCGGCTGCCGGCCGGACACGACCGGCACGACCGGTGCCCCGCCGAGGCGGCCCTCGCCGAGCGGCCGCACGTGGGCACTGCCGGGCGGGTAGGCCCCGCCGCCGCGGTTGACCGGGTAGACCGCCCCGGCCGGCCGCACGACGGCGTGTCCACGGTTCGGCTGGTAGGCATTGCCGGCCGGGTAGGGCCGAGCCGCGCCGACGCCCACGAGCACCTCGGTGTCGACCAGCGACATGCCGGCCGGGGCGGGTGAGACGGGGGCGGCCGGCGGGGTCTCGGGGCGGCTGCTGCCGGCCGAGGTGGGCCAGGGCAGGAAGCGGGGCTTGCGCTTGGCGGCGAGGTCCTCGACCCAGCCGAAGATCAGCACCGCGTTGCACAGCAGCCCCAGCGCGATCGCCACGTACCCGATCTCGAAGTACTTGCCGAGCCGCCACACCTCCAGGGCGTCCCCGACCGGATAGCACAGGGCGATCGCGACGTTGTTCCACAGGTAGATCGTCACCGCCCGCGAGTTGATCAGCGACACCCACTTGGTGAGCCCCTGACGCCGGCCCAGCCACTCCATGCTCGGGCTCCACCGCAGCAGCGCCAGGACGAACCCGACGTTGTAGATGGCGTAGGCGACCGGGATGTACTTGAGCCCACCGGCGTCCGGGTGGGTGTGCGACCAGTAGAGCCCACCACCGACGCAGGCGGCCGCGATCGGGATGACCACCATCGCCGGGATGCGGCGCAGGGTGCCGTCGCGGTGCGCGAACCCGATGATCCAGCAGGCGGCGAAGACGAGAACGTCGGTGACGACCTCCTCGATCGCGTCGGCCGGCCAGATCGGCCACACGGTCAGCGCCGCCATCGCGGCGATCGGCAGCAGGATGGTGACGAGCCGGGCCCGCCGGTACATCCACAGCATGATCGGCGACAGCAGGACCAGCCACAGGTAGGTGACCAGATACCAGAGCACCTCGGCGGCCTGCATGCCGAACGTGCTCGACGGCGGGTCGGCGAACGGCACCAGCCAGGTGACCAGATGCCACAGCGCCGGCTTCTGCTCCCAGCCGACCAGGAACATCGCCGGCACGATCACCGCGGCCAGCACCCACAGCGCGGGCAACAGCCGTCGCACCCGCCCCCGGATCACCTTCAGCGGGTGGGGTTGCTTCATCAGGGAGTTGGCCATCAGTGACCCGGCGAGCGCGAACATGACGCCCATCGACGGGAACGCCAGCTCGAGAACGACGAACGGGAACATGTGGAACACCGACACGCGCACGATCGCCAGAACTCTGAGCAGATCGAAGTAGCGGTCACGGGTGGGTTGAGCCACGACGCCCTCCCGGGCACGAGCAGGAGTCGGGGCGTCGACCAGCACGGCCCCCGGCGGCCGGGAAGAGCCGCGGCGTCACGCTATGACCGCGTTTTTGGCATTCGCTGTGCCGTACCTGTCAGGAGCCACAGCAGTTAATCTTGCGGGCATGCCCGCCTCCCCTTACGTGACGGCCATGCGCGAGCACGTCGGCCACGATCTGCTCCTGCTGCCCGGTGCCGGCGCCGTGGTCCGCGACGACGAGGGCCGCATCCTGCTGATGCGCCGCGGCGACGACGGCCGCTGGGGTCTGCCGGCCGGCATGATCGAACCCGGTGAGCAACCCGCCGACGCCGCGCTGCGCGAGGTGTTCGAGGAGACCGGGATCGTCGCCGAGATCGAACGCCTCGGCGGGGTCGGCACCCACGAGACGGTCTACCCGAACGGCGACCACTGTTCGTACCTGACGGTGTGGTTCCGCTGCCGGGCAGTCGGCGGCGAGGCCCGACCGGACGGCGACGAGTCCCTGGAGGTGGGCTGGTTCTTCCCGGACGCCCTGCCGCCGCTGGGCGAACGCACCCTGCTGCGGATCGCGACGACCGAGGACGCGATCGCCCCCGCCTGGTTCCCGCCGCCGGCCGCCTAGAGGGAATCGGGCCTGGTCAGGGCCGGATGCACAGCACCACCGGCCGGCTGGAACCAGACCTGCCCGGACACGGCCGTGGAAAGCCGCAATTGACCCCACTCGTCGAGCGGCGGCAACGCATCCAGCGCGAACCACCCCACGTCGAGGGATTCGTCCCCGTCGGCGGCGAGCACCCCACCGACGGCCCGGCACCGGAACCATATGTTCAGGTACTCGCAGCGGTCCCCGTTCGGATACACCACCGGGTGGGTGGCCACCCCCGCCACCGCGAGAATCTCGGCCACGATCCCGGTCTCTTCGAGGACCTCCCGCAGCGCCGCATCCGACGGCTGCTCCCCCGGATCGACCATCCCGGCCGGCAACGACCACTGCCCGTTGTCCCCGCGCCGCAGCAACAGCACCCGCCCGCCGCCGTCGAAAACCACCGCGGTGGCCCCGGGCAGCAGAATCAGCTCCTGCCCGACGGAGGAACGCAACCTGTTGACGTACGCCGGAACAGCCACCCCGTCAGGGTAGGGCCCACACCCAGTCGGGCCCGTCCTCACCGGCGACGTCCAGATCCACGGCCCGCAGCAGCCCCGCCCGCGCCGCCACCCGGGCGGACGCGACGTTACCCGGCCGCACCCGCGCGATCAGCGGATACGGCAACCCCCGGGCCGCCCCGACCACCGCCGCGACCGCCTCACCGGCCAGCCCGGCGCCCCAGGCGGCCGGCTCGAGCCGGTAGAACAGGTTCAGCATCGTCGTGTCGTGCAGCCGCACCAGCTTCACCCCGCAGAACCCGATCACATGCTCCGATTCGCGGCGCCGCAGCACGTGATACCCGAACCCGTGCCGCTCCCAATGCCCGATCCACGCATTGCACCGGGCGACCGCCTCCGCCCGCCCGCCGATCATGTCCCCCGGGTTGTGCTCACAGGCGAGCGGATCCCGGTGAATACGCAGAATGGCGTCCGCATCCGACGGAACCGGCCGGCGCAGCCACAGCCTGGCGGTCAACACCGGGAGGTCATTTCGCCGAGATCGTGCCCGTGGCCAGCAGCACGATCAGCAGCGACCCCAGCACCACCCGGTAGAAGATGAAAATGCTGTAGGAATGCTTCGAGATGAACTTGAGCAGCCACGACACCGCCAGATAACCCACCACGAACGACACGATCGTCGCGGTGATCGTGTTGACCCAGCCCACCCCCGCCGAAATGTTCCCGGCCTCGTCGTGAACCTGCAGGATCGTCGCCCCGAACAGCGCCGGCACCGACAGGAAGAACGACAACTTCGTCACCGTCACCCGATCGAAGTCGCGCAACAGACCCGCCGACATCGTCGCCCCCGACCGCGACACCCCCGGAATCAGCGCCAGACACTGCGCCGTACCGATGATCAGGGTGTCCTTCCAGGTGATGTCACCCTCGTGCCGCACCTGCGTCGCCGCATGATCGGCGAACGCCATCGCCCCCGACCACAGGATCAGCGCCCCCGCCACGAACCACAGACTCCGCAGCGTCGTCTCGATCGTGTCCTGGAACGTCAGCCCGACGATCCCGACCGGGATCGTCCCGACGATCACCGCCCAGCCGAACCGCCAGTCCGGGTTCTCCCGCGCCTCCTTACTGAACAGCCCCCTGATCCAGGCCGGCACGATCCGCGCGATGTCCTTCCACAGGAAGATCAGCGTCGCGAACACCGCACCCGACTGGATGATCGCCGTGAACGCCGTGATATCCGGATCATCGATCGTGTAGCCGAGCAGCTTCTCCACGATGGTCAGGTGACCGGTGCTGGAGATCGGGAGGAACTCGGTGAACCCCTCCACCGCACCCAGCAGCACCGCCTCGACAATGTTCACACCCGACCGCCTTTGTCCCGAACCCCTGACCGCGGATGAGCATAGGGGGACCCGTCATCCCCCAGCGCGGCGGGCGCGCGCCGCGGCCAGGGTGTACGCCGGATCACGATCAAGGTTGTGCCGGTCCCGGTCATAACGGCGCGTCGTCCGCGGGTCCGCGTGCCCCATCGCATCCTGCACATCCTCCAGGGGTACGCCCTCCGAGCGGGCCGCCGTCGCGAACGCGTGCCGCAACGAGTGCGGCGACAACCGGTCCGCCGCCGGAATACCCGCCTCCCGCGCCAGCCGCCGCACCAGCCGGAACACCGCATGCCGGTCGATCCGCCCACCCGTCGACGTCAGGAACAACGGACCGTCGTCCGCACCGCGCAACCCCAGGTAATCATCGAGGGCCGCCGCCGCATCCTCGGTCAGCACCCGCCGCCGCGGCCGGCCGCCCTTCCCGATGAACCGCACCGTCCGATGCCCGCGTTCCCTCCCCACATCGGCCAGGTCCAGCCCGACCAGCTCCCCCACCCGCAGTCCGAGATCGGCGAGCAACGTCACCACCGCCCGGTGCCGCGGCCCGGCTGCCCGGGCAGCCGCCAGCAGCGCATCAACTTCTTCCGGCGCGAGACCCACGGTCGCCGAATGATCCCGCGACACATACGGCCGATCCGCGCCACCGACCGGATTCGCGTCCACCGCCCGCAACTTGACCAGGAAGTCATACCAACTCGACAACCCCGACAACTTCCGGGCCACCGTCGCCGCCGCCAGCTTCCGCGCCTCCAGACCCCGCGCATAACCGTTCACATCCAGGAACGACGCCCGCAACGGCTCCACCCCGCGCTCGGCACACCACGCCAGCCACCCGGCCACATCCCGCCGGTACGCCGCCCGGGTGTGCTCCGACAACCGCCGGTTCGCCAGCCACGCCTCGGTGACCTGCTCCGCCGCACCCAACTCGGCGACCGCGCCGCCACCCTGCCTCGGCACCACCTGCATGCCGCCCATCGTCTCAGCTCTCGGTCACCCGACCGACCGCGACATGCCAGCGCCGCCCATACCCGACCGCCTCCGCGAAATACCGGTCGTGCGTCACCGTCAGCACCGTCCCCCGGAACCGCCGCAACGCCTCCTCCACCACATCCAGAGCATCGAAGTCGAGGAAGTTCGTCGGCTCGTCCAGCACCAGCACCCGAGCCGGCCCGTTCACCAGCACCGCGAGAACCAGCCGCCGCAACTCCCCGGCCGACAGGCTCCGCGTCCGCGCATCCCACTGATCCGGCCCGAACTGATGCCCCAGCAGAAGTCGTTCGGCATCGTCCACGTACACCGGAACCCGCTGCCGGAAAAACTCCATCACCGTCGCATCCGACCGCAGCCCGTCCCCGGTCTGCGGCAACACCGCTACCTCACCGCCGCCGGCCTCGGCCAGCGCCCGCATCAGGGTGGTCTTACCGGCCCCGTTGCGCCCGGTCACCAGCACCCGGTCCCCGCGCCGCACATCCAGATCGACCCCGTCGAGAAGAACCCGCTCCCCGAACGCCACCCGCAGATCGCGCACCTTCACCACAACCTCACCGGCCTCGGCCACGTCGACCGGAAAGGCCAACGTCAGCGGCGGCCGCGTCGTCGGCCGGGCGATCCACCGCACCGACTCCATCTGCCGCCGCAACCGCCGCTCCCGAACCTTCGCCTTCCGCGCCACCAGCCGGGACACCCGCCGCAGATGCGGACCCGCCACCCCCAGCCCGGACGCCAACTCGACCCCGCGCGCCTGCTCCTTGGTCCGCTCGATGTCCGCCTCCCACCGCCGGCGGTCCTTCTCCTGCGCCTCGAAATCCAGCAGCAACCGCTCCCACCGCCGCTGCTTCTCCGCCCGGTACGCCGTATACCCGCCACCCGGATAGTCCTGCGGCTCGTCATGAATGCCGTCCAGCTCCACGATCCGCCCCACGGTCGCGTCCAGGAACGCCCGATCGTGACTGACCACCAGCACCCCACCCGGGAAACCACCGAGCCACTCCTGCAGCCAGGCCGCACCCTCGGCGTCGAGATGGTTGGTCGGCTCGTCCAGCAGCAACAGATCCGGCTCGTCCAGAAGCGCCCGGGCCAGCAACAACCGCGCCTGCTCCCCACCACTGACCGAGGACAGCGCCAGCTCGTCGGGAAGCTCCGCGATGTCGAGCCGCTGCCGGATCTCCAGCAGCCGCGACTCGGCGGTCCACCCCTCGAGCGCCGTCCAGCGTTCCTGCACCGCCCCGAACTCGGCGAGAACGTCCTCGCCGGCCGCCAGCCGCGCCTCCAGACCGCGCAGGGCCACGGTGACCTCGGCCAACTCGCCCAGCCCGCCGGTCAGGAACTCACCGACCGTGCCGTCGGCCTCCGGCATCTGCTGCGGCACGTATCCGGCCCGGGTGCCCGGCCCGTGGGTGACGCTGCCGCTCATCGGGGTGAGCTCCCCGGCGAGCAGCCGCAGCAGCGTGGTCTTGCCGGCGCCGTTGGGCCCGACCACCCCGATCCGGTCGCCGTCGCCGAGCACCAGGTCGAAACCCGAGAACAGCAGGTCACCGTCGTGGGCGAAGGAAAGAGAAACAGCTTTGAGCAAGAAGACCTCCAAGAGCAGACACCGACATGGGTACGCCGTGGCGAGTCGCTGTCACATGGAGATTGAACCTTTTTCAACGTGGCCAGGGCGGCAGCGCCTGGCGCCGGTCATCGAGCCGGAACCGCAGGCCCGTCGCCAGGTTGAAAAAGGTTCATTGCCGCTCCTCGGGTTCGACAGAAGGTCGGTGCCAACCCTGCCCACTCGCCGGGGCGGGCGCAACCGGTTTAGGTCACTCGACGGAATGACAGCCCGAAACGGCGCGGCCCAACCGTGCGGACCGGGCACCCGTCGACCGCCGTCGCTGACCCGACTCGTACGGCAAGGCCTCTGACCTGCCCGGGTGGATGTCGTTGATTCCTTTTTGTTCTTAAAGGGTGCGCCGGTGATCAGGTGCACCACGTCTAAGGCATCCTAGGATGGAGGATTGGTTACTGCGTTCTCGCTCACGTGCCGAGGGCTGCCCGGCAGGTGGTGGAAATGCACCGATGCACAATGGGCGGCGTGCCGCGACCTTTGTCCCTTTCCCCGCCGATCCGGCACACCGCCGATCCCGCCGGTACCCGGGAGGATCTCGCCGAACTCCGGCCCGATCTGCTCGAGCGCTACGACACCGCCCTGCCCGGCGCCCGCGCCGCGGTGATGGGCCGGCTCACCGGCGCCCTCGACCGGGAGACACTGCCCGGCCTGGTCACCCGGGGCGGCGGATCGGTGACCTTCCAGGGCGTCACCGTCCGGTACTCGCCGGAAGCCGCAGCGGCGTTCGCGGCCACCGAGACCGGGCAAGGCGTGACCGTGCGAGCCGGCAACGGACTGCGCGCCGGCGGCCCGATCCGCGAACGCCCCTCGCCACGCGGCCGCCACGAACGCGGCACCGACGACTTCGACCTGACCGAGGAGGTCGACGAGCCGGGCGCGTTCATCACCGACCCCGGCACCCTCATCCGGGTGCTCTGGCCCGGCAGCGACCTGGCCACCGAGATCGACAACAGCGTCGCGAACATGGCGCTGGCACGCGCCGCGGGCCACCCCCACCAACTCCCCCGGGCCGGCGACCCGGACGGCCTGGCCCGCGCCGAGCAGTCCATCACCGACGGCCACCCGCTGCACCCGTGCGCCCGCACCCGCGGCGGCATGACGGTCGCCGACATCCTCGCGTACGCCCCGGAACACTCCCCCGTCATCCGCCTGCGCCGCCTGAAGGTGCCGGAGGACCGCTGGTACGGCTCGGCCGAACCGGTCCTGCTCGCCCACCCCTGGCAGGCCGGGCACCTGCGCGACCGCTACCCGTGGCTGACCGACGACGGCGAGACCCCACCGGTCCGGCCCCTCATGTCGCTGCGCACCGTCGCCGCCGTCGGGGGCGGCGGACCGCACGTCAAGACCGCCGTCGACGTCCAGATGACCTCCGCCGTCCGGACCGTCTCCCCCGCCGCCGTGCACAACGGCCCGGTCCTGTCCCAGCTGCTGAGGCACCTCACCGCCGACCTGCCGATCGAGGTGCTCGCCGAGACCGCCGCCGGCGCCGTCCTCGTCGACGGCCTGCCGCAACGGCACCTGGCCTACCTGTGCCGGGACGCACCCCGGCTGGCCGACGGCGAGACGGTCGTCCCGGTCGCCCTCTACGGCGCGTCCCCGACCCTGCTGTCGACGGTCGCCGACCCGTACACCTTCCTGCGGCTGATGAGCGCCCTGCTGTTCGCGCCCCTGCTCAGCGTGCTCGACCGCGGCGTCGCGCTGGAGGCGCACGGGCAGAACACCCTGGTCGTGCTGCGCGACCACCAGCCGGTCCGGATCCTCTACCGCGACCTCGGCGGGGTCCGGGTCAGCGCCCGCCGGCTCGCCGCCGCCGGCCTCGACGCCCCCCGCATCGACGGCGACCTGCCCAGCGACGACCCTCAGGTGCTGCGCACCAAACTGTCCGCGGCCGCGTTCGGCACCGTCGCCGCCGAACTCATCGCCGCCCTCACCCGCCACCACGGCGCCGACCCGGCCCGCCTGTGGGGCATCGTCGCGGCGGCGATCCGCGACACCGGCACCGACGACGCGCCGCACCTGCTGCGCGACCCGCTGCCGGTCAAGGCGACCACGGCCATGCGCCTGGCCGCCGACCCCCTCGACGATGTCTGGGCACTGCTGGAGAACCCGATGGCGGCACACGCATGACGCGCAGCATCTCCACGGCCCGGGTCGCGCACACCGAAGCCGCCCTGGCCGTGCACGCACCCGCCCTGGTCGACGGCTTCCTCGCCGCCCTGCCGGAGGCCGCCGACACCGTCGGGCGGCGGCTGCGCGGCGCGCTGGTCCGCGAAGGCATCCGGGACGCCGGCCCCGGCGAGCGGCACGCGTTCGGCCGGGTCGAATACCCGGCCGCCGGCGTCGCCGACCCGGTCGACCTGCTCGACGGCATCGACGCCCCCGGCTTCGCCGCCGAACTGCGCAACGCCGTCGTCAACCTCGCCATCGCGATGGCCCGGCCCCAGGCCCCGATCGGCGACGGCCCCGACTGGCAGGCGATCGGCTGGGAACGCCTCGCCGTCGCGGGCCACAACCTGCACCCCTGCGGCCGCACCCGGCTCGGCTGGGACACCGGCGACGTCCTCGCCTACGACCTGGAGACCGAGCAGACCCGGGTCGGGTTCGTGGCCGTCCGCGACGAGTTGCACCTGGGCGACGACGTGTGGCCGGAGATCAAATCTCCGGCCGGCTGGACCGTCCAGCCCGTACACCTGTGGCAGCGCGACATGGTGCTGCCCGCCCGCTACGGCGACCTGCTGCGCGACCGCTCCCTGATCGTCCTCGACGACGAGGTGCCGGCGGTGCCGACCGCCGCCCTGCGCACCCTGCTGCTGCCCGGCACCGGCGAATACCTGAAGGTGTCCCTCGACATCCAGGTCACCTCCACCCGGCGCAGCATCAGCGTCGCCAGCACCCGCAACGGCCCGGCCGTGTCCCAGCTGCTGCACCGGCTCGTCGCCGCCGCCCCCGGCGGCGACCGGCTGCTGCTGATGGCCGAGACCGCGGGCGCGGCCGTGCCGGTCGGCTCCGGCCGCGACCTGTCCGCGATCCGCCGCGACGGCCTCGCCGGCCGCCTGCAACCCGGCGAACAGGCCATCCCCGGCGGCGCCCTGCCGTTCCTGCTCGACGACCTCGTCGGCGGCGACCCGGCCGGCTGGCTCCGCGACTACGCCCACCTGCTCCTCCCGCCGCTGATGCGCCTCGCCGCCCAGGGCGTGGCCCTGGAGGCGCACCTGCAGAACTGCCTGCCCACCTTCATCGGCGGCCGCCCGCACCGGCTCGCCCTGCGCGACTTCGCCGGCCTGCGCCTGCACCTGCCCCGCCTCCAGGCGGCCGGCCACGACATCAACCTGTGGCCCGGCTCGGTCGTCGGCACCGACGACGTCGACGTCATGCGCGCCAAGATCGGCTACACCCTGTTCCAGGCCCACCTCGGCGAGATCGTCCTGCGCCTCGACCTCGACGAGACCCAGGCCTGGCGGATCATCCGGGAGGTCCTCGACTCCTGCTGCACCGGCGACGACCACGCCGCGTTCACCGCCCCGATGGTGCCGCACAAGGCCCTCGTCCGGATGCGGCTGGCCGGCGACGGCGACGTCCACCTCCCCGTCCCGAACCCGCTGCATGCACGCTGACCTGCTGCGCAGCCTGCCCAAGCCGGTCTGCGCCTACCTCTACGACACCGCCGCGCTGCGCGAGCGAGCGGCGTCGGTGCGGGCTGCGCTGCCCACCGGCGCTTCCCTGATGTACGCCGTGAAAGCCAACGGCCACCCGTCGGTCGTGCAGACCATGGCCGCGGCGTGCGACGGTCTCGAGGTGGCCTCCGGCGGTGAGCTCGCCCTGGCCGTGGACGCCGGCGCGAAACGGATCGTCTTCGGCGGCCCCGGCAAGACCGACGCCGAGCTGGCCGCCGCGGCCGCCGCCGGCGCCCTCATCAACGTGGAGAGCCTGCACGAGCTGCGCCGCCTCGCCGCCCTCGGCACCGCCCCACCGGTGTGCCTGCGCGTCAACCGCCCCGGCGGCGGCCTGCACGGCAGCCACACCATGACCGGCACCCCCACCCCGTTCGGCATCGACGAGACCCAGCTGGGCGAGGCGATGACCGTCCCCGGCGTACACATCATCGGGTTTCATCTTCATGCCGTTTCCAACAACCTCGACGGCGCCGCGCACGCCGCCTTCGTCACCGACGCCCTGACCTGGTCCCAGCGGGCCGCCGGCGAACTCGGCATCGACCTGCGGGTGGTCAACGCCGGCGGCGGCTTCGGCGTCGACTACCTGTCCGGCGCTTCGATGGACCTGACCCCGCTGTCCGCGGTGACCGTCCCACCCGGCCTCGACCTGATCTTCGAACCCGGCCGCTACCTGGCCGCCGACGCCGGCTGGTACGCCGCCGAGGTCCTCGACCTGAAAACCACCCACGGCCGCACCTTCGCCGTCCTGCGCGGCGGCACCCACCACTTCCGCCTGCCCGCCGCGTGGGGTTACAGCCACCCGTTCACCGTCGTGCCGGTCGACGAGTGGCCACACCCCTATCCCCGCCCTTCGGTGCGCGACACCGCGGTCGATGCGGTCGGCGAACTCTGCACCCCCCGCGACGTGCTCACCCGAGGCCGGCACGTGGACACCCTGCGGGCCGGCGACATCCTGGTCTTCGCCCGCACCGGCGCCTACGGCTGGGACATCTCCCACCACGAGTTCCTGCGCCACGACCCGCCCCGGTTCGTTCTAGTTCCCGACGCCGAGCGATGACATGAACGCCGCCGGATAGCGGTCACCACGAGCCGACCCCTTCGGCACCGCCCGCTCGATCTCGGCCAGATCCTCGCTCGTCAGCTTCAACTCCAGCGCCGGCAACGCCTCCGCCAGCCGCTCCCTCGTCCGCGCCCCGACGAGAGGCACGACGTCGTTCCCCTGCGCCGCCACCCAGGCGATCGCCAGCTGCGCCACCGTGCACCCCTTCTCCCCGGCCACCCGCCGCAACGCCGCCACCAGCGCCAGGTTGTGCTCCCCGTTCTCCCCGGCGAACCGCGGACTGCCGTTACGCGGGTCACCGGCCTTCCCCGGAGCCCAATTCCCGGAGATCAACCCCCGACTGAGGATTCCGTACGCCGTGAGCCCGACCCCCAGCTCCCGAAGCGTCGGCAGCACCTCCGCCTCGACCGCCCGTGACAACAACGAGTACTCGATCTGCAGGTCGGCGATCGGATGCACCGCATGCGCCCGCCGCACCGTCACCGCATCAACTTCGGACAGCCCGATGTGCCGCACATAGCCGCCCTCGACGAGCTCCTTGAGCGCCCCCACGGTGTCCTCGATCGGCACCGCCGGGTCCAGCCGCGCCGGCCGGTAGATGTCCACGTAGTCAACACCCAGCCGGGTCATCGAGTAGAGCAGGAAGTTCCGCACCGAGGCGGGCCGGTTGTCCTGCCCACCGAACGTGTTGCCGGGCCCGCGCTGCTGCCCGAACTTCACACTCAGCACGTAACCGTCCCGATCCCGCCCCCGCAGCGCCTCGGCCAGAAGCATCTCGTTGTGCCCCATGCCGTAGAAGTCACCGGTGTCGATCAGCGTGACCCCCGCGTCGAGCGCGGCATGCACGGTCGCGATGGCCTCCCCACGATCGGCCGGACCATAACTGCCCGACATGCTCATCGCCCCCAAGCCCAGCGCCGAGACGGCCGGACCGGTGCTGCCCAGAGTTCGTGTCCGCATCGCAAGCTCCTTCGTCGTTGCCTTCCCCACCACCCTGCGCCCGTTCCGGCCGGCCCGGGAGCGGAGCGCTGATCGTGGGAGGGGCACTCCCTGGATCCACGGCAACCCCGCGAGGCAGCATGGAGACATGCAGCGTGAGCAGCTAGCCGACTTCCTGCGCCGCCGGCGCGAAGCGATCCGCCCGGCCGAGGTAGGCATCGCCGACGGCCCCCGCCGCCGCACCAACGGCCTGCGCCGCGAAGAGGTAGCCATGCTCGCCGGCATGTCCGTCGACTACGTGGTCCGCCTGGAACAGGCCCGCAGCAGCCAGCCGTCCACCCAGCTGCTGGGCGCCCTGTCCCGGGCCCTGCGCCTCTCCGACGACGAACGCACCCACCTGTTCCACCTGGCCGGCCACCAGCCACCGCCGGCCGAGGGCACCGCCCGCCAGGCCCGCTCCGGCCTGCTGCGCATGCTCGACCTGCTCGGCGACACCCCGGCCCTGGTCCTCTCCGACCTGGGCGAGGTCCTGGCCCAGAACCGAGCCCACACGCTCCTGGCCGGCGAACACACCAGCCGCACCGGCGACCGCCGCTACCTCGCCTATCGTTGGTTCACCGAGCCATCGGTCCGCGAGGGCCAGCCGGCGGAGGAGCAGTCCCGCCACTCCCGCCAGCTGGTGGCCGACCTGCGCGCGGTGGCCGGCCGCCGCCCCACCGACCCCACGGTCACCGGCCTGCTCACCCGCCTGCAGGCGGCAAGCACCGAGTTCCGCACCCTGTGGGCCGAACACGAGGTCGCCGTCCGCCGCGCCGACCGCAAGACGATCGTCCACCCGAGAGTCGGCCGCATAGTCCTGGACTGCGAAACCTTGATGACCCCCGACCTGGGCCAGGAACTGGTGGTCCTGACCCCGGCCGACGACGAGGCCCGCGAGAAGCTCAACTTGATCCGAGTGCTCGGCACCGAGGAGTTCCCCAGCGCGGTCCCGGCGCGGCCTTCCCCCAACGGATGACCGCACCCAACGGGCCCGCCGCGGTGGGCGTCAGTGGGGCATCCGGTTGAATCGGCGGATGATGCGGTCGAAGATCCGCGCCGGACCCGGGTGACCCGCCTGTCGAACCTGGCCCTGCTACGCGGTGTGCTGGCCCGCCAGGACCCGAAGAAGTACCTGTTCTTCACCCGGACCGCGAACGGGCGGCGCGCCGCCGACGAGTTCCTCGCCCGTCTGCAGGAACGCACCCAGGACCGCGACATCCCCGTCTCGCTGAGCACCTACCGGGCCCAGTTGCGCGCCGTCAACCGCTGGGGCCGGGCCGCCACCGCGGACCTCTCCCCGATCGGCCGGCCCACCCTGGTCGCCAACGGCGAACACGACGTCATGGTGCCCACCGCCAACTCCGTCGACCTGGCCGAACGCCTGCCGAACAGCGAACTCGTGCTCTACCCCGACGCCGGGCACGGCGGCATCTTCCAGCACCACGCCGCCTTCACCACCACCGCTCTGGCCTTCCTGGCCCGCTGACTACCACCCGCCACGTCGTTGCCGGGCCGGCGACGACCTCCGATCCTGGTGAAGGAACCCGATCGCCGCCGGCGCGGACGGGGTGGAGATCGGCGGCTACCGGCACGCAGGCACGGTGAGCAGGGTCGGTCTCCTCCGGGTTCCCGGGTGGATGCCGTCGATTCCGTTCTGGTTTCACCGGGACGGCGTGACCGAGCGCACCCCGCGTAGAGCATCCTAGGATGAAGATTGGCTGCTCCACGCACGCTGAGGCGATCCTTCGGTGGGCGCCGAACCGTCGGCGGGACATGATCGGGGCATGGATGCTGCCGTGGGGCTCGCCGCCTGGGCCGGGCTGCTTGCCGATCGCACGCGGGCGTCGTTCTGTCTTGCGCTTCTTGACGGGCGGGCCTGGACCGTCGGTGAGCTGGCCAAACACGCGGGTGTCGCGCTCTCGACCGCGAGCGAGCACGCCGACCGGCTCGTCGCCGGGGGCATGCTCGCGCAGCGCCGGCAAGGGCGGCACCGCTATCTCGAACTGGCAAACCCGCAGGTGGCCGCGCTGATCGAGACGGTGGCAGCGGCCCATCCGAGTGCGCGCAACGGCACGGGCACGCCGGTCACCACGCTCGCGGCCGCGCACAAGCGTCGCAATCTGGCCTTCGCCCGCACCTGTTACGACCATCTCGCCGGCTATCTCGGGGTGGCGATCGCCGACGCGATGGTGGGGAACGGCTTTGTCACCCGTACCCATGGAACTGCTCTGACGCCTCGCGGTGTCGCCTGGCTCGGGCAGCTTGGGGTTGATCTGGGGAAGCCCGGGCGGCGGGCGGTGTTGCGCGACTGCCTCGATTGGACCGAGCGCCGCAGTCACCTCGCCGGCGTGGCGGGCAGTGAGATCTGCCGGCACGCGTTGGCGGCGGGGTGGGTGGTGCGGATCGGCAGTGGGCGTGCGGTCAAGGTCACGCCCGTCGGGGAACGCGCGCTCGCGGATCAGCTCGGGCTGGTCATCGGCGCTGCGGGGACGGACTCACCCGGCGCAGCTCACGCAATGCCTGCCGGCGCACGTCGCCGGTGAGCGTGTCGATGTAGAGCGTGCCGGCCAGGTGGTCGGTCTCGTGCTGCAGGGCGCGGGCCAGGAAGCCGGTGCCCTCGATGATCAGCGGCTCGCCGTGCTGGTCGAAGCCGCGGGCCGTCACCGACATCGCCCGCTTCGTGGGGAACCCCAGGCCGGGCAGGGACAGGCAGGCCTCCTCGTCGTCGTCCTGCTCGCCCTCGAAGCCGGACAGCACCGGATTGACCATGTGGCCGACCTGTCCGGCCACGTTGTAGGAGAAGACCCGCAGGCTGACGCCGATCTGCGGGGCGGCCACGCCGGCCCGGCCGGGCTCGCGGACGGTGTCCTCCAGGTCGGCGACGAGCCGGCGCAGCTCCGCGTCGAACGCCGTCACCGGGTCGGCCTCGGTGCGCAGGACGGGGTCGCCGTAGATCCGGATCGGCCTCACTGTCATGCCCACAAGGCTAAATGGTCGTTACTCAACCCGCGAAGAGGGCCAGCTGGTCGGCGGCGAGCAGCTCGCGCAGCTTGGTCAGGGAGCGCCTGGTCTGGCTCTTCACGATGCTGACCGGGACCTCCAGCACGTCGGCCACCTGCTCGACGGTGTAGTCCTCGAAGTAGCGCAGGATGACGATGGCCCGGTCGCGCTCGGGCAGCCTCGCCAGCGCGTCGAGCATGGTCAGCCGCAACTCCGGGTTCTCCCGGTAGGCGGGCTCGTGCAGCACGCCCGGGGTCGACTCCGTCGACGACCGGCGCCGGCGGTGGTCGAGGTAGGTGCGCAGCAGGATCTTCTGGGCGTACGCCGTCAGGTTGTCGGCCTGCACGGCCCGGCGCCAGCTCAGGAACAGTTTGGTCAGCGCGGTCTGGGTCAGGTCCTGGGCCAGGTGCCAGTCGTGGCAGAGCATGAACGCGGTGTTGCGCAGGCGTTCGGCGTGGGCGTTCGCGAACTCGGCGAACTCGTCGTCCTCGGTCATCGGTTGAGCACCGGCACGGCCGGGAAGAGCTTGGCCCCGTCGGCGACCAGGCCCGGGTCCATCGCGACGCCCCAGCGCGGGTCGGCGGCGATCCGGATCGCCTCGTCGGTGGTCAGCGCGGGCCGGCTCGGGCCGCCGGCGGTGGCCGGGCAGGTGGGCACCTCGACCTCGACCAGGGTGCCGTCGGGCCAGGTGGCGTCGACGGCGAGGGTGGTGCGGCAATTGCCGGGATTACTGCTGATCGTCACCTGGGCGATGCCGGCGTGCGGCGGCTCGTCGCCGAGCGGAACGATCTTGTCGACCGCGACCCGCACCATGGCCGGGCCCCGGCCGTCATCGAGGGACAACTGCACCAGCAGATCATCGTCCGCCGAGACGCCGTAGTGACTCGTCCGTCCGGGTGGCAAAAGCATGGTCAGAAGGTGAAGCATGGCCGCTGATGTCGCTTTCGTCCGCGTTCCCTCGGCACGCACCGTGCCACTGTGGATCGTCAACGTACGCGCCTGGACTGCGGCCATCGGGGCGGTGGCGCCGGGTGGCACGGTTTGGGGAGACAGCGCGGCGGGCCGCTCGACGCGCTCCGGCCGGACCCGATCACCCACGATGACGCCACCGGCCGCCAGCAGGGCGATCACCGTCACGGCCGAGCCGATCCGGCGCTTGCGCCGCAGGCGGCGGCCGTCGCGGATCGCGGCGCCGACCACGTCACCGAGCGGCGGCGGGCACTCGGCGTGCAAGCCGGCCTGCAGGTCGGCCCGCAGCCGCGCCTGCAGTTCCCGCGCCCGCAGATCTTCCGTCAACGCCAGCGACCCCCTCTACCCGCATGGACGGGGTGAACATGCGTTCCGGTGACACGAACCGTTGAAAAGAGTTACGGACCATCGGGGGTTTCCGGCCGACCGGTTGTCCGACCGGTTTTTGTCGTACCCCGATGGCAGGGTGTGGTGGTGCCGAAGACGCAGTACTACACCGCGACGACGATCGACGGTTTCATCGCCGATCCCGACAATTCGCTCGAGTGGTTGTTCGCGGTCGAGGAGGGCCGGGAGGACGAGTCGGGCGCCAACCCGTTCAGCACGTTCTTCGCCGGGGTGGGGGCGTTCGCGATGGGCGCCACGACCTACGAGTGGATCCTCGAGCACGAGTCGCTGCTGACCAGGCCCGAGAAGTGGCAGGAGTATTACCAGGACATCCCGGCCTGGGTCTTCACCCACCGCGACCTGCCGCCGATCCCGGGCGCCGATCTCACGTTCGTCCGGGGCGATGTGCGCCCGGTGCACGCGGCGATGACCGCCCGGGCCGGCGGGAAGAACATCTGGGTGACCGGCGGCGGTGAGCTGGCGGGTGCGTTCGCCGACGCCGGCCTCCTCGACGAGCTGATCCTCGGCGTCGCCCCGGCCACGCTGGGCGCGGGGGCACCGCTGCTCCCCCGCCGCTTGATGCCGTCCCGCATCAAGCTGACCTCGGTCGAGCAGCGAGGCCAGTTCGCCTACCTGAGCTACGCCCTCGGCCCGCCGCCGGCCTGACCGCACGCCTGACGGCGCCATGCTCAGCGCTATGCGGCGAGCGCCGCACGGATGGGCGCCGCCTTGGCGGCGGCCTCCTCGACCTCGGCGGTGGGGTCGCTGTCCCAGGTGATGCCGCCGCCGGCCCAGGCATGCACCCGCTCACCGTCGACGGCCACCGTGCGGATGCTCAGGCCCAGATCCAGGTAGTCGGGGGCGACCCAGCCGACGCCGCCCATGCTCACGCCCCGGCCCACCGGCTCCAGGGCGTTGATCTCGGCCAGGGCGGCCAGCTTGGGCGCGCCGGTCACCGAGCCGCCGGGGCAGACCGCGCGCAGCAGGTCGGCGAGGTCCAGCGGGGCCACGATCGGGGCGGAGACCACCGACTCGGCCTGCCACAGGTTCACCCAGCGGCGGACCGCGAACAGTTCGTCGACCGTGACCGGGCCCAGTGCGGGCAGCCGGGCCAGGTCGTTGCGTTCGAGGTCGACGATCATCACGTGTTCGGCCCGCTCCTTGGCCGAGGCGAGCAGCTCGCGGCGGCCCTGCTCGGTGGCCGGCCGGGTGCCCTTGATCGGCCGGGTGATGACCCGGCCGCCGCGCACCTCGACCAGCGTCTCCGGGGAGGCGGTCGCCAGGGCCCAGCCGTCGCCGGTCAGCACGCCGCCGTAGCGGGCGCCGGGCAGCGCGGCCACCCGGCGCAGCGCCGCCGCCGGATCGCCCCGGTACGGCGCACTGGCGTGCCCCACGACGTTGACCTGATACACGTCACCGCGGCCGATCGCCTCCCGGACCGCGTCGACGGCGGCCGCGTGCTCCTTGGGCGTCCAGCTCGGCGCCCACTCGCCGAGCCACCACTCGCCGAGCCCTTGATCACCCGGCCGCCATTCGCCGGACTTGTGCGCTTGGGCGGGTGATTGCACCGATGGCGCACCATCGGCGGTATGGACGTGGACCACGGCGTAGACATCCGGGATCGCGGGCACCGGAGTGGGCGGCCCGGATGGGCCACCGGCCATTACGGAACCGGCGGCCGCGGACACGTAGAGTGCCGCGCCGCAGAGACTGCCAGCACCGGTCGGGTGAACCTGGGTGGCCGTTCGGCCAATGTTTCGCACGTCCAGTCCGTTGCCGGCGAGGAACTCGGCGACAAGCTTCGCAGGGTCACCACCGTCACAGCAGAACCATTCGAATGCTGTTAACGCACGGTGACGGCCCTGGCAGGACGCCGGAGCACCCGGAAGTGAACCCGAAGGAGGTGTCGGGAAGTGGTCGGCAAGCGGGGTTTCGTGGACCATTGGAACCGAGGATTCTTTCAATGGAACGCCGTCACCCGCGCAATCCGCCGTCGTTCGGATTGAGGTAACGTCCGTCACCGTCGTTGTGAATCGTCACACACCGCCCCCTGACCGGAGACCCCAGATGTGCCAGCACCAAACCCCCTGTCCCAGCGCCGAAGCCATCGATCGGGAAGCGGCCCGCATTCTCGCCGCCTTCCCCGAGCAAGGCTGGAGCCTTCTCTGCAACGGCGTCATCGTCTTCGAGGACACCGGTGAGATCCTGCCGGACGGCACGATGATCGCACCGCACCGCGGCCCCGCCCGGCACGCCCTCGCGGCCTGACCGGGCCGGACCCGCCCGACGGCATCGTCGCCGCCCGGCCTGAGCCCGCCGCCGCTACGCACAGTAGCCGCGTGACTCAGAAGCTCAACGCCGAGCCCATCACCGTCAGTAACGAGTCCGACCCCGCGAACAACGACGACACGCGGCGGGCGCCGATCCCGTGCGGCCTCATCCAGGCCCGCGCCGGGTGAAAAGGCCCCCGCCGCACCATGAAATCAGATCCGGCCACCCGCGCTGAGCCCCGGTGGCGCTGTCAGATCTGGTACGCCGCCACCGTCGCCTGCAGCTCGGCGGCCGTGCGGGCCAGCTCCGCGGCGGTCTGCTGGGTCTCGGTGGCTCCGTCGGTCACCTGCCGGGCCGCCTCGGCCACCCCGGCGATCGTCTCGGCGATGCTGGACGTGCCCTCGGCCGCGTGCCCGACGCTGCGGGAGATCTCGGCCGTGGTGGCCGTCTGCTCCTCGACCGCGGCCGCGATCGTCGTCGTGTAGTCGCTGATGGTCGTGATGACCGAGCCGATCTGCGCGATCGCGTTGACCGCGTTGCCGCTCTCCGCCTGGATCGCCGACACCTGCGCGGTGATCTCCTGGGTGGCCCGGGCGGTCTCCTGGGCGAGATCCTTCACCTCGGAGGCGACCACCGCGAAGCCCTTGCCGGCCTCCCCGGCCCGGGCCGCCTCGATGGTGGCGTTGAGGGCGAGCAGGTTGGTCTGCTCGGCGATCGAGGTGATCAGCGCGACGACCGTGCCGATCTGGCTGGAGGCGTCCCCCAGCCGGGCGACACTCGCGTTGGTGGTCTCCGCGGTGCGGGCGGCATCACCGGCCACCGAGGCTGCCTCGTTGGCGTTGTTGGCGATCTCCCGGATCGAGACGCCCATCTCGTCGGCGCCGGCCGACACGGTCTGCACGTTGAGCGAGACCCGGCCGGCCGCCTCGGACACGGTGCCGACCTGCGCGGACGTCTCCTCGGCCGAGGCGGACAGCTGCAGCGACACCGCGGACAGTTCCTCGGAGGCCGACGCCAGCATGGTGGAGCTGTCCTGGATGCGGCCGACCATGCCGCCCACCGCCGCGGCGGTGTGGTTCAGCGCGGCCGACATCCGGCCCACCTCGTCGTTGCTGTCGACCTCGACCCGGGCGGTCAGGTCACCCTTGCCGATCCGCTCGAGGGCCGCCACGCAGCGGGACAGCGGCTTCACGATCAGCCGCGCGGTGGCCAGGGCCAGGCCGACGGCGAGGATGGTGCTGCCGATGACGAGGCCGAGCACCCAGCCCTTGGTCGACTGGTAACGGTCCTCGGCGGTGGTCATCTGCTCGGCGCCGGCCGCCGTGGTGAGGTCGGCGAGGGAGGTCAGGTCGGCGCGGACGGCCTTCTGCACGGTCGCCAGGTCGCCGGTGCGGGCCGCGGCGACCCCGGCGGTGTTCCCGGCCGCGGCCAGCGGCAGCAGCGTGGAGGCGGTGAGCGTGTCGTAGGACTTCCAGCCGACCTGGAACGAGTCGACCGCGGTGCGGGCGCCGCTGCCGAGCGAGTACGCCTCGTACTCGGACGCGTAGCCGATGACCTGGGTGTCCGCGGTGTCGATCGCGGTCTTCGCGGCGGTCCGCCCGGCGGTCGTGGTGGCCAGGAAGTAGTCGTCGAGGCCGAGCCACGCGCGGTTGACCGCGGCCCGCAGGTTGCCGATGGTCTTCAGCTCCTGGTTGTGCCCGTAGACCGCCTTGACCTGGTCGTTCGTGGCGGCAAGGCTGGTCAGGGCATAGCCACCGTCGATCATGCCGAAGCCGGCGACGACGCCGACCGCAATCATGATCTTCGTGCCGACGCGACGGTCGGCCAGCAGGCGGAATTTCGGCACCGGGGATACCTCGATCGGTCGGGTTGATACGTCCGACCGTGAAACTCGGCACTCGCCCCGCCACCTTCAGCAAGTCCGCGGGTGCTTTCCGGTGAGCGTCCCGGTGCCGCCGGCAACCCGCCGCCGGCACCGGGGCACACCGTCAGTCCTCGAACGCCTCGGGCGAGGGACAGGAGCAGACCAGGTTGCGGTCGCCATATGCGCCGTCGATCCGGCGCACCGGAGGCCAGTATTTCGCGGTCCGGTCCACGCCTTCGGGGAAACCGGCGATCGAGCGTGGATACGGGTGATTCCACTCGTCGGCGGTGACCGCCGACGCCGTGTGCGGAGCGTTGGCCAGGGGGTTGTCCCCGGCCGGCCAGACCCCGGCGGCGACCTGGTCGATCTCCTTCTTGATCGCGATCATCGCGTCGCAGAACCGGTCGAGCTCGGCCAGGTCCTCGCTCTCGGTCGGCTCGACCATGAGCGTGCCGGCCACCGGGAACGACATGGTCGGGGCGTGGAAGCCGTAGTCGATAAGCCGCTTCGCGACGTCGTCGACGCTCACGCCGGTGGCCTTGGTGATCGGCCGCAGGTCGAGGATGCATTCGTGCGCGACCAGGCCGCCGGCGCCCGCGTAGAGCACCGGGTAGTGGTCGCGCAGCCGGGACGCCACGTAGTTGGCGGTGAGCACGGCGACGCCGGTGGCGGCGGCGAGCCCGTCCGGGCCCATCATCCGCAGGTAGGCCCAGGAGATCGGCAGGATGCCGGCCGAGCCGTGCGGGGCGGCCGAGACGGCGTGGTGGTCGCCGGGCAGCACCGGGTTGCCGGGCAGGAAGTCGGCGAGGTGCGCGCGCACGGCGACCGGCCCGACGCCGGGACCGCCGCCGCCGTGCGGGATGCAGAACGTCTTGTGCAGGTTGAGGTGCGAGACGTCGGCACCGAACCGACCCGGTTTGGCGTAGCCGACCAGGGCGTTGAGGTTGGCCCCGTCGACGTAGACCTGACCGCCGGCGTCGTGCACCTTGCCGCACAGCGCGGCGATCGAGGCCTCGTAGACGCCGTGCGTGGACGGGTAGGTCACCATGATCGCGGCGAGCGACGAAGCGTACTGAGTGATCTTGGCATCCAGGTCGGCAAGATCGACATTGCCGAGGGAGTCGCAGGCCACGACCACGACCCGCATGCCGGCCATCACGGCGCTGGCGGCGTTGGTGCCGTGCGCGCTCGACGGGATCAGGCACACGTCGCGGTGCAGGTCACCGCGGGAGCGGTGATAACCGCGGATGGCGAGCAGGCCGGCGAGCTCACCCTGGGAGCCGGCATTGGGTTGTACGGACACCGCGTCGTACCCGGTGATCTCGGCCAGCCACTCCTCCAGCTGCGCGACCAGGTGCTCGTAACCCTGGGTCTGCGAAGCCGGGGCGTACGGGTGGATGTTGGCGAACTCGGGCCAGGTCACCGGTTCCATCTCGGTGGTGGCGTTGAGCTTCATCGTGCAGGATCCGAGCGGGATCATGCCGCGGTCCAGCGCGTAGTCGCGGTCGGCGAGTTTGCGCAGGTAGCGCAGCATGCTGGTCTCGGAGTGGTGGGTGCGGAACACCGGGTGGGTGAGGAACTCGGTGGTCCGGCCGAGCGGCTTGGCCCCGCATTCCGCGGCGGCCGAGAGGGGTACGCCGAAGGCGGCGAGCACGGTCGCCACATGCGCGGCGGTGGTGGTCTCGTCGGTCGAGACCGACACCCGGTCGGCGTCCACGAGCCGCAGGTCGACGCCCTGCGCGGCGGCCGCGTCGACGATCGCGGCGGCCCGGCCGGGAACCACCGCGGTGACGGTGTCGAAGAACGCGCCCGAGGTGACCTCGACGCCCGCGGCGGTGAGGCTGCCGGCGATGGTCAGCGCGTGGTCGTGGGTGCGCTTGGCGATCTTCCGCAGCCCGTCCGGGCCGTGGTAGACGGCGTACATGCTGGCCATCACCGCGAGCAGGACCTGGGCGGTGCAGATGTTGCTGGTGGCCTTCTCGCGGCGGATGTGCTGCTCGCGGGTCTGCAGGGCGAGCCGGTAGGCGGGCGCACCGTCGGCGTCCTTGGAGACGCCGACCAAGCGGCCGGGCAGCGAGCGCTCCAGGCCGGCGCGGACGGCCAGGTAGCCGGCGTGCGGGCCGCCGAAGCCGAGCGGCACCCCGAAGCGCTGGGTGGTGCCGGCCGCGATGTCCGCGCCGATCTCGCCGGGGGCGCGCAGCAGGGTGAGCGCGAGCAGGTCGGCCGCGACCGTGACCAGGGCCCCGATCGCGTGGGCGGCGGTGACGAGGGCGGCGTGGTCGCGGACCGCGCCGGACGCGCCCGGGTATTGAAGATGCAGCCCGAAGTACTCGTCGGGAAGCGGCTCGCCGGCGTCGAGGTCGACGATCGCCAGCTGGATGCCGAGCGGCTCGGCCCGGGTGCGCAGCACGGCGAGCGTCTGCGGGAGGGTGTCGCTGTCCACCGCGTACACCGAAGACTTGGATTTTGATGCTCGCTTGGCGAGGGTCATCGCCTCGGCGACCGCCGTGCCCTCGTCGAGCATCGACGCGTTCGCCGTGGTCAGCCCGGTGAGGTCGGTGACCATGGTCTGGAAGTTGAGCAGCGCCTCGAGCCGGCCCTGGCTGATCTCCGGCTGGTACGGGGTGTACGCCGTATACCAGGATGGGTTCTCCAGGACGTTCCGCTTGATCACCGCCGGGGTGAACGTGCCGTAGTAGCCGAGCCCGATCATCGGGGTGGCGACCGTGTTGCGCGCGGCGATCTCCCGCAGCTCGGCGATCGTCTCCTCCTCGGAGGCGGCGGCCGGCAGGTCGAGGGCGTCGGTCCAGCGGATCACCTCGGGGATCGCCGCGTCCATCAGGGCGTCGAGCGAGGGATATCCGACGGCTTTGAGCATATGGGTCTGCTCGTCCGGATCGGGACCGATGTGCCGGGCGGCGAACGTCATGGCGGCTCCTAAAGGAGAGGTCGCTGAAGGCGGCCTCCCCCTCTGTCATACCCACCCGAGCAGCAGGTATTTCAGAGTCGCGTAGCCCACACGGTCCGTTGTGCCTGAGAGGTTCCGGGGAGGATTTGCCCCTTCGGCGCCAACCTGGGGAGGTTGGACTCTCCCGCATGGCTGGCACCCAAACTACCAGTGACCTTGTTTCAAATCGGTATCCCTAGGGTGTGTATGTGACCTACACCCCCGCGCAGCAGCGCTACGACTCGATGACCTACCGGCGCGCCGGTCGTAGCGGCCTCAAGCTGCCCGCCATCTCGCTCGGCCTCTGGCACAACTTCGGCGACACCCGCCCGCTCGGAACCCAGCGCGACATCGTGCGCCGCGCCTTCGACCTGGGCGTCACCCACTTCGACCTGGCCAACAACTACGGCCCGCCGCCGGGCAGCGCCGAGTCGAACTTCGGCCGCCTGCTCGCGACCGACCTCAAGCCCTACCGGGACGAGATCGTCGTGTCGACCAAGGCCGGCTACCACATGTGGGAGGGACCGTACGGCGAATGGGGCTCCCGGAAATACCTGGTCAGCTCGCTCGATCAGTCGCTGGGGCGGCTCGGCCTCGACTACGTGGACGTCTTCTACCACCACCGGCCCGACCCGGACACCCCGCTCGAGGAGACCATGTCGGCGCTGGACGCGATCGTCCGCAGCGGCAAGGCCCTCTACGTCGGCCTGAGCAACTACAGCTCCGAGCAGACCGCCGCGGCCGCGAAGATCCTGCGGGAGCTGGGTACGCCGTTGCTGATCCACCAGCCCTCGTACTCGATCCTGAACCGCTGGATCGAGCGCGACAACCTCCTCGACACTCTCCACGAGGCCGGCGCCGGGTGCATCGCGTTCAGCCCGCTGCAGCAGGGTCTGCTCACCGACCGCTACCTGGGCGGCATCCCGGCGGACTCGCGGGTGCGCACCAGCGTCTTCCTCAACGAGAGCAACCTCGATGACAAGACGATGGGCCGCATCCACGCGCTCAACGACATCGCCAAGCGGCGCGGCCAGTCGCTCGCCCAGATGGCCCTGGCGTGGGCGCTGCGCGACGAGCGGATGACCAGCCTGATCATCGGCGCGAGCAGCGTCGGCCAGCTGGAGAACAACGTCGCCGCCCTGGCCAACCTGCCGCTGACCGACGCGGAACTGGACGAGATCGACGGGACCGTCCTCGACCGGTAATTCGGCTGATCCCGCGCGGGCCGGCCGGTAGCGTCGCCCGCGTGAACGAGTTGGTCGAGCAGCACACGATCCTCGCGGTCGTGGTCGGATCCCGGGCCTACGGACTTGACGGCCCCGGCTCCGACCACGACCGCCGTGGCGTGTTCGCCGCCCCGACCCGCAGCTTCTGGGCCCTCGACAAGCCGCCCACCCACCTCGACGGCCCCCTTGCGGAGCAGTTCTCGTGGGAGATCGAACGGTTCTGCGTGCTCGCCCTGCAGGCCAACCCGACCGTCCTCGAAGTGCTCTGGTCCCCGCTGATCGAGAAGATCAACCCCGACGGAAAAGCCCTGCTTGCGGTACGCGACGCGTTCCTGTCCCGCCGCGTCGCGGACACCTACGGGGCGTACGCCCGGGACCAGCTCGCCCGGGTCGACGCCCGCCGGGAGCGCACCGGCGAGACCAACCACAAACAGGCCATGCACATGCTGCGGCTGCTGATGGCGGGCGCCCACGTGCTGCGCACCGGGGAGATCCTGCTCGACGTGCGCCCGTGGCGCGATCAGCTCCTGGCGGTCAAGCGCGGCGAGGTCCCGTGGGATTCGATCACGTCGTGGGCCGCTTCCCTGCAGGAGGAGCTGGCCGCGGCCGCGGAGGCGACCTCACTGCCCTCGTCCCCGGGCACCTCTGTCATAGATCAACTGCTTTACGACGTACGGGAAAGGGGGTTGACATGACCATCGACGTGCCGGAGTGGGCCGCCGAGACCGCGCACGCACTCCCCTACCCCTTGATCTTCGCGACCGTCAGCGGGGCGCATCTGTACGGGTTCGCGTCGGTCGACTCCGACCTCGACGTGCGGGCGGCGCACCTGTTGCCGGCGGCCGAGGTGCTCGGGCTGCGCAGCGGGCCGTGCCGCGCTGGAGGAGGCGCGGGATTCATCGCCGCTCCCCGCGGCGGCTTCCGAGTCGGCCGTCGAGGCCCTGCACGACCTCGTGGTCCACACCCGCCTGTCCACCGTGGGAGAACCGGCATGACGTTGCGGACAGCCGTTCCCGGCGATTTCGACGCCGTCCTGGCCCTCGCCGTCGACTTCTACGCCGAGGACGGGTTCGCGACGCCCCGCTCCCGCCTCGCCGCCCACCTGGAGCACCTGCTCGGCAGCGACGCCGCGCACGTGGCGGTGATTGCGTCGGGCGGGGCGGTCGTCGCGTTCGCGATCAGCACGTCCAGTTACGGCCTGGAGAACGGGCTGATCGCCGAGCTGGAGGACCTTTACGTCGCGCCGGACTTCCGGCGGCGTGGGCTGGCCGCTTCACTCATCGAGGACAGTGCCGCCTGGGCGACCGGGATCGGGGCGGCCCAGCTGGAGCTCGTGGTGGCCCCGAACGGGACGGACGCGTCGCATCTGTTCCGCTATTACCGGGCGGACGGTTTCGTCGACGAGGGACGCCAACTGCTGGCCCGGCCGCTCAGCGACCCGACGACCTGAAGTAGTCGTAGATCTCGGCGTGCAGGAACCGGTAACCCTCGCCGTCACGGATCATCAGGCCGCAGTCGGCGGCCTGCGCAAAAAACTTCCGCGGGCGGGGCGGCAGTATGCCGAACGCGACCGCCAACAGCCAGACACCGAACTCCTCGATCCCGACGGGTGGACGCCACCACCACCCCGAGCGTCACCAACGCCCAGTTCGGACCGGTCAGGTGCTGGACCGTGGAGGCGAGCCAGCAGCATGCAAGAGCTCGACGGTCAGCGGCACAGCTACGCCGGCGAGGGTCAACCCGGCCAGGAAGCCGGGGAGCAGCACCCAGCGGTAGGCGTAGAGCGAGGTTTCGCCCAGCAGGACAAGCTGGTAGTGCCAGGGCCACCGCACCCTGTATATGTGTGCCGGCGTCCGCTGCAGCCAGCGCCGCATTCGCACCGGCGAATAGTGCCCACTACGAAGCACCGCGGTGACGTACTGCTCGATGATGGCGTGACCCCGCCACCTCCGCATGGCAGCCATTGTGCCGGGCGGCGCACCTCACCAGGTCGGGAGCATGCCGCCGTCGATGCCGAAGTCGCTGCCGTTGACGTTGCCGGCCGCGTCGCTCGCCAGGAACAGCACGATCGCGGCCACCTCGTCCGGGGTGGAGAACTTGCCGCTCGGGATCTGGCTCTTCGCCTGCGCGACGATGTCCTCGGGCTTGGTGCCGGCGCCGGCCGAGACGGTGGCGGCCACGCCGTTGCCGCCGAGCCACAGGTCGGTCTCGACCGGGCCGGGGCTGACC
The DNA here is from genome assembly GCF_016862175.1 of Paractinoplanes durhamensis. Lineage (GTDB taxonomy): Bacteria > Actinomycetota > Actinomycetes > Mycobacteriales > Micromonosporaceae > Actinoplanes > Actinoplanes durhamensis. The sequence continues at coordinate 51,610 of NZ_BOML01000012.1, read as the reverse complement.
GTGTTGGCGCGTACGCCCTTGGGGCCGAACTCCTTGGAGATCGACTTCGAGAACGACACCAGGGCCGCCTTGCCGGCGCTGTAGTCGACGACGAGGGGGTCGGAGAACCGCGCGTTGATCGATGCCACCGTGACGATCGAACCGTGGCCGCGCTCCACCATCGACGGCAGGGCCGCGCGGGTCATCCGCACCGCGGCCAGCAGGTTGAGGTCGATCGTCCGCGCCCACTCGGCGTCGGTCACCGACAGGAAACCGCCGAGCCGGGCCGGGGCGGTGCCGACGTTGTTGACCAGCACGTCGACCGTGCCGCCGGCCGCCTCGATCAGCGCCGCCGGGGCGGCCGGGTCGCTCAGGTCGGCCCGCACCCAGCGCACGTCGCCGCTCTTGGCGAGGGTCTCCAGCTCGGGGGTGCTGGTCCGGGCGGCCGCCAGGACGGTCGCGCCCGCTCCGGCCAGGGCCCGGACGATCGCCAGCCCGATCCCCTTGCTGGCGCCCGTCACGATCGCGGTCTTTCCCTGCATGGCCCCACCTTTACCTCGTCAGCATCAACATCGATGACGCTACGGCCAGGGTCAACCCGCCCGATTCAGTCAATCGACTGCGCCGCCGGCACCCGCCCGGGCGGGTGCGGAGCGCTCAGGCGGAGTGACGGACGAGGGCGCAGAACTCGTTGCCCTCCGGGTCGGCCAGGATCGTCCACGGCAGGTGGTCGTCGACGTCGGTGGCGCCGAGCGCCCGCAACCGGGCCAGCTGGGCCGGCCGGTCGTCGGCGAGGTCCGGCGCGGTGTCCAGGTGCACGCGGTTCCACACCGTCTTCGGCTCATCGACGCGAAGGAACTCCAGGTACGGCCCGACGCCCTTGGCCGACCGCAGCGACGCGTAATCGGCGGTCACCTCGTGCCGGGTCCACTCGACCGCTTCGCCCCAGAACCCGGCCATCGCCCGCGGATCCGCGCAGTCGACCACGACGGCGGCGATCGGCCCGGTGTCCCGGTATCTCTCCCGCGGCTCCAGCACGCAGAACTCGTTGCCCTCCGGGTCGGCCAGGACCGTCCACGGCACGTCCCCCTGGCCGATGTCGGCCGGCGTCGCACCGCGCTCGATCAGCCGGGCGACCAGCTCGGCCTGATGCTCGGCGGAGGTGGTGGCGAGGTCGAGGTGCACCCGGTTCTTCACCGTCTTGGGCTCGGCCGAGTTGATCAGGTCGATGCAGACCGCCGACGGGTCGGGCCAGTCGAACCCCACCGGCTCCAGATTGATCACGCCGGGGCCTTCGCTGGACAGATTCCAGCCGAGCGCCGCCGCCCAGAACCGCCCGAGCGCAGCCTCGTCGCGCGCCTTCATGTTCACCTGCACCAGCTGCATCGCCATATCGACGATCCTAGGAGCTACCCGCGAGGGCATCGCGCAACGAGGCCCGCGAGGAGACCCCGAGCTTGGGAAAGACCCGGTAGAGGTGAGCGCCGACGGTCCGCGGCGACAGGAACAGCTTGGCGCCGATCTCCTTGTTGCTCAACCCGCCCGCGGCCAGCTCGGCGATCTCCCGCTCCTGCGGGGTCAATGCCGAAGCGCCGTCGGCGGCACTCCCGGCCGCCGGCCCGGTCGCCTTCAGCTCGGCCTGCGCCCGAGCCGCCCACGGCACCGCGCCCAGCCGCTCGAACCCCGCCGCGGCCTCGGTCAGCACCGCCCGGGCCGCCGAGCGTTCCCGCTGCCGGCGCAGCCACATGCCGTGCGCCAGCTGCACCCGGGCCCGGTCGAACGGGAACTGCAGCGCCGCCGGATGAGCCGCCGCGGCCGCGAACCCGGCACCGGCGTGGTCGGTGAGGGCCAGCGCGGCGGTGGTGAGGAAATCCAGCCGCCCGGAGACCCCCGGCAGGTGCAGATCACGGGCCGCCGCCGCATGAGCCTGCGCCTGATCGAGGCGCCCGGTGTGCACCGCCGCCTCGACAAGATCGAAGAGCGTGCGAAGAGACAGCTGCGAGTACGGGCGGAAGGTGCCGGGTGCGGTCAGACCACTGGCGTACGCGTACGCCGCCTCGTAATCCCCCGAAGTCAGCCCGGCCGCCACCCCGATCGCCTCGGCCAGGTCGGTCAGGTACCCCACCCCGCGCGGCCGGGCCCAGCGGTCGAGCCGGTCGGCGGCCCGGTGCGCGGCCTCGACGTCGCCACGCCACGCCTGCACGAGCCCGGTGAACCCGTAGAACTGGTGCTCGAACAGCGTGTACCCGTGCTCGACGGTCAACTCGAGCCCACGCCGCCCGGTGGCCAGGGCGTCGTCCCACTCGCCGGCCGAGATCTGGTCGAGCATGACCAGCTGCAGCAGGGTCATCGCGTTGGTGACCGCCCCGCCGTGCTCCTCCCGGGCGGCCACCGACCGGACCAGGTCGCGGTGCTCGGCGAGCGCGTCGACGAAGAACGCCGCCACCCCGAGCCGCATGACGTCCCACGGCTGGCCGTCCCCGATCCGCCCGAACGCGGCCCGCACCCGGTCCCCCGCGCCGTGGCCGTGCCGGGCCACGTCGCCCCACGCGTCCCGGTAGAGCAGCGACATCTCGTCGGCCCCGGCGCAGAACCCCTCGGCCACCCGCCACATCGCCTCGTCGTGCGCGAACATGCTGATCGCCAGGAGCAGGTTGAGCAGCCGGGCCCGGGTGTCGGCATCGAGCGCACCCGCGCCGGACAGCGCCGCCGCCACCCGCCGGTGCGCCGCCCGCACGTCACCCTCGCGGTAGAGGGCCGCATACGCCGCGGTCAGCGCGGCCGCCGGCGACTGCGGACCGGCGGTCACCCGCAGCTCGTGCGCCTCGTCGAGCAGGGCCGCCTGCGCGGCCACGAACGCCGCCTCCTCAAGGCGCTGCGACCGGCCGGCCGCGGTCGGGCTCAGCTCGGCGGCCCGGGTCAGCATCGCCACCGCCGACGCCGCACCGCCACGCCCGCTGGCCGAGTGCGCCCCGTACTCGAGGGCCTCGGCGACCTCCTCGTCCGGGTCCACGGTGGCCGCCGCGATGTGCGTCGCGTACCGCTCGGCATCCTGTTCGTGCAGCTCGGCCAGGTCGCGGTGGGCGGCGTGCCGCTCGTTGGGCGAGGCCGTGCGCAGCAGCGCCGACCGGACCAGCGGATGCCGGAACACCACGTCCCCACTGGCCGGGTCGACGGTCAGCAGGCCGCTGTCGAGGGCTTCGCCGACGTCGGCAAGCCGGTAGCGGACCCGCCCCGCTCCCCCGCCGGCGACCAGGCCGTCGAGAGCAGCCCGGAGCAGCGCGGCCCGGACGGGCGGGCTCAGCGCGGCGATCCGCGCGCCGAAGAGCCGGTTGTCCGGTGTGGAGGAGGCGCTGGGCAGCGCCGCCCGGGGCAGCTCGACCAGGGCGAGCGGGTTGCCCTGGGCCTCGCGCAGGATCTCGTCGCGGGCGGTGTCGGCCAGCTCGGGCGCGATGGCCGCCAGGAGCTGCTCGGCCGCCGGGGCGGCGAGCGGCGCAACCACGAGCGAGGGCAGGCCGGCGGTGTCCCAGCCGGAGACGATCTCGGAGCGTACGGCGGCCAGCAGGTGCACCGCGTGCCCGGCGAGACGCCGCGCGATGAACGTGCACACCGCCACCGACTGCGGGTCGAGCCAGTGCGCGTCGTCGATGACCAGCAGCAGCGGCTCGGTGCCGGCGGCCAGGGCCAGCAGGTCGAGGACGGCCACGCCGAGAGCGAGGACCGACGGCGCTTCGTCGCTGCCCCGCCCGAAGATCGGGTCGAACGTGGCGCGGGTGGCCGGGTCCAGGCCCGCGGCGTACGGAAGCAAGGGGTAAAGAATTTGATGTAAGCCCGCGTAGGCGAGCTCCGACTCGGCCTCGGCGCCGATCGCCCGCAGCACCCGCCGCTCGCCGCCGGCTGCGTCGAGCAGCACGCTCTTGCCGACGCCCGCGTCACCGCGCACGACCAGCGCTCCCCCGGGGCCGCGGAGGAAGGCTTCGAGCGCGGCGAGCTCGGTGTCGCGGCCGACGATCTCAGTTGTCACGTAGGCGAACCTAACAACCCGTAGAGCGTCCTAGGATCCTACCCTTTTATGGTTCGGGTGGGTTGTCGGTTTACGCTGATCACATGCCCGCCACGACGCGAGAGGCCCCGGCCGTCCACCTGTCCCGGCCGCACCGTCCGGTTCTGGTCGCGGGCACCCTCGGCGAGCTGACCGGTCCCACCCGCGGGCTGGTCGAGCTGCCGCTGCGGCTCTGGTGGAACCCGATGCGCACGTTCGACCTCGGCGAGCCCACCATGCTGACGTGGATGTACGAGAACGTCCTGCGCGAGGCGATCCGGGTCGACGAGCTCCGGTCGTACATCGACGGGACCACCCTCGTACACCTGTGGCCGCAGTTGAATCTCCCCCGGGCCGTGCGGGCCGCGTGGGAGGCGCGGCATCCGCGCCTGCGCCGGGCGTGAGTTTCGAAAGCTTCTACCGCGACGTCGCCCGGGTCGCCCTCGCGGTCGCCGACAAGCACGGCTTCGTCCTCGGCGGCGGCGTCGCGTGGCTGGTCAACGGCCTGGTGGCCCGCCCGACCGAGGATGTCGACCTGTTCACCGACACGGCCGGCGGGGTGGCCGCGGCGGCCGGCGAGGTGAGCCGGGCGCTGGCCGACAGCGGCTACCGGGTGCTCCGCGAGGAGGGCGACGAGCTGTTCGCCGGGATGGACGAGGACATCCAGGAGTTCGTGGTCAGCCGGGACGGACGGGCGCTGCGGCTGACGCTGTGCCGGCTCGACCGGCACCGGGCGCCGGTGGTGATGGAGCTCGGCCCGGTGATGCACCTCGACGACCTGGTCGCCACCAAGGTGGCGGCGCTGGTCAACCGGCGCGAGGTGCGCGACTACATCGACGTGGCGGCCGCCCTCGAGCGCTACCCCCTCGACCGCATCCTGGAGCTCGCGCACGCCGTCGACCCGGCGCTGGATCCGGCGGACATCGCCGACGCCGGCCGCTACCTGGATCGCCTCGACGACGCCCGTTTCACCCTTTATGGGCTGGACGCGCCGCAGATCACGGAATTGCGGGCCAGGCTGGCCGCCTGGCCCCGTGGTTAGCGTCTCAGGCGCGGCGCAGCCAGTAGTTGAGCGTGAAGGGCCCGTGCCCGTACGTCGGTGAACCCCCCAGCACGTCCCCGACGCCGGTGGTCAGCTTCTCGATGGTGAAGCCGGCCTTGTCGAAGATCGGCTTGCAGGTCTTCTCGGTCAGCGACAGCGGATGCATGTGGTCCGCCTTGTCGTGCATGTCGAACGTGAGGAAAGCCAGCCCGTCCGGCGCCAGGTACTCCCGGATGTTGCGGACGATCTCCGCGAAGTCGAAGCAGTGGTCCAGCACGTTGATGCTGATCACCAGGTCGGCCCGGCCGACCAGGCCGTCGATCAGCTCCTCGGCCGGCCGCGAGTAGACCTCGGCGGCGTCCTTGAGGTCGCAGGCCGGGATCTCGGCCAGGAAGCGGTCGGCCAGCGGCTCCACCACGACCAGGTGCGCGTCGGTGAAGAACCGGGTCCGCAGCATGCTTCCGGCCCCGACGTCGACGACCACCTTGCCCGCGTACTGTTCCGGAGTGAAGCCGAAGTGGCGTAACAACCGGTCCGTCTGGTTCATGAAGTCGGGGGTCTTGCGCCACGTGTCGTTCTTGTGGAACTGGAACTCGCCGTCCTGGGCCACGGCGGCCCACGTCTCCCGCGACTCACTGGTCTTGGAGACGACGGCTTTGCGCCCCAGCAAGCGATTCACGATGCGCCGCACATCGATCAAGGTAGTCATGAGGGCGCAGGGTACGGCGACGCGGGCGGGAGCGGAACCCCCGTTTTCACAGATAACGCTAAGGTTTGCACATCATGACTTTGACTGATCGCCTTCCGGGCACGACCGAACCCGACGCGGTCTTCGACGCCTTCCAGAAATGGGCCACCGAGCAGGGCCTCGCCCTCTACACCCACCAGGAAGAAGCGCTCATCGAGCTGGCCACCGGGGCCAACGTCATCCTGAACACGCCGACCGGCTCCGGCAAGAGCCTGGTCGCCACCGGCGCGCACTTCATCGCCCTGGCGGACGGCCGCACCACCTTCTACACGGCGCCGATCAAGGCCCTGGTCAGCGAGAAGTTCTTCGCCCTCTGCGCGATCTTCGGCGCGCACAACGTCGGCATGCTGACCGGCGACGCCAGCGTCAACGCGGACGCGCCGATCATCTGCTGCACCGCCGAGGTCCTCGCCAACCTGGCCCTGCGCGAGGGCGCCGCCGCCGACGTCGGCCAGGTCGTGATGGACGAGTTCCACTTCTACGCCGAGCCGGACCGCGGCTGGGCCTGGCAGGTGCCGATCATCGAGCTACCGCAGGCGCAATTCCTGCTGATGTCGGCGACGCTCGGCGACACCACCCGCTTCGTCGACGACCTCTCCCGGCGCACCGGGCGGCCGACGGCCGTCGTGGCCAGCGCCGAGCGGCCGGTCCCGCTCATTTTCCAGTACGCGATGACACCGCTGCACGAGACCATCGAGGAACTGCTGGAGACCAAGCAGGCCCCGGTCTACATCGTGCACTTCACCCAGGCCGCCGCCCTCGAACGCGCGCAGTCGCTGATGAGCGTCAACATGGCGACCCGGGCCGAGAAGGACGCGATCGCCGTCGCGCTCGGCAACTTCCGGTTCTCGTCCGGCTTCGGCAAGCAGCTGTCCCGCCTGGTCCGGCACGGCATCGGCGTGCACCACGCCGGCATGCTCCCGAAATACCGCCGCCTGGTGGAGACCCTCGCCCAGGCCGGCCTGCTCAAGGTGATCTGCGGGACCGACACGCTGGGCGTCGGCATCAACGTGCCGATCCGCACGGTGCTGTTCACCGGCCTGTCCAAGTACGACGGGGTGAAGACCCGGCTGCTCAAGGCGCGCGAGTTCCACCAGATCGCCGGCCGGGCCGGGCGGGCCGGGTTCGACACCCTCGGCACCGTCATCGTGCAGGCCCCCGAGCACGTCATCGACAACGAGCGGGCCCTGGCCAAGGCCGGCGACGACCCGAAGAAGCGCCGCAAGGTGGTCCGCAAGAAGCCGCCGGAGGGCACCGTCGGGTACGCCCAGCCCACCTTCGACCGCCTGGTGTCGGCCGAGCCCGAGCCGCTCACCTCTTCGTTCCAGGTGTCGCACGCGATGCTGCTCAACGTGCTGGCCCGCGGCGGCGACCCGTTCGCGGCGATGCGGCACCTGCTCACCGACAACCACGAGGAACCGGCCGCCCAGCGCCGGCACATCCGGCGGGCCATCGCCATCGCCCGGGCGCTGATGGCCGGCGGGGTGATCGAGCGCACGGACGACGGGGTCTATCGCCTCACCGAGGACCTGCAGCTCGACTTCGCGCTCAACCAGGCCCTCTCCCCCTTCGCCCTGGCCTGCCTGGAGCTCCTCGACCGGGAGGCCCCCGACTACCCGCTCGACGTGGTGTCGGTGATCGAGTCGACCCTCGAGGACCCGCGGCAGGTGCTCTACGCGCAGCGCACCAAGGCCCGCGGCGAGGCGGTCAACGCCATGAAGGCCGAGGGCATCGAGTACGAGCAGCGGATGGAACTCCTCGAGGACGTCACCCACCCGCGGCCGCTCCTCGAGTTGCTGGAGAACGCGTACGAGACGTACCGGCGCGGGCACCCCTGGGTCGCCGACTACGAGCTCAAACCCAAGAGCGTCGTGCGGGACATGTACGAGCGGGCGATGACCTTCACCGAGTACGTGTCGTTCTACGGCCTGTCCCGCTCCGAGGGCCTGGTATTGCGGTATCTGGCCGACGCGTACCGGGCGCTGCGGCACACCGTGCCCGAGGACGCCCGCACCGAGGAGCTCGGCGACCTGATCGAGTGGCTCGGCGAGCTGGTCCGGCAGGTCGACTCCAGCCTCCTCGACGAGTGGGAACGGCTGCGCAACCCGGGCGCCGAGGTCGCCGAGGTCCGCCTCGACGACAAGCCGCCCGCGGTCACCCGCAACGTGCGCGCCTTCAAGGTCCTGGTCCGCAACGCGCTGTTCCGCCGGGTCGAGCTGGCCGCCCTGCGCCGCTGGTACGACCTGGGCGAACTCGACGGCGAGAACGGCTGGACATCCGACCGCTGGTCGGAGGCGATGGCCGACTACTTCGAGGAGTACGACGAGGTCGGCACCGGCCCGGCCGCGCGCGGGCCGGCCCTGCTGCACATCGACGTCGGCCCGACCGCGTGGACCGTCCGGCAGGTGTTCGAGGACCCGGACGGCGACCACGACTGGGGCATCGACGCCACCGTCGACCTGGCCGCCTCCGACGAGGCCGGCGCGGCCGCGGTGGTGGTCACCGCCGTCGGCCCACACTGATGTCGCCGCCGCTGTCCCCGCGGCGGCGGATCGCCGGGTTCGCCCTCGCCGCCGGCGGGCTGCCGCTGCTCACCGCGGTCACCGGGGAGATCTCCCTGTTCCTGGCGGCGGTGGTCGGGGTGGCCCTGGTCGGTGGGCTGTGGCCGGCCCTGCTGGCCGCGGTCGGCGGGTTCCTGCTGCTCAACTACTTCCACGTCGCACCGCTGCACACCCTGGCCGTGGCCACCGGCGAGAACCTCCTCGCCCTGGCCGCGTTCGTGGTGGTCGCGGTGGCCGTCTCGTGGGTGGTGGAGCTGGCCGCCCGGCGCAGCGCGCAGGCGCACACCCTGGCCGAGGTGGCCGGCGGCGTGCTGCGCGGCGGCCCCGACCCCCTCGACGGGCTGCTCCGGCAGCTGCGCGACACGTTCACGCTCGAGTCGGTGACGCTGCTGGAACGCGTACCCGGCGGATGGCACCCGGTCGCCGCCGTCGGCGAACCGCCCGCCGCAAGCCCGGCCGACGGCGACGCCGAGGTGACCGCCGACGATTCCCTGGTCCTCGTCCTGCGCGGCCGGCCGCTGACCGCCGGGAACCGGCGCATCGTCACGGCGTTCGCCGCGCAGGCGGCGGTGGCCCTGCGCCAGCAGCGCCTGGCCGCCGCGGCCGAGGGCGACAAGGTCCGCACCGCCCTGCTCGCCGCCGTCGGCCACGACCTGCGCACCCCGCTCGCCTCGGCGAAGGCCGCGGTGGCCGGGCTGCGCAGCACCGAGGTCGAGTTCGGCGAGCACGACCGCGCCGAGTTGCTCGCCACCGCCGACGAATCCCTCGACCGGCTGGCCGCCCTGGTCGCGAACCTGCTCGACATGAGCCGCCTGCAGGCCGGCGCGCTCGGCATGAGCCCCGCCGACATCGGCCTCGAGGACGTCGTCCCGGCCGCCCTCGACGAGCTCGGCCCGGCCGGCCGGGACATCTCCCTGCAGCTGCCCGACGACCTGCCCGCCGTGCACGCCGACCCCGGCCTGCTCGACCGGGTCCTGGTCAACGTGGTCGGCAACGCCCTGCGGTTCAGCCCGCCCGGCCGGCCGCCGTCGGTGACCGGCACCGCCCGCGGCGACCGGGTCGAACTGCGGGTGATCGACCACGGCCCCGGCATCCCGGCCGCCGAGTGGGAGCACGTCTTCCAGCCGTTCCAGCGCCTCGGCGACCGCGACAACCACACCGGCGTCGGCCTCGGCCTGGCCCTCTCCCGCGGCCTCGCCGAGGCGATGGGTGGTTCGGTGCAACCGGCCCACACGCCGGGCGGCGGCCTCACCATGATCGTGACCCTGCCGGCCGGGAGGACCTCATGACCCGCATCCTGGTCGTCGACGACGACCCGCAGATCCTGCGCGCCCTGCGGATCAACCTGCGCGCCCGGCAGTACGACGTGGACGTCGCCGCCGACGGCGCCGGCGCCCTGCACGCGGCCGGCGCCCACCCACCCGACCTGGTGGTCCTGGATCTGGGCCTGCCCGACATGGACGGCGCCGACGTGATCCGCGGCCTGCGCGGCTGGACCGCCGTGCCGATCATCGTGCTGTCCGGCCGGGCCGAGGGCACCGACAAGGTGGCCGCCCTCGACGCCGGCGCCGACGACTACGTGACCAAACCGTTCGGCGTCGACGAGCTGCTCGCCCGGATCCGCGCGGTCACCCGCCGGGCCCACCCGCAGGACCCGGCGGCCGGCGCCATCGTCACCGTCGGCCGGTACACGGTCGACCTCGGCGACCACACGATCAACCCCGAGCAGCGGCTCACCCCGACCGAGTGGCAGCTGCTCGAACAGCTGCTGCGCAACCCCGGCAAGCTGATCACCCAGCGCCACCTGCTCAAGGAGGTGTGGGGCCCGCAGTACGGCACCGAGACCAACTACCTGCGGCAGTACATGGCCCGGCTGCGCCGCAAGCTCGAGGACGACCCGACCCGCCCGAAGCACCTGCTCACCGAACCGGGCATGGGTTATCGCTTCCAGCCGTGACCACGCCCCGGCCGGATGTTCATCATTCGTGACACGCGACCGGACCCGTGCACTGATCCTGGTTGCGTCACCCGGGCGTCAGTAGCCTGGCCAGCAGCAGCCGTGTCACCCAGGCCCGGCGTCCGACCCCGACGGACCGGGAGCGACCATAGTGTCTCCACAGGTATCGGCAGAGGCGAACGTCAAGACGGCCGATGGGCGCACCCTGCGGTACCGGGTGCACGGCGCCACCGACGGTTACCCGGTCTTCCTCCTGCACGGCAGCCCCGGCAGTCGCCTCGGCCCGCAGCCGCGCGGCGGCGTTCTCTACCGCCTCGGCGTGCGCCTGATCAGCTACGACCGGCCCGGCTACGGCGGTTCCGACCGGCACCCCGGCCGCAGCATCGCCGACTGCGCCGCCGACGTCGCGTGCATCGCCGACGACCTCGGCCTCGGCACGTTCGCCGTGGTCGGCCGCTCCGGCGGCGGCCCGCACGCGCTCGCCTGCGCCGCGCTGCTCGGCGGCCGGGTCACCCGGGCCGGCGTGCTGGTCAGCCTCGCCCCGCACGAGGCCGGTGACGATCTCGACTGGTACGCGGGCATGAACGAGGCCAACGTCCGCGAGTTCAGCGACGCCCGCGCCGAGGAGCAGAAGCTGGTGGAGAGCCTGCGCCTGCGGGCCGACCGGACCAGGCGCAACCCGGCCAGCCTGCTCGAGGCGCTGCGCGGCCAGATCAGCGACGCCGACCGCCGGGTGGTCGCCGACCTCGCGATCGAGCGGCTGCTGCTGGAGGCGTACGCGGAGGCCTTCCGCTCCGGCCCCTACGGCTGGATCGACGACACCCTGGCGGTACGCCGCCCGTGGGGTTTCGCCCTCTCCGACGTCTGGCAGCGCGTGCTGCTGTGGCACGGTGCCGAGGACAACGTGGTGCCGGCCAGCCACACCCGCTGGCTGGCCGAGCGCATCCCGAACGCCGACCTGCGGGTCGAGTCCGGCTCGGCCCACTTCGGCGCCATGGTGACCCTGCCGTCGATCCTGTCCTGGCTGGTCCAGGACGACCAGCCACAGCTCTCGGCCGGCTAGAACGGTTGCGGGTCGAGCGTGCGGTGCAGGTAGCGCCGCTCCCGCATGGCCTCGACCGCCGGGTGGGCCGGGCCCAGCGCCCGGACCAGCCGCTGCAGCACCTCCTGCTCCTCGTCGGGTGACGGGCCGAGGAGGTCACGGCGGATCAGCGTCACGTTGGCCTCGGCGCGGATCGCGTCCGGGTGGTCCGGCCCGAGGACCCGTGCCGCCCGCTCGGCGACCGGCTGGAGCAGCTCGTACGCCTGCGGTACGGCACCCCACTCGGCCGCGAAGACGGCAAGGTTCGTCCAGGCCGCCATGGTGTACGGGTGTTCCAGCCCGAGCACCACCTGGAACTCGTCGGCCGCCCGCCGGGCCAACTCCCGCGCGGTGCCCAGGTCGCCGGTGGCCCGCGCCACCGCGGCGCGGTCGTGCAGGCAGAGCAGCGTGTACGGATGCCGGCTGCCGAACCGGTCGGCGTACCGGCGCTCCAGTTCGGCCAGTTCCGCCTCCGCGCTGGCCGGCTCGGCCGAGGAGAGAAGGCTGACCGCCCGGCTGAGCCGGCACATCAGCGTCGCCGCCGCGTCCGGCCCGAGCATCTGGTTCAGGTTCTCGTAGGCGAGCTCCAGATGCTCGGCCGCCTCATGGGCCCGGCCCGCGGCCCGCTCGGAGACCGCGAGGTTGGTCATCGCGGCGAACGTCGCCGGCGAGTTCTCCCCGAACGCCTCCCGGTGCCGCTGCAGGATGTCCCGCAACAGCGTCCGGGACGACTCGTACTCGCCGGCGTCGCGCAGGTCCCGGCCCAGGTTGCCACCGGTCGCCAGGGTGAGCGAGTGGGACCGGCCGAGCACCAGACCGGCCCGCTCGAAGGTCTCGGAGTCCCGGTCCCGGGCCGCCCGGAAGTCGCCGGCCAGCCGGAGCGACACCCCCAGATCGGCCAGCGCGCGCAGCGTTCCCGGGTGCTCCTTGCCGAAGGTCTCCACCCAGGCCGTCCCGGTCTGTTCGGCCAGCCGGTGGGCGTCCTGGTAGCGGCCCTGCGCGCGCAGGTCGGCCGCCAGCCCGCCCGCAGTGCTCAGGGTGTGCGGATGCTCCCCGCCCAGCAGGGCCCGCTGCTCGGCCAGGACGGCCTCGTCCATCGGCCGGGACGTGTCGAAGTCGGCCAGGTCGCGCAGGATGTTGGCGAGGTTGAAGCGCAGCTGCAGCAACTGCCGGTCGAGGACAGCGCGCTCGTCCGGGTCGACGAGGGTGTCCCGCCGGAGCTCCCATCGCCGCACGTAGTCCTCACCGGCCCGGCGGCCGTCGGCGAGAGCACCGCACTGCCAGAGGTAGCGGACCCGGTCGATGATCAGCCGGCGGACCGCCTCCACCCCGGACTCCCCGACCCGGGCGACCTCGAGGTGCGGCCAGATCCGGCCGAACCGGCGCCAGTTCGACGGGTCGTCGACCTCGCCGGCCGGGCGGGCCGCCGCCAGCACCAGGTGGGCCTCCCGACGGGTCCGGGCCCGGTCCGCCGGGGTCATCCGCTGCCGCACCACATGTTGCAGCATCTTGTGCACCCGGATCTGGCCGCCGTGCAGGTCCAGCGTCAGCAGGGCCAGGCGGCGGAGATGCTGGACCAGTGCACCGCGGTACATGGTTTCGCTGACCAGGGGGTCGAACGCGAGCAGCAGCTCGGCCATCCGGTCGCCGTAGACGAGTTCGAGGGCCACCTCGGGCGCCAGCACCGAGCACAGCTGCAACAGGCGGTACGCGGCCGTCGAGCGTTCCTCGAGGACCTGCAGCGAACGGTCCCAGATGGGCGGCAGGACGGCCAGGCCGTGCTCGCTGAGATGGCTCAGGTACTCGGCCACCGGTTTCCCGGTCTCGGCCAGCCAGGCGCCCGCGACGGTCAGCGCCACCGGCAGGTCGTCGACCGCCTCGGCCAGCCGGCCGGCGACGTCGGGCGCCATCGTCGGCACCCGGCGGCGCAGGTGGGCAACGCTCTCCCGGCGGGAGAACACGTCGAGCTCGATGGTTTCGGCACGCTCCGCCCAGCCGCCGTCCCGGGAGGTGATGATCACGTGGCCGCCGGGGCCGGACGGCAGGAACCGGCTGACCGCGGCGACGTCCTCGGCGCCGTCGAGGACGACCAGCCAGCGCGGCGCCGTCTCGCCGCGCGCCAGCGCGGAGAGCACCGTCCGGGCCTGCTCGTCGACGCTGCCGATGCCGGTCAGGCCCAGCTCCCGCCCCAGGTCGGCCAGCTGAGTGTCGATGAAGGGCACCGGGTCGGCGGTGATGCACCAGACGACGTCGTACGCGTTGCGGAAGCGATGCGCGTACTCCATCGCCAGCTGTGTCTTCCCGATGCCGCCCATGCCCAGCAGCGCCACCGGTGCCGCCCCGGACGACACCGCCGGGCGGACCGTGTTCGCCAGGCTGTCCCGGAGCGCGATCAGCTCGTCCTCGCGGCCGGAGAACTGCACGTTGCGCAGGGGCGCGCCGAACACCTGGGTGGCCCGGCCCGGATAGCGCAGGCCGATCCGGGTCCGGTCGAAGTCGTCGCCCGGGTGCCCGACCAGCTGGAGCAGACGGCTGACCGCCACCTCCTCGGGCTGGCCGGCCAGGAACAGCGAGTCGGCCGCCGGCTGCCCGCGCAGCCGCCGCACGTCGGCGACGTAGACCTCCAGCGGCGGACGGAGGTCCGCATCGACGAGCACCCGGGACTGCTCCTGGTCCGCGTTGGCCGGGGACACCACGATGAGCGGGCGGCCCGGCGGCATCGGCCGGCCGTCGGTGCCGGCGCCCTCGGTGACCAGGTTGACCTCCACCCCGGCGGTCTGCAGGACCCGGGCGATCCACTCGGCCCACAACCGGTCCGCGACGGCGTACCGCAGCGCGACCGTGTCCTCCTGCCGGACGGTCGCCCGCACGAACCGGGCCGCGGTCTGCAGCCGCAGCGGCTCGGCCAGCGGCGGCAACCCGGTCACCTCGCCGCCGGTGAGGTAACCGGTCAGCGTCTCGTAGGCGGCCAGCATCGAGGTGCGTGCGCCGGGCCGGTCGCCGAACGTCGCCAGGGTCTCCTCGTAGGCGTAGAACGACTGGTAGGGCACCTCGACCGCGGCCCAGTAAGTGTCCCGTTCGGCCGGCGTCAGGCCGTCGGGGAGGTCGCCGAACCGGAGCCGGGCCGCGAACCGGCCGGCTTCCACCCGGCTCTTCTCGGCCAGGTCGACCCGCATCGGCACCGGCAGGACCCGGACCGGGCGGCGGCCCTTGAGCAGGCGCACATTGGCCGCCACCGTGGCCGCGCCGCCGATGCCCTGCTCGCTGAACGTGAAGCAGTCGATCAGGACGTCGGGCAATTGGACGGTGCAGATGCCGGCCACGTCGCTCCACCCGGTCCGGCTGTCGAGCAACGCGTAGTCGTAGTGCGCCTTCATGTCGCCGCGCAGCGCGTCGAACAGCTGCCCACCGCCGAAGCGCTCGTAGAACTCGTCCCAGTCCCGCTCGAAGATGCTCCGCGCGTAGTTCTGGTCCTGGGTGCCGGCGCTCAGGAAGTCGATCCCGCCGCCACCCGGGAAGTGCGGCCAGTCGATGGTGAACGCGTGCCGGCTGACCCGGGCCAGGTCCCGATGCCAGTCGTCGGGGCGTTCCACGTCCTGCATGGTGGCCTGTTCGTAGCGCCGGACCAGCTCGACGACACCGCCGGCGGAGGCCAGCGCGCCCGGATCGATGAACGGCCGGAAGTAGCGGTGCAGGCCGGGCGAGTCGAGGTTCCAGTCGGCGACCAGCACCCGCTTGCCGTTCGCGGCCAGGATCCAGGCGACGTTCGCGAGGGCCATCGTCCGGCCCGTCCCACCCTGGTAGGAGTAGAACGTGACCACTGTGCCACCGGAGTCCTGAAGCATAGACCAGCATGGTTAGCGCAGGCGACGGAGCGCAATGGCTCACTCGCGGAAAGTATTCAGACCAGGGCGGCGGCCGGTGCCTCGCGGTCGGTGCGGGCGCCGCGCCGGGTCGCGCCGATGCCGGCCACGACCACCAGGGCGACACCCACGGCGCCGAGCGGATCCGGGATCTGGTGCAGGCCGACCACGCCGATCAGCAGCGCGAACGCCGGCTCCAGAGCCATCAGGGTGCCGAACGAGGCCGTCGTCAGCCTGCGCAGGGCGAGCATTTCCATGCCGTACGCGATGAGAAGCAGGCCGCCGAGCAGAAATCCGCGCAGAAGCTGACCGCCGGTCAGTTCGGCCAGCACCGACGGGGACACGGTCAACGTCGCCACCAGGGCCGCCACCGGCATCGACACGGCCAGGCCCTTGATCCCGTCGATCTGGTCGCCGACCCGCTGGGTCAGCACGATGTAGGCCCCCCAGCAGACGCCCGCCCCCAGCGCGAACACGACGCCGAGCGGGTCGGCGTGCCCCTGCCACGGCGTGGTCAGCAGCAGCACCCCGGCCCCGGCCAGCACCGGCCACATCAGGTTGCGGCGATTCTGGGCGACCGCCACCCCGAGCGGGCCCAGGAACTCGATGGCGCTCGCCGTGCCCAGCGGCAGCCGCCCGACCGCCGCCATGAACAGCACGGTCGCGCCGGCCGTCGCCACCCCGAGCAGCGCCGCCGCCCGCAGGTTGCGCGCCCCGAAATCACGCAGCCGCGGCCGGATCAGCAGCAGGAGCAGCAGACCGGCCCAGGACAGGCGCAGCCACGCGGCGCCCTCGGCGCCGATCTCGCCGATCAGGCCGACGCTCGCGGCGATGCTCGCCTGCACGGTCAGCATCGCGGCCACGGCCAGTGCGGTTCCCCTCGTCATACCCCTGTTCTACGGCCGGCGGATTGTTCGTGTCCACGTGCCGATGCTGGACATACCGTTCGGCGATTCCGAACAATGATCGGATGGAAACCCGCAGGCTGCGGTTACTCGTCCAGCTGGCCCGGCTCGGGTCGATGCGGGCGGTCGCCGAGGAGATGGGGCTCACCACCTCGACCGTGTCGCAGCAGCTCGCCATCCTGGCCCGCGACGTCGGCGCCGACCTGGTCGAACCGGACGGCCGCCGGGTCCGGCTCACCCCCGCCGGGCGTCGCCTCGCCGCCCACGGCGTGACCATCCTGGCCGCCGTCGAGGCCGCCCGGGTCGACCTCGACCCGGATGCCTCCCCGGCCGGGGAGTTGCTGGTCTGCGGGTTCGCCACCGCGATCCGGCGCTCGCTGCTGCCGGTGCAGGCGCGGCTGGCCCG
The DNA here is from genome assembly GCF_016862175.1 of Paractinoplanes durhamensis. Classification (GTDB taxonomy): domain Bacteria; phylum Actinomycetota; class Actinomycetes; order Mycobacteriales; family Micromonosporaceae; genus Actinoplanes; species Actinoplanes durhamensis. The sequence continues at coordinate 35,026 of NZ_BOML01000012.1, read as the reverse complement.
TGACCATCCCGGGGTGCGGCTGCTGATCCACGAACACGAGCCGGCCGAGGCGTTCGCCCTGCTCGACACCGACGACATGGATCTCGCCCTCACCTACGACTACAACCTGGCGCCGGTGAGCTTCCCCGGCCGCTACGACAGCCGGCCGCTGTGGCGGGCCCGCTGGGGGCTGGCCGTGCCGGCCGGCATGCCGCTGCCGGACGCCTGGGCGCAGGACTGGATCGTCAACTCCCGCAACACCGCCGACGAGCGGGTCGCCCGCACCCTGGCCGCATTGAACGGCCACAGCGCGCGGATCGTGCACCGCTGCGACAGCCTCGAGCTGGTGCAGGACCTGATCGTGGCCGGCCTCGGCGTCGGGCTGCTGCCGAGCGGCCTCGCCGTACGCCCCGGGATCGACGTGCTCGACCTGGCCGCGCCCGAGGTGGAGATCCGGGCGTACGCCATAACTCGCCGCGGCCGCGCCGCCTGGCCGCCGCTCGCCCTGGTTCTGGGCCTGCTTGACTCAAGCCCCGCGGCGGAAGGCCGATAGGCCGGCCATGCGTTTCCTTCCGGCCGCGGCCGCCCTCGTCCTGCTCGTCCCGGGGACGGCCCACGCCGCCCCGGCCGGCACCACGAAGACCATGCGCTACGCGGCGTCGTCGGCGAGCATCGCCAACCCCGGGCGCGGCTTCTTCACCTACACCGAAACGCACCTCGCGGCCGGCACCGCCTTCGCCTGCTCGTTCGCGCCCGGCAAGCCGGTCACCCTGACGGTGGCGTTCAAGGCCCCGGCCAAGCCCGGCTCGTACGCGTTGTCGCTGGCCCTGCCCGACCCGTCGGTCCGGCTGGCGGCCACCCCCGCCTACGCGATCCAGCTGGCCAACGCCGGCGTGTGGAACGCCGGCGTCAACCGCCTCGGCGTCAGCTTGCGGGTTTCGTAGCCGCGTCCACCGCGGCCCGCACCTTGCCGGCACCGGCCGGGGTGCCGATCGGGTCCTCGAAGGTGCCGTAGGGCGGCCCGTACGCGGGCTGCCCCGGCTCGACCCGCCAGCTCTCGCTGAGCGGCCCGACGTCGACGGCGTCGTAGCCGATCGCGGTCAGGAACGCGGCCGCGGCCTTCTTGGCCTCGCCGTCGTCGCCCGCGATGGTCAGGGCGGTCCGGTCCGGGTCGCCCTGCGGCCGGGCGAGGTTGCCGAGGTGCTTGAAGAAGATGTTGTTGAACACCTTGACGACCTTGGCCGTCCCGAGGTGCTGCTGCTCCAGCTCGGCACTGGTCAGCTTGCCCTCGACGAGCTCGGCGACCTGGCCGTCCCGCTCCGGGTAGTAGTTGTCGGTGTCCAGCACGACCTTGCCGGCCAGCTCGGCCACCGGCAGCTTGGCGTGCGCATGGAACGGCACGCTGACCACCACGATGTCCCCCGCCGCCGCGGCCTCGGCGGCGGTGGCCGCCCGCGCCTTGGGCCCCAGCTCGGCGACCAGGTCGGCGAGCGTCTCCGGCCCGCGCGAGTTGCTCACCACGACGTCATAGCCACCGTTGACCGCCAGCCGCGCCACGGTCCCGCCGATCAACCCACTTCCGATGATTCCCACAGTCGTCATGTCCGGCGACAACACCCGGCCGTACCCGATCATTTCGGGACGACGCCTTTCGTGACACTGCATACTTCGCACGCGAAATACGTGCTTTCCGCCGCCGTCCGGGCTATCCGGCGAGCAGGGTTCCGGTGGTCAGGTCGACGAAGAGCGGGGCGTAGTTGACGCAGCCGACGGCCAGCAGGTCGCCGGTGATCGACATGGCGGACGGCTCCGGGGCCACGTGCTGCTTCCACAGCACGGTGCCGGTGGTGTCGAACGCGGTCAGGGTGCGGGCGGCCCGATCGGCCACCACCACCGCGTTGTCCTGGTGCCAGGCCAGGATCAGCGGCGCGTCGGTGGCGACCTGCCCGGTCCAGCGCACGTAGAGGTCACGGTCGTGCACCTCGAAGAAGCCGCCGTGGTGGGCCACCGCCAGGGTCTCGCCGGACGGCGACCAGGCCGCCGCGGTGATCGGCGGGAACCGCTGCGAGCGGGGCCGGCCGGGTTGCAGCAGCGGGCTGGTACGCCGCACCGTGCCGTCCTGATAGGCCGCGTGCAGCGTGTCGTCCGCTGCAGCATGCAGCGCCACACACTGCGACGGCCGGCCCAGAACCTGGGCATGCCGCACGACGGTGTCGACGTTCCACACGCTGACCGCGCCGTCGTCCCCCGCACAGGCCAGGAAGCGCCCTTCGGGCAGCCAGGCCATCGCGGCCGCCCCCGGCGCCGGGGACCGGACCGACAGCCACTGGACAGGCGGTTGGTCGAGCCGCAACTGCCACACCGTGATGCGGCCGTCCATCGACAGCGTGGCCAGCACATCGGCGGCCACGGGATGCCAGACGGCCGCGACCACGCGGTAGCGGTCACGGAGGCGGGTCAGCAACTGCGGACGCTCCGGGGAGTGAACAGTCCACAGTTTCAGGTCGCCGTTGGGAGCGGTCGTTGCGAGCAGGCGGCCATCGCCGCTGAAGGACGTCACAGAAGCTATGTGCGTGCTGATTTCGGTTCCTCAGATCACGAGCCGCCGCCACGGCAAATGGCCCCGAACGAGGTGCAAAGCCATATTCGAGGATGGATACCTCGTAAGCAAGACCCGGGCCAAAGAAATGTGCGCGAATGCTTACGCTGCGCCTATGGCAATAGCCGCCGGCTGGTCCGTCCTGGCCCTGCTCACCTGCTTGGGCTTCGTGGTCGACGCGTCCGTCACCGGCGGCCCGCACGCGCCACTCGCAGTGTTTGCGCTGGTCATCGTGGCCACCGCGGTGGGCCTGATAGGCGGGACGTTCGGAACCGTGGAGGGCCGGCGAGACGGACGCCCCGACTCGGCGCAGGTTTCGAGCCTGCTGGGCCGGGTCGGCAACGGCTGGCGGGCCGGCCTGATCGTCGCCACGGTGCTCGGCATCGGGATCCTGATCTCCGGGATCGCCCACGACCCGCCCGGCAACTCGGTGCGGACTCCCGACGGCGGCTACGCCCTCAAGTTCCGCAAGGGAAACCTGGTGCCGGTCACCGAGCCGGCATGGCGCGCCAACAGCCGGGCCGAACGCCGCGAACTGCTCGGCGGCGCGATCCTGCTCAACGCGTGGGGCGGAGCACTGTGCTGGGCCACCAAGCTGCGCGACGACGAGGAGGATCCGCTGTAGCGGAGATCAGCCCCGCGCTCCGCCCGGTGGCTGCGGCACCGGGGGTGACCAGCGACGGTGCCGGGCGAAGCGGCGGGGACTCATCCGACCCTCGTACTTATTGCTTGGTCTGATATTTCTCGAAGAAGACGACCTCTTCCAAGGGACGGCGTTTGGGCTGGGCCCAGCGGCCCTTGGCCGGGTAACCCAGTGGGATCAGGGCCATCGTCAGGGCGTCCTCGGGGAGGCCGAGCAGCTCGCGGACCTCGGCCTCGTGGGCCATGTAGAGGGTGGTCAGCGTGGTGCCGATGCCGTGTGCCCGGGCGGCCAGCAGCAGCTGCTGGACGGCGCCGTAGATGGACGAGCCCAGGCGCGGGTTCTGGGACTTCGCGGCGCCGAGCAGGACCGGGAAGATCCAGACGGGGGCCTCGGCGATGTGATTGGCCAAGTGGTCGCCGGCTCGGAAGGTTCGGGCGTCGCCGCTTGTCGGGTCGGCCAGGAGGCGGTCTCGGTTCACGCCGTAGCTCTTGTTCCAGCCCTCCAGGTAGAACTCGGCGATCTTCGCCTTCACCTCGGGGTCTCGGACGACGATCCACGCCCAGCGCTGGGTGTTGCCGCCGCTCGGGCCGCGCACGGCGGCGTCCAGCAGCTCTCGGATGACGTCGTCGCTGATCGGGTCGGGCGACAGGTAACGGCGGGCGGGGGTGCTGTGCAGGGCTTCCAGCACGCTGAGCGGTTCGGCCATGCGAACCAGCCTAGAGGGGTACGCAGCGGCGCCGGCCCCCGATGTCGGGAGCCGGCGCCGGATGAGGCTTGGGCTACTTCTTCTTCTTTTTGCCGCCGGTGGACGACTCGACCTTCGGGTACTTCGTGTTGAAGTCCTTGATGATCGGCAGGCCGACGTGGACCATGTCGCGGGTGCGGTGCACCACGTCCTCGGGGGTCAGGTGGTGCCGGGGCGCGGGCAGCTGGGAAGCGATCGTGCCGGTGAAGCTCAGCAGGTCGTGCACCGAGCCGGGGAACGTGCGGGCCATCTCGACCGCGGCCATCAGCTGTGACTGCGGGACGCCGGCGACGTACTCCCGCATGCCGGCCGACCAGGCGACCGGGTGCACCAGGTAGGCGGCCGGCAGGCCGCCGGGGCCGCCGATCGGGGTGAGGGCCGTGCGGCGGTCGACCGGGCCGGGCTTGTTGTTCAGCACCATGAAGAGTGCGCCCGCGCCGAACAGCACCAGCGGGATCAGGATGGCCGCGCCGGTGGCGACACCGGAGACGAGCAGGATCACGAACAGGACGGCCAGGATCATCGCGCCGGCCATGTATTCGCGGACGCCGTCGCGGGCGGCGCCCGCCTCGGCATCCGAGACACAGCGGCGGATCAAGCCTTCCAGGACCGGGTCGGTGGGTCGCCAGGCGTCGGCCCGGACCGGCATCTCGCGCATGGTCTGCGTCGGCATCGCTGGTCCTCTCTCATGCGGTGCGGGGTCGCCAGCGAGTATCGGCTGCCCGGGTGGGTGGGATGAGGATTCAGCCGGCCAGTGCCGCATACCTTCCGCCCGCGCCGAGCAGGGCGTCGTGCGTGCCGGACTCCAGCACCCGGCCGTGGTCGACGACCACGATCTGGTCGGCGTCGCGGATCGTCGACAGCCGGTGCGCGATCGTCACCGTGGTGCGGCCGCGGGCGAGCTCGTCGAAGGCGCGCTGCACGGCCCGCTCGGTCTCGTTGTCGAGGGCGCTGGTGGCCTCGTCGAGGACCAGGATGCGCGGGTCGCGCAGCAGGGTGCGGGCGATGGCGATGCGCTGCTTCTCACCGCCGGAGAACCGGTGCCCGCGCGACCCGACCATGGTGTCGTAACCGTCCGGCAGATCAACGATCCGGTCGTGGATCTGGGCCGCCCGCGCCGCCGCCTCAAGCTGCTCGTCGGTGGCGTCCGGACGGGCATAACGAAGATTTTCCCGTACGGTCGTGTGCAGCAGATACGTCTCCTGGCTGACCACGCCCACGATCGAGGCCAGGTCGGCGAGGGACAGGTCGCGCAGGTCGACACCGTCGATGGTGATCCGGCCCGCGGTCGGGTCGTAGAGACGGGCGATCAGGCTCGCCAGGGTGCTCTTGCCGGAGCCGGTCTCGCCCACCAGGGCCAGCGAGGTGCCTTCCGGCACGTCGAGGGTCACGCCGGCGATCGCGGCGGTCTCACTTCCCGGGTACGCGAAGGTGACGTCCTCGAAGCGCAGATGCCCCTTGGCCTGCAATCTGACCGGATTGGCGGGCTCCTTGACGTCGACCGACAGGTCCAGGTACTCGAAGATCCGGGCGAACAGGGCCAGCGAGCTGGTCAGCTGCACGCCGACGTTGAGCAGGCCCATCAGCGGCCGGAACAGGCCGGTCTGCAGGGCGGTGAAGGCGACCAGGGTGCCGATGCTCATCGTGCCCCGGGTGAAGGGCAGGCCCGCGGCCAGGTAGATGACGGCGGGAATGGCGGCGAAGACGATCGACATGGACGCCATCCGCCACCGGCCGGCCAGCTCACTGCGCAACTCGAGGTCGATGAGCCGGGTCGACGACCCGGTGAACCGTTCGATCAGGGCGGGCGCGGTGCCCATGGTCTTGGCCAGCTGGACGCCGCTGATCGACAGGCCCTCCTCGATCGTCACGTTCAGGTCGGCGAGCTCGCGCTGCCGCTGCGCGGTGATCTCCCGGCGCATCTGGGCGACCCGCCGGGACAGGTAGATCGCCGGCGGCAGCACGACCACCGACACCAGGGTGAGCTGCCAGGACAGCGCGGCCATCGCGACCACAGTGGCGACCGCGGTGGTCAGGTTGGACGCGACCGAGGTGGCGGTCGAGGTGACCACCGCCTCCATGCCGCCGATGTCGTTGGTGATGCGCGACTGCACCTCGCCGGTGCGGGTGCGGGTGAAGAACCCGATCGACTGGCGCTGCAGGTGGGTGAAGACGTCGACGCGCAGCCGGTGCATGACCTTCTGGCCGACGGCGGTGGAGATCCAGGTCTGGACGACGCCGAGGGCGGCGGTCACGGCGGCGACGGCGACCATGCCGATCACCAGCCAGACCAGCAGGCGCAGGTCGGCGTGCGGCAGCGCGTCGTCGATGACCGCGCGCAGCAGGAAGGGGGAGGCCATGCTGGTGATCGAGGACACCACGATGATCAGCACGACGATGGCCAGCGGCCATCGGTGGTCGGTGAAGAGGGCGCCGATGCGGCGCAGCGAGACCTCGCGGGCCTGCTTCTTCTCGGCCTGGGTGGGCTTGCGGCCGCGTTTCTGTGGGCTATCCAAGTTTGTCTCCTGTTCGTTGCCTCAATGCTGAGGTTACCTCATCTTGAGGTTAGAACAGGAATCGGTGTTAGCGTATTCCGCGTGGACGGCCGTGTGGACACCTCGGACTACGAGGAGAGCCTGTCGGAGGCGTTCTGGGCGGTGGCCCGGCGGTTGCGGCACCGGACCAGGGTGGCCCTGGAGCCCTGGGACCTCTCCCCCTCGCTGGCGCGTGCGCTCAGCGTGCTGGCCCGCCACGGTGACGTGCGGCTGAGCACCCTCGCCGATCATCTGCGGATCGCGCCGCGGACCGCCACCGAGGTCGCCGACGATCTGGCCCGGCTCGGTCTGGCCGCCCGCCATCCCGATCCCGATGATCGGCGGGCCACGCTGTTGTCGCTGACCCCGGACGGCGTTGATACCGCGCAGTCCATCCGGGCCGCCCGGCAGTCGTCCGGCGACGAGTTCTTCGAGGCGTTGAGCCCGGACGACCGGACCGCTTTGTCCGGAATTCTCGCGAAATTACGGGACAACTAGGCTTTTCGCCGTGCCAGCAGGGTCACGAACGCCGCCGCGGCCGCCGCGCACAGGATCGTGAAGGTCAAGGCGGACGGTACGACCATCGGGGTGACCCGGTCCAGGATGCCCAGCACCAGCAGAGCCGTCACGCAGACCGCGAGGACCACGGTCGACAGGTACGCCAGGACGCCGGTGGACGGCGCCGCAGCCGGCTCGATGCCGCCGGCCGGGATGCGCAGCGACTCGGCGAACTCGTCGGTGATCCGCACCAGCGACTCGGCGTCGACGATCCGCCTCTCGGCCGCGGCGATCCGGCGCAACTCCCCCTCGGCGCGTTCGTGCCCCGGTTCGAGCGCGACGGCCCGCCCGTGCGCCTCGCGGGCGCTCAGCGGCCGGCCCGCGGCGAACAGGGCGACCCCGTGCGCGACGTGCAGATCGGCGTCGTAGTAGGCGTACTCGGCGCCGGCGGACAGGACCCGCTCGGCCTCGGCCACCCGGCCGGTCGCGAGCAGCGCCCGGCCGTGCCGCTCGATCAGGCGCGGGTTGCCCGGGTCCTCGGTGCAGCCGGCCGAGGCGGCGGTGATCGCCATCTCGTGCCGCCCGGACGCGGTGTAGGCGGCGCTCACCCAGTACAGGGCCTCGACGCCGTGCGGTTCGAGGTGCAGGGCGTGCCGGGCCGCGTCGAGCGCCGGTCCGGGGTGCCGCAGTTCGAGGTGGGCGCGGGCCAGCAGCAGCCACGCCTCCACGTTGCCCGGCTCCTCGCCGACGACGGGGGCGAGCAGGGTCGCGGCCTGGTCGGCGCGGCCGCTGGTCAGCAGCGTGCCGGCCTGGTCGAGGAGGAGTTCGGTATGCACGTCCCGCACATTCGGCGGGGCGGGCGGCGACATGCGGGAGGTCCGGGTGCGCTCCGGTTGTCAAAGGAGAGTGGTCCAGTTCACTGCCCGGTTCCTCAACCGCCGGGTGCATCCGACCGATCCATGCGGTTGCAACCCAGGAGCGGAAGGAACCGCGATGAGCATGCGAATCGGGGGCGCCGGCAGCGCCCAGTGGGGATCCCACGTCGCCCGGATCCACCTGACCACCGACTACCGGCGGCTGTCCACCGACATGGTGGCCGGCGCGGACCAGCGGGTGATCGCGTCCGACAAGGCCGCGGTGGTGGAGAGCCGGCAGTACTACGCCCAGTTGCGGGGCAGCAACCGGTTCGACGTGACGGTCTGACCCTCTCCCCCTTCTCCCATCGAGCCGATAGAGTCACGGCCATGAATGAGGTGGCGTACGACGAACGGCGGCTCCGGCAGTGGCTGGCCGGGACGGCCCGCGGCTTCTCGCGGCGGGACTTCCTCGCGCTCAGCGCCGTGGCGGGTGCGGCGGCCGTGCTTCCGGGTGCGGCCCCGGCCGCCGCCGCGGCCGGCCCGATCGTCAAGCCACTGCCGCCGGAGCTGTTCACCGTGTTCGGGACCAACGCGGAGATGCGCTGGTCGGCGATGCGCGATCAGGGCTTCCACGTGCCGATCGACCGGTTCTTCGTCCGCAACCACACCAGCACGCCGGCCATCGACGCGGCGGCCTGGCGGCTCGAGGTGTTCGGGGCCGGCCTGCGCGGCGGGCCGGTCACGTTCAGCCTCGACGACCTCAAGCGGTTCCCGGCCGAGACGCACTCGGTGGCGGTGGAGTGCGCCGGCAACGGCCGCAGCTACTACACCAGCCAGCAGGGCCAGACGGTGAGCGGCACGGCCTGGAAGCTCGGCGCGGCCGGGGTGGCCCGGTGGCGCGGCGTGCGGCTCGGGCACGTGCTGCGCCGGGCCGGCCTCGCGCCGCACGCCGTGGACGTGCAGCCGGCGGGTCTCGACCCGAACTACGTGACCGGCGGCGTCGACCTCGGGCCGGTGCGCCGCCCGCTGCCGATCGGCAAGGCCCTCGACGACGTGCTGCTCGCCTACGAGATGAACGGCGAGCCGCTGCCGCCCGACCACGGCCACCCGGTCCGCCTGGTCGTGCCGCACTGGATCGGCATCGCCTCGATCAAGTGGGTGGGCCGGATCGAGGTGTCCGCCGAGCCGCTGTTCTCGCCGTGGAACACCCAGTTCTACCGGCTGTTCGGCCCGGACTTCCCGGCCGAGGGGCAGCCGTTCGACAGGCAGGTCGTCAAGAGCGCTTTCGAGCTCGACCCGGGCGCGACCTTCGCGGCCGGCGTGCGTACCACGCTCACCGGCCGGTCCTGGTCGGCCAACGGCCCGATCCGGCAGGTCGAGGTCAGCACGGACGGGGGTGCCCACTGGCGCCGGGCGCGGCCGGTCGGCCCGGCCGGCGGTGCCTGGCAGCGCTGGGAGACCGACTGGCGGCCGGCCGCCGGCGCGCACGAGCTGCTCGCCCGCGCCACCGACGTGTGCGGCGTCCGCCAGCCGGACGTGGCCCGCTACAACACCCTCGGCTACCTGTTCGACGCCGTGGTGCGGGTGCCGGTCACCGCCGCCTGATCCGCGGCGGTCTCGGCCAGGATGCTGTCGATCGCGGCCAGCATCTCCCGGGTGCGCGGCCGCAGCTCGGACAGGGGTTCCACGGCCGCGTCCAGGTCACCGGCGCGGGCCACCCGTTCCAGGCGATCGCACACCGCGGCCAGGTCGCGGGCGCCGAGGTTGGCGGCCACGCCCTTGAGCTGGTGGGCCTGCTCGTGCAGCCGGTCCGCGTCGTCCGTCGCGACCGCCTGGGCGATCTGCTCCACGTGGCCGGGTGTGCTCGCGCTCAGCCTTCGCAGCAGCCCGGCCAGCTCGGCCGGACCGAGCGCGGCTCCCGCCCCGCGCAGCAGGTCGAGCCGTTCCTCGATCTGCCGCCGGACGCCGGGGCGCGCCCAGGTCTCCAGGGCCGTGGCCACCCCGGCCGGCATCAGCGGCTTGGCGATGTGGTCGTCCATCCCGGCGGCGAGGCAGCGTTGCCGGTCCTCGGGCAGGGCGCCCGCGGTCATCGCGATGATCGGCACGTGCCGGTCGCCGGTCTCGGCCCGCCGGATCGCGGCGGTCGCCTCGTAGCCGTCCATCTCCGGCATCAGGCAGTCCATGAAGATCGCCTGATAGTCCTGGGCGGCGGCCATCCGGACCGCTTCCCGGCCGTCGCCGGCCACATCGGCGCTCCAGCCGAGGTTGCCGAGGATGCCGAGGGCGACGGTCTGGTTGATGTCGTTGTCCTCGACCAGCAGCACGTGCCCGCGGCCGGCCGGCACCTCGGCGACGTGCCGCGGCTGCGGTTCGACACCGTCGACCGGCGGCCACAGCGGCACCGTGAACCAGAACGTGCTGCCCTTGCCGGCCTCGCTGACCAGGCCGATCTCCCCGCCCATCACGCCGACCAGCTCCCGGCTGATGGCCAGGCCGAGCCCGGTGCCGCCGAACCGCCGGGTGGTGCTGGCGTCGGCCTGGATGAACGGCTCGAACAGGGCGGCCTGCTGGTCGGCGTCGATGCCGATGCCGGTGTCGGCCACCTCGAACCGCACCGGCATCCGGCCGTCGGGGACGTCACCCTCGGCGGGAGCCGCGGTGACGGTGACCCGGCCGCCCGCGGTGAACTTGACCGCGTTGCCGGCCAGGTTGAGCAGCACCTGCCGCAGCTTGCCCGGGTCGCCGCTGACCGGGCCGGCCAGATCGGGGTGGCAGCCGGCGATCACGATCAGCGACTTGGCGCCGGTGACGTCGCCGACCAGCGCGACCACCTCGTCGAGCAGCCGCCCGATCTCGAAGTTCGCCCGCTCCGGGACGACCTTGCCCGCCTCCAGCTTGGAGAAGTCGAGGACGTCGTTGATCACCGCCAGCAGGGCGACCCCGGCGTTGTTGATGCCCTGCGCGTACCGGTGCTGGTTCTCCGCCAGGTCGGTCTCCAGCAGCAGGCCGCTCAGGCCGATGACGCCGTTCATCGGGGTCCGGATCTCGTGGCTCATCGAGGCCAGGAACTGCGACTTCAGCCGGGCGGTCTCGACCGCCTGGTCGCGGGCCTGGGCGAGGGCCTGTTCGGTCTGCCGGCGGGCGGTGATGTCCCGGGCGAACGCGTGGAAGGTGGACCGGTCGTCCCGGCGGACCCGCCACATGGTCAGCTCGATCGGCAGCACGGTGCCGTCGGCCCGGACCGCGTCCATCTCGGTCGGCCGGTCGAGGAGCCAGTCCCAGCGCCCCTCGAGGATCCGGTCGAGGGCGGCGCCGTAACGGCGGGGCAGGATCGTGTCCACCACGTGCCGGCCCAGCACCTGCTCCCGGGTCCAGCCGAAGACCTGCTCCGACTGCCGGTTCCACTCGGTGATCAGGCCGCGGTAGTCCATGCTGACGAACGGGTCGCTGGCCGCCGTCATGATCATTTGGAACTGTTCGCGCTCGAAGCGCAGCCGCTGCTCGGCCTCCACCTCGGCGGTGATGTCGTGCGAGATGGTCGAGGCCCCGACGATCACGCCACCCGGGTCGCGGATCGGCGCCATGCTCAGCGACACGTAGATGGTGGTGCCGTCCTGGCGTACCCGCCTGGTCTCGTGGTGTTTGACCAGTTCGCCGGAGCGGACCCGGGCCAGCAGCCGCCGCTCCTCGTCGGGCTTGTCGTCGGGCAGGATGACCGTGACGTCCCGGCCGATCATCTCCTCCGCGGTGTAGCCGTAGAGGCGGGCCGCGCCCGGATTCCAGGTGAGGATCGTGCCGTCCAGGGTCTTGGAGACGATCGCGTCGCTGGAGGCGGCCACGATCCCGGCCAGTTGCGCGTCCGACTGGGCCTGGGCGATCCGGTCGGTGACGTCCTGCACGGTGGCGAAGACGACGGTGCCGCCCTCGCCGTCCACCGCGGCCAGGCTGATCTCCACCGGGCATTCGGTGCCGTCGCCGCACAGCGCGGTCAGCCGCATCCCCTCGCCCATCTTCCGCGGTGCCGGGGCGGCCAGGTAGGCCCGCCGATGCGCCCGGTGCCGGTCCCGCTGGGCCGCCGGGATCAGCGTCTCGACCGGCATGCCGAGCAGCTCGTCGGGCCGGTAGTGGAACACCTGCGCGGCCCGCGCGTTGGCGAGCACGACGACACCCTCGGCATCGACGCAGATCATCGCCTCCGGCGAGGCGTCGAGCAGCGCCTTGAACTTGCTCTCGGCGATCCGCAACTGGGTGATCTCGCTGGTCACCCCACAGATGGCGTACGCCTCCCCGCCGTCGGAACGCATCGCGAAGACGGTCGTCACGAACGATCGGAGGCCGTGCTCGCCGGGCACCTCGTCCTCGAAGACGAGAGGTTCGGCCGAGTCCACCACGAGCCGGTCCCGGCGGGCGACCTCGGCCAGCTTCCGCCCGGTGTGGATCTCGGAGTCCAGGCGCCCGGCGGCGGTGCCCGGCTCGACGCCGTACAGCTGCTCGAACGCGGCGCTGGCCATCCGGTAGCGCCCGTCGAGCCCTTTGACGAAGAACGCCGTCGGCGTGTGTCGCATGATCGTTTCCAGCTGGGCCTGCCGGGCCGCCCGGCCACCGGTGGGCAGCAGCGCGGCCGCACCGGCGAGCACCGCGATGAAGGCCGCCGGCGAGTGCCCGGCGGCCGGCACCGCGAGCGCACCGGCGCTGATCGCGGCGGCCGCCCCGAGCACCGCGGCCCGGCGGCGGCCGGCGGTGAACAGCACGATCTGCGCGGCGGCCAGCAGCAGGAGCGACGGGAGCAGGCCGCCGGTCCCCTGATCGCCGGCCGACTGCCCGCCGTTCAACAGCCCATCAGGCGGGAGTCCGTCGGCCAGCAGAGCGCCGGCCAGGAGCACGGCGGCCAGGACGGGCAGGACGGCCGCGAACCGGCGGCGTGGCCCGCCGAGCCGCACGTGGCACATGGTTCCGGCGCCGAACAGCACCAGGCTGAGGCCGATCGCGGCCTGATCCGGCCCGGCGAAGACCGGCAGGGCCGCCCCGATCACCCCGGTCAGCACGCCCATCGACTGCGAGAAGATCATTGCGAGCCGGCACGCCGCCCGCTCGGCGGCTTCCGGGGCTGAAGACATATATCCGGAATATCATCTTGAAGGTCCGTTTGTGGCGGTAATTTCCTGGGTGAGCGATAGTCGTTCCTTGAGAGGGGTTGCTGTGGCGACCGTGCTTGTGGTCGACGATGTGGCGGCCAATCGGGAGCTCATGGCCATGCTGCTCGGATATCGCGGGCACGAGGTCATCGAGGCCTGCGACGGTGCCGACGCGCTGGCCCTGGCCCAGAGCCGGCACCCCGATGTGGTCGTCTCCGACGTCCTGATGCCCGGCATCGACGGCCTCGAGCTCGTCCACCGGCTACGCAGCGCCCCCGACGAGCAGGCCGCGCACGCGCCGGTCATCTTCTACACGGCCAACTACCTGGAGCCGGAGACCCGGCCGATCGCCGAGGCCTGGGGCGTCTCCCAGGTGGTGCTGCGCAGCGCCGACCCGCGCGAGCTGCTCGACGCGGTCGACGTGGCGCTGCGCAACGGCCCGGTCGAGATCACCCCGCGCCCGGCCGACGAGTTCGCCACCGTGCACGCCCGGGCGATCAACGCGACGCTGGTGGAGAAGGTCCGGGCGCTGCGGCACACCGAGGGCCGCTTCGAGGCGATGGCCGCGTCCTCCCCGGTCGGCATCGTCCTGCTGGACGCCCACGGCGACGCCACCTACGTCAACCCGCGGCTCACCGAGATCGTCGGCGAGCCGGCCGAGCGGCTGCTCGGCCGAGGCTGGCTGACCTGCCTCGACCCGGAGACCCACGACGAGGCCCTGGCCGTCGTGCACGCCGGCGCGGCCGAGGCGGTCGAGCACCGCTACCGCAACCGGATCACCCGCCCCGGCGACGACGCGCGCTGGCTGCGCGTGCACCTGCGGCCGATCCGCGACGCCGAGGCCGAGCTGTCCGGCGCGGTGGTGATGGTCGACGACATCACCGACGTGGTCGCGGCCGAGGAGCGGGCCGGCTGGGAGGTCCGGCAGCGTCAGGCCGAGGCCCGCCGCCGCGACGCCGAGCGCCTGGACAGCCTGCGCCGGATGGCCGGCGGCATGGCGCACGACTTCAACAACCTGCTCGGCGCGATGCTCGGCTTCCTGACCCTGGCGATCGAGCAGATCACCGAGGAGATGCAGGCCGGCCGGATCGGCTCGACCACCGGCGACGCCCTGCTGGACGACCTGGCCCAGGTCACCAAGGGCGGCGAACGGGCCACCAAGCTGACCGAGCAGCTCCTCGCGTTCGGCCGCCGCGAGATCAGCCAGCCGGAGCTGGTCGACCTGGACGCGTTCCTGGCCGAAGCGGCCCCCGCCCTCGCCGAGGCGGCCGGCCGGAACATCAAGCTGGACGTGCGGCCGGGCGAGGTTCCCGCGGTGCGGATCGACCCCCGGCTTCTCGAACGCCTGCTGCACATCGTGATCGCCAACGCCCGCGACGCGATGCCGGACGGTGGCACCATCACGGTCACCAACGGCCGTTCCCCGCACGGGCAGGCCACCATCTGCGTCGCCGACAACGGCCGGGGCATGTCGCCGGAGGTGCTCGCCCGCGCGTTCGAGCCGTTCTACTCGACCAAGGCGGGCAGCCGCACGGCCGGGCTGGGCCTGGCCACCGCGCAGGGGGTGGTGAGCCAGGCCGGCGGCGACATCACCCTCGACTCCGCGGTGGGCCGGGGCACCCAGGTGCTGATCCGGCTGCCGGCCGCGGAGAGCCCCGACGCCCGCCCGCGGGAGCCGGCCGCATCGACCGCGCCGGCCGTGCCCGCTCCCCCGGTGCCGCCCGCCGCCAACGGCGACCTGACCGTGCTGCTGGTCGACGACGAGAAGGACCTGCGCGAGGTGACCGCCCGGTTCATCGCCAAGGCCGGCTACCGGGTGCTGACCGCGGCCGGCGGCGCCGAGGCCCTGCAGGCCGCCGAGCAGCACACCGGCCCGATCCACTGCCTGGTCACCGACGTGGTGATGCCCGGCATGGACGGCCGCCAGCTCGCCCACCGCTTCCTCAGCGACCGCCCCGACACCAAGGTCATTTTCATTTCCGGGTACGCCGAGGCCCTCATCGACGACGAGGGCCGCTCGCTGGAACCGGGCCGCATGATCCTGGCCAAGCCGTTCAGCAGCGCCGACCTCACCGGGGCGCTGAAGGCGGCCCTGACCGGATGAGCGCCCCGAGCAACGCCTCGACCGTGCCGACGTAGGCGGCGTTGTCGACGCCGTCGTCCCACACGGTCTGCACGAGCAGCCCCTGGTAGACGGCGATCAGCACCCGGGCCAGCGCGTCCGGGTCGAGCCCCGGCGCGAGCGGCAGCGTCCGCAGCACCGCCGCCACCGCGGCGCGCGGGTCGTCGACGTTACGGCGGGACAGCTCCCGGATCCGCGGGTTGCGCACCGCCTCGGCCCAGATCTGCACCCCGAGCCGCAGCCGCGCGGCCGATTCGGGATCCCCCACCGACCGCAGATAGTCAAGATAGGCGGCGACCCGCTCGTCGACACCGCCGGTGGCGAAGATCTGCCGCTGGTCGTGCCATTCGCCGACGATCGCCGCGATCACGTCGTCCTTGCCGGCGAAATACCGGTAGACCAGCCCCGCGCTGATCCCCGACTCCCGCACGATGTCCTGCATGGACGTCCGGTGAAAGCCGTCCCGCGCGAAGCAGGCCGCCGCCGCGTCGAGAATCTGCCGCCGCCGGGCGGCCAGGTACGCCGCACTGACCTTGGGCACTACTGGATCTCCGCCTCGGCCACCCGGTAGAAGGTGGCCGCCTCTTCACGTCGCCCGAGCGGCAGCAGATAGCGGTCGGCCGCGTCCCGGGTGGACATGTCGAGAGCGAGCCGCATGCCCCGCTCGGCGAGATAGCCGCCCAGGCGCGCCGGGTCGAACCCGAACGTCCACGGCTCCCCGGCCCGCTTGACCGCCTCCGGCCACGGCCCCCGCGTCGATCACCCCGTCGAGAACCCGCCTGTCGACATAGGTGAGCACGAGCCGGCTGCCGGTGGCGGTCAGGTCGGCGAGCCGCCGCAGGGTGGCGTCGACGGCCGCCTCGGTGAGGTAGTTGGTGACCCCTTCCCACACCACCACCGTCGGCTCCAGCGCCGCGAACCCGTTGCGCAGCAACGCTTCCCCAAGATCTTCAACCAGCAGATCCACGGGTACGAACGTGACGTGCCCCCGCCGCTCGGGCCGCACCGCCCCGCGGATCAGCCGCCGCTTGACCGCCTGGGTGGCCGGGTGGTCCGCCTCGAAGACCGCCACCCGCGACATCCCCGGCAGCCGATAGGCCCGGCTGTCGTAGCCCGCCCCCAGAAGGAGAACCTGCCGCGCTCCCCCGCGCAGGGCCGCGACCACCAGATCGTCGATGAGCCGGGTGCGCGCGACCGCCGAGGGCCGCGGCCCCGGCCATCGGGAGTCGATGAACCGGGACAGTCGCAGCCCGACCGGCCGGACCCGCGCGGCCCGGGCCAGCCAGCGATAACCGCCGCTCAGGAACCGGACGGCCAGGGGGTCGTCGAAGACCCGGTCGTGCCCGCGCGCCGTCTCCAGCGCGCGGAACAACGCCACCTGCTGCGCGGTCCGGCTGGCCTTGTTCTGCACGCCGCCCACGATAATGAACGAGCGTCCATTTTTCTAGGCCGCGTTTTTCAGGCGGCCGGCCCGACCGGCACGTCCCCGCGCAGCGTGATCCGGTGCATGACCCGGCGCTGGTCGCCGTAGTCGCGGTTCGCATAGTGCGAGGTGCTCCGGTTGTCCCACATCGCCACGTCGCCCGGGCGCCACCGGTGCCGCACGATGTGCTCCGGCTTGGTGAGGTGGGCGTAGAGCAGGTCGAGGATGCCCCGGCTCTCGAACTCGGACACCCCGACGATGTGCGAGGTGAAGCCCGGGTTCACGAAGATCCCCGGCCGCCCGGTCTCCGGATGCACCCGGACGACCGGATGCTCGACCGGCGTCAGCTGGGTGACCACCTCGCCGTCCCACTCATTGCCCTTGCCGCCACGCCGCTGCGCCAGGTAATACCCGAACTCCCGGTTCCCGTCGTGCACCGCGGTGAGCTGGTCGGCCAGCCGCCGCACCGGCGCGGACAGCGACTCGTAGGCCAGCTGCGCATCGGCCCACTGGGTGTCCCCGCCGGACGGTGGCAGCACCACCGCGCGCAGGATCGACCCGAGCGGCGGCCGCTTCATGAACGTCACGTCGGTGTGCCACACGTCGGCGAACCCGTTGTCGGCGCTGTCCAGGGCGTACACCTCGGGGTGGGCCGCGTCGACGCCGCCGACCACCGGGTGCGAGGCGGTGAGCTCGCCGATCCGGCGCCCGAGCGCGACCTGCCCGTCGTCGTCGAGCAGCTGGTCGCGGAAGAAGAGGACCTTCCGGTC
Source organism: Paractinoplanes durhamensis (assembly GCF_016862175.1). Taxonomy (GTDB): domain Bacteria; phylum Actinomycetota; class Actinomycetes; order Mycobacteriales; family Micromonosporaceae; genus Actinoplanes; species Actinoplanes durhamensis. Next base: position 17,721 of record NZ_BOML01000012.1, on the reverse strand, counting down.
GACCAGCGCGGCCCGGACGTCGGCGAGCACCGCGTCGGACGCGCCGGCCAGGTCGACACCGTGCACGATGGCGCCGAAGTGCGGGCCGAGCGGTTCGAGTTCCTTCATGCGAGCACTCCCTCTGGATGTCGGACCGCGGCGCCGACCTGGGCGCGGGCCGCGGCGAAGGCGGGCAGGCCACGCAGCTCGTCCGGGTCGATCCCGGTGCGCGGCAGCTCGATCGGCAGGTCGAGGGCGACCCGGCCGGGCCGGGGCGTGAGGACCACGACCCGGCTGCCGAGGAAGACCGCCTCGTCCACGCTGTGCGTCACGAACACGCAGGTCCGGCCGGTCTCGGCACTGACCCGGCGCAGGTCCTCCTGCAGGCGTTCGCGGGTGAGCGCGTCCAGCGCCGCGAACGGCTCGTCGAGCAGCAGCAGCGGGTTGTCGACCGCGAGCGCCCGGGCGATGGCGACCCGCTGCTGCTGGCCGCCGGAGATCTGCCAGGTGCGCCGGTGCGCGACGTCGTGCAGTCCGACCCGGGCCAGCAGCCCTTCGACCCGCTCCCGGCCGTAGGGCTGGCCGGCGTAGCGCAGGGCCAGCGCGACGTTGCCACCGACGGTCCGCCACGGGAACAGCCGCGGCTGCTGGAAGACCAGACCGGCCCCGCGGCCGGGCACCGGGCGAACGCCCGCGGCCAGCACCGAACCGGCCGTGGGCTGTTCGAAGCCGGCGATCAGCCGCAGGAGCGTGCTCTTGCCGCAGCCGGACGCCCCGACCAGGACGAGGAACTCCCCGGCCGGCACGTTGAGCGAGACCGGCCCGACCGCGGTGACGTCGCCATAGGTGTGCGTCACCGCGTCCAGGACGACCGCGTCAGCTTCGCTATCCGAGGGCACTGGGCAGCCCCTTCACGTAGATGGCCTTCTGCACGTCGGCCAGCGACGGGACCGCGTCGATCTTCTGCTGGCCCTTGAGGAACTCGGCCGCGCTGACCAGGTTGTCGGCGAGCTTGCCGACGCTGCCCTCGGTGCCGAGCCACTCCGGCGAGGCGATGTCGGCCGGCTTGAGGAAGACGCCCTGCGACAGCTGCGACTGGGCCTCCTCCGGCGACAGGTTGAGCTCGACGGCGATCGCCTTGGACGCGGCGGCCGGGTCGGACGCGATCAGGTTGAGGGCCTGCGACTCGACCTTGCGCCACGCGTCGACCGCGTCCGGGTGGGCCTGCGCGAACGCTGACGACACCACGCCGAGGTCGAGGGTGGGCTTGCCGGCCGTGGCCAGTTCGCGGCTGCTGATCAGCACCTTGCCGGTCTTCTTGATCTCGGCGAGCGACGGCAGCCAGGTGTAGGCGGCGTCGATGTCACCGCGGGTCCAGGCCGCCTGGATGTCCTGCGGCTCCAGGTCGACGATGGTGAGATCGGACTCCTTGAGCCCGGCCTTGTCCAGCGCGGCGAGCAGGCTGTAGTGCGCGGTCGAGGCGAACGGCGTGGCCACCTTCTTGCCGCGCAGCCCGGCCACGTCGTTGACGCCGCTGCCGTTGCGGGCGACCAGGGCCTCGTTGTCACCGGCCACGTCGAGGACGAACGCGACCTGGTAGGGGATGTTCAGCGGCGCCGACAGCCCGCGGGCCACCGGCGACGAGCCGATCGCCGCGATGTCGATGCTCTTGGCGACGAAGGCGGTGTTGATGCTGGCCCCGGAGTCGAACTTGGTCCAGGTGATCTTGTAGTCCGGCAGCGCCTTCTCGAGCAGCCCCTGGTTCTTGACCACCAGGTCACCACTGGGGAAGGCCTGGTAGGCGAGCCGGATCGTCTTGTCCGAGGCCGCGGCGCCGCCACCACCGCCGGCGGCGCCGTTACCGCAGCCGGCCAGAAGCGCAACGGCGGCCAGCGAGGCAAGAATCTTCTTCATCGAGTGTCGGTTCCTTAATCTTCGGGGGTCGGGGAAGTCTTCAGGGGCCGGCGAGCATCAGGCACGACCGCGCCACGGGATGAGCCGCTTCTCGGCGACCTGCAGCAGGGCGTCGATGAGCAGGCCGGACAGGCCGATGGCGAACAGTCCGAGCACGACGACGTCGGTCTGCGAGTAGCGCTGGGCGTCGCGGACCATGCCGCCGATGCCGGGTACGCCGTTGATCGTCTCGGCGGCGACCACGGACGAGTAGGCGACACCCACCGCGATGCGTACGCCGGTGAAGATCTCCGGAAGCGCGTGCGGCAGCACGACGTCGCGCACCGCCTGCCACTTGTTGGCGCCGAGCGCCCGGGACGCCTCGACGAGCCCGGTGGGCGCACCGAGCACGGCCGACGCGGTGGCCACGGCGACCGGCGGCAGCGCGGCGATCGACAGCAGCCACAGCTTGGGCGTCTCGTCGATGCCGAACCAGATGATGAACAGGCTGAAGTAGGCCAGCGGCGGCAACGCCCGGATGAACGTCACGACCGGCTCGGTCACCACCCGGATCCAGGTCACGGTGCCCATCACGAGCCCGAGCACGAGTCCACCCACGACGCCGATGACCGAACCGATCAAAATCCGCCGAAGGCTCACGCCGAGGTGCTCGATGAGCAGATGCCCGCTGTAACCCCGTACACCGTCATGCACGCTCGAGGTGACGATCAGCTGATGCCAGACCGCGCCGGGCGAGGGAATGAAGGTCGGGTTGTTCATCGTGCGCGCCGTGATCTCCCACAGGGCGTACAGCACGACCAGCGCGACCAGCCGCAGAAGGATGCGGCGCTTGCGCCGCGGCGGGGCGAGAGCGGTGGTCGCGCCCGGCGTCGCGGTGACGGGTCGTGTTTCCAGCGAGGTGGACAAAGGGTCACTCCAGGTGGGAACGCTGCGGCAAGGCCTAATTCCTATATTGCCCATCGGTTTTAGGCAAGGGTGCGTCCCGACAGCTGGACATCGACCACCGGCACCGGATTGATTACGCCTGCTATTCAATGCCGATCGGAGATCAGTATTGGACAGCGCCGGTCGGCCGCACGCATGCTGGCGGCATGACGACTGCGCACGACGAACCCACCGGCATCGCCGCTCGCGGCACCCTCCTGGTCGCCGCCGGCCGGGGCGAGACGGAGGCGGCCTACGAGCGATTCGGCCGCCGCATCGCCGCCGACGGCTACCGGGTACGGGTCCTGCCGGACGTCACCGCCGACCTGCCCGCAAGCTTCGCCGAGGCCGAGAAACTCCTGGTCGACGACGCCCTGCCCGGCCCGAAGGTGCTGGTCGGCTCGGACACCGGCGCCCTGTTCGCCCTGGCCCTGGCGGCCCGCCGCCCCACCGGCCTGGACGCCCTGATCCTGGCCGGCCTCCCGATCGCCGCACCCACCAGCGCCGACGGACCCGCCGTGAACCTGCTGGGCTGGGAGGCCGAGGTCGACGCCCGCACCGCCTGCCCCAACCACCAGCGCGTGCTGGGCGGCGGCGCGGCCACTCCCGGCGCTCTCCTGTCGGCCCAAATTCCTACCGCGCTGATCGGCCACGAAGGTAATGTGCACGTACCGTCGCTCGGCCTGCACGGCGACGCCGACCCGATCAGCCCGCTCGCCGAGGCCCGCCCGCACTACCCCGGCACGCTGGTCACGATCGCCGGCGGGCGGCACGACATCCTCAACGACGTCACCCACCGCACGGTCGCCGCCACCATCGTCGTGTTCCTGGAACGCCTGCGCCTCGGCGCCGACCTGCCGGTGATCGCCCAGGTCCAGCCGTGACCCGCTACGTCGTCATCGGAGCCGGCGCCCTCGGTGCCTCCCTCGCCGCCGAGCTGCACCGGGCCGGCGTGGAGACGCTGCTGGTGGCCCGCGGCGCACACTTGGCCGCCCTGCGCGCCGACGGCCTGCGCTACCTCCGCCCCGACGGCGAGCACAGGCTGCACCTGCCGGCCGTAGCCGGCCCCGCCGAGGCCGACCTGACCGAGGACGACGTACTGCTGCTGACCACCAAGACCCAGGACACCGCGGCCGCGGTCGCCGCCTGGGCCTGGCAGCCGGTGAAACGCGCCGACGGCAGCACCGGCACCGCCGGCACCGACCTGCCGATCGTGACCCTGCAGAACGGCCTGGCGAACGAGCGGATCGCGCTCCGCTCGTTCGACCGGGTCATCGGCGGCGTGGTGTGGATCCCGGCCCTGCACCTGGAGCCGGGCGTGGTGGCCAACCGCGGCGCCCCCGAACCGGCCGTGGTGTGGCTGGGCGGCTACCCGGCCGGCGCCGACGGTTCGGCCATCGCCAACGACCTGCGCCGGGGCGGCCTGACCGTGCACGTGGTCGCCGACATCACCGCCCACAAGGCCGCCAAGCTGCTGGGCAACCTGGTGAACGGCCTGGACGCGCTCTACCCCGAGGGCCCGCTGCGCACCGCCGCCCTGACCGCGCTGCGCGAGGAGGCCCGGTCGGTCTACGCGGCCGCCGGCATCACCCCCGCGACCCCCGACCACAGCGGCTTCGGGACGGCCGAGATCCCCGGCTACGAGCGGACCGGCAACTCGACCTGGCAGAGCCTGGCCCGCCAGGTGTCCTCCGAGATCGACTACCTGAGCGGCGAGATCGTCCTGCTCGGCCGCCTGCACGGCGTGGCGGCCCCGCACAACGACGCGATCCGCCGCCGCCTGCACCGAGCGGCAGCCGAGGGCACCGCGGCGGGCTCGCTGGGCGAGTCGGACCTGGCCGCGACCCTGCCCGGCCTGACCGCAACTCTGCTCGGCACCCGCCCGCACCCGCCGGTCCTCATCTCGGCCGCCGACCTCTACCACCGGGTGGCCGAGCCGGAGCCACCGGTCCTGCTGGACGTGCGCTGGCAGCTGGGCGACCCGCACGGCGCCGACCACTACCGGGAGGGCCACATCCCCGGCGCCGTCTACGTGGACCTGGAGACCGAGCTGTCCGGCCCACCGGCCCCCGGCGCCGGCCGCCACCCGCTGCCGACGATCACCCAGGTGCAGGCCGAGGCCCGCCGCTGGGGTGTCACCCGGGAGCGCGGCGTGGTCGTCTACGACAACACCGGCGGCCTGGCCGCGGCCCGGGCATGGTGGCTGCTGCGCTGGGCCGGCGTCCCCGACGTACGCCTCCTCGACGGCGGCCTGGCCGCCTGGCAGGCCGAGGGCTACGGCACCGGCCAGGGCGAGGCCCGCCCCCACCCGGCGAGCGACATCGTCCTCGACGGCGGCCACCTGCCTACCCTGACCGCCGACGAGGCCGCCGCCCTGCCCACCACCGGCACACTGCTGGATGCCCGGGCCGCGGCCCGTTACTCGGGCGAGGTGGAGCCGATCGACCCGCGGGCGGGCCACATCCCCGGCGCCCGCAGCGCCCCCACGACCGACAACCTCCGCGACGGCGTCCCACTCCTCCGGACCACCGCCGAACTGCGAGAGCGCTTCGCCGACCTGCCCGGCCCGGTCGGCGTCTACTGCGGCTCCGGCGTCACCGCCGCCCACGCGATCGCGGCCCTGGCCGTAGCCGGCATCGACGCGGCCCTCTACCCCGGCTCCTGGTCGGCATGGTCGTCCGACCCGGACCGTCCGGTAGCAACGGGAGACCAGCCGTGAAGCCGGTCGACCTGACCAAGCTGCCGTCGGTGACGGCCGAGCTGGCCACCCACGCCGCCGAGTACGACCGAACGGGCGCGTTCCCGCACCCCAGCATCCGAGCCGTACACGAAGCGGGTTTGCTGACCGCTCCGGTAGGCGCCCGGTTCGGCGGCCCCGGCCTGGGCACCGCCGACCTGACCCGCATCCTGCTGGCCCTGGGCAAGGGCGACCCGTCGGTAGCCCTGATCGCCTCGATGACCCAGCTCCCACACCTGCTGCAGGCGCTGCGCCCAAGCTGGCCCACCACCCTCTACCGCAGAATCCTGACGGAGTCGGCCACCAGCCCCACCTTGCTCAACACGCTCCGGGTGGAGCCGGATCTGGGTTCCCCGTCCCGAGGCGGCCGCCCGGCAACAACAGCCCGCCGCACCCCGAAGGGTTGGTCCCTGACCGGCCACAAACGCTTCACGACCGGCGCCGCCGGCCTCACCTACCTCCTGGTGTGGGCAGCCACCGACGAGCCGGAGCCCCGGGTGGGCAACTTCGTGGTCCCCGCCGAAGCCACCGGCATCGAGGTGATACCCGCCTGGAACCAGCTGGGCCTGCGAGCAAGCGGCAGCCACGACGTGGTCCTGACGGAGGCCCCCGCCATCGAGGCCCTGGACCTGCTCCCGATCGCCCAGGCCACCCACGACAACCTGGCCGGCGGCGTCCTGCAGCTACCGTTGGCCGCCATCTACGTGGGCGTAGCCCGAGCCGCCCAGGACTGGTTCCACCGTTTCGCCCACCAGTGAGTCCCCGCCAACCTGGGCCGCCCGGTAGCGACAACCGACCGTTTCAAGGCAGCCGCAGGCGAGATAGAGGCTCTGCTGACCACCGCCGAACGCCTGCTGCTGGACGCCACCACCCGCTTCGACGAGGGCGCCCCGGTAACCGGCGCCGAGGCCCTGGCCGCGAGGACAATAGCCAACCGCCACGCGGTAGCCGCCGTAACGCTGGCGACGCGCCTGCTGGGCAACCCCGCCCTGAGCCGGGACAACCCACTGGAGCGCCACTTCCGAGACGTGCAGTCGGCCCAGGTCCACGCCCCCCAGGAGGACGTGGCCCTGCAGGCGATAGGCACGGCCGCCCTGGCCGCCGCCAAGCCGCCCAGCTCCCCGCCACCCACCCCACCGGACAGTTCCCCGCCGCCCACCCCACCGGACAGTTCCCCGCCGCCCATCCGGCCGGTCAGCTCTCCGCCGTCCACCCGGCCAGCTCGATGGCCCGCGCCGCGATACCTGCGACCGAACGCCCATCGGTAGGAACCCGGTGCACCCAGTCCGGGCTCAGCTGTTCGAGCTGACGCGCGGCAAGATCACTCCGCTCGATATGCCGGTCCAGCGCCGTACCGATCTCCCGCTGAGCGAGCCGCTGCCGGGCCGTCCCGTCATCCGCGGTCAACAGCACCGCGGTAACCCGAGGATCGTCACCCATCGCCGCGGTCAGCACGTCAACCTGCCGAACGCTGACGGTATTCGTATAGATCAACCGCCGATACCCGAGCGCCCGATAGTTGGCCCACATCGCCGCCAGGTTCCGCTCCGCCAGAGAATGCTCCCACGGCGACGGATAAGCCATGTCCAGGTTGTCGCCCTCGATCAGACAGTGCCGCACCCCCACCGCCGACAACTGCGCATGAATCTCAAACCCAACGCTGCTCTTGCCCACCCCGGACCGCCCGCCCAGAATGAGCACCTCACTACGTGTAGTCACCCCGCAATGATGACCATGCTTCAGATCGCGTCCACGACCCGTCCGTGATCCACGAATGGCGCCCCGGTCATTCTTCGGCAACCGGTCTGTGACCACGAAGACGTGCGCGCAGCCGCAGCCGGAGCAGTTGAGAGACCCGTTCCCATTTTCCACCCCACGATCGACGGCAACGATGCTCACTGCCGTCGCCGTCCTCGCCCTCACCGCGACAACGTCCCCGACACCGCCCCCGTCGAGCCGTCCTGGCAGTTCAGCCAGACAGCCACGACTCCACCAGGTCGCTTCCGGGTAGCCGCACCGACCCAGTCAGGCCAATCCCACCCAGTCAGGCCAATCCCGCCCTGCAGTTCAGCCCGCCCGGTAGGACGAGCCGCCCCGGGTACGACAAGCCGGTCCTGGCAGGACAAGCCGGCCCGGCCCGGGCAGGTGCGGTGCGGTGCGGTGCGGTGATCGAACGCCGGTGATCCGGCTGCCGCACCCTGTTCCCCCGCCGACCATCGCCCGCACAGGAACCGATGGGTTCGAGCCGCCCAGCGTCCTCCGCCACCTGCAGATCCCAGGCCGAGCATGCCCTGTCGACCGCGTCGCCAGCCAGCCCGGGAAAGACCACGCTCAAAGGCTCCTGGCCAGCAAGCACCGCAGTGGCCGACGCGACAACCTGGCTGAGCGTCCACCAGACCCGCCTGTTGATCGAGACCGCTCGACGGGTCACCCGCGATGACGTTGCCGACGGTCCTCGTCCAGCCTTGGCGAACGACCGGGCAGCGGGCAGCGGGCAGCGGGCAGCGTATTCGGCTGCAGCCGGGTGGAATGGCCTGCCATTACGCCTCCTCCTCGAGCGATCACGTTGACGGGGCCGGCGGACACGTCGGGTCGGCCTGTGGGCGTGGGTGATAGAGGTTGCGGCGGGGGTGTTGCTGTGGGTCGACGTCGGGTGGAGGGATGAAGTCGGGTAGCTGGTCGGGGCCGAGGCGGATCTTCCAGCCGGCGGTGGGGTGATGGATCTGTCGGTGGTGGCGGCGGCAGAGTAGGACCAGGTTGTCGAGGGTCGTGGTTCCCCCATCCGCCCACGCTGTGAGGTGGTGGGCGTCGGTCCAGCGGGGTGGGTGGTCGCAGTCGGGGTGGGCGCAGCCGCGGTCGCGGACGGCGAGTGCTTGGCGTAGGACTCCGGTGGCCAGGCGTCGGCTGCGGCCGGCGTCGAGGATCTGCCCGGCGCCGCCGAGCGTCAGCGGGAGGATGCGGGCGTCGCAGGCCAGGCGGCGGGCGGTGGTCGCGGAGAGTCGGTGTCCGGTGTCGGTGGTTGCAGTGCCGAGGGCTTGGGTCAGCGGGTTGTAGGCAACGGTGACGGTTACCTGGGGTGGTTGGCCGCCGTCGTCGGGGAGTTCGCCGATGCGCAGGGCGAGGCGGCAGATGTCGATCAGGGCGTCGGCACGCTGCTGTGCGGGTGTGCGCTGGTCAGCGGGAGTGCGCTGGTCACCGAAGTCCCGCTGCTCTCGGTGACTGCGCTGCTCGCCGGGACTGCGCTGGTCGCCGGGAGTGCGCTGGTCTCCTGAAGTTCGCTGGTCGCCGGGACTGCGCTGGTCGCCGGGAGTGGGTGTGCACAGTGGGTGCAGGGCGGCCTGGATGGTGGCGGCGTCTTCGACGCCCAGGATTCCGCGCACGTGTACGAGTCCGTCGACCGGCGCCGACAGAGTGAAACCTCGACGGGCCTGGGCGCGGGCTTCCTGGCGGGCCAGGGCGGCTTCTTCGGCTTGTTCGGCCACGTGTGGGGCGACGTAGGCGAGGATCCGTTCGCCGACGCGGCGTAGCTGGAACGCGGGCAACCGCTCAGCCATCTCGATCAGGGTGCTTTGTGCCTGCTCCGCGATCCGGGCGCTCTCACCGGGACCGATCTGTGTGGATCCGGTCTGGTCGGTGCAGGTCTGGTCGAGGTCGGCCAGTTCCTGCGGGATTGCTTCGAGGGTGGTGGCGATCGCGGTGGCCTGGCGGGTGTTCAGGTGGCCGTCGAGCAGGGCCTGCTCGACGGCCGGGTGCCGGTGGAGCAGCGTGGCGCGGTCGGCGAGTTCCCGGGATGGTTGCGGGTCTATGCAGAGTTGGGTGCGTAGCCAGGACGCGGTGGTGCGGTGGCCCTGGGCGGTGGGCAGGCCTCGGGTGGTGGCCTCGTGGACGAGGCGGGCCTGCAGGGCGGCGGCGGTCTGTTCGAGGCGGTGAGCGGCGTGCAGGCAGTCGGCGAGCTCACGGTCGGCGAGGGGCCACAACGGTGTCGCGGCGAGTTTGGTTGTCTCGTCGTTGAGCTGCTGCAGGTCTGCCAACATGGGACCATTTTCGAACAGCTGTACGACAGTTTTCGGCGGCCTCGGCCCGCCCGGAGATCCACATTCACCATCTGCGAACAGGACCAATAGGCAGGCTCAACACTTCGAGCAAAACCGGAAAATCGGCATGAGTCGGGGCCCGCGAGCGGCGAAGCTGATCGACTGCCGCCGGCGCTGTCCTCGGCGATTTGATGGGACGTGGCTGGGGGCATGCGGCACGAAGGGCATGGCGTCACCTGGTGCCGGCCGCATCGGAGCCTCGCGGTGGCTGCGGATCCGGATGTCGGCGGATCGGAGGTGGGTCAGAGGTGGGTCAGAGGTCGGTCAGAGGTGGGTCAGGTCATCTGACGGCTGACTCGATGAGTTCGGTCAGTGCCGGGAGCTCGGCGCGAGCCGCGCTCAGCACCGTTCCGCGGACCTCGCCGGGCCCTCGTTGAACTGCTCGGCCAGTGCGGTCAGCACTGGGATCGGTTGCGGGATCCGGGGCTCCTCCTGGCCGAAGATCGGCTCCAACGGGCCTACGCCGCTTGCCAGGAGCCATAGGTAGTCGCTCAGGTTCTGCGCGATCACGCCGGTCTCGCCCTCGGAGCCGAGGAACACGATCGGCCGGGTCTCGACGGCGGCCGTCGGATCCCGGGTCCAGAACGCCAGCATCCCGCCGGTGCCGTCGCGTCCGAAGACCCGGAACGGCGCGACCTTCAGGCCTCGGTTGCCGGTCCAGGCGCGCCACCATTCGGCGGTCTCGACGGACCACTCGAACATGTCGTCCGGTTCGAAGTTGTTCCATTGGTGGAACTCGGCCAGCCAGAGCTCGTGGGCCTGCCCGAGCGGCACCGGAAGCGTCCGATCCTCGTCGAATCCTAACGAGGTGGCGCCCGCACCCGAGGGCGTCAGCCGTTAGCGTGATGGCGTGGAGCGGCTGGTGCACGCGTGGCGGATCGAGGAGCGGGAGTATCGGCGGCAGGAGTCGCGGCGGGGGCGGCGGCACGCCTACGAGCGGCTGGTTCCGGAGCGGACCGCGCTGATCGTGGTGGACATGGTGCCGTTCTTCGGTGAGGACAATCCCTACGTGGCGGGGATCGTGCCCAACATCGCTCGGCTCGCCTACGCCGTACGCAAAGCAGGCGGAGCCGTCGTCTGGGTTTTGCCGAAGGCCGGGCCTCCGTCCGACGCGATGGTGGAGTTCTACGGGGCGAAGCAGGCCGCGGTGTTCGCCGGCAGCGGCGGCAGCGGGCCGCTTCGGGACCGGCTGTGGCCCGAGTTCGAGGTGGACGAAGCCGTCGATCTGATCGTGGAGAAATCCGCCAGCAGCGCGTTCTTCCCGGGCCGGTCGCCGGTGCCGCAGCTTCTCGAGGAGCGCGGGATCGACAGCGTGCTCATCACCGGCACCGTGACCAACGTGTGCTGCGAGGCGTCCGCCCGGGATGCGAGCACGCTCGGCTTCCGCGTGGTGATGGTGGCAGACGCCAACGCCGCCCGCCGCGACGAGGACCACAATGCCACCCTTTACACCATTTACCGTACGTTCGGGGATGTGCGCACGACCGACGAGGTGATCGAGCTGGTCACGGCATGAAGGACCGCCCGGACGGCGTGACCGACGCCGACATACGCGCGGCGCTGGCTGCCGGGTGGGGCCTCGACGCCACCGACATCCGCTACCTGCCGGTGGGCGCGGGCAGCTACCACTGGGTGGCCGGCGACCGATGGTTCGTGACCGTCGACGGCCTGGGGTTCGCCGACTCGTTCACCCCGCTCCGGACGGCTCTGGAGACGGCGACCGCACTACGACGGGCCGGCCTGCGGTTCGTGGTCGCCCCGATCGACGGGCCGCAGGTGCTGTGGCCGCTCCGCAGCACGCATGCCGTGGCGGTGTACCCACTGATCGACGGCCACACCGACGGCTTCGGCGACGGCCATGCGAACCGGGAAGCGGTCATCGATCTGATCGCCGCCCTGCATCAGGCCCGGCCGACCGGCGCCGACGTCACCGACCTGCAGCTCCCGGGCCGGGCGGGTCTTGAGAAAGCGCTCGACGACCTGGAGAAGCCGTGGTCGACCGGCCCGTACGCCGACTCCGCCCGAGCCCTCCTGACGACCCACGCCGACAAGGTCCGCACCTGGCTGGCCGACTACGACCGGATGGCCGGCGCACTGCGGGAGACCACCGCCGACTGGGTCATCACCCACGGCGAACCCCACCCCGCCAACGTCCTGCACACCGCCACCGGCCCGCTGCTGATCGACTGGGACACGGTCCGGATCGCCCCGCCCGAGCGCGACCTCTGGCACCTCGCGAAGGACCCGTTCGCCCCCGACCCGGCCGACCTGACCCGCTGGGCGGCCACCACCGGCCGCGAGCCGTCACCGACCGGCCTGGCCTTCTACCGCCTGTCCTGGATCCTCGCCGACGTCGCCTCCTACGTGCACGACCTGCGCGGCCCGCACGGCGCGGGCGGCGACGCCGAGGACGCCCTGACCTACCTGGCGGTCAACATCACGATGCCGTGAAGCGGACCCCGGTCATCTCCTCCGAGACCTGCCACAACCGTTGCCCGGCCGCGGGATCGGCCGCCGCCGGCGCGAACCTCAACGATGACGGAGCGCCACGCATCTCCCCCGGCCCGCCCGGGCCGATCAGCTCACCGCTGCGAGCGTCGGGCGAGGTGGCCGCGAACAGCAGCGGCACCGCGCCCTTCGAGGCCGGGACGGCGATCAGCGGGTTGCCGAGCTTGGTCAGCAGGAACCGGTAGAGGCCGGGCGGCACCGAGGCCTGCAGGTTGGTGACCGCGTAGCCGGGGTGCGCGGCGATGCTGCGGACCTGGCTGCCGGCGGCGGCCAACCGGCGGTGCAGTTCCAGCGCGAAGATCGCGTTCGCCAACTTCGAACGGTTGTAGGCGGCGTTCGCCGAATATCCCCGCTCGGCGGCCGGATCCTCGAGGTCGAGGCGGCCCTTGCGGTGCAGCACCGAGGTGACCGTGACGATGCGCCCGGCGATCAGGTCGAGGAGCCCGGCGGTCAGGGCGAAATGCCCGAGATGATTGACCGCGAACTGCAACTCGTACCCCTGCGCGCTCAGCGTCCTCGGCACCGCCATGATCCCGGCATTGTTGACAAGCAGATCAATGCGGGCATTGCTGCCACGCACGGCCGCGGCGAACTCACGCACGGAGTCCAGATCGGCCAGATCCAGTGTGTACGCCGTATGGCCGGCGCCGGGCAGCTCCGCGATGACCGCGTCGGCCTTACGCGTGTTCCGCGCCCCGATCACCACCCGGACACCGGCGCCGGCCAGCTCACGGGCCACGACCAGGCCGAGTCCACTGGTCGCGCCGGTGATCACCGCCGTACGCAGGCCTTGATCCTCGCTGTTCGTCCCCATGCGACACATCATGCTTTTCGTGGCACTGAGTGTCAACGAATGCATGCAGTAGCATCGCCGGCATGAAGCCGACTGCCAGCCTCGCCGACCGCAAACGGCAGGTGGTGGTGGACGAGCTGACCGAGGCCGCCCTGCAGACGATGGCCGTCAAGGGTTTCGAGACCACCACGGTCGACGAGATCGTGGCGGTGGCCGGCGTGTCCCGGCGCACGTTCTTCCGCTATTTCGCGTCCAAGGAGGACGTGCTCGTCCAGCTCCTGGCCTATCTGGGCGACCTGATGCAGGCGACCGTGGCGGCCCACCCGGCCGACGAGCCGGCGTCGGCCGCACTGCTGGAGGCCCTGGCGGCGGCGATCGAGGACTGCCGGGATTCACGGGACAAAGCCTTGCGGGTGGTACGGCTGGTGCTGGCCACCCCGCCGCTGCTGGCCCGGTTCCTGGAACGGCAGTCCCAGTGGCAGTCCGGCCTGGCCGCGTCGCTGGTCGCCCGCGGCGCCGACCCGTTCCACGCCGACCTGTCCGCGGGCATCGCCCTCGCCGCGTTCGTGGCGGTGCTGCGCCGCTGGGCCGAGGCCGACGAGCCGGAGGACCCGATCGCGCTGCTCGACCGGGCGTTCATACAGATCGCCCCGGCGCTCTGACATGTTGAGCATCCGCACGTTCGACTGGTCCGACTACGACGCCGTCGTGGCGGTGTGGGCCGCCGCCGGCCGTGCGGTGGTCCCCCGCGCCGAGCTGGCGGCGAAGCTCACTCGCGACCCGGAGTTGTTCCTGGTGGCCGAGGACGGCGAGGTCGTCGGCGTGGTGATGGGCACCTACGACGGCCGGCGCGGCTGGATCCTGCGGCTGGCCGTGCATCCCGGCCGGCGCCGCCAGGGCATCGCGAGCGCGCTGGTCGCCGAGCTGGAGGACCGCCTGGCCGAGCTGGGCTGCCCGCGGATCAACCTGCTGGTCATGCCGGACAACACGGCCGGCCTGCGGTTCTGGCAGGAGCTGGGTTACCTGCCGATGCCGGACGTGCTCTGCACGAAGCCGCTCGCCCCGTAGCGGAAACACCGGCCCGAGTGGCCGGCGAAACGGCGGCCCGAGTGGCCGACGCGAATCGCGCCAGGAGCGTTCAGGAGAAGCGGACGTGGCCGAACGGGATCGACCGGTAGGCGAGGCTGATCCCGGCCGCGAACAGGGCCGGCCCGACCAGCCACAGCCACATCGGGTTCTCGACGCCGTCGACGGCCGGCACGATGACGGCCTGGACCGCGACGACCAGCACGACCACCGCCGCGACCGTGTAGTCGCGAGCCCGGTACCGCCGCACGACCGGCCGCCGGGACACCGTTCGTACCCCAGGATTCTGCTCGATCCACCGCTCGGCGTCGGCCGCCGGAACGCCCCGCAGAAAGAGATCGCCGCCGCGCAGCGCGGCCGGTGTGCCGGCCGTCGCCGGAATGGCGAACCGAGGCACCACATCCGCCGGAACCAGCAGGTTCACCCGTTCCGCAGTCGTCATTCCGCCGCCTCCCCGTGATCTTCGGCAAGCGGAATTTAGTGCACTCGATCGGACCCGCTCCAGCAGGGTCAGGCGGTGATTCCCCGCCGGCTCAGGACCTCGAGCCGATCGGCCGCGTAGCCCACCATCCAATGCGGACGAAGACGATACAACCGGACCTCCTCGCCCCAGCTCAGCGGCGAACTGTCGTAGTAGTCGGTCCAGTGTTCGAGGGTCTCCTTGAAGTCGTCGTCGACCGGGAAGATCTGCTCGGCCCGCCCGTGCGAGAACACGGCCAGTTCCTCCCCGTCGATGTGCGCCACGCTGACCGCCGGCCGCCGCTCGAGGTGCCGGGCCTTGGCCGCCGCCGCGTCGGTGCTGAAGGTCCAGGTGGCATGCAGAAAATGCCCGTCGAGCGCGCTGATCCGGGGTTCCCCGGCCGCGGTCACGGTGGCGACGCTGAGCACTTTCATGCCGGTCAGCAGCCCGGCCAGATCCTCGGCGGTGAGCGTCCGCCCGGCATGCACGATGTTCCGAAGATGACTGGTCGCACCCGCATGCGACCGATCAAGCAGCCCCTGCAACGCGACGATCTCGTCCGCGGTCTCCAGCATGGCCCCAACGTAACGTCGCCCACCACGCCGAGTCACCGCCCGGCAACCCCCGATCGCCCAACGAACACCCGCACGAGCCAACCGGCACCCCGGACGGGGTTACGGTGATCAAATGCGAGGGCTGACCTATCCCGAGGTCGGCGCCACCCGTAACGACCGGCTGCCCGGTGGCTATGGCCATGTGCAGCGCGACGTTCGAGTCGGGGACGGGCGGGCCGCCTTCGAGCGGGCGGTCCACGGGCTGTTCAGCTGGCGGATGCACGAGTTGGCCGGGCTGACCGTCGGCGGCGGTGGTGGCAGCCGGGCCGCGCCGGGGGTTGTCGTGGTTCTGCGGGCCGGCTGGGGTCCACTGCGGGTCACCATCCCCTGCCGGGTCGTCTACACCGTTGCGGAGGCTGGCCGGCGGGGCTTCGCCTACGGGACCCTGCCTGGGCATCCGGAGCAGGGTGAGGAGTCGTTTCTTGTCGTGCTGACCGGCGCCGGCGAGGTGCGGTTCCGGATTCGCGCGTTCAGCCGGCCGGCGTCGCTGCTCGCCCGCGCCGGCGGGCCGCTCACCCGGGCGGTCCAGCAGCACGTGACCGACCGCTACGTGAAGGCGGTCCGGAATCTCGCCTCGGCGGACGGTGGTGCGGCCGAATAGGGTGGGCCGGTGAGGGAACGGCTCGATCCGATCGCGATCATTCCGTATGACGATGGGTGGCCCGCCTCGTTCGAGCGGCAGCGGCGGCGGGTCGCGGCGGCGCTAAAGCCGTGGATCGTGGGGTCGGTCGAGCACATCGGCAGCACCTCCGTCCCGGGCCTGGCCGCTAAACCGATCATCGACATGGTCGCGCTGGTTCGTGACTACCAGGAGACCGATGGTGTGGTCGACGCCATGGCGGGCATCGGCTGGGTCCACGCCCCGGAGCCGGGTGACGAAGCGGGCCGGAAGTGGTCGTTCTGTTTCCGGACATCGGTCGGCGCAGCCATCACCTGCACATCTTCGAGGCCGGCTCGGCGAACAGACAGTCGCTGCTGGCCTTCCGGGATCACCTGCGGAGTCATCCCGGGGACGCCGCCGAATACGGGCGGATCAAGGCCCTGCTGGCCGCCGCCGATGACCGTGATCGCCCTCGCTACCGGGCGGGCAAAGCCCCGTTCATCGAAGGGGTGCTGAAGCGGCTCGGGTGATCTCTGTTGACGGCGTGCGGCAGACTGCGGCGATGAACACGATTGCCGTCTCGGTCCGGCCGCGCGGGAGCGCTGCGGTCGCCGCGATCCGCGGGGCGATGGTCGGAGCGGTCGTTGTCGCCGTCTGGGTCGTCGCCCTCCGGCTGGCGGACGTGTTCCTTCCGGAAGGGCTTGCCGCCGAGCGGCCATTGAGAGCACGCTCGGGCTCGCCATCGAGTTCGCGGTGCCGGCCAGCCTCGTGGTGGGGCTGCTGGTCGCGTGGCGGCTGCGGCTGCGGCATCCGTGGCTGGTCTCCGCGGTCGGGCTCTTCCTCGCCATGGTCTTCGGGGTGGCGATCGCGACGGTGGTCGCCGAGGCGCTGACCACGGTCGTCGGCTACGGCGCCGGGCTGGCCGGGGTTATCGCGGCGTACAGCGGCATTGCGGTGTTCTGCGGGCCGGACACTCGCGCTTGACGCTGTCCGCCATGATGTGGCCCGTGCATTTCGTTCGCGGGCAGGTCGTGCGGCGGACCGACCGCGACTTCCCGGGCTGGGTCGAGGTGCAGGTACGGCTCGCCGACGGCACCACCGCGGTCCTCGTCGACAAGGAACCGGTCTTCTTCCGGGAGCAGACCCTGACCGCGGACACCACCTTCCCGGTCGACGTCGAGATCCCTTGTGACGTGCGCGAACGTTCGGCCGATCGAACTGCCCTGATCGAGTTGCACTCGCACATCGAGGACGAGCACGGCAACGGCGTCTTCCGGGTCGCCGCGGACGATGTGCTCGGCGCCGCGTCGTGACAGACGATCGGTTGAGTGCGTCGCGGCGCCAGTTTCCCCGGGGGACACGGGTCCGCGGAACGGTGACCGGTTTCCCGGGGTGCGTGGCAGGTGTGCAGGTCGACATCGGCGGTCCGGTCCCCGGCTGGGTCGACTGCCTGCACCTTCCCGGCGAAGCTGCCGACTGGCCGCCGATCGGACGCAGCGGAATCTTCGAGGTAGTCCAGCACCGCGAGTCCGAGGTGCGCCTGTTCCCGCTGGATGCCGGCATGCGCGGCCTCCTGACCCGGCAGAAGCGGTGGACCGGACCGGAGTGGGCGGCGATCACCGAGGCCCACCCGGTCGGCAGCGTCATCGAGGCGACGGTGGAACGGGTCTTCCCGAGCAACCGCGAGCTCTCAGTACGGTTCGAGCACGGTTGGGCAGCCGTCGAGTACGACGGCGTCCCGCCACAGCCAGGATCGACCGTGTCGCTCACGGTCGAGCGCCAGTCGGAGTGGACCCAGAGCCTGATACTCAGCCTCGACTGACCCAGCCGCCGCCGGACGCCACGCGGCTTCGCTGATCCGGTTGCGGCCGGCGCCGAGCGCCAGCCCTCAGCCCTCCAGCGCTCAGCAACCAGCGCCCTTTGGCCCGCCGCTGACGCCGGGCGCCCGCGCCCGGCGGGACTTTGGTCCCGCTGAAAAGGGATCTGCGGCCCGGGTACGGCGGGTTGCGGC
>NZ_BOML01000011.1 GCF_016862175.1 Paractinoplanes durhamensis | reverse complement strand
GATTTCCGACAAGCCGCCCCGGGGCCACCCGGGGCGGCTTTTTTGTGCAGGATGGCGCGATGACTTCTACCCCGGGGTGGCCTGCCGATGACCCTGCTGTCGTGGGTCCGCATCGTCGGCGACGTCTGGCTGGTCGGCACGCACCCGCAGTGGCCGACCTCGGCGAGCGCCGACCCCCTGGTGATCGAGGTCGAGGGCACCCGCTATCCGGACATGCCGCCGATCCGCGAGTACTTCGACGAGGTGTGGACCGACTGGCAGGCGGCGCAGGCAGACGACCCCGCCGACGCGGGTGTGTTCGTGCTGCCGCTGGCGCCCGACCGCTTCCACAAGGACAACACCAGCGGCGGAAGCCCGTACGGCATGGTCCTGCCCGACGGCTGCGTGGACGGCCTGTTCCACGCCGAGACAACGATGCCCTTCGTGTCGTACCTGAACTGGGTCTTCCGCCACGGAGGCTTCCCCTGGCCGTCCGGCGACGACCGCCAGTGGCGGCTCCGCCGCGCCCTGCGCAAGGACCTGCTACCCCTGTAGCGGCATCGACCTCGACCGCGGCGGTCCAACGTGGTCACTCTGCCGTGCGGTCGATGACGAAGGCCTCGTCGATGGCGGTCAAGTAGGACTCGACTGTCATTCGGCCCTCGATCATGTCGCGGAAGTTGGTGATCACGGCTTCCTCGGCCGTTGGTGGGAAGAACGACCACGTTGAATAGCCGAAGCGGTTCTCCTGCAGTGCCGATGTCAGGGCCACCGCGGTTTCGGCGAACTGTGGCATCGCGCATGCGGCCAAGCCGTCGGCGTCGGGGTCGGTCAGGGGCAGGTTCCAGTCGCCGGGCAGATCCTGGCTGATGCTGCGGCGTACGTCATTGGTGAACAGGTTGTCCAGCACCGCGGCTGCGGCATCGGGGGCGGCCGACTTCGCGTTGATGCCGATCAGGCTGCCCGTTCCGTACACATAAAAA
The DNA here is from genome assembly GCF_016862175.1 of Paractinoplanes durhamensis. Taxonomy (GTDB): domain Bacteria; phylum Actinomycetota; class Actinomycetes; order Mycobacteriales; family Micromonosporaceae; genus Actinoplanes; species Actinoplanes durhamensis. The sequence goes on along the minus strand of NZ_BOML01000011.1, from coordinate 9,089 downwards.
GCCGCCGGCCAGGGCGTCGGGAAAGGCGTTACCCCGACGTTGCCCGCCCTTTCGCCGAAGGCGGCGGGGATGTCGCCGAAGACCCAGGTCATGTTGGGGGACATGCCGGCCTCGCCGGTGGCGATCCGGGCGAAACCGTCGGTGTACGTGTCGGTGAAGTAGTTTTCGCCGAACCAACCCCGCTCGAACCATTCCCGCAACAGTGCGACCGAGCGGGTGAACGTGGTCCACGGTCGCTCGCCGAGCAGGGCTTTCCGGACGTTGGCCGGGCCCGCGTGGTGGTTGACGATCAGCGAGAAATAGAGCTCGACCGACTGCGGCACGTCCGCCGAACCGGCGCCGAACGGCACGATTCCCCGGGCCTGCATGGCGGTCGCCAGGGTCTCCAATTCGCCGAGCGTCCGCGGCGGCTGCCAAGCGTGGGTGGCGAACAGCGTCTTTTCGTAGAACAGCAGCATCGTTTCCGAGCTGCGCGGAATGCCGAGAAGGCGGCCGCCGTGGGTGCCGATCTCGCGGGCGAGCGGGAGCAGCCGGCCGGTCCATTCGTAGCCGGAGAGGTCGGCGAAATGGCCCTTCCGGGCCAGCCGCGCGAAGGTGCCGGCCCGCGGAATCATCACGATGTCGGGAGCGGTGCCGTCGGCCAGCGCGGCGAGGGTGCGTTCCGGCGAATCCGCGCCCAGGTATTCGACGTGCAGATCGACCGGCGGATCGCTCGCGCGGTACGGGTCGACGAAATTGCGCTGGAAAACGTCGGGGTCCGAGCCTCGGCCCAGCCACCAGGTGACCCGGGTCAACCGATCACCTTTCCGGGGTTGAAGAGATCCAGCGGATCCAGGGTCTGCTTGACCGCCACCTGCATGGCCAGCACACCGGCCGACAGCTCCTGCCGCATGCCCTCGCGTTTGAGCAGGCCGACGCCGTGTTCGCCGGTCACCGTGCCGCCCATCGCGATCGCCGCGGTCAGCATGTCCTCGAACGCGGCCTGCGCCGCGCGTCTTGCCTCGTCGTCGCCGGACGGGGCCAGGATCAGCGGGTGCAGGTTGCCGTCACCGGCGTGCGCGATCGTGGCGATGGTGATGCCGTGCCGGGCGGCGGTCGCCTCGATCGAGGCCAGCATCTCCGGGACCCGGGAGCGCGGCACGCAGATGTCCTCGGTCAGCACCGGGCCCAGCCGCTCCAGCGCGGGGTAGGCGAGCCGGCGGGCGGCGAACAGGGCCTCGGCCTCGATCTCGTCGGTGGACTGCTCGGCCCACATCGCGCCGGCCGCCCGGAACACCTCGGCCACCGCGGTCGCTTCCTCGTCGCCGGCCAAGCCGGGGGTGTCCAGCTGGGCCAGCAGCAGGGCGGCCGCGTCGGCCTCCAGGCCCAGATGCTTCCAGTCCTCGACGGCCCGCAGGCAGGTGCGGTCGAGCAGTTCCAGCGCGGCGGGCAGCAGGCCGGCCCGGGTGATCGCGGCGACCGCCTCCCCGGCGGCGACGACGCTGCCGAACGCGCCGACCACGGTGCGCGGCGCCTCCCGGCGGGCCGGGCGCAGCCGTACGGTGATCTCGGTGATCACCCCGAACGTGCCCTCCGAGCCGGTGAACAGGCCGGCCAGGTCGTAGCCGCTCACGCCCTTGGTGGTGCGCCGGCCGAGCCGCACCACGGTGCCGTAGTCGCCCGCCGGGCCACCGACCACGACCTCCATGCCGAGTACGTAGTCGCGGGTCACGCCGTACTTCAGGCAGCACAGGCCGCCGGCATTGGTGGCGACGTTGCCGCCGATCGTCGACCAGGGGGCGCTGGCCGGGTCGGGTGGATACCAAAGGCCGTGCTCGGCGACCGCCTTCTTCAGGTCGTCGTTGACCACGCCGGGCTGCGCGGTGGCGGTCATGTTCTCGGCGTCGATCTCGACGATCCGGTTCATCTTCGACAGGTCGAGGATCATCGCGCCGTCGACGGCGTTGGCCCCGCCGGACAGGCCGGTGCCGGCCCCACGCGGCACGATCGGGATCTTGCGGTCGGCGCAGGCCGCCACCACCCGGCGTACGTCCTCGGTGGTTCGGGGCCGGACGGCCGCGACCGCCTTTCCGTAGGGTGCCCACTCGGCGTCGTCGTGGCTGAGGCTGTCCAGGACGTCGGCGTCGTCGACCACGTCGAGGCCGGTGAGCAACTCCTTCATCAGGCGGTCTTGCAGTAACCGGCGACCGGGGTCAGCCACTCGGAGAACTGGGCCTCCACCGTCTTGTTGAGATCGGCGAGGGTTTTCACCTTGTCGAAGTAGCGGCGGTCGGTCGCGCTGCTCTCCAGCTTCGAGGCGGAGACCTTGCCGGCCACGATGAAGTCGGGGTCCTCGGCGGTGGCTGTCTCGGTGCGGATCTTCGTCGCCGCGGCCTTCAGCTGACCGGCCGCGGTGGCCTCGGCCTTCTCCGCGTCGGCGGTCTGCTTGGCCTCCTTGTAGGTGACCATCTTGCCCATCGCCGTGCCGAAGTTGCGCAGCTCGGCGGTGTAGAGCGTCTGCAGCTTGGCGCAGACCTGCTTGGTGCTCGCCGAGTAGTCGGGCGCGGACGTGGTGGGGGCGGCGGTGGGTGCGGTGACCGTGGCGGCGGCCTCGGTCTTGGCATCTGCGTCGCTGTCGCAGGCGGAGCCGGCCAGCAGGGTGGCGCCGGCGATCACGGCCAGGATGGCGCGTCGCATGCAGGGATCCTCTTCGTCGGGGACGTCCGAACCCGCTCGACGGTACGTTCCGGCGCGCGCCTCGTCCAACCGACAGTGATCATCACGATACGAACCGCCCGCCCGAGCGGGGCAGCTCGGGCGGGCTTTTCGGATCCCCCGTAACCGTGCGGAGCCCACCGTGCTGGGGCGATGTCTTGGGAACATCCGCGGTGAAGCGACGCAACCGGAAGCGTGCCGTACGTCGCTCTCAGATCACTGTCGATCCGCTATCGCTGAATCGGTACCCTCGCTGAGATAGACACGGATCGGAGTGGCTCCCGTGCGGTACCGCATTTTAGGGCCACTGTCCGTCACCGGCGATGGACAGCAAGTGGCGATCACGGCGGGGCGGGATCGAGTCCTGCTGGCCATGCTGCTGCTCCACGCCGGTCGGGTGGTCGACGTTTCGACCCTGATCGAGGCGCTTTGGGGGGTTGATCCGCCGGCCACCGCCCGGGCCCAGCTGCAGACCTGTGTGTCCCGTTTGCGGCGGCAGTTGCCGACCGGCGCGATCCTGCTCGACGCCGCCGGCTATCGACTGGTCTGCCGGCCGGACGACCTGGACGCGACGGTCTTCGCCCGGCTGATCGGCGAGGCCCGCGACCGCAAGGATGCCGCCGCGCTGCGCGAGGCGATCGACCTCTGGCGGGGTGCGGCGCTGGTCGGGCTGGACAGCCAGCCGGTGCGGGTCGCGGCGGCCGATCTCGACGAGCGATATGCGGCGGCCGTCGAGGACTGGGCCGAGCTGGAACTGGCCGCCGGCCACGACCGCGACCTGGTCGGCGAGCTGGGTGCGCTGGCCGAGCGGTTCCCGCTGCGCGAGCGGCCGCGCGGCCTGCTCATCCGGGCGCTGGCCGGTGCGGGCCGGGCCGGCGACGCGATCGCCGAGTTCCGCCGGCTGCGGGCGACGCTGCGCGCCGAGCTCGGCATCGAACCGGGCCCGGAGCTGCAGGAACTGCATCGGCGGATTCTCGCCGGGGAGAAGGAACGGCCGGCGCCGAGCGGCGGGGTGCGGAGCCTTCCGCGTACGGTCGGGGACTTCACCGGACGCGAAGCGGCCGTTGCCCGCCTGCTCGACGCGGTCGCCCGGACCGGTCCGGGCGGGCCCGCGATCGTGGTGATCGACGGCATGCCCGGCAGCGGCAAGACCACCCTGGCCCTGCACGTGGCCGCGCTCGTCGGCGCCGGCTATCCGGACGCGCACCTCTTCGTCGACCTGCATGGGCACGGCGAGGGCGAACCGGTCGAACCGGCCGCGGCGCTGCTCACCCTGCTGCGGCAGCTCGGCCTCGCGGCCGACGCGATCCCGGCCGACCTGGGTGACCGGGTCGCGCTGTGGCGCACCGAGCTGGCCCGGCGGCGGGTGCTGATCGTCCTGGACAACGCCCACTCCAGCGCCCAGATCGCCGACCTGCTGCCCACCTCGGCCGGCGCGCTCGCGCTGGTCACCAGCCGTCGGCGGCTGATCGGGCTGGACGGCGTGCACCCGGAGTCGCTGTCGGTGCTGCCGCCGGCCGAGGCGATCGCACTGCTGACCCGGATCGCCGGCGAGCGGATCGCCGCGGAACCGGCGGCCACCGCCGAGGTGGTGCGGCGCTGCGGCGGGCTGCCGCTGGCGTTGCGGCTGGCCGGCGCCCGGCTCGCGCATCGGCCGCGCTGGCGGGTGGCCGACCTGGTGCGGCGGCTCGGCGAATCGGCGCTGTCCGAGCTGGCGGCCGAGGACCGGTCGGTGGCCAGCGCGTTCGCCCTGTCCTACGGGCAGCTGCCGGAGTCGGCGCAGCGGATGTTCCGGCTGCTCGGCATCGCGCCGGGCACGCTGCTGGACGCCCCGGCCGCGGCCGCGCTGTGCGGGCTGCCGCTCGACGCCGCGCGCGACGAGCTGGACGACCTGGTCGACGTGCACCTGGTCGAGGAGCCGTCGCCGGGGTGGTACCGGCTGCACGACCTGCTGCGGGAGTTCGCGGGGGCGCTCGAGCTGACCGACCGGGAACGGCGGGACGCCCTGATCGGCGTGCTCGACCTGCAGACCCACGCGGTGGCGCGGTCGGTGCCGGAGGCGTACCGGGCGGTGGTCTACCGGGATCTCGGCACGCCGGTGCCGCTGCGGCCGGAGCTGGTCGCGGCGATCGCCGACCCGGCCGCGCGGATCGAGCGGCAGCGGCCCGGCCTGGTCGCCTACGTCGAGGCTGCGCCCGCCGCCGGGCGACCCGAGTTTGCCTGGTGGATCGCCCGCGCGGCGTGGTGGCACCTCTTCTACCACGGTGCCAGCGACGAGCTGCGGATCCTGCTGGACCGGACGATGTCCATCATGGAGGAGACCGGCGACCGGGCCGGGATCGCGGTCACCGCCAACTACCTCGCCTCGGTCTGCGTCCGGGCCGCCGACTTCGAGCGGGCGATCGAGCTGCTCCGGCGGTCGGTCCGGCTGCGCCAGGAGCTGGGACAGCCGCGTGCGGCCGCGACTGCGCTCGGTAACCTCGCCGGGGTGTACGACGCGCTGGGCCGGTTCACCGAGAGCGTCGACGCGGCACGCGCGGCCCGCCGCACCGCCGCGCTGGCCGGTGACCGGGCCCGCTCCCGGGCGCCGCTGAGCTACCTGAGCGAGGGCAACGAGCGACTCGGCCGGTACGCGGAGGCGCTGCACTACCGCCGGCTCGGCCTGCTCGCCGCGATCGAGCACCGGGACGACGGGGTGATCGCGAGTTCGCTGCTGAAGATCCAGCGGGTGCGGCGGTCGCTCGGCGTCACCGTCAACGCGCACCGCTACCTGGCCGCGGCCCTGCGGTTGGCGCGCCGGGTCGGAAACCTCGACGTCGAGTCCGATGTGCACCACGAGCTCGGCAACCTGCTGCGCAGCGAGGGCCGCTTCGCGGAGGCGATCGCCGCGCACGAGACCGCCCTGGCCGGTGCCCGGCGGATCGCCGACCAGCGGCACGAGGCCGACTGCCTGGCCGGTTACGCCGAGACCCGGCAGGCGGCCGGTGACCTGGCCGGCGCCCGGAAGCTGTGGGCGGACGTGCTGGTCCGGGCCCGCGCCGCCCGGATGCGCTACATGACCGCCCGCGCCGAGGAGGGCGTCGCCGACTGCGTGGCCGGCTCCGATCCCGAGCACGCCCGTCGATCGTGGACGGCCGCCCTCGCCATCTATCGCGAGCTGGGGGTCCCGGATCAGTTCCGGGTCGAACAGCCGGCGCCGGTGGGGCGGGCGCGATGAGATACGCCATCCTCGGGCCGCTGGCGGTGGCCGGCGAGCCGATCACCGCGGGCCGGGACCGGGTCGTGCTGGCCATGCTCCTGCTGCACGCCGACCGGGTGGTCGGCGTCGGTGACCTGGTCGACGCCCTGTGGGCCGACGATCCGCCGCCGACCGCGCGCGGCCAGCTGCAGACCTGCGTGTCCCGGCTGCGCCGCCGCCTCCCGGCCGGCGCGATCACCAGCGACCCGGCCGGTTACCGGCTGCGCTGCGATCCGGCCGAGCTGGACTGGGCGGTCTTCACCGCGCTGTCGGCCGAGGCCCGGGCGCAGTCCGACCCGGCCCGCCTGCGGCAGGCCCTCGACCTGTGGCGCGGCCCGGCCCTGGTCGAGATCGACAGCCCGGCGGTGCGCCGGCAGGCGGCGGTGCTCGACGAGACGCGGGCGGTCGCCATCGAGGACTGGGCCGACCTGGAGCTGCTGGCCGGCCGCGACCGGGACCTGCTCGGTGAGCTGGCCGGGCTGGTCGAGCGGTACCCGCTGCGGGAACGGCTGCGCGGGCAGCTGATGACGGCGCTGTTCCGGGCCGGCCGCCGGGCCGACGCCCTCGCCGAGTTCCGCCGCGCGCAGCAGGTGCTGACCGGCGAACTCGGCATCGAACCGGGCCGGGAGTTGCGCGAGCTGCACCAGCGGATGCTCGGCGGCGAGCACTCCGCGCCGGTGCCGGCGCGCTGCCTGCCGCGGACGGTCGGCGACTTCACCGGCCGCGAGGCGGTCGTGGCCCGGCTGGTCGGGGCGATCGACGCGGCCGGACCGTACGGGCCGGTCGTGCTGGCCGTCGACGGGATGGCCGGCAGCGGCAAGACGACCCTGGCGCTGCAGGTGGCGTCCCTGGTCGGTGGCCGCTACCCGGACGCGCACCTCTTCGTCGACCTGCACGGGCACAGCGAGCACGAGCCGCTCGAACCGTCCGCCGCCCTGCTGATCCTGCTGCGCCAGCTCGGCATCCCGGCCGACCGGGTGCCCGCCGAGACGGCCGGGCGGATCGACCTGTGGCGCAACGAGCTGGCCCAGCGCCGGGCCCTGGTGCTGCTGGACAACGCCGCGTCCAGCCGTCAGGTGGCCGACCTGCTGCCCACCTCGGCCGGTGCGCTCGCGCTGGTCACCGGCCGGCGCCGGCTGGTCGGCCTGGACGGCGCGCACCCCGAGTCGTTGCCGGTCTTCACCGAGACCGAGGCGATGGCCCTGCTGGCCCGGATCGCCGGGGACCGGGTGACGACCCAGCCGGCCGAGGCCGCCGAGCTGGTCCGCCGGTGCGGGGCGCTGCCGCTGGCGCTCCGGCTGGCCGGGGCCCGGCTGGCCCATCGGCCGCGCTGGCAGGTGGCCGACCTGGTGCGACGGCTCGGCGAGTCGGCGCTGCCCGAGCTGGCCGCCGAGAACCGGACGGTGGCCGACGCGTTCGCGCTCTCCTACCGCCAGCTCGGCGAGGCCGCCCAGCGGCTGTTCCGGCAGCTCGGCGCGGTTCCGGACCGGTTGTTCGACGGGCCGGCCGCGGCCGCGCTCGGCGAGTTGCCGCTGGACCGGGCCGAGGACCTCCTCGACGACCTGATCGACGCGCACCTGGTGGAGGAGCCGGAGCCGGGCGTCTTCCGGCTGCACGACCTGCTCCGGGAGTACGCCGGGATGCTCGCCGCCGAGCTGCGGCCGGGTGGCGCGGATCATCTGCAGACCGGCGATCGCCGAGAGACGATGGTTACGTGACTGACGAGCAGAGTGGCTACCGGGTCGAACGGGACACGATGGGCGAGGTCCGGGTGCCCGCCGAGGCTTTGTGGCGGGCGCAGACCCAGCGGGCCGTGGAGAACTTCCCGATCTCGGGGCGTGGCCTGGAGCCCGCCCACATCGCCGCCCTGGCCCAGATCAAAGGCGCCGCCGCGCGGGTGAACGCCGCCCTCGGCGTACTCGATCAGGACCTCGCCGAAGCGATCGCGAAGGCAGCGGCGCACGTCGCCGCCGGGGATTATGACGACGAATTCCCGATCGACGTGTTCCAGACCGGCTCCGGCACCTCATCGAACATGAACGCGAACGAGGTCATCGCCACCCTCGCCGAACGCGAACTGGGCCGGTCGGTGCACCCGAACGACCACGTCAACGCGTCGCAGTCGAGCAACGACGTGTTCCCGTCGTCGATCCATCTGGCCGCCACCGAGGCGGTCACCGCGACCCTCATCCCGGCTCTCGAACACCTCGCCGCCGCCCTCTCCGCCAAGGCGGATCAATGGGCGACGACGGTCAAGAGCGGGCGGACGCACCTCATGGACGCGACGCCGGTCACGCTGGGTCAGGAGTTTTCCGGGTACGCCCAACAGGTGACCAACGGCATCGAACGGCTGAACGCGACCCTGCCCCGGCTGGCCGAGTTGCCGCTCGGCGGCACCGCGGTCGGCACCGGCGTGAACACCCCGCCCGGGTTCGCCGCCGCCGTGATCGAGAAGCTGCGCGAAACCACCGGCCTGCCGGTCACCGAGGCCCGCAACCACTTCGAGGCGCAGGGCGCCCGGGACGCGCTGGTCGAGGCGTCCGGGCAGCTCAAGACGATCGCGGTCGGGCTCTACAAGATCGTGAACGACATTCGCTGGATGGGTTCCGGGCCGCGGGCCGGCCTGCGCGAGCTGCGCCTGCCCGACCTCCAGCCCGGCTCGTCGATCATGCCGGGCAAGGTGAACCCGGTCGTGCCCGAGGCGGTCCGCCAGGTGTGTGCCCAGGTCATCGGCAACGACGCGACCGTCTCCTTCGCCGGCACCCAGGGTGACTTCGAGCTCAACGTGATGCTCCCGGTGATGGCCCGCAACCTGCTGGAGTCGATCCGGCTGCTGGCCAACGTGTCCCGGCTGCTCGCCGACCGCTGCGTGTCCGGCTTGGAGGCGAATGTCGAGGTCGCGCTCGCGTACGCGGAGGGCTCGCCGTCGATCGTCACCCCACTCAACCGGTACCTCGGCTACGACGAGGCCGCCGCCATCGCCAAGGCCGCGCTGGCCGGTGGCCGCACCATCCGCGAGGTGGTGATCGAACGCGGCCACCTCGACTCCGGCAAGCTCACCGAGACGCAACTCGACGAGGCGTTGGATGTGCTCCGCATGACCCGTCCGTGACGCTTCCTGCGCGAGGGCTCTTCCGCGCGGCGCGCTCGCTCGGCC